>NZ_JBNJLS010000018.1:0-193814 GCF_050510915.1 Streptomyces odontotermitis | reverse complement strand
GCCACGGCTTATCCCAGCGGTGTCCCCATGGGGTGGGGCCCTCCATGCGTATCTCCTGTTCTACGGGGCTGTTACGACGACCTCAGTGCTCGCCTTCACCGGCAGCCCGGACCCGTCGTCCATGCTGAGGGTATAGGTGCCAGGATCCACCTGCACGTCCCACATATACGACTTGGGCGCCAGGGGGACAGCGGAGTCAATAATCGTCCGCTGATGTGTCACGGAATTAGTCGCAGAAAGCTCGCCCAGCCTGCCCGTGGCATCAACACCAGCGACCAGTGTCCAGGAGACCGCTACCCTTGAGCCCCGGCTGACCGGGCCGGGGGGGTGTTGAGCAAGAGGACAATCGGCTCCTGTTCGCCGGTCGCCGAGGACGGGGCGGCCGGGGCAGCGACCCGGGCGGACCCCTTCGCGAAGTGGCCTGGCGTGCCGTAGGCCGCGGGGGACAGCAGGGCGATGCTCGCGGCTGCTGCGGCGGCCGCGATGAGAGCCGTGGAGCGTTTCGTGGTCACAGTGGACCTCCTTGATTGGGCTGGCTGTGGTCTGCGGAACAGCAGCTTCGAGCGCAGCTGATGATCACCGAGTGTCCTGGGATCGGGGCCCCGCAGGAACGGCGCAGAACCGGGCATCCGCAGCAATCTCACGATCACGCCGCACCCCCACGCACCCTCCATTTACTACGGTTCGCTTGGTTCATGAGTTTGGAAACCGATTCCTGCGGTGCGCGCATGTGGGGCTGCGGCAGAAAGGGTGCCGATCGCCCTCCAATGCAGGTGAGGCCCCCCGTGACTCGCCCCTCAAATCGGCACCAGCGGGAATTCCGGGCGGGCCCATGCTCGATCACGTAACTCCTATTAGGGCCCGTATCGGGTCGTGATCAATGGGTGGTCCGGGCAGGTCTTTGGCCCAGATCGTCAAGGCGGGCAGGTGGAGGTCGGTGAGGTAGATTCGCGATCTCGTTTGTCGCGGGTGGCGTAGTGGCAGCGTTGCGCGCGTGTTTGGTGGGTGCGGCGCCAGCGTGACTGGGTGATCTCGGTCGCTGGTGGTGGGGGCGATGTGACCCACGCGAGTCGGTTGAGCAGGCGGCGGATCTCCTCGGCGGTGTAGTGGATCAGCTTGTCGACATGCATCGGCAGCCCCCTTTGTCGGCTGGCATGGCGGGTAACTCGTCGGGCCTGTGGGGTTGTCCGAGGTCGCGGGTCCGGGCGGCGGTGATGGTCAGGAAGGCGAGGGCGGCCATGGACAGGGTGATGTGGCGGTGCCAGGCGCCCCAGGTGCGGACCTCGTAGTGGTCCAGGCTGCAGTCGGATTTCGCGGTCTCGAAGCAGTCCTCGATGGACCAACGCAGGCCCATCACGCGGACGATCTCGCTGATCGGGGTGCCGGTGCGGGCGTGCACGGCGAAGTAGGCAATCTGCGTGGGGTCGGTGATCGAGCGCCGCACCAGCAGGAGATGGACGTAGCCGCGGCGCGGGCCGTCTTCGGCGCCGCCGGGCCAGCTCACCTCGGCCAGGGCCCAGTCGTAGGAGCGCGGCCCCTTGGCTCCGGCCCCGCACGAGCGGCGCTCGAACACGACCGGTATCTGGGCGGTGAACGCGTCCACCCGCAGGTTCTTCGTGCCGTAGGTGTGCACGGTCTCGTCGATGGGGACGGCCATCACATACGGGATGCGGCGCCGCTCCAAGGCGGCTCGGAGCTTGCGGTCCTGTCCGTAGGCGCTGTCGGCGGCCACCCAGCCGAACGGCACCCGGGCCCGGCGGCACCGCTCGACCATGCGCCGGCCCAGCTCCGGCTTGGTCACCACCGCCTTCGCCCGTGCGCGGGGGATGCGTTGGGCGCGGCAGCGACCGGCGTCCTCGCACCAGGCAGCGGGCAGATACAACTCCCGGTCGATCAAGGCCCGTCCGGTGTCGGTGGCGTACGCGCAGAACACCGCGACCTGGCAGTTCTCGATCTTCCCGGTGATCCCGGCGTACTGCGGGGCCACCCCGGCCGACATCCGGCCCTTCTTCAAAAACGCCGTCTCGTCCAGCACCAGCACCCCGTCCTCGCGGGCCAAAAACCGCACCACGAACGACCGCAACGCATCCCGGAGTTGATCGGTGCACCAGGTCGAACGGGCCAGGAACCACTGCACCCGATCCGGCGTCGCGTGCCCGACATGCTCGGCGATCTGCCAGCCGTTCTTCCGCTCGACCGGCGCGATCAGCGCCTTCACATACGCCATCGCCATCCGACGCGGCTCCACCCGCCCAAACACCCTCGCCAGCACCGCGAAGAAGTCATCGAACCAGCCCGACCAGACCTGCACCGCCCGCTCCGTACCCACAACCAGCCAACGCGCCACCCGCCGACGAGACACGAACACGAGTCACGGCTGTAGTACGGGTTAGTCGTTGCAGACACCGTGTCCCCCGCAGGTTGTGTCGCATTCCGGAGGGCCGGCGCCCCGGCCTGTGACGCGCTGCGGTGCATCGGTGTGTGCCTTTCGCGGGTGTTACGAGTAAGCAGCATCCCAGTCGGAGGGGCCGCCGCGCGGCTGCTTGAGAAGGCGGCATGCGCAAGGCGCGCTTGACGTTGCCGAGAACGCGGTGTGAGGCGATGACGCCGACGCGCGGTCCTCGGAGACTGCGTGCTCACCCTGACGCCCTTGCGGCAGCGCGACCCTACTGCCCATCTGACCTTGGTGGTTATAGTTTCAGGCAGCGTCGCGTGCCGGTGGCGGATGGATCGTCAGGCATGGAGGCGTCGTATCGAAAGGTGGCTCCGGCCATTCCCACCCCAATTTCACAGAAGATCACGCTTTACCCCGCCGAGGACCAGTTCTTCGGCCCCCGACCCGCCGTCCTCGTCCTGCCCGGCGGCGGCTTCCGGGAACTTCCGCCACACGAGGGCGAAGGCTACGCGCGCTGGCTGTCCGGCCTCGGCATCCACGCCTTCGTCCTGTCCTACCGGCTGCTGCCGGACCGGTTCCCGGCCCCGCTCGAAGACGCCCGGGCCGGGTTGGACCACATCCGCAACGGTGACCACGGCCTCGACGTCGGCCGGGTCGGAGTCATCGGATCAAGCGCGGGCGGCCAACTCGCTGGCCTGCTCATGACCGGCCGGGTCCTGTCCATCGAGGAGGGCGTCGCCGACCCGCCCCGACCGGACTTCGCGATTCTGGCCTATGCGCTGGCCGACCTCGACCTGCTGCCGCCGCCGGTGGTCGAGAACCTGCTCGGCGACCTGCTGCCCATCAAGGACGAACTGTCCCCGGCCAAGCATGTGGACGCGTCGGTGTGTCCGACCTTCGTATGGGCCACCGCTCAGGACCCGCCGGGCCTGCCCAACGCCCTGGAGTGGACCCGGGCGCTGGCAGCGGCCGCGGTACCGGTGGAGTTGCACGTCTACCCGGGCGGCAGCCACGGCATCGGCCTGGCCGACGGCGTGGAATACGGCGGCGAGCCGCACAAGTTCATTGCGCGCGAGCCGCACACCGCGTCCTGGACGGCCGCGTGCGCGGCCTGGCTGCGACGGGAGGGCGTTCTTGCCGACTGACCGCGTCACCGCCTGGGGCGGGGAACTGCAGCGGGTGCACGGCAAGCTGCGCAATGCGTTGGCGTTGGCGCGGGCGGGACTGGACGGCGGCGACCCCGCTGACGCCGCCACCGACCTGCTGTTGTTCTGCCACGGCTTCTGCGCTGCCCTGTCCGGCCACCATCGCGCCGAGGACGGTTCGCTGTTCCCGGAACTGGTACGGGCGCGACCCGACCTGGCACCGGTGGTCGCGAAGCTGACTCAGGACCACAACATGATCGAGCACCTCATTGGTGGATTGCAGAAGGCGGTGGCCGACTCGACCGACCCGGAGGTGGCGCACCGCCATCTGGACGGGATCGAGGCGGTCATGGAGACGCACTTCAAGTACGAGGAGAAGCAACTGGGAGCGGTCCTGGACGGCATGGACGCCGACTTCGACCGCACCGAGATCTTCGGCCCGATTAGCTGAGCCGCGTCCCGGTCGCGCCGCCCGCCGACGGCGCGACCGGGAATCCACCCGGGTTCGAGCTGAACCGCCACCGCCTCGCCCAGGTCCTGAACCGCGACCGCCGAGGTTTCGGTGAAGCGGTGAACCGGACTTATGTCACGAACCCCGACCGGCCCTAACTACACGAGCCGAAGGGCGCGACGTGGTTCGTGGCTTCTGGCAGCCGTCGTACGACACCGTTGTCGGTGACTTGCCTGCGCAGACGCTCGATCTCGTCGTGCTGAACGGCACTGCGCGGGCGATGCCTTCTTCCCGGGCCCACGAGCAAAAGCCCGACAGGATGCCCATGTTGAGGTTCCATGTGCTGGGGCCCCATCGGTTCGTGAGTTCGCCGGCCAACCGGTACTCGGCGTACATGCCCAGGGCGGCGCGCAGGGCCGGACCGTCGCCCAGGGGGCTGACACCCCGGACATGGAGGAACGCCAGCCAGTCGCGAAGGCAGTTGGCGCTGTTCTGCCAAGTGCGCGTGGCTGGAGCCCCGTTCAGCGGAAGCTCACGCAGCCAGCGATTGACGAACACCGTCGACCGGGGCGCTCCTGGAGCATCCTCGAATCTCAGGTCGTCGTCGATGAGTACGGGCATCCGGTCCCGGATGAGCGGCTGTTGAGCCACATCCCAGGACTCCCAGCCGGTGGCGGAGAAGCCGATCAGTTGCATGGCGCGGAGCCTAGATATTCGACACGCCGTCAGCACAACAGACTTGAAGGAATCACTCCAGGGCGCATCGCGAGGAAAGCGACACGCCGGTTAAGCAGCGACTTCCGGGTGCAGTCGGCCGTTCACTCCAGCACCTGGAGCTCCTTGCCGGGACGGCAGTGCGGGCATGGGTCGACGCCCTGCGCCAGGGCCTGGAGCGCCTGCTGCCGCGTGATGGGGTGGCTCCTTTTCGTTCCGCTCCAGCAGTGGCCGTCGTGGACGTAGACCGCGGTGCGGCCGGTGAGCCCCTTCTCGATCAGCCATTCCGGCGGCGGTGGGCGACGGCGCTCACCCTCGGCACGCTCAGCCTCTCGGCGCTCCTCGGCGGCGATCCACCGGTCAATCTGCGCGAGCTGCTGCAGGGCCTGCTGCTCGATGACGCGGCGGGCTGTCCCGTGACAATGGATCTTGAGCGATTGTCATCCAAGTTTGAGTGTCCGCAGCAGGGATGGAGTCCGTTGTCATCCAATCAGGCTGTTTGGGCGTGACGTTCCCCGTTTCACCCCTGTGCGCAGGCGACCCTGAATCCTGGCTACAGAGCCTGTTCTGCCTCATCCGACTGCCCTTGGAGAGATCAATGAAGACGTCGAAGTACGCTGCCGTTCCGCTGGCCGTGGGGCTGGCCCTGGCCGCCGTCACGGTTTCCGTGCCGGCCGCCGCCCAGACCCACCCGCCTTCAGAGAGTCCGGCTTCGGCAGCCACGCGGGTAACGCTGACGAACGTGGACGACGGCCGGAACGTGATCCTGAACACCGGCGACGACGTCGTGGTCAAGCTTTCCAGCTACCGCACCAACGGGCTCAACTACACCTGGGACGTTCCCGCATCCAGCGTCCCCCTCGTGCTCCGGCGAACCGCAGGCAGCACGACACCAGACGGTGGTGCTCGCGCCGTCTTCCATGCCGAGGGCCCCGGCGTCAGCACGATCACCGCAGTGCGCCACTGCCGCCCCGACCCTGGCCGCACCTGCCCGCTCGTCATCGTGCCGTGGAAGGTCGCAGTCGAGGTGAAGTGAACGAGGGGGCTTCGCTGGCTCCCGGCGGGGGCCAGCGGCTCTCGTCTGGCCATGTTGTGAAGATGCGGCTACCGGCGCTCGAACTTGGATGGCAATCGCTCAAGATCCGCTGTCACAGGACACGGGCGAACCGCAGACGGGAAAGGCATGCCGCCACACTAGAATCGCTCATGTGTGCGATTTTATGGTGTGGTGGAGCACCACTGCCCACACCAGCACCAGGAGGCGGCATGACCGGCGAGGAGGCACTGGCCGCCCTGGGCGTCGATCCTGCCGCTCTGGAGCCCGCACCCGCCCCGACACCCCGCAACGCCGCGGCATGGGTCCGGCTCGGGCCGCCCTGCCCGGTGCCGTGATCGGTGTGCGGCAGCATGGCCGTCGCAACCCACATCATCGACGACCAGCCCGCCACGGGATTCCGCTGGCTCGACATGTGCCGCACCCACCTCCTGGCCGCGCACGAGAGATCCTGATGGACGTGAACGACCAGCCCGGCCGATACCACCTCCTCGTCAGCATCGACGGCACCCCCCTCCATGCACGGCTGGTGGGACCGGCGCGACACAGCCGACAAGAAGTTCCTCGCCTGGGCTCGCCAGCAGCTCATGATGGTCGGAGTGGATCTGAACAAGACGTTTGTGCACGGCGGGAAGTGGCGGGGGTCGTGCGCTATCGCGGGGCGGAGCATGTCACCGACTGGCCTGCTGCTCCCTCTCGTTGGTCCAGAACGCGGTCGTTGCCCTCCAGCAGGAGGCAGTGCGCCACGCCTTTGCCAGTGGGTACGACCTTGAGACGTGGAGTGTTCCCGCCGTCCTCCTGGATGCTCCATGCGGCTCCGCTCACCTTGGCCGGCACGCTTACCGCGCCGTTGGGGCCATCAATGTAGTCGTGCCGGACGGATTGCAGGTTGCCTCCTTCGGTCCAGGCTTTGTACGTCACCTCGGGACTCTTGTCACCGCAAGCCGTCAGGAGTCCGCAGGCAACAGCCAGCCCCGCCATCGTGGTGAGGAGCTTCGCGGCTGCAGGTATGGGGAAAGTGGGCATGACTCTGGCCTCTCGGTCGGTGAGTTGTGGGGTCGGGGAAGGAGCTGTCGCTGGCGAGGACTCGGCTTGCCGCGGCCTGGCCGAACGGTGTGCGTAGCAGGGTGGATCCCGCTGCTGCTGTGGCAGGCGTCCGTACGTGGGCCAATGCCCGGCGCAGCAGGCCGCCGACGCCCAGCGGCGGGCAGCACGGCGGGCCCGTACCGCGATGAGGTGTGCGGACGCCGTCGTCAGGCGTCACTCGGGAGTTTGCTGAAGATCAGGCGGAGCGGGTCGCCCAGCAGGGGTGGTCGAGGGCGTCGTACCTGGTGATTGTGTGCAGGCGGTCGGCTACCGCGACCGCGGTCACCGCGGCGGGGAGCCGGCCGGGACGGATGCTCCGGATTCGTGCTCAGCCCTGCCCCTGTCCCTGGGGTCATCGGGCCCCCAGCGCAGCAGGTCTCCGGGCTGGCACTCAAGCACCTCGCACAGCGCGGCGAGCGTGGTGAAGCGCACCGCCTTGGCCCGGCCGTTCTTGAGCACCGCCAGGTTGGCGGGTGTGATCCCCACGCGGTCCGCCAGTTCACCCACGGACATCTTCCGCTTGGCCAGCATCACGTCGATGTCGACGGCGATCGGCATCAGATCACCTCGGCCAGCTCGGCGCCCAGCTGCGACGCTTCGACGTCGCGTGCGACGGCTTGTGCGAGCAGCATCCGCAGCACGAGCACGATGAGTGCGTTCCCGAAGATCGCCAGGCTGACCCCGCCCAGCAGGGCCACAACGCCCGGGGGCACGACCTCGCCAGGCGCCAGGACCGCCCCGAGCGCGAGCACCAGGAGCGAGGCCGCCACGAACGCCCCCATCACGAGATTGACGTAGCGGAATGCGGCCTGGGAGAACACGGTTCCGCGTTGTGTCATCGTCACCAGCCGCCACACGCAGACCAGGACGACCTGGACCGTCACGACACCCACGACCATGATCACGAGGACCGGAGCGCGGCGGTCCACGAGGATGCCCTCCCCCATGGCGCCCGTCAGCATCGCCATCATCACCGCCTGGGCGGAGACCGCCCCGGCGTGCAGCGCCACCACCACCGCGCGCAGCGCGAGCACTGTCAGCTTTCCCAACGCCACTCCCTTGATCGAATCACAATGGAAATCTATCGAATATCGATAGGTATGGCAAATCCGGTGCACCTGCGGGGTGGTCCGCCTGCCCTCCCGAACTTCTGACGCAGTGGGGCGAGCCGCCTCCAGGGCCCCCGTGGAGCGGCTACTGAGGTCGCCCGCGTGTTGCCGTAAGGGCTGGCAGGTGGTGACTGGCGCGGTATGTCCGAGCCATGAGGTATCCGCAAGGCGGTGGCTTGACTGCCGAACGGCGTGCGTTTCGCGAGCGCATACGTATGGATGCAGCCGAGATGTTCGCCGCCGGGCAGGACAACGCGGTGATCGCCAAACAGCTTCGGGTCAGCGTCCGGTCGGTGCAGCGGTGGCGCCGGGGATGGAGGGCACCGGAGAGCACGGATTGCGTTCGAAAGGATCGGCCGCTCGGCCAGGACTGAGCGAGGCCCTGTTCGCGGTGCTGGAACAGGAGTTGGCCAAGGGGCCGGTGGCGCATGGCTGGCCAGACCAGACCTGGACCCTGGCCAGGATCAAGACGCTCATCACGTCCCGCAGAACAACGCAGGGAGCTTCTTCAGCGTTGCCGCTCCAGGGTGAGGACAGCTTTCGCGATTGACGTCATGCGGTTTGGGCTGCATCAGGATCCGCGGAAGATCCGCCAGGACTTCAGGAGCGCGACGCCGCGTTCGACCGGCACACGCGCCGCGACCAGGGCCCGATTCCGGGTCTTCTCGGTGAGGCTGAGTTCCTGCAGGGGCCTGCGCTTGATGCCCGTGGTCACCCAGGGGCCACCGCCCTGGTAGGCGAGATCGGCCAGGATAGGAACGCCCTGGCGCTCGCAGATGCGGATGATCCTGTGGGTGCGGGCCGCGGTCAGGTCGTGAGCTCGGCCCGGCAACGCGGGTGAGAGCCACAGCAGTCGACCATCCGGATCGGTGACCACCTGCACGTTCACGCCGTGCCAGCGGTGTTTGTGAGAGTTAGTCGGCCCGCCCGTCGCCGACCCGGTCGCACTCGGCGAGCGTGCCGTCCAGCAGGACGAAATCCGTATCGGCCTCGCGCAGGAGCTTCAGCAGACTCGGGGCACGGTCAGCCAGCAGGTCGATGACGGCGTTGGTGTAGGCGTGAGCGGTGGATTCGCTGATCCCGAACCCGGCGGCGATCTTCGCCAGGGTGGTGTGTTCGCGCAGGTACACCAGTGCCACCGTCGCACGCTGAGAGGGGCGGAGTTTGCAGCGGCGGTCGCCCTCACGGGTGACCACGAGCATCGTCACCCACTCTACGAGCGCATGTGGCAGGTCGAGTGCGATGCCCCTATGGATGTCAAGGCCAGGCGGGATGTGGGTAGTTGGGCTGGAGCATCTTGTAGATCGTCCGGGCCAGGTAGCGTTTCAGGCAGCGGATGACCTCCCGCTTGGACAGCCCTTCGGCGGTGCGCCGCTGCAGGTACTTCCGGGGGGCGGGATCCCAGCGCAGGCGGGTGAGGACGGCCCGGAACAGGGCCGCGTTGGCCTGGCGGTTGCCGCCGCGGTTGAGCCGGCGCCGGCTGGTCTTTCCTGAGGACGCCTCGACGGGGCTGGTCCCGCACGGGGCCGCGAACGATGCCTCGCTGCGCAGCCGTTCGGGATTGTCTCCGGCCGCGATCAGCAAGATGGCAGCTGAGTCCGCCCCGATCCCGTTGATCTGCAGCAGATGTGGGGACGCCTCGTGGACCAGGGCCGTCAGCTGGAGGCCGGCCTCTCGGATCTCCGCCTCGAGGAACTGGATGCGGCGGGCGAGTCGCCCCAGGGCATCGGCCGTGGCCGTCTCGACGGTGTGGCCCGGGACACGAGGCAGCGTCGTGCACCGGGTGACGAGCCGGGACAAGGACAGGTTCTCCAGAGGCTCGCGAACCTGCGCTGGTGCGGTGACGGGCACGGCCCTGAGCTGGTTGACGGCCTGGACCCGGGCCTTGGCCGCCGAGTCTTTGGCAACCTTCACGATACGCAGGGCCTCGACGGGGCCGTCGCCGCTCTTGGGCACGGCACCGCTCCAGCCGGCGAGCACGGAGCGGGCGGCGGCCTCCGCGTCCACGGCATCGGTCTTGCCCCGCCGCCGACGCAGCTGCCGGTTCGGCCGGTTCACCTCGACGACCCCCACCCCGGCCGCCCCCAGGATCCGGGCCAGGCCGGCGCCATAGCAGCCGGCGCCTTCCACTCCGGCCCTGGCAACGGGACCAAACTGGTGGGCCCAAACCATCAGTTCCCGGCATCCCGCCACCGTGGTCGGGAACGAATGCACATCCAGCAGCTGGCCCAGCATGCTGAGGACCACGGCGACATGCATGTCTTTGTGCGTATCGACCCCGATGACGATCTCGGCCTGGTCGGAAACCTTGGCATGGGCACTCACAGCTTCCGTCTCCCTCCAGCGCGCTCAGGCAGCCGCTCACCGAGCAACGGGACGGTCAGACCTGTGACGATGCCAGAGCAGACAAAGCCCCTATGCGGACACGTCCCCACCCGAAGGCGGCGTCCCCTTCCGGAGCACGAACGGCAGATCGCACTCAGGGCATCTGCGGACAGAGCCGGGCAGGATATGGGTCAGCCCGCACCCCGAAGGGAACAGGACCCATCCTCACAGGCAGGATAGATGTCCAACGAGGCCCCCGAGCAACGTGATTGAGACGTCAGACATCTCGATCAACAGCCCGGGGGCCTCGCTCGTTGCACCTCACGCCCGTCACCAGATCGGTGGCCAACTCGAAGAAGCTCAATGAATGGGACAAGACCTTCGACGGCCGCCGGCTCTGCGCAGCCATCGCCGACCGGATCACGTTCCCTGCAACCTGATCCAGACCGGCACCGAGTCCTACCGGCTCAAGGCCACCGAAGCCGAACGCCAGAGCCACTGAGGGGTAGCGCCGAGGAAAGCCGCCAGTAGTTGATCTTGATGCCTAAAGAGTTTCCTACGGGGCGTAGATCGTTACCTCGGCGCTACCCCTTTTCGGTTCACCTGGGCCATGGGCGTCGCACACCAGGCCCGACTGCTGGCGCGCCCGCCCGCGACGATCAGCTTGTTCACGGGGTCCATGACTGCCCGTTCAGGCTCTCACTTGGTGAGCGACATGTCCTGAACGTTGACTGTTACCTCCGTGAAGGGAGGCGTCCCACCGAAAGGATTCGGATCGGGCGTCGCGGTCACGGTGGCCCAGCCGGTCCCAGCCTCCCAGGCTCGTCCGAGGAAGTGCTCTACGTCTACCGCCCAGCCTACCGGGGTGTTGTTGTTGCAATTGACCTTGCCCAGGCCCATTCCGGCGCCGAGGTTACCAACGCTCCCGGCCAGCTGGACATAGATCTCCGCTGGATCGGTTCCGGCACAGGTGAGAGTGCCGGCCACCCTGGCTGTCAGACCGTCGGCGGAGATCTTGGCGGTGCGGTCGACGGTGAGGGTGGCAGCACTGGCGGCATGAGAGGGCAGGGCTGCGCCGAGAGTGAGCAGGCCAGCTGCGACTGCCGTAGTAGTGAGGGTGCGGATCGGATGGTGCACGACTCCTCCTTGCAGGAGCACGGCGACCTGGGAGCGTGTTGTCCCGCCACGATCACCGCCCCAGTTCCGGCCTTCATGCTGACACCTGTCCAGTATTTCCGCATTTAAGCGGTACTTACGGTCCGCCCTGACTGATTCCTCATGCTTCCTGTCAAGCCGTGAGAGCGGTGGGCGGGTGACGTCGTCCGTCGCGCAGGAGGGCCCAGAGGGCATTGACGCGGCGGCGGGCGAGAGCCAGCACGGTCTGGATGTGACTCTTCCCTTCGGCGCGTTTGCGGCCGTAGAACTGGTGGGACGCCTCGCAGCGCCGGACGCTCAACAACGCCGTAGTGCAGAAGACGCGTTGGAGGCAGCGACTGTAGCGGCGGGGGCGCCGAGGGCATCAGCGATCTCGCCGCGGCGGCTCTGATCGAACACGAGAGCAGGTTCCTCCTGGTTGAGGCCCCACCCACTGCCGATTCCGACACCGTCAGCGTCGGCTGGGAGCTGCCTACCGGCCGCATCCGCGCCGGAGAAACGGTCTTCCACGGCTTCGCCGCGTCCTGGCCGAGCACTACGGCTACGAATCAGTGCAGGTCAACCGTCACCTCGGACACACCGACCACCGCCACGAAGGCGGCCCGGACGTTCGGGTGTCCACCTACGCCGTCGTCGCTGAACAGCCCGACAGCATCCGCCGCACCGCCCACATGGGGCACCGCTGGCGACAACGACGACATCAGCCGCACCATCGAGGGCGTCAACCCCATCCTGCGGGCTACTACACGGACACCAGCAGCTGATCAGCCCGCACAACGGAGCCGGGTCCTTTCGAGCCGCGCCTGCCAGGGACACGGACCGACAGGACCCGGTGACACACAAGCTATCGCCACACGCGGCTTGTCCATCGCGGACACTCCACACCCACAGACACGAAATCACCCGATAGAGGTGGCCCCCAATCCCGCTGATGATCATGGACCTGTGCCGTGTCCGTCCCCGCCACGAACAGAGCAACGTGGCTCCCTATCCCGCCGATGCGGTGGCTCTCGTTCACCCTGACAAAAACAAGGGGGCCTCTACCAGAAACGGACTTAACGACCTCTGAGATAGCTGGTCATGGGGCTGGTGTAGGTCGGGATCTCGTGCTCGTGCTGTGACGCTGGCGAGGGTTAGTCGGGGTGTGGGATGTGGTCTGAGCTGGGGTTTCGTTGCCGTGCCTTACGGCGTGGTGGGGGTTGTGACCTGGTGTTGTGTCAACTTGGTTGATGTCGAGATTCGATCTTTCTGAGTAGCGGGTGGTGTGCCGCTTTCTCGCGCTGGATGGGGCCGCAGCTCTGGAGGGGCGGGGCGAGGTGGCGGTCATCGTCTGGGATGTCTCCGGGAAGCCGTCGACCGAACCGCTGATGAGACAACGCCCAACGGCTGCACAGCGTATGCGGGTTCAAGGGCCCGATCGACTACGAACGTAACTACCGAACCACCCTCGCCGAGGGATCGGCCGCATAGATCGTCTGCACGCCGCGAGGGGATTGACACCTCAACCCCCCTACACCAGCCAAGCCCGTCGTGCCGCTGCCACAAGGTCACTTGGCGGCCCCTGCTGAGCGCGCCAACGTGTCCTCCAGTGGAGAGGGCGTCCTCAGCATGCGCCGGCGGACCGGGCGGTCTCCTGGGGCTGGGCCTGGCGGTGCGGGAAGTCCAAGCATTGGGCAGTGCTACTGCCGTTCGGATTTGCTGGAACTCCATCTCGTCCGGAGATGGCGAACGCTCAGTGGCGTCCGTGCTGTGCGTGATTCTGTCTGCCGGTGGACGACGCTGAGCGGCCCCAGGCCAGAGAGGATGTCGATCAGTGGCGTGCTGGCGGACCTGTCGGCGTCGATCACAGTGATGGTGGGGACGTCGAGGTCTGCGGGGCGCAGTTGACCGGGTGAGGTGATCCTGTGGATCGGGGCCACGGTGGGGACCGCTGCGGCCGCCGCAGCGGTCGGGTCGGTGTCCGTGTCCGGAAGGATGAGTGCGTCGCTCTCCGCCAAGGCGGACTGGGCGGCATTGAGCTGATCGGTCATGGTGTAGCACCACTGGTCGGGATGTTGGCCGCGGATGCGGGGGACGCGAGCACGGAGCACAGCAAGCACCCGGGAGACCTGTTCGGTGCTGCTGCCTGGCGCCATGACGAATGCGATCCCCTCTGGATCTGGCACCGCCAACTCGGCTGCCGTGTCGGGAGTGCGGAGAGGTACGAGTTGGTCATGCTCGGCCTTGGTGAGGGGCAGCGTGTCCAATCGGTCCCACACGGGGGCGCCCACGAGGGCGACGCGTAGTCCCCGTGCCTGGAAGTCCCGTACCGCGCGAACCGCGTTGTCCACGGCGGGGCAGGAACTCTGCGGTGCGCAGCCGCAGGCACGCCATGCGATCGAAGTAGCACCAGGAGGTGACTGGTGCGGCAGGGAGCCCAGTTGCTCGTGAGATTCCACGGAGCCGCCGACGGGGTGCGGTGGCGGGGAGAGGAGCAGGGCTCTACGGGTGCGCAGGACTGCCCGCCAGGCTGCGATCTGCTCGCGCGCGTGTGCCAGAGCCCGGGGGCACGATGTGTGTGCTGCGATCGCCATCCCTCGTGTCATGCCGTGCGGGTCCCGGTAGGACACCGCGCAGACCAGGCCGCCGGAGCCAGGCACCTTCCCGTCCAGATCGTCCGCGGTCAACGCTGCGGTCCGGACGGGGATGTCGGCTCGCGCCATGGCGGCGACAAGGAGCGGATGCGCTGGGCAGTCGACGCGCCCCCGCTCCGGATGTACCCAGGAGCGGGCCACCAGGGCCCCTGTTACCTCCAGTGAATGGGAAAACGTTTCCACGAGCACGCTGCGGTTCATCGGTTCTCTCTGCGAGTGTGGGGACCCCGCCGCACGCACGCCTTCCGAGTGGCCCTGCCACGCGCGGCGTGCATGCGGCGCAACTGACTTCCCCTGCATATCGGGAGATCGAAGCGGGTTCTGGGCGCACCGCCGGAAGGTCTGTGACGACTCCTCAGCTGATCGCGAGAGTTCACTCTGTTGTGGTCGGATGCCGATCAGGTCCGGCTGCGGAGGCGCGGGTGCACGGGGAGAGAGAGCCATGGGGTTCCCTTGCCGGAGATGCTTTGACGAGCCCGCTGAGTGCGGTGGTGACCAAAGCCATCAAGACGCCCATAGTAAAGACCTGTTGGTCGATGACCTTGAGGGCCACTCCAGTGTTCAGCACCACGATCTCGGTCAGGCCACGGGTGTTCATCAATAGGCAGAGCGTTCTCGTGTCGGCCCACGTCAGACGTGATGCCCGCGCCGGTATCAGGGTGCCGATCACCTTGCCCGCGCAGGCCAAGCCGATCACAGCTGTCAGCTCGAGCCATCCGTGGACGCAGAGTCCCCCGATGTCCACCCCGAAGCCCGTGACGATGAAGAAGGCGGGAAGCAGGAACTGACTGATGTGGTCGAGGGGCTGGAGCACCGACGTCCGCAGTGCGTCGGCCGGCTCTCGGGGCATCACCACTCCGAAGGCGAAGGCTCCGAAGATGGCGTGGATGCCGATCCACGTGGTGGCGTACGAGGACAGGAAGACCCCTGCGGCGACCACTGCCAGCAGTTCCCCGGGATGTCGTTCCGTCCTCCGGGTGACGAAGGCGGTCAGCAGGGGCCGTGCCACCAGGGCAAGGGTGAGGAGGTAGAAGGCGGACAGCAGCAGTATCCGGCCGACCTCCGCCGGACTGTGTGCGGTCACCAGGGCGGCGCACAGTGCCAGCAGACACCAGGCCAGAACATCGTCCATGGCCGCCGCGGTCAGCGCGGTCACACCGACCTGAGTACGCGTCAGTCGCTTCTCCGCGAGGATCCGCGCGAGAACGGGGAAGGCCGTGATCGCCAGCGCGGTTCCCAGGAACAGGGAGAACACCCCGAACCGCACGTGATGGCCCCCGACTTCGGAGTGTCGGGAGTACAGCAGGGCCGCAAGGCTCACTCCGCACCCGAAGGACACGGCGACGGCCGACAGCGAGACGGCAGTGGCCCGCCGCGCGGTAGCACCGAACAGCCTCGGATCGGTCCGCCAGCCGATCAGAAACATGAACAGCAGCAGGCCGACCTGGGCCACCGCGGACAGATAGGGGCGTACCTCGACGGGGAAGACCACCGATTCCACATGGCCCGGCAGCAGGCCGAGCAGGCTGGGGCCCAGCACGATGCCCGCGGTGATTTCGCCGATCACAGTCGGCAAACCCACCTTGCGTGCGAGCCGGCTCAGGAGCAACCCGGTCAGCAGCATCATGGCGAGTCCGACGACGACCGACCCCAGGACCAGTTCCGGGTGTGTGGCAGGTGACCTCACGGTGCGCAGCCTCCGTGGCTCAGACCTTGATACGGCCCAGTGAGAGGAGGTCGATCATGGTGGAGCCGCCGTGATAGGCGGTCATGGCTCCGTCGAGGGTGAGGCACTCGCCGGTGACCATGCCGGCTGCGTCGCTCGCCAGGTACACGGCGGCGCCGGTCACGTCCTCGGGGGTGCCGAACCGGCCGCCGGGCACGGCCCGTAGCAGCCCCGGTCCGACCTCCGGGTGCGCGGTGAACTGCTGGGTCATGTCGGTTGCGACCCAGCCGGGTGTCAGCGCGTTCACACGTACGCCGCGAGCGGCCCATTCCGCGGCCAGCGTGCGGCTGAGGGAGATGGTCGCGGCCTTGGCGGCGGCGTAGGTCGAGAGCATCGGGACGCCCGCAAGGCCGGCGACGGAGGACATGTTGACGATGCTGCCGCTGCCGCGGTCGAGCATGTGCGGGGCCACGGCGCGGCACATGCGGACGACCGACTCGAAGTTAACCCGGAAGCCGGTGGTCCAGTCCTCGTCCAACAACTCGGTGAACGGGCCCGCGTGACCGAGTTCGCCCGCGTTGTTGACCACGATGTTGAGCTCGGTGAACTGGTCCAGTGTGGTGGCGACGGCCTGCCGGATCTGCTCGGGGTCGCTCAGGTCGCAGGGTACGACCAGGGCTGTCCGCGACAGCTGCTGGATCTGCGCGGACACCTCCTTGAGCGCGTCGGTGTCGCGGGCGATCAGGGCGACGTCGGCGCCGCACTCGGCGTAGGCGATCGCGATCGCCCGGCCGATGCCGCGGGAGGCGCCGGTCACCAGGGCGCGCTTGCCCTCGAGGGTGAAGGGTGAGGGTGCCATGAGAACCATCCTTGTTTCGCAGGGGTGTTGGCGGGGTGCTCGATGTGCCAGGGGGTGTTGCTGCCCAGAGGGGCTGCCTCCGCGCCCGGGAGGTCGCCGGCACCGTGCTGTGCGATGTGAGCCAGCACGGTCAGGACTGCGGCGAGGTCGTCAGGGGCCGGTCGGCCGCGTGTGATGGTGATGGTGGGCGGCAGGTGCTTGTCCGAGGTGGTCATGTCGGTGGGTTTCCGTGTTTGCAGGTCGGCAGCAGCGGCTGCTTGTCGCGGAGCATGTTCAGCGCCCTGATGAGTGTGGAACGGGTCTGTGCGGGGTCGATCAGGTCATCGACGAGGCCGCGCTCTGCCGCGTAAGCCGGATGCATGAGCTCTCCGCGGTACTCCTTGATCCTCTGTTCCCGGACGAGAGCGGGGTCGTCGGCGGTGTGGATCTCACGCCGGAAGACGATCTCCGCGGCCGCCTCGGCGCCCATCACGGCGATCTCGTTGGTGGGCCAGGCGAAGGAGACATCGCAGCCGATGGAGCGGGAGTCCATCACGATGTAGGCGCCTCCGTAGGCTTTGCGAAGGATGACCTGGAGGCGGGGCACGGTGGCGTTGCAGTAGGCGTAGAGCAGCTTGGCGCCGTGCCGGATGATGCCGCCGTGTTCCTGTTCGACTCCGGGCAGGAAGCCGGGTACGTCGAGCGGGATGTTGAACGCGTCGCAAGTGGAGACGAACCGGGCTGCCTTCTCGCTCGCGTGGATGTCAAGGACGCCTGCAAGGCCCAGGGGCTGGCTGGCCACGATGCCGACGGGCCGCCCGCCGAGTCGTGCGAGGGTGCAGACCACGTTGGTCGCCCACCGTTCGTGGACTTCCAGGAACTCCCCGTCGTCGACGGTTTCGGTGACGACCTCGCGCATGTCGTAGGGCTTCGACGCGTCGACCGGTACGAGGTCGAGCAGGCCCGGGGTCCGCCGGTCGGGCGGATCGGCCGGTGTGACGGACGGCGGCATCTCCCGGTTGTTGGCGGGCAGGAGTGCCAGGAGGTAGCGAACGTCCTGGAAGCAGGACTCCTCGTCGTCGTGGACGAAGGCGGCGGCTCCGGAGCGTTCCGCATGCGCGTCGGCACCACCGAGGGCCTCGTGGGTGACCTTCTCCCCGGTGACCGCCGCGATCACGTCCGGTCCGGTGATGTACATCTGGCCGCAGCCGCGGACCATGAAGACGAAATCGGTGAGGGCTGGGGCGTACGCGGCGCCCCCGGCGCACGGCCCCACGATGACGCTGATCTGGGGGATCACTCCGGATGCCGCCGCGTTACGACGGAAGATCCCGCCGTACCCGGCCAGCGCGGTCACCCCTTCCTGGATCCGCGCACCGGCGCCGTCGTTGATGCTGACGAGCGGGGCGCCCGTACGCACCGCGAGATCGATGAGTTTGTGGATCTTCTCGGCGTGCGCCTCACCGAGCGAGCCGCCGAACATCCGGAAGTCGTGCGCGTAGCAGAAGACCGTGCGGCCGTGGACGGTCCCCCATCCCGTGACGACGCCATCGGTGCGGGGGCGATTGTGCTCCATGCCGAAGCCGGACGACCGATGGCGCCGAAACGGCTCGATCTCGGTGAAGGTGCCCTCGTCGAGGAGGAGGTCGATCCGTTCCCGCGCGGTGAGTTTGCCCCGTTCGTGTTGCCAGTCGTCGCCGCGTCCGGTGGGTCCCGCCAGGATCTCTGCACGCTGGCAAGCCAGTTGATCGGCGGCAGATCGCAGGTCGGCGGGGCCGGTGGACCCGTCCGTGGGCAAGTCCCGGCCTGTTGAGTCAGTAGATGATGTGGTCATGAAGGCACCGTCATGTTCGTGTTCGAGATCTCAAGCAGGACGTTGCCGTCAGGCGTGCAGGCCCGGGAGGTGCCGTCCGCTCCGTGGTGCAGAGTGATCACGTTGCCGTAGCGCTCGGCGATGTCCGCGTCGTTGCCCGTGGTGAACAGGGCGACCCTCCCGACGGCACGCGGCACCGGCGCGATGGGGGGCGCCGCCGGATCCGCCAGGAGCGCGCCGGTCCGCAGTGTGGCGTCCAACAGCACGGCGGGCAGGGTGAATTCTCTGAGGAGAGGGGTGTCACCGAGGCGGGGCGCCCAGACGGCCCGTGCGTTGGTGGGGGTGGCGCGGGGCTCCTGGACGTTGCGGAAGACGCCGGAGAGCGCGACGGAAGAGTCCGGGCTCTCGTAGGGGTCCGGGACCAGGGGGCCGACCGTCTCCGCCGGGCGGAAGGGATCGGGCAGCCGGGGTTCCTCTGGCGCGTTGAGCAGGATCGTGGTGCTGAGGTGTCGCCGGGAGGGCGCCGCCCGGTCTGTGTCGGGCGCCGAGTCGATGGTGACCAGTACGGTGTCGCCGCCGTGCCGCGAAGGGCCGCCGCGCAGCTGTTCGGCGCGTACGAGCAGGTGGCGCGGGTGACTTCCGGTGAACGGCCGGACGAACGCGGTGAAGTCACTGTCGAGGAGGGCCCGCACGACCCTTCCGGGAAGCAGGTGGCAGGCCGCTTCGGCGGCGATCTCCAGGAGGAACGTGCCGGGCAGGGTGGGTTTGCCGTCCACCGTGTGGTGCCACAGGTATCCGTCAGTGTCCCGGTCCAGGCTCAGTTTCCAGGTAGCGGGTTCTTCACACATGGCTTCGGACCGGTTCAGGTACGCGCGGCGCGGGCCCTTCGACAGGGCGTCGCGGTGGTGGCCGGTGTGCTCCGCGACCGCTCGGCGCAGTTCCAGCTTCCCGAGATAGGGCCGGGTACCGCCGCGCCGGGCGGCGGCAGCCTGGAGCTCGCGCCGGAACTGCCGGGCGGTTTCGGCGGTCGGCACGGCGGTGAGGGTGGCGCTGCCGTTGAGCTGGCCGGCGCTGAAGGCTCCCGCCTGGGCCCACAGCGGGAAGGCCGCTGTGAACTCGCCTCCGGGCGAGCCGGACCGGGTGGCGCACCACGCCAGGAACTCGTTGCCCGCGCAGTAGTCGGCCTCGCCGGGAAGGCCGAAGGCGGAGCCGAGGACGGACCCGATGTTGCACCACAGTGCGGGGTCGTCCTGCGCGAACGCCTCCTTCAGATGGTGGTAGCCGAGGACCTTGGTGTCCCGAACGGCGCGGAACGATTCGAGGGACCGGTGTTCGATGAGTGCTCCGCCGGGCAGCCCCGCCGCGTGGATGACCAGATCGATCCGGTCGGTGTGCCGACGGATCGCGGCTGCCGCGTCACGAACCGCCTGGGGATCGCGCACGTCGCAGGGAAGATAGGTGACGCGGTCTGCGCCGTACGGCTTCCCCAGCCGCCGCAGGGCGGCCCTCCGGGCCTGGGCGGCGAGCGTCTGGTCTGCCCTGGCGACCAGTTCACGTACGGGGGCCTCGGGGTGGCGTCGCCGCAGGTCCAGCAGAAGCTCCGCGCGTCCCGCGGCGGCGACCGGTTCGGCGCTCTCCTGGTCCAGCGGACTGCGGCCAAGCAGCCACAGCCGGGGGGTGACCTGCTCCCCGATGTCGTGCAGCAGAGCGTTCACGATCCCGCTCGTGCCGCCGGCCACCACCACGGTGGAGTCTGCGGTGAGCGGCAACACATCACCGACGACAGGCGGTTCAGTCTCGGTCAGAGCCTCCACGTAACGCGTTCCGTCCAAGTAGTACGCGACGGGCGGGCGCTCGACGGCCCGTCGTTCGGCGGCCAGCCACCCCAGCATCCGCGGGTCTCCCACGGGGGCTTCGGTGAGCAGGGCGCCCACTGAGGCCGCGGGGCGCTCCCAGGCCAGCGCGCGGACGAAACCGGTGAACAGGGCGGCGTGAGGGTCGCTGTCGGCAGGACGACAGCCGCCGCCCACTACGGTCATGCCCCCGCTGGCGTCCCATCGTGGCCACAGGGCGCGCGTGGCCAGAAACATCACGTCGTGGAGCCGCAGCAGTGCCGGATCCGGCTCGGGTACACGCGCCCCCGACACCTCGGCGAAGCCGGTGAATACGGTGAGGTCCGGGCGGCAGCGCTGTGTCAGGGCGCGCAGCCGCGGCGCGGTGCGGGACTCGTCGGCGTCGTCGATCCGCACCGCGTCGGCGGGTGCTTCGGCAGCGCCGCACGCGACGACCGCTCCCGCTCGCTCGAGTGCGGTGGTCATCGTCGTGGCGTGCGTTCCCGGACCGAGCAGGACGAAGCCACCGGGTGGGACGGCCTCGGACGGATCGCCGGGCCGTGGGCAAGCGGTGATCCTCAGCGTACGAGAGTGAGGGATGGTCAGCCCGTGGCCGTCCGGCGGAGCGGCAGGGCGGGCCTTCACGGAGTCGGCGAGCAGGCGCAGCGTGGCCTTGGCACCGGCGAAGTGCTCGGCGCCCCGTAGCCCTTCGTCCGTGTCCGCCGCCTCGTGCGGGCGGTCGGTGTCGACCGCCGCCAGCACAGTCCAGCCCTGCGCGTCCGCCTGCTCGCGCGTGGTGACGGCCAGCAGGAACGCCCCTTCCGCAGGCTGGGCGCTGGTGCCGTGGCCGCCCAGGAGCTCGCTGGCGGGGTCGGCGCAACAGGTGAGGACCAACGCCAATTTCAGCCTGCCGGACTGCAGTTGGCGGCGGGCCACGGTCAACGCGGCGCGGGCGCTGTCCGGGCCGGCGTCGATGGTCATGGCCGTGCCGCGCAGGTCGAGGTGCGCGGCGACGCGGGAAGCGATCACGTTGCTCATGACCCCGGCCTGAGTGTCCTCGGTCGGCTCCGGCGTGGCCGCGCGGACCGTCTTGGACCAGCGGCCGATGGCGGCCGCGGCCTGTGCGTGCTCGGCCCGCCGACCGAGGGTTACGGCAAGGTCGTCCAGGTAGCAGCGCAGTGTCGCTTCGGTCAGTGCACGGAGAGCTCCGGTGTGCGCGACGAACACGCCGGTCTGTTCGGCGATCGCCGCCCAAGGCTTGCCATGTTCCTCGGCGAACCGGGCGGCCACCTCGATCGCCATCACCTGGGTCGGGTCGATGGCGCGCAGCGTCGTGGCGGGCAGGCGGACGCGGGTCAGGTCGGGCAGCGGATAGGGCCTGCCGAACGACCGGTCCGGCGGCTGGCCCTCGGAGCGCAGCCAGCGGGCGACGGCCTCATGGTCGGGCTCGCCCGGCAGGTGGGCACTCCACCCGACGAGCACGATCTCGTCCGGTCGCACGGCGGGCGCGGTACGGGGTGGGCGGGCGGCGTGTGGCGGCAGGTCCTGGACGAGCAGATGGGCGTTGGTGCCGCCGAAGCCGAACGCGGAGAGGCCGACGGTGCGGGGCGTCGTCTCCTCAGCGGGGAAGGGGGCCTCACGGTCGGGGACTCGGATTGCTGCGGAGTCGATGCCTTGGGGAAGTTGCCCGAAGTCCGGCTGGGCCGGAATGTGTTCGTGTTCCAGGGCCAGCAGCGCGTGGACCATGGAGACGGCTCCCGCCGCCCAGCCGGTGTGACCGACGACCGTCTTGTTCGCCGTGCACAGGACCCCCTTCTCCGGGCTGAGATCGTTCAGCATGCGCAGCTCGATTCGATCACCGACACGGGTTCCGGTCGCGTGCGCAAGCACCCAGTCGGTCTGCTGGAGCGAGAGACCGTTGACTTCGTAAGCCCGGCGCAGACACCTGCGCTGTCCTTCGGGGTTGGGCGCGTGGATCGCCTTGCCGCGGCCGTCGGACGCCGCGCCGAACCCGGCAAGGACCCCGAGTACCCGGTCGCCGTCGGCCTGGGCCCGCGACAGGAGCTTCAGCGCCACCAGGCCCGCACCGTCGCTGAACAGCGTCCCGTCGGCGTCCGCGTCCATCGACTTCACCCGTCCGCTCGGCGACAGACCGCGCAGCTGGGAGAACAAGGAGCCGACGACCGGTGTGAACACCTCCACGCCGCCGCAGAAGGCGATGTCGCAGGCGCCGTCGAGAAGCGCCGTCGCGCCCAGGTCCACCGCGTACAGGGCCGATGCGCAGGCCGTGTCCACCACGACCGCCTCGACCGGATCGGGCACGGTGTTGGTGACGGCGTCCTGGACGATGGCGTCCGGGAGCGCGAGCCGCATGTCCGTCACGGCGTAGCGATAGTGCTCCCGCAGGGTTTCCTGGATCTCCGCCGCGGCTGCGGCGCCCACCTCGTCGGTAACTGCTTGGACGGCCCCCCGCACCACCAGGGATTCGGCCAGCCCCTGGCTTCCTCCGGGCCATGCGCCGACGTACACGCCGACCCGGTCGGCGTCGCTGAGGCGCACGCCCGTACGTGCTTGGTTGAGGCAGTCGTGCAGCCAGGCCGATGCCGGTGTGGCCCGGTCGGCGGCCCCCGGGGCGTGCTGGGGGCCGTGGATGAAGCCGGCCACGCGTGAGTAGGACTTGTCCGGCGCGTGCGGCGCGCTGGACCAGAAGTTCTCCAAGTCGTAGCGGTCGCCTGGCTCGGTGAACGCGGGCTTCGGGTGGTGCAGCAGTTCCCAGAACTCTTCGGTGCCATCGGCGCCCGGCACCTTCACCCCCATACCCACCACGGCTACCGCTTCGTTGAAGCCTTCACCCTCGGTCGAGGTCGAGGTCGAGGTCGAGGTCGAGGTGCGGTGGCCGGGGCTCGGCGCGGCAGGTGCGCGGCGGGGATGCGGCGCGGCGAGGGCCCGAGCGGCCGTCGGCGGTGACAGGGCCGCATGGCTCAACGAGAGGCCACCGTCGGCGAGGATCGTCTGGCCGGTGATGAATCCGGATCGGTCGTCGGCGAGAAACAGGACAAGCTCCGCCAGATCGGCCTCGGTGGCCAACCGACCCAGCGGGGTCGCCGCCACCACCACCTCCTGAAACGCGTCGGCATCGGGAAACAGGCGGACGGTCGCCCCGTCCACCGGCCCGGCCGAAGCGGTGTTCACCCGGATCCCCAGGGAGGCGAACTCGACGGCGAGATAGCGGGTCAGCGCTTCGAGCGCTCCCTTGCTCACGCCCACTGTCGCGTAGTTGCCGAGTACGAAGCCGCCGCCGATGGACGACACGTTCACGATGGCGCCTTTGCCGCGCGCTGCCATGAGGGGCGCGGCGGCCTGGGCACAGCGCCTGGATCCGTCGAGATTGACGGCCATCGCGCGTGTCCAGTCCTCCTCCCGCAACGTATCCATCGGTGCGAGAGTCCCCCTGGCGGCGTTGTTCACCAGGACGTCCAAACCTCCGTGTGCGGACTGGATCCTGGCGAACAGCTCCGTGACGTCGTCCGGTTTGGCGACCGAGGCGCGCAGTGCTTCCGCCGAGCCGCCGAGCCGGACGATCTCGTCCACGGTGGCCCGCGCCGCGTCCGCCGAGTGGAAGTAGTTGACGATCACATGGGCACCCCGGGCCGCGAGGGCCCGCGAAGTCACCCGGCCGATGCCTTTGCTCCCGCCGGTGACCAGGGCGACCCGTCCACTGAAGGCCGAATCCACCGTGCTCACCTCGCCTTGGAACCGTTGGACGCCAACTTGTGCAGAAGGTTCGCGATGGCGGGCAGGGTCGTGTACGACGTCACACGCACATCCAATCCCGCCGCGTCCAACTCGTACCGCTTCGCCAGCTTGCTGAAAAGCGTGACCTGTTTGATGGAGTCCACGCCCAGATCCGCTTCGAGGTCCACGCTGTCGGTCAGCATCTCCGTCGGGAAGCCCAGGAACTCGGCGTACGTGGTCCGCAACTCCGCGGCCAACTGGTCCACGGAAGGCAGTGCCTGACCGCCGTTGTCAGTGGTGACGGCGGGAGCCTCAGGGGCGGTCGCCGCCGGGGCGTCGGCTGGCTCACTGACCGGCTCGGAATCGGTACGATCAGGCGGCCAGCTCCTGTCCGCGGCGCCGACGGTCTCCGGCTGCGCAGCCGAATCGCCGAACAGCCCGGCCAGCTCCTCCCGGCTGCGCCTTCGGTCGAACGGAGCGACTGTGGTGATGCCCGGCGGCAGAGCGGAGTGCGCCAGGCGTGTCAGGATGCCGCGCGCCCCGGCCTCCACAAAGTGCCGTGTCCCGTAGTGATGCAGCCTTCGCAGCCCCTCGTAGAAGTCCACCGGCTGAACGAGGTGACAGGCGAACAACTCGTGCACGTCGTCCCGCGTCGTCAGATAACGGTTCAGGATCGCGGAGTAGACGGGCGTACAGGGCGGCTCGACGGGCAGGAGCGCGGTGCGCTGCGCCAACAACCTGCCGGTCGCCGCGAAGGCGGGGTTGTGGAAGGGGCGTGCCGCGGGCACCCGCGCCGCCCGCACACCGAGAGCCTGCGCAACGTTCTCCACGCCCACGAGCGCTGTGGCGGGTCCGGAGATCACGCATTCCTCGGGGCCGTTGGTCACCGCGACGGCCAGATCCGGGTCGTCAGCCAGCCCCACCAGGTGGTCCGCGCGGCGACGGTCCACCGCCACGAGGCACATCGTCCCCGAGGGACCGGGCACCTCGCCGAAGACGGACCAGCGCAGGCGTACGAACCGGGCGGCGTCCCTCACCGTCAGTGCGCCCGCGACGGTGACCGCGGCCAGCTCGCCGAAGCTGTGGCCTGCCAGCACGTCGGCGCGCACACCAAGTTCGCCGAGGATCGCTTGGGCCGCGAGGTCCATGGCGAGGATGGCCAGGTCGAGGCTTTCCGGGGACTGCCCGGCCAGCACGTCGGCCGACGGTGCGTCAGGCTCCGTCAGAAGTGCCGAGGCGGTGAAGCCGCCCACAGGGACGCCGACGGACTCGACCGCGTCAAGGATGGCGCGGACCTCGGGGACCTGGGCTGCCGCCCGCAGAACGCCGGGGAGATAGGCCCCCTGGCCCGGGAAGAGCAACGCCGTCCGGCTCGTACTCATCAGTGCACCTCAACTCGATGTTTCGGCTGTGCCGAGTGGAAGTAGGGCCAGTGCTTCGAAGACGTCGTGGGCCACCGCGACGGCATTCAGCGCACGGGGGATGCCGGCGTGCGCTGCGACCTGGAGGAAGACGCCGGTGATCGCCACGGGGGAGGCGCCGCATTTCAGCGCGAGCGTGACGTGCTGGCGCACCTGGGGTTCGCAGCCGCCCAGGGTCGCCATCACCGCCAGCGTCACCAGCTCGCGCGTGGCGGGTTCCAGGTCCTGACGGTGGTGGAGTTGGCCGTACAGGAGACAAACGACCTGCTCCGTCAGCGCCGGAGATGTCCGGTCGAGCTCCTCGATGAATCCGTTGGTGCGCTCCTCGCCGACGAGGGAGCACAGGGTGGCGAACCCGCGCTGGTACCGCGGCCCGTCACGGCCCTCCGACATGGGTAGAACACCTCCACACGTGCTGGCAGGCGAGCGACGTGCGGCCGGCGCCCGCCCCACGGCGGGCGCCGACCCGCGTCACGGCGCGATCTCCCAGCGCCGACCGTTCGACGAGGCGATGAGGGCGCCGGAGGCGGGCTTCTCAAGGCGGGCGGAAGCATCCCCGCGCATCTCCTTGATGCCCGACTGCATGCCGATGGCCAGGGCGTCGAACACCTCGACCGGAACGGGGGTCGGCGCGGCCTCCTCGGGATACCCGGTCCGGGAGAAGTCGATCTCGGAGGCGACTCCACCGACCAGCTCGACGAACGCCTCCAGGGCGGTCCCGTCGTGGTCGATCACCTTCTTGGCCTCCCAGAAGTAGGAGTCCTCGACCACGTTCATCTTGTAGAAGGAGATCAAGAAGTCCCGGAACAGGGCGAACTCGTGGTGGTAGCGCGTCTGGAACTCCTCGAAGCACCGCGACTCGTCCGCGACCCCCGCCAGCACGCTGTTGATGGACCGGGCCGCTTGGACTGCGCTGTAGGTCGCCAGGTGGACGCCGGAGGAAAAGACCGGGTCGATGAAGCAGGCGGCGTCGCCGACCAGGACCATGCCCGGACACCACATCTTCTCCCGGTCGTAGGAGTAGTCCCGGCGCACCCGTACCTTGTCGTACGGTTCCCGCTGGCACCGCTTGGCGTCACCGAGCAGGTCACGGACGATGGGGCACTCATCGATCAGGGAGAGCAGCGCGGCCTCGGGGTCCCCCTGGATGCTTGCGGCCTCCTCGCGCCTCACCACGGCGCCGACGCTGGTGAGTTGATCGGTCAGTGGGATGTACCAGAACCAGCCCCTGTCGAACGCGGCCGACAGGATGTTGCCGGAGTTGGGCTCGGGCAGCCGCCCCCCGCCTTCGAAGTAGCCGAATGCGGCTACGTTGAGGAAGAACTCCGAGTAGTCACGGGAGCCACCGACCTCGTTGTGCAGCCGACTGCCATTGCCCGAAGCATCCACCACGTACGTCGCGGTGGCCTCGCGCTCGACGCCGCCCACATCGGTGTAGCGCACCCCGGCCACCCGTTCGCCGTCGCGGAGCACTGCGGACACGCGTGCTCCCTGGTGTACCTCGACGCCGACCCGGACCGCGTTGTCCAGCAGCATCTGATCGAACTTCGTGCGCTCCACCTGGTAGGCGAAGGAACCGAACTCGGCCAGCCGGGGTGACGAACTGAAGGCGAAGGTCCAGGGGTTGGGGCTGGCTCCCCAACGGAACGTACCGCCGCGTTTGCGCGTGAAGCCGGCCTTCTCGACCTCCTCACTCACGCCGAGCAGCGGGAAGATCCCATGGATGGTGGACGGCAGAAGTGACTCGCCGATCTGGTAGCGCGGGAAGGTCTCCTTCTCCAGGAGGAGAACCCGGTGTCCGTCCAACGCGGTGAGTGTGGCCGTCGTACTGCCCCCTGGGCCTCCACCGACCACGACCACGTCGTAGTCAACCGTTGCCATACCAATCACTGCTCCCGTCGAAATTCCATGTCACCGATGGGGGTTCACTTCCGGATATCGTCAGGCACCCGCTGATGCCACCCAGAGCGAGTAGCAGCCGCATTCGTTTCCCCGCCGTCTGCCTGAATGGGGACATGCCGGGCGACTTCCCGCTGGTTCCAGTAACCGACCTAAGCCGGATTCGGGCAATAAGGCGCACAGGCGCGTTGTGTTGCGCCTTGCGGTCATGTTGCGTTTCCTCACAAATTAAATGACGCCACGTGTTTCACTCGAACCGAACGAGGCGACCCGAGGCGGGGGTTGTGGTCGACGATGATTTACGCTTCATTAAGAGCGTGGGTGATCGACCCCTCGTTCCTGCCGGTCGCTCACGCCTCAACTCTTGTCAGAAGCAACACAGGTGAGGCGGCGTGATGATCGCGGACCACTACACGGCGATTCTCCTGTGCTGCTCAGTCGGCATGACAGGAGCGTTGCCCGTGTTCCAGCGATAACCAGTCTCCCCGGCAGCGCGTTCGACGATCAGTCCACGTAGCCCACTGAGGGGCAGCCCTCCACTGGGCAGCAGATTCGTCAATTGAATCCGTATGCCATAAAAGAAGGACCGGCTTCCGATGCTGCGGTGAAGGGGACATGGGTAAGGGGAAGATTTTAAATAGCGCCCTGGAGCGGCTACTTGCCGAAACAGGCTGGACCGAGGAACAACTCGCCAGAGAAGTCAATCGAGCCGGGCAGGAAGCCGGTTTGGACCTGCGTTACGACCGGACATCGGTATCGCATTGGCTGAGAGGTAGACAGCCGTGGCAGCCCGCACCGCATCTGCTCGCAGAGGCTCTGTCACGAAGGCTCGAACGGACCGTCTCTGTCACCGATATTGGTATGGCGGGGAACTGCTCCCGATCACGCCACAGCATGCGCCTGTCCGACGACCCGCGGCAGACAACTTCGAGCGAACTGGACGCCGTACTGATGCTCAAGAACCTGGCCGAGTTCGACTCTCAGCGGCGGAAGATACTGGCCTGCGCGTCGTACAGCCTGGCCGCGTTGGCGGTACCAGCGTGGCCTCCCCCTTCCGCGTTCCAACGGTCATTTCCAGAACGGAGTCCGGCCACGCAACATCTCACGGCCGAGCAGATCGCGGTCGCCGAACGCATGGCCGCGGTGTTCACCGACACCGATGACTCCTTCGGCGGCGGTCACTCCCGGACCGTGCTGGCCGCCTACCTCGCCCACGACATCGCGCCCCGGCTGCAGGCCCCGGGCAGCAGGACGCTGCGGCGCAGAATGCTCGTCGCCGCCGCTCAACTGACCTACCTGTGTGGATTCATGTGCTTCGACGACCGCCAACACGGTCTGGCCCAGCACTACTACCGAACAGTCCTGAGCCTGGCTTCCGAAGCCGGCGCCCCAGGCATCTACGCGTTCGGTCAGCGGGCCCTGTCGGTCCAAGCTCATGCGCTGGGGCACTTCCAGCACGCGATGCAGCTCGCCGAACTCGCCGCGTCCACAGCACAGCGCGCCCTGCCTCCGCACCGCCACGCCTTCTTCCTCGGCCAGGTCGCCGTGGCATCCGCAGCACTCGACAACCGCGCTGCCGCTCTCTCCGCGCTCGGCACCGCCGAGCGTCGGCTCAGTCAGCACACGTCCAGCACCTCCGACTTCACCATGGGCCGCTACCACCCGGCCTCACTGGAACACCAGCACGCCGCCGTCACGTCACTCCTGGGAGACCGCGCCACAGCCATCACCGCACTGACCGTGTCGCTGCGCCACCGGCCGGCCGACGAGCGCCGCTCCCGTGCCATCACCAGCGCCCGGCTTGCCGGACTCCAAGTCGCCCAAGGCCACCTGGAACAGGCCGTCGCCACGTGGCACACCTTTCTGGACGACTATCCGCACCTCAGCTCCGCACGCGCCACCGCGGCACTGAAGGACCTCCGATCCCGGCTGCGTCCTTATGCGGGGACCCAACCCGCCGACGTCTTGCTGGCCCGAGCCGCGACCCTCGCCGCACCTTGCGGGCGCGGGGAAGGAGATCGAGCACCACGATGACCGGCGTTGGATGTGTCGCTTCCCCGATGACTCCGTGCAGAGCCGCATGGAATCCGACTCCTCACGCCTGCCATACGACTACGGCAAGTCGAAACGCGATCCCTCGACACCTTGTTGTCGAACCTGCACAAGGGGATGGTCGTCAACTGCCGATGTGTGGCCAATCCCGTGCGCAAACCCGGAGCCACCTCTCGGAAGGCGTACAGGCTCCCGCCGGTCGTGCCCTTGAGCGGCGATGCCGCTGTTGAATAGTGGGAACGCCAGTCCACCGCAGCTGGTTTGGAACCCACGCACATCAACGCCCACCCGCTCGCCACGGTACGCGTCTATCGCGGTTCCAAAGGTGGCACCGAAAGACAGCAAATCCAGCAGGCACACAATTCGACGGAACGGCCCGAGTCAATGACGGGGATCTTCTTCTCGAGAAGCTCACTGCAGGTATCGGGCGAGGCAAGGCATACGGATGCGGGCTTCTCGGCATTGCTCCCGCTCGATGAGTCCATCCGAGCGCACCGCCCAGTAATCGGCTAAAACATTTTACACAAGGCCGTGTTCGGGCAGGTCAGGCCCGTTGAGATGGTTCTCTGGTCATGATGCGAGGGCGAGGTTGTGCATGTGGGCGACGGCCTGGACCGCATGGTGGAGGCCGTCGCCGTGCTGCCGGCAGTCGCGGAGGATCTTGTAGTTCTTCATCCGGCCGATCACATGCTCCACCCTCGCGCGGACCGTGCGGTGGGCCGCGTTGTCGTCTTCCTCGCCCGCCAGCAGGGCCGGTCGGGGGCGTTTGCGGTGCGGGGTGACCATCCCGCAGTTGAGGTAGGCGCCATCGCCCAGCAGGGTCACGCCCCGGCACTGCTCGGCCAGGCCGGAGGCCCGCCAGGCATGGGCGTCCGCGGTGGTGCCCGGCACCGGCCGGGCCGCCGCGATCACGAGTCGGGTGTCCGCGTCCACGATGACCTGCACGTTCGCCGAGAACCGGTAGTTACGTGAGGAGGATCCGACCTTGCGGTCGCGGACCGGGACCAGGGTGCCGTCCACGATCCACAACCGGTCGGCCGCATCGGCCGGTCGGGCAACGGGCTCCAATGCGAGCAGCGGGCCGAGCCGTTGGATGACCCGGCACACCGTCGAGGAGGAGATCCCGAACAGCGGCCCGAGCTGCCGCATGGTCAGGTTCGTGCGGTAGTACACGGCCACCACCAGGACCCGCTCGGCCAGCCGAAGGCTCCATGGTCGGCCCCGCAAGGTGCCGTTGCCGCCGCGGTCCCGGACCACTTTCAGTAGCCGCCCGAACCGATCCATCGACAGCCCGGTGAACGTCTCCACCCACACCCGCTCGGCCCTCAACACCCCAGCCATACACCGGAGATGCCCAGCTCACGGCCATGTGCAACACGCCTTACGACCTCGTGCATGGTTGGCGTCCGGGCATGGTGATGGGCCCCTTGGCGCTCCTCACCCCGCTGCGACGGGCCCTGGGAACTGTCGATGCGTGGACGCCAGTCCGGCGATAGCCGGGACGAGTTCGTCGAGGAGTTCGCGCCGTCCGAGGTGACGAGATAGTGCTCGCCAGTTCTTGAGGTGGGCGATGCCGTGCTCGACTCGGATGCGTCGTGATGAGTGGGCCTTGCGCTGCTGGATGAACCGCTCCTCCCACCATGCCGGGGCGTTCTTCTTGAACTTGCGATGCGGTGGCGTGATCACTTGACCGCCGGTCTGTGCACCCAGACCCTGGTACCCGGCATCAGCCAGGATGTGCAAGTCGTGGTGTCTGCTGAGCAATTCGACCAGCCCCGCGTCGCGGGCTTGCGTGATGTCGGGGCAACTCCCGGGCTGCAGAGCACCGCCGAACATCAGCCGCCCTCGCGCGTCGGTCACTACCAGGATCTTCACCGCGTTCTGCGTGCTCTTGCCGGAGACGTAGCGGTCCCGGCCATTGGCGCCGACGGACGGACGGCGCACCCGAACCTCGGTGGCATCGATGATCGCGCTCTGCCCGCTGACGCCAAGGTAGTCGACGACATCAGCAAGTGTGTGGAGTCGGATCCCTGGCCCGACCGTGCAGCCGCGCTGAGCCAATAGGGGCCGGATCTCGCCGACGGCGCGAGTGATGGTGGAGCGGTCCACGCCGAACCAGCAGGCCAACACGTCGTGCGTGACCCCATGGCGCAGGTGGACAAGGGTGGCGAGCAGCCGGTCGACGAAGACCAGCTTGTAGCGGGCTCCGGCTCCCAAGGCGCGTCGCCGCGGCCGTCGCGTAAGGCGCTGGTGGCGCTGAGCGGCCCACAACGGGCCGATCTCGGCGACGAGTTCAGCGATCACATCCCTGGTCAGCCCAGTGATCCGCGAACCGTTGACGATCACCGACCGGGCGACACTCCCCATGAACCAACCATGCCGCCACAAGGCCCGATCGCCAACCATGCACGAGGTCGTAAAGCGTGTTACACAAGGCTGGAACGATCTTCGGATCCGGTCCGCGGGCGCCCGCCAAGATGGTGGACACCGGTACACAGGCAGGCGGTTGACCTTGTTGCCGATGGCCGAAACTGAGCATGATCGCCGTTGTGCAACACCCATTAACGAGTTGGTGCGTGATAGCGGGTGAGGCGTGTTTCGCCTGGTCATGGCTTGTTCTTAGGCGTTGTGGGTGCGGTCGGAGACGAGGCCGGCGATGGCGCGGTAGGTGTCGGGCAGGAGGTCGCGGCGGTGGGTGAAGCGCATCAGTTGCTTCCAGCGTTTGTGGTCGGCGAGGGCGTGTTCGACGGTGATGCGGTCCGAGGAGTGCCCGTGGCGGTCGGTTCCCACTGTTCGACTCTGCCGGGCAATGCTCCGGGCCGGGGCTTTCTGGGCGGTGTGATCGCTTGCCCGCGGTGGTCGCGGCTCAGGCCCAGGTAGCCGTCGTCCAAGAGGACCTCGACGTCGGGATAGTGCTGGAAGCAGACGGCGATGCCTTCGTTGCGGGCGGCCGTGGCGTCGTGCATACGTCCAGGTCGCAGGGCATCAGTCCATAACGTGCGGCCCCGCCAGTCGGCGATCACGGTGGCCTTCATCGTGTTCTGCTTCTTCTTGCCCGAGACGAACGCACGGCGACCGCCGCGGTTGGCCGGCGGCCTGCGGACCTGGATCTCGGTGGCGTCCAGCCGCAGCTCGACGCCCTCGGCCTGGGCGTAGGCAAACACGTCCGCCATCGTCCGCAGTCGCAGGCCAGGACGGTCAGGGACCGCGCACCCCCGCTCGGCCAGGAGCGTACGTATCTCTGCGATCGCACGGGTGGGCGGTCACCAGGCGCGGCGCATCGAACCCGCCGGGGCTCCCGTTGCTGCCCGCGGAGGCGTGGATGCTGCAGTACATCGTGTTGGTATCGCGGTTGAATACGCACAGCAGTGGCCGCACAGCACCAGGGCTGGTGATGAGGAACGCCTGCATCGGTGTCGTGGTGACGATCGCCAGGTTCCGCGCGTATACCGAGGACGTGTTCAGCCAGTGGTAGACGTACCGCCACGCGGGGCGGGGGTCGGAGCCGGCGTTTCACAGGGACTCGGTGACCGGGCCGGTTGGATGAGGGTCGGTCCTGAAGCTCGCGTCCGGGAGGTCGTTGGGCGCCTCTTGGAGAGCCACGATGTTGTGGCTGCGCGCCAGTTCACCGACGGCGTCATACCTGTCCGAGTTCTGCTCGACGTTCCAGTTCGCGGGCTGGTCGGCCTCCGGGGCGGCCTGTGCGGTCGCCACCCCCGAGAGGAGTGCCGAGGACGCGGTCAGTGTCGCTGCCACTGCGACGACCAAGGCGCGGAGTATGCCGCGTCGGCGTTGCCTACCCCATGTCAGGATTCCCCTCTGCGCTGGATTGGACATGGCCGGCGATCTCCCGGGGTCATGTGCCGTACGTGGAGAGATAGCGTCCGGCGCCATTCCTCCCGCGTTACGGGTGGTAGATCTCGGCGACCGAAACGGCGATGTGGTCCGAGTCCTTGAGCACCTGCACCTTCACCTTGACGGTGCCCATCTTGGCGGCCTTCACCAGGTCGTCGTAGGTGCACTTCCTGTTGGCCGCGCCGGTGTCGTCGACGGAGACCCTGCCGTCCGGGGACCCGCAGATCGCTGCGGCACCGAGGATGTTGGTGCTGTTCTGGACCCAGAATGCCTGGTTGCCGACCATCATCTTGTGGTCGGCGAGATAGGTGAGCGTGCCGGTGTACGTGCCCTCGCCGTCGGTCCCGGTGTTGGTGCCGTCCGGCTGGGAGGAGCTGTCGGAGCCGGTGGCAGTGCCGGTGCTGCCACCCTGGTTGCCTCCGCCGCCGGCGGCGGGCTTGCCACTGGAGGAGGCTGAACTGCCGTTGGATGAGGCGGAGTTGCCCGGTGCCGTCGAGGCGGGCGCCGAAGCGGAGGAGTCTCCGGCGCCGGTGTCCTTCGTGCCGTTGCTGTCGTTGCAGGCGGTCAGCGAGAGGGCGAGCGCCGCGGTGGCCGCGACGGCGAGCAGGGCGGGACGGGTGGTGGCGCGCATGGCTGGATCCCCCAAGGAGCAAGGTGTGGACGGTCGTGACGAGTGCTGTTCCTCGTGCATGGACGAGGCTGCCCCGCCCCGCTGGCAGATCACTAATGGCCGTGCCGCGCCCGCTAATGCCTGGCTAACCTTCCAGGTTCCTGGCCCGCGCGGCCTCGTCCCCACTCCCCCGCCCGAGCATGCGGTCCCCCCACAGCCGTGTCGGCAAGCCCGTGAACCCGCCGACGCCGTCCGTGTACTCGGCCTCGACGCTCCCCCAGACCTCACCACCGCCGCACACCACATCAACACAGGGCTGCACCACGACGAGTCCAGCCCGCACGGCACCTAGAGCCGGCCTTTCAGGGCGTCGGCTTCCGCAGGCGCTACCCGCCACCGCGTCTACCTGACGCCGGGCCCAGGCGGGGCGAGATCTGCGTATCCGCCCGCCACGGACTGCCGCCGTGAGCCACTGAGATCCAACAGCAGCCTGCGCGAAGGACGGTGAGGCCATGACGAAGAACCGGGTGTGGCTGTGGACCACCTACGAGAGCCTGGTCCGCGCAGACCAGATCAAGGGGCACCTGCGGGTGTACCGGTGAGCTTCGCCGCCTCCTGCGCGTCCACGCTCAGCTCTCAGTGCAGCTGGGTGGCGATGCGCACCGCCGCACCGCCGCACCGCCGCACCGCCGCACCGCCGCACCGCCGCACCGCGTCAAGGACTACTTCTGCGCCCACTTCTCGGTCACGACCCGCCGCGTCTTCGACTACGCGCCGTTCATGAACGCACTCCACGCCCTGGGCAGGGACCTCATCCTCTTCTGCGTCAACTGCCCCTGCGGCGCTGACGCGGCAGGCCGGGAGGTGATCGCCCACGGGAACACGGAGCGACTCCTCAGACTGGCACTGCACAGCGCGTGACCGACTCTCAGCTGTCACGTCTTCCTCGGTTCGCCATTCCTGGCTCGACTCCGCCGTCACGGGAGCCCCACCCACCCGATGCAATGGACCTCGTCCGTGCGGGACGGAACCGCACTCCCGACGAGGAGGCACACCATGGCAGCGAACGCCCGCGGCACGCGTGGGACCCCGGCTCCCACCCCCGACGACGTCGGGGCGATGTACGACCAGTACGGCGATCTGCTGGCCATGACGCTCGGTTCGAGCGCCGTACACATCGGCATGTACGTGCCGCACGGCGAGCGGGCGCCCGTCACCACGCTGGTCGGCATGGCAGATCTCGCGCAGGAGCGGCAGACCGACTTCCTCATCGACACGTTCGACCCTGTACCGGGCTCCCGCGTCCTGGACATCGGCTGCGGCACCGGCGGTCCCGCGCTGCGCCTCGCGGAGCGCACGGGCTGCCGGGTCACCGGCATCACGGTGAGCAAGAGCCAGCTCGCCCGCTGCCAGGAGCGGCGCGGCGCGCACCCGGCGGGTGAGCGGGTGGACTTCGCGTACGGCGACGCGATGGCACTCGCCTACCCCGACGTGTCGTTCGACGCAGCCTGGTCGATCGACTGCGTACCGCACCTGGCCGACCGGCCGTTGGGGCTGCGGGAGGCCCTGCGCGTCCTCAAGCCCGGCGGGCACGTGCTCCTGACCGAGTTCACCTCGCGGGGCACACCCAGCCAGGAGGAGTCGGCGGCGTACGAGACCCTGTGGACATGTCCGCCGCTCACCTCGTTCACGGCCCTGCTGGGCGACATTGAGGAGACCGGCTTCGATGTCGTGCAGGTGCAGGAGATGACCGCCAACGCGATCCTGTGCAGCGAGTTGATGTGCGCCCTGTACCAGGACCGGCGCGACGAGATCGAGGACCGCTTCGGCAAGGAAGCGCTCGCCCACACCGATCCGCTGATGGGCCCGTTCCGTTCCTTCTCCCGCAACCACTTGGCGTACCACCTGTTGGTGCTGCGCAAGCCGGGGGCCTGAAGGCTGCTCACTGCTCCGCGCGATGGGCGTGCCATTGAGCCGACTCGATCGGCGGGAGGCGCACGGATGGCCCAGGACTGCGTGCGCGAAGACTCGGGCGCGGGTGAGCCTTGAGGTCCGCCACCCAGCCACAGGAGCCAGCCATGCCAGGGCATTCGGCCTTCCACCGGCGTCGTCCGCTCCGTCGGGCCGCCATGACACTGATGGCCGCCTGCGCGTTGGCCCTCGCCTCCCTCGCCTCGGCCCACGGCGCCGCCGCATCCGGCAGCACTGCCGACGACCCGGTGTCCAGAGCGAAGAAGCTGGCCACTCCCTTCCTGCCGGGCGTCAACGACTGGGGCTGCAAGCCGAGCACCAGGCATCCGCGCCCGCTCGTCCTGGTCCACGGGACTCTTTCGCTGCGGGAGGAGTTCCTCGTCACCGCGCCCATGTACAAGAAGGCGGGGTACTGCCTGTTCGCCCTCGACTACGGCAGGCAGCCCCTGACCGGGCTGCTCGTCGGCGGTACCGCACCGATCGCCGAGTCCGCCAAGCAACTGCGCGTCTTCATCGACGGCGTCCTGGCGGCCACCGGTACGCGCCAGGTGGACATCGTCGGCTACTCACAAGGCGGTGTGCTGCCGCGCCAGTACATGAAGTTCGAAGGCGGCGCCCGCAAGGTGCACACCTTCGTGGGGATCTCGCCGCCCAACCACGGTGGCCGCGTGGCGGTGCTCGATGCTCTGCTCGACGAGCAGCCGTGGCTCAAGGCGACGCTGAAGAGATTCCTCGATCCTCTCAACGAGTTCGGGGACACGCTCCCCCTGCCCTGCCGCGCCTGCACCGACCAACTCGCGGGCTCCCCGTTCATGCGCAAGCTCAATCAGGGCGGTGACACCGTCCCCGGTGTGTCCTACACGGTGATCGTGTCCAGGGGCGACGCCGTGTTCGGCCTCTACCAGGACCACTTCTTGAAGGGCCCGAAGGTCAAGAACATCCTGCTCTCCGACGTCTGTCCGCTGCGCGCCCCGGGACACCTGGCCATGATGCACGACACCGTGGCGGCCCGACTCGCCCTGAACGCCCTCGACCCCGCTCACGCGGTGAAACCCTCCTGCTGACTGCTCTCGGTCGTGTGCGCAGCCCCGCCTTCCGGCTCTCCGGCTATCGACGAACGGGGGCTCCCCCGCCCTCGCGATCCACCGTCAGCTCCGCGACACCGGGGTGCTTCTTGGCTTCCGCTGCGCCGCGCACCGTGACGCGTACGTATCGTGCGAGCCGTGGGTGGCCCGCGCTCGCGCGGTGCCAGTGGCTGCCGTCGAGGGAGAGTTCGACGCGGTGGGCGGCGGGCCTGGTGGCCGTCCAGGTCGGGGTGACCTTCTTGACGAGGACGGGCCGGGCGAGATCCGCCGTCAGGTGGCCGCGTGGGCCGTCGGGGACCCACGAGGTGGCCGTGTTGCCGTCGAGGGCGGCGCCCGCGTACATGCCGGGCTGTTGGGACGAGGCTGTGGCGGTGGTGCAGCGGGCCGCGTTGGTGGTCGGGGTGAGGTCGGGGCGGCGGGTCTTCAGGACGGCCGGGGCGCCCTTGTCGACGATCTGCTCGCCTTGCGGGGTGTCGAGCGTCATCGGCGCTCCGTGGGTCAGGCGCACCGTGGTGCGGTGGGCGCCGATTGCGATGTCGTAGGTGCGTCCCTGCCAGGTCAGGCCGCGCAGGGTGACGCCGCGGTGCAGCTGCGGGGGCAGCATCGGGTCGAGGCGGAGGCTGTTCTCGCGCATCCGCAGGCCGGTCAGACCGTTGGTGAAGATCTGCAGGAAACCGCCCTTGCCGGTGAGGAAGTCGTGCGCGGGTGAGCCCGCCAGGGGATCGTCGGCACCCGCCTTGTCGCCGCGGGCCTCCGAGAACTGCGCGAAGGGGCCGCGGACGAACGGCTTGATGGAACGCTCCAGATACGTGTACGTGGAGCAGCCGGGCTCGCCGATTCCGGCCGCGTCGATGGCGTGCACCGAGTCCGTCATGGCCGGGCCGTCCGGGTCGGTGCGCTGCGCGTAGTAGTCGAGGGTGGACGCCGCGGCGCCTTTGGGCATCGGCCATTCCAGCGGGTACATCAGCAAGACCGTGTCGGCCTGTTTGATGGTGCTGCCGTTGTAGCCGTCGTACTGCCTGAAGACCTTGCGCCGCGCGTCGTACGGGATACGGACGCGGTCGGCGATCGTCTTCCACTCCTTGGGGGCGCGCTCGCCGAGCAGGTTGGCGGCCCGGGTGGCGTGGCGCAGGGCGGTGGCGGCGCCCGCGTTGGTGAAGACGGCGTCGTCGACTCCGTTGCTGTACTCGTCGGGCCCGGCCGTGTTCTTGATCGAGTAGCTGCCGTCCTGGGTGCGGCTGACGCGGCTCGCCCAGAACTCGGCGATGCCCTTCAGCACCGGCCAGCCGCGCTCGCGCAGCCACTGCGTGTCCTTGGTGGCCAGGTAGTACTGCCAGGTGGCCAGGGAGATGTCGGACTGGAGGTGGATCTGGGTGCGGCAGTGCGGCGGGTCGACGCTGTGGCACTCCGTGGCCAGATCGCCCGAACTGCCGCTGTTCCAGGGGGAGAAGAGCCCGCGGTGGCCGAGCTTGCGGGCGTTCTGCCGGGCCCCCGCCCGGGTCCGGTAGCGGTAGTCGACCACGGACCTGGCGAGTTCGGGCCGGGTGGCGAGCAGGCCCGGGTACATCCAGGTCTCGGCGTCCCAGAAGACGAGGCCCGCGTAGTTGTCGCTGGTCAGTCCGGCCGGAGCGATGCTGTTGGCGGCGCCCGCTCGGGAGTTGGACAGCAGCCCGTACTGCGCGGACCGCACCCACGACTGCAGCTTGCGCTGCCCGGGCACCTCGATGTCGGCACGCCACAGCCGCGACCAGGCGGCGGTGTGCGAGCGGAGCAGGGTCTGCCAGCCGCGGTCGGCGGCGCGCCGTGCGGCGGTGGTGGCGTCCTGGCGGGGCGTGCGCGAGGTCAGGGCCGTGTCGACACCGACGTACTTGGTGACGTCGTACGACTGCCCGCGCCGGACGGGGACAGTGAGGGCCTGATGTGTCGTCATGCCCCGGGCGGGCCTGGCGCGTTGGATGGTGGCGTGGTGCGTTCCGCGGCCGGGGCGCAGGGTGGAGGCGACCGCTCCCTCCACGTTGGTGCCGTCCGTGCGGAAGGCGACGTCCATGCTCGGCGCGGGCCTGCCGTCGGCGTCGCGGTGTTCTCCGCCCCGGGTCCGGTCGCCGCCGCCGGTCTGCCGGATCCGCCGTGCGCCGCGGCCGTCCAGTGTGTCGGTGACGGTCGCCTCCCCGCTCCAGTGCGGCGTCATGCGCATGCGTACGGCGCCCACGTGCGGGTGGGCCCGGTCGGCGAGGACCTCGTACACGAGGTCGGTGCGGCGGCCGTCGGCGGCGGTCCAGGTCAGCGACGTGCGGACGATGCCGCAGTGGAGGAGGAGGGACTGCCGGTAGTGGGAGATCCGGCCGGGCGGCGTCGAAGAGTTGAAAGTATCGCCGTGAGGGCCGCCGGTACGGACGGTCAGCGTGGTCCAGTTGGGCAGCGCCGCGACGGCCTGCCGGTCGTCGGCGGTCTGCTTGTTGTGCGCGTACAGGCCGGACACGAAGGAGCCGTCATAGCGCGGGGTGAACAGCGGCCAGCCGGTCTTGGCCTCGCTGTCGGCGTATCCGGCGCCGTGGGGCGGCACGCGCTGCCCCAGGTAGCCGTTGCCGACGTAGGCGTGGTGGGTGTCTGCCGCGTCGGGGCGGGTGGTGGCGAGTGTCCAGCCGTCGCCCGTGGGGCAGGTGGCGGCCGTGGAGTCGGTGGCGGCCGTGGTGTTCCGTGCCGTCTGCGAGGCCGCCGGCGGGACCGAGGCAACAAGGACTCCGGCCAGCAGCACCGCGGACAGGCGGGCGGCGCGGGGCCGCACACCAAGGGAGTACGTCATTGTTCTCCGTCACTCTGGATCGCCTGCGAGGGTCCACGGACCATAAATTTCCTGAACGATCTACGTCAATAGCTGCGCCCATTCAGTCAACTCACGAACGAATGAACGGGGTTGCCGAAGCCGACGCGCGGGCCGGGAACGACAGCAGGGCACCGGCGAGAACCGGTGCCCTGCGTCGTGCGAGGCCGACGGTGTCGCCGACCGATACGCGTGCTCAGCTCAGCGTCTGCAGCGCTGCCGCACCGTACGGCTTCAGCTCGTCGAACCGGTTCCCCAGGACCTTGGCCGCCCACTGCGGGTCCTGCAGAAGCGCACGGCCGACGGCGACGAGGTCGAACTCGTCACGCTCCAGGCGGTCCAGGAGGTTGTCGATGCTGCCGATTTCCGCCCCCTCGCCCGCGAAGGCCCGGAGGAAGTCGCCGTCCAGGCCGACCGAACCGACCGTGATGGCGGGCCTGCCGGTGAGCTTCTTGGTCCAGCCCGCCAGGTTCAGGTCCGAGCCCTCGAACTCCGGGATCCAGTAGCGGCGGGTGGAGGCGTGGAAGGCGTCCACACCGGCCGCGGCGAGGGGGACCAGGATCGCCTCGAGGTCCTGCGGGGTCTCGGCGAGCCTGGCGCGGTATGCCTCCTGCTTCCACTGCGAGTAGCGGAAGATCACCGGGAACTCGGGCGAGACGGCCTCGCGGACCGCGGCCACGACCTCGGCCGCGAACTTCGTACGGGCCACGGCGTCGCCGCCGTAGGCGTCGGTGCGGCGGTTCGTCGTCTCCCACAGGAACTGGTCGAGGAGGTAGCCGTGGGCGCCGTGCAGTTCGACGCCGTCGAAGCCGATGCGCTCGGCGGCCGCGGCGGCCTCGGCGAAGGCGCCGATGACGTCGTCGAGGTCGCGGCGGGTCATCGCCTTTCCGGCGTTCTCGGTGCCGTCGACGCGGATGCCGGAGGGGCCGACGGCGGGGGCGTCGGCGTAGGGCGCCTCGCCTTGCTTGCGCACCATGCCGATGTGCCACAGCTGCGGGACGATGGTGCCGCCCGCCGCGTGCACCTCCTCGGCGACCTGCGCCCACCCTGCGAGCTGCTCCTCGCCGTGGAACCGCGGCACACGGTCACTCGACCCGGCCGACTCATGGCCGACGTAGGTCCCTTCGGTGATGATCAGGCCCACGCCCGCTGCGGCGCGGCGGGCGTAGTACGACCGCACGTCCGCACCGGGGACGCCGTCCGGGGAGAACATGCGCGTCATCGGCGCCATCGCGATGCGGTTGGGGACGGTCAGGCCGTTCAGGGTGACGGGCCGGGACAGGACCTCCGCCGCACGGGAGGCGGAAGACGGGGTGGTGGTCATGGGGTGCTCCTTGTCGATATCAGTAGGCAGTCGGCAGTCGGTATCAGTTGGCAGGTGCGGGGTGCTTCATCAGTGGGCGGGTGATGCGCCCGTCGTTCCCGACGGGCGGGGCGGTCCCCTGAACCGCTAGACCGCGGGCTCCTTGGCGGTTTCGGCAACGGCCGTCTCCCCGGCGGGTGTTGACGCGGCGCCTCCGCTCGCCGCGGCCGCTCCGGCGACCCGGGGGCCGTGCTGTCCGCGCAGGCCGAGCCAGCTGATCACCGCGACCAGCGCGAAGGCGGTGGCTCCGATGCCGAAGGTGAGGGTGAATCCGGACTCGGCGGGCAGCGGCGGCACGCCCGCCGGCAGATGCTCGATGGTCCTGGACGCCAGGATGGTGGTGACGATGGCGCTGCCGATCGCGCTGCCGGTGGAGCGGGAGATCGAGTTGATGCCGTTGGCGATGCCGCTCTGGTGGTGCGGGACGCTCGCCATGATGACGGCGGGCATGGCGGCGTAGCCGAAACTGATGGCCGCGCCGACGACGAGACCGGCGCCGATGACCGAGGCGGTCTGGGCGTGGCCGAGGGCCAGCCAGCCGAAGCCGACCGCTCCGAACGCCGCGGACAGGCCGAGGACGAACCGGGGACCGCGGTGGCGTACCAGGCGGCCGCCGACGGGAGAGGCGAGCAGCGAAACGAGCGCACCAGGCAGGAGGAACTCGACGGACGCGCGCAGGATGGAGGCGTCGAAGCCGAAGCCGGTGAGCGCCTCGGGCATCTGGACGAGGTAGGAGACACCGAGGAAGTTCGCGAACATGCCGAAGCCGACGAGGATGCCCGCCAGGTTGGCCATGAGGACCGGGCGGTGGACGAACATCCTCATGTCGACGAGGGGTTCGCGCACCTTGCGCTCGACCAGCACCCAGACCGCGGTCATGACGAGCGCACCGGCGAAGCTGCCCAGCGTACGGCCGGAGGCCCAGCCCCACTCGTGGCCCTGGGAGATCGGCAGCAGGAGCAGCAGCAGGGCGATACCGAGGGTCAGCGCGCCGAGGAAGTCGGTACGGCCCCCGGTCTTGTGCCGGGTCGCGGGGACCAGGACGACCACGGCGAGCAGCGCGAGGACCGCGAAGCCGGTCGCCATCCAGAAGGCGTTGCGGTAGTCGGCGTCGTCGCCGGAGGTGAGGAGTCCGGTGGCCACGAGCGCGAGCCCGCTGCCGAACGCGAGTGTGCCGCTGACCAGGGCCATGGCGCCGGGCAACTTCTGCGGGCGGACCTCTTCCCGCAGGACGGAGAGGGCCAGCGGGAAGATCGCGGTGGCGGCGCCCTGGAACACCCGGCCCAGGATCAGCAGGGGCAGGGAGCTCGCGACCGCGGCGATGACGGAGCCCGCGACCATGACGCCGAGGACGGCCACCAGGGTCGGCTTCTTGCCGCGCTGGTCGCCGAAGCGGCCGAGCAGCGGGGTGAAGACGGCGGCGGACAGCAGGGTGGCGGTGGTCACCCAGCTGACGTTGGCGGTCGAGGTGCCCAGGTCGCTCTGGATCAGGCCCAGGATCGGGACCGGGAGGGTCTGCATCATCGACACGACCATGGCGGCGAGGCTCAGGGCGAAGACGATGACCGTCTCGTTTCTGTGCCCGGCCGGGGTGGCGGGGGCGGCGTGGCTCATGGGAGTCGGGACCTTCTCATTGCTTCATAACGCTGATGTTTGATGACCTCAAGTACTGGACGACGGTAAACTTCAATAGTTGAGGACGTCAAGTTAATATTTGATGACCTCAAGCATGTGCGCGTACACTCCGGACATGAGCGCCACCACCCCACAGGCCCCCGCCAAGCTCCAGCTCCTGGAGCTGCTCGCCGCCATCGGCACGGCCCAGTGGCGCGACTTCGCAGCCGCCGCCGCCCATCACGGCCTCACCTCCATGCAGGCCAAGGTCCTCGCCCAGCTCGACGACCCCATCCCGATGCGTGGCCTCGCCGCCCTGCTGGTGTGCGACGCGTCGAACGTCACCGGGATCGTGGACCGCCTGGAGGCCCGCGGACTGGTCCACCGTGAGGCCGACCCCACGGACCGCCGGGTGAAGAACGTCGTCGCGACCGACACCGGCCGCGAGGTCATCCGCCGCGTCCGCGAGGAGATGCAGAAGACGCACACCGCCCTCGACGCCCTGGACGACACCGAGAGCGCGACGCTCTACGCCCTGCTGGAACGTCTGCGCCCGACGATGGAAGCGGGCGCCTGAGACGACCTCGACGGTCGACGGTTCAGCGGAGTCGGCACACCGAGCCGCGACACACGCCGTCACGGCCGGGAAGACCGCTCGACTGCGAGACTGCGAGACCACTCCCCGCCCGAACTCATGAGCTGAGCGTGCCCGTACCAGGCGTAGCGGCGGCTGACCGGACACAGGGACGCGCGATGGTGTCGAGAGGGCCGTTCTTGCCGGACGGGACGCCTCAGCGGGGTGGGGAAGTGCACGGGCGAGCCGAGTCGCTGCCCTGAATCCGATGACCTACGTTGGTTGTGCAGCGACCTCCGCCGGAGCATCGCACGCAAGCCCAAGTGCCCTGCTGGAACAGGGAGTTCAGCGACCTCTGCCCGGTCGGCCCGCCGCAGACGACGGCGCCGGGGGACGACGGCCGACAACGACTTCACCAGAATCGGGGAACAGCAATGCGGTACGAGTCAGCACGCCCTGACACGTCCGGTACGCCCTCCCTCGCGAGGATGACCTCGCGTCGCCGACTGTTGGGAGTGTCCGGCGCGGCTCTCCTCACAGCGGCGTGCAATCCCACCGGGGGTGACCAGTCGGGCGAGGAGAAGAGTGCGCAGCCGGGCACGAAGAGCGGCGGCACACCCACAGACGAGGCACCGAACGGCGCGCTCGGGGTGAACTTCAACGAGGACCCCTCCGACCTGGACTTGGCCCAGGTGCAGGCCCTTTCGGCGTCATGGGTGCGCGGGTTCGTCCCGATGACGGACCATCTCGACACCCACGACCCGGCCCGGCAACGGGCCATCGCCAAGCTGCTCGATGCGAGCGGGAACGGCTTCAGGACGATTCTGTCGCTGAAGTTCCCCTTCCGGACTCTTGGGCAGTCGCTGCCCGAAGCGGGCAGCAGGGAGATGGAAGCGCAGCTGAAGCGCGTGGACCGGGTACTGCGCACCGTCATGGGGAAGCTGGACATCCTCACCATCGGCAACGAGCCCTTCTTCGAGACGATGAAGGGAGAGCGTGACGCGCGGCTCAATATGTTCTACGAGCACGTCGCCGAACACCTCATCGCCTACCGCAGGAAGAACTTCCCGCAGGGCTGCCGGACCCGCCTCTACATGGGGGCTCTCACCGGCCTCAGCAAGAAGGAGGGGCGCACGAAGGCCACCGAGCGGTGGGTCGCCTTCGTCAACAGGAAGCCGGAGATCGAGGGCCTCGACATCCATCCGCACGTCGCCTCCCTGCGAGAGGCCGACAAGTACGTCCAGTATGTCGTGTCCCGCCTGGACCAGCACAAGAAGTTCCTCGCCACGGAGTTCTCCCTCGTGCAGCACTGGAAGAACCACATGGGCGACAGGATCCCGGCGGCCTACGCAGAGAAGTACCAGGTGCCCCCGAACACCCGCGTGTGGCAGGTGATCGGCAATGCCTTCGAAAAGCCCTTCCCCCAGGAAAGGTGGGACGACTTCCTCGCGATGAGCCCCTGGTTCGCGCCCCACAAGGACTATCTGACACAGCAGATGCGCATGTTCAAGGAGAGCGGAAAGCTCGCGGTGGCCACCTACGGGGCTGCGCAGATCGAATCCATGCAGACGGGCTGGGACGCCGACAAGACGCCGTGGATCCTCAACCCCCTGTACGCGAACCGCACGGTCAGAGAAGAAGACGGAAGGGTTGGGCGAACCACTGTCTGGTTCGACTCGTTCCGATCCCTGCAGGATTCCTAGCGCCGCAACCGCCGCCACCAGGTCTGTCGGCGTTGTGCAGCACGCCAGGCCGCCGAGGCTGTCTCCAAGTGGGCGCGGGTGCGCACCGTTTGCCGTGTCCGAGTCGGGCCGCACCGTGCACGCCGAAGCGCTCCGGGATCGGGTTCGCCTGAGACGACGTCGATGGAGTGTCGCCGTGCCGTATCCGCCAACGCTGCCGGTTAATTCCCAGGTCAGCAGCTTGCTTCGACTGGCAGGATCGGCGCCATGTCGATGGATGCGTTAGTGGTCCGAGCCCGTGAGCTCTGGGAATACCTGGCCCAGGTGCCGGTGTCGTTCGCCCCGCCGGGCGGTGTGAACGTCGTGGTCTCCCCCCGGTCCGGGCTGTGCCCGGTGGGCTGGGTCGGAGTGGTAGCTCTGGGCGGATCAGCGATCGTGACCGCGCCGAGTGAAAGTGCCGCCGTGATCGTTCGTGGCGAACTCGGGAGACTGCCGGTTGAGGCCGTCGTGGATAGCGCTTTGCTCCGGGAGGCTCTTCCGGTGGCTCGGGTGCTCGGGCCGGCGGCGCTGTCCTATGTGTCCCCAGCCAGTTTCCGGCCGGTGGAAGCTGGCGCGTTGACGGTGGAGCAACTGCCAGCTGCTCACCCGGATTTGCGGGTCCTGGAGCAAGCGGCTGGTCATGAGGACGCTGGTGAGGCTGCTCTGGACGAGATCACGTCGCCCGCGTTCGTGGTTCGCGAGCATAGCCAGGTGGTTGCTGCTGCGGGATATCTGGCCTGGCCGAGGCGGACGGCCCATATCAGCGTACTGACGGCGCCAGAAGTGCGAGGGCGAGGACTGGCACGAGTGACGGGCTCCGCTGCGGTCGCTCATGCCCTTGCCGCCGACCTGCTGCCGCAGTGGCGCGCGCGCCCTCCCGCCTCCCCGCGTGTTGCGGCCGCATTGGGCTTCAAGGAACTGGGCTCCCAACTCAGCATCGAGATCGCTTAACCTCGGCGTTTCAGTTGGGTGAGTGCGATCACCATGCGGTATACGCGAAAGTGCCTTCTGAGCAGGGACGATGAGACTTGTCGAGGGTCTCTGTCATCGCAGCTGGAAGGCACTTTCTACGTGCAGACTATCCGTACACGTCCCCGGGTTCGTGTCTCCACCGACGCTCGAGGGTGGTCGGGGATGCCGGAGCGCGTCTGTTGGCAGATCTTGCCGATGTCACGGGCTTGGCGGCCGCGTACTGCGCCGCGCTGGGTCCGCTGCGGCCACGCGGGACCGGGCACGATCCCGCTGGTGGTCGATACCAAACCGGAAGGAAGATCACATACCCCGCCCTTGGGGCGATCTATTGGGGTGCCCTATTGCTTTGCTGTCGACGAGAGTCAGCAGCAGAGGCTTACAGAATGCCGACGTCGAGGCTGATCCCCACCGACGCCGTGGGCCGGGCCGGGATGCAGTCGCGGGATTCACCCTGAAACTTGCCCGCAAGCTCGATACGCCCCGCGTTATAGAGAGCATCCGGAGTCTTGCCATCGTAGACGTACTTGTCCGGGACCATGAATGAGATCTTCCTCTGACACGGCGTGTTGCCGTCGTTGCAATCGTGGTAGATATTCACGTTTGGTTCGATGGTCGTGATCTCGTGGGTGTAACCCTGCAACTGAAAGTGGCCCCTGCTGTCCGTCCTCGTCTCGGCCATCAGGTCATCGGGATCGATACCCCCGTCGTCGTCATAGAGCTTGACCATGACGCCCGCCGCGGGTTCCCCCTCGCACATCAGCACGCCCTCGACCCCGGCTGACTGGGTGCGGCCGATGGGAAGACCGGGCGGCGTCTCTGCAGCTGATGCCGCGAGGCCAAGAGGCAGCACGGCAACAACGCCAGCCGCGAATACACAGGACAGGATCTTGCTGCTGCGCATGCGTTTAGTCCCCTGGGTCTAATGGTGCGGGCACCTCGGTCGGGGAATGCCCCGCTCTCGTTCGACAGCCGACGGCCGTCCGCAATGGAACATTCCCCGCATTCGGAGAACTCCACCACTATTGCGCCATACGTGGCACATGCCTCTGGTCCCTCTCTAACCTCGCGCTTTCGTGTGGTGTGAGGGTGGTCACCGTGCCGTGAACGCGAAAGCGCCTCCTGACCAGGGACGATGAGACTTATTGAGGGTCTCTGCTGTCTCGGTTGGAAGGCGCTTTCTGCGTGCAGGCTATCGATTCGCGGCCCAAGATCTGTGTGTCGCCGGATGGTTCGGGGGTGGTGGGCCATGTCGGTGCACGTCTGCTCGCGGATCTGGCCGATGCCACCGGGCTGACGTCCGCGTACTCGACCGTGCTGGGGCCGTTGCGTCCGCGCGGGACCGGGCACGATCCCGGCCGTGTCGCCACCGACCTGGCGGTGATGATCGCCGACGGCGGCGAGACGATCACCGATCTTGCGGTCCTACGCAACCAGGGCGAGGTGTTCGGGCCGGTGGCATCCACCGCGACCGCCTGGCGGTTGCTCGCCGAGATCGACGACAAGGTGCTCGCCCGGCTGCGAACAGCTCGCGCCCGCGCGAGGGAGATAGCCTGGCTGCAGGCCGCCGAGAACGAGCAGGGCATACCCGCAGTGCGGGCCGGCGGGCGCGAAGTGCCCGGCCTGGTCCTGGACCTCGACGCCACGCTGGTGACTTGCCACTCCGAGAAGCAGGATGCCGCACCAACCTACAAAGGCGGCTTCGGATACCACCCGCTGCTGTGCTTCCTGGCCAACACCGGTGGCGCCCTGGCCGGGCGGCTGCGGCCGGGCAACGCCGGAGCGAACACCGCCGGCGATCACATCACCGTCATCGACGATGCCCTCGCTCAGATTCCCGACGCCCACCGCTATGGCACCGACATCCTGATCCGCACCGACAGCGCCGGATGCTCCCGGCAGTTCCTCGCTCACATCCGCCCCCTGCGTGAGCGCGGGATACGGACGTTCTTCTCGGTCGGCCACGCGGTCACCGAGCCGATCCGCCGCGCGATCCGTGCCGTCCCCGACCGGCTGTGGCACCCGGCCCTCGACCAGGACGGCAGCCTGCGCGACGGTGCCGAAGTCGCCGAGCTGACCGGCATGGTCCACCTGGCCGGCTACCCGGTGGGCACCCGGATCATCGTCCGCCGCGAGCGTCCACACCCCGGCGCCCAGCTATCTCTGTTCGACACCGTCGAGGGCCTGCGCCACCAGGTCTTCACCACCGACACCACCGTCACCGAAGGCACCGCCCAGTTCCTGGAAGTCCGCCATCGGGGCCACGCGACCGTCGAGGATCGCATCCGCTGCGGCAAGGACACCGGCATCGACCGCCTCCCCTCCCGGCACTTCACCATCAATATGGCCTGGCTCGAGCTGTCCCTGGCCGCCAACGACCTGATCGCCTGGACACAGCTCCTGCTCCTGGACGGCGAACTCGCCACCACCGAACCGAAGAAGCTCCGCTACCGACTCCTGCACGTCGCCGCCCGCCTCACCCGCGGCGGCCGCCGCCTACGGCTACGCATCGCCGCGACCTGGCCCTGGAGAGACGAACTGGCCACGGCCTTCCACCGGCTCGCGGCCCTGCCCCGGCCAGCCGACTGACCTGCGTGTCCCTGCTCGCTCACGACCACAAGGACCTCGGAGACCCCGACCACCGCGTCGGGACTCAGTCATGCCCACGGCACAAGATCACCCTGCCCACCGCCCAGTTGACGACCAGCACCCTCATCCCGCTCGAAGCGAAAGAGGGAGGTTAAGCGGATCGGTGTGGTGGGGCTCGGTGGGGATCAGCAACGGTAGTAGGGGGAACGGGCTCCACCGTGTTTCGGCGCTCACTTACTGGGCGCCGCAGCAGCCGTCGAACTCGGTGTCGGCTTCGTCCCGGTGAGGAAGGGCGACGGCCTATTGCGATCTGGTCGTCTCGAAAGGGGTCGACGAGGCCACGGATCACGGCTGCCAGCGCCTCGGAGTCGCGGAAGACCGCCCAGACGTCAGCGTGGCCGTCGATCCACCGGAAGTGCTCGAGCGCGAGGCCGCGGGCGGTGGTGACCATAATCGGGAGTGTTCAGGGTGACGCCGTGGGCGAGCAAACCATTATTGGCCCCGAACGCCTCGGCATAGTCACAGACGGTCGAGGAAGGCGAGGAGCTTGTCGGTGGGTCGGTGGCGGCCCGGCCGGGCGGGGTGAATTCGCGTGATCGTCGCAACGTTGCAGGCTCATGGTGCCAGAGCGGCGGTGAATGCCTGGCCAGGGGTCTGCCGATTCAGGGTCTTTCGGGGTCGGTTGTTGAGCCGTTCCTCGATGGCTCGGAGGTCCTCGGCGGAGTGCAGGGAGAGGTTTGTGCGCTTGGGCAGGTACCGGCCGGGAAACCCGTTCGTGTTCTCGTCGGTGCCGCGCTGCCAGGGACTGGCGGGGTGCGCGAAGAACACGCCGTCGGTGAAGTACGGAGCAATCTCGTGGTGTTGAGCCATTTCCGAGCCCTGATCCCGGGTCAGGCTCCGACGTGCGTGTGCGGGCAACTGGCTGAGCATGGTGATGAGCGCGTCGCGCAGGTGGTCGGCGCAGTGTCCGTGGGCAAGACGGACGAGTCACAGATAACGGGTGCGGCGGTCGACGAGAGTGGCGACGGCGGACTGGCTGTGGATGCCCACGACCAGGCCGCCTTCCCAGTCGCCCCGGCGTTGGCGGAGTTCGACCGCGGCCGGCCGTTGGTCGATCAAAGTGGCGGGGGCGACGAAGCGGGGCATGCGCTGGTTGGCGCGGCGGCGTTGTTTGCGCAGTGGCGGCCGGTGTGGAGTTTCAGTGTTCTACTCAGACTGTCCTTGGCGCCCTGGTAGAGCGCGCGGCAGATACTCTCGTGGCACAGGTGCCGCTCGGGCCGGTCCGGCCAGCTTCTGCGCAGGTGGGCCGCTATCTGCTCGGGCTCCATTCCAGGTCGAGTTCGGCCTGCGCCTCGGCCCGCCGCTCAAGGTCCGTAGCGAGCTTCGCCCGGCGGGGCCATACGGCCCGTTCACTGCAACGGTGATGAGCCAGGTCCGCGTCGTACCGGCCGTAGTCGTGCGGTCGGCTGTTGCGGCGGAGCTCACGGCTGGCCGTCGAGGGCCCACGGCCGAGGCGATGGGCCATCTCCCGCACAGGCAGGCCGCGTTCGCGCAGTGAGGTGATCCGCCGCCGTTCGAGCAGGTACTTGCCCCTGCTCGAACGGGAGGACTCCGGCAGGCAGTCCGGTGGCAGAGTGCCGTTCTCCGACCGCCACCGCTATCCGGTCTTGCGCCCGATCCCGAGCTGCCTGCATGTCTCGACCGAGCCCATCCCTCCTGCGCCGAGGCGTCGCGCCGCCGAAGCTGGAAGGCATCCTCCAGCGATCGAAGAGCACTCCCCTGATATCGGCGCGGGCGTCCGGCACGTCAGTGCCGCGTCAGTGCCGTGCCCCTGAGGTCGTACCAGCACCTGGGAGCTGAGCAATTGGTCCGCGGGGACTCCGCAGGGACAAGGAAGCCTCGGCGATGGAGGGACTACGGACCGTGCGCCGGATGCCACAAAGCCGGACGGGCCTGGCCGCGTTCACAGCACGGGGGTCAGCGCCCTTGCCTTCTCTGTTCATCGAATCGCGACAGCACCCGCACCACGCGCCACACCGCCGCAGCAGTACCCAGCACGGCGCCTGCGATGAGCAAGCCCTTCCTCATTGGCTCAGCACCCCCGACTGCCAGGGCTGGGGCCAGGAACACAGCGAAAACGACCGCGCCCAGCACAACGGCCGTCACCAGGGCGAACACGATCTCCACCGTCATCGCGTCCTTCTCCCAACGCGACTCACGCCCCATGTCCATGCCGCAAGTCTCACACGAGCGACGGGCCAGGACCGGATCCGAGCAACCGGACCCGAGCACACCCTGCCCCACGCACGCCGTTGAGCACGGTCCTCCTCGCCCCTACTCCGTGGCGCCCTCTTGGCCATCTTCGCTCCGTGACGCTCCGAGCGAATGCCGCAACAGGTTTCACAGCAGTCCGCCGCGCAACAGCAAACCCGAAGCACTGACCGAGGCTCCGTAGCGCCCGCCGTGGCGCCGGCAAGAGCCCCCTGCGAATCAGCCCCTTTTGGGCCACGCCGGCGGACCGTTCGTTGACAGAAGATCATCGGGCGTTCACTCTCGGCTGCCGAACGACCAGCTATAGCAGCACTGTTAGTGATAAGTCGCTCAACTACCTTGATTTGCTGGCTTTTTACTAATGGGCTGCCTTGGAGAGCTCTGCGAGAGCTCCAGAAGGAGAACGCACCATGGTTCCTGCCATGCAGGCCGACGAACGCGAGCGCTTCCTGGCCGACCTGCACGTCGGAGTCCTCGGCGTCACCGACACCCGGGGCACCCGGGCGCCTCTGGTGGTACCGGTCTGGTATCGCTACGAGCCCGGTGGCGAGGTCGTGGTACAGACCGGCCGGGAGACGATCAAGGCTCAACTCCTGCGCCCCTCAGGCAGGTTCAGCCTCTGCGTCCAGGACGAGAACCCGCCCTACCGCTACGTCAGTGTGGAGGGCCCCATCACCGAGGTCGTCGACCCCCTGGACCCGGCCGAGCACGCAGCCCTGGCCCACCGCTATCTGCCCGCCGAACAGGCGCGCGCCTATCTCAAGGCGACTGCCCACCAGTTGGCGGAGGACATCGTCTTCAAGATGCGCCCACAGCGCTGGCGCACCGCAAATTTCGCGGCCTTCGCGGCCGGCTTCGCCACGCCGGACAGCGTCGGCTGACGCCATGTCCCTCCCGTACACCCGGCGTGACACAGCACGGGCCGCCCTGCGCCACGCCACCGCCCACACCCCACCCGAGCAGGAATGCATGACAGATATCGACGCTTCCGTACGACCGGCTCCCCCGCACACACCCCTGCGCGGCTACCCCCGTGACCACGGCCTGGCGGATCTCTTCGAGGCCCGGGCCACAACTCAGCCACAGGCACCCGCGGCCCTCCACCACGGCCGCACCCTGACCTACGGGCAGCTCAACGACCTGGCCGGCCGGCTCTCCGAACGCCTACGGGCCCAGGGCCTTGCCCCCGGATCGTTGGTCGGCGTGTGCGGCAACCGCTCCCTGGAGGCGCTGGTCGCCCTGGTGGGCATCCTCAAGGCGGGCTGCGCGTACGTACCCCTGGACGAGGACCTGCCGCCGGACCGATTACGGGCCATGGCCGAGGACACCGAACTGCGGGCCGCCGTCGTCCTGCCGGGCAGCGCAGGGCGCGTGCGCGGACTGCGTGTGAGGATCGAGTTGGCGGCCGTGGCCGGCGCCACGCCTGACGGCCGGGACGGGGCCGCGCACGCGAACGCGCCGACCGTGGCCGCAGCGATGTCCGAGGTCGCGAACACACGTTCCGCAGCGACCGGTTCCGCGCGCCCCAGCCCCTCCCCCACGGACTGCGCCTACGTGGTGTTCACCTCCGGGTCCTCCGGCCGCCCCAAGCCCGTGGCCATTCCGCATCGGGGCGTGGTCCGCCTGGTGATGTCGGACCGGCAGTTTCCCCCGCCCGGCCCCGACGACCGAATCCTGCACGCCTACGGTCTGTCCTCCGACGCCTCCACCATCGAGATCTGGAGCGCCCTGCTCACCGGCGCCTGCCTGATCCTCGCCGATCGTGAGGAACTCCTGTCGCCCACGGCTCTGGCGGAGCTCCTGCGCAACCAGCAGGTCACCGTCGCCTATCTCACCACCAGCGTCTTCCACTTACTGGCCCGGACCACACCGCAGGCACTGAGCGAGCTGCGCTTCGTCTCCGCGGGCGGCGAGGCCATGGACCCGGACCTGGCCCGGGCCGTCCTGGCCGCCTGCCCCACCACCACAGTGGTCAACTTCTATGGCCCGACGGAGAATTCGGTCGTCTCCACCGCCTATGCGGTACGCGACCTGCCCGCCGACGCCACCGCGGTACCCATCGGCCGCCCTTACGGCGCCTCCACCTGCCATGTCCTGCGTCCCGACAACTCCCCGGCGAACCCGGGCGAGCGGGGCGAGCTGTATGTCGGCGGGGACGGCCTGGCACTGGGATATCTGGGGGACCAGGGGCTGACCTCCGAGCGGTTCGTCCACCTGCCCGCCGTCGAGCCCCACGGTCTGCTGTACCGCACCGGCGACCGGGTGGTGTGCGGCGCCGAGGGGCTGCTGGAGTTCCATGGCCGACTGGACCGCCAGGTCAAGCTGCGCGGCGTACGGATCGAACTCGACGAGGTCGAGGCTCGGTTGCGGACGCACCCCGCGGTCGGCGAGGCGGTCGTGGAGGCCGGCTCCGGAAGGCTGACCGCGTACGTCACCCCTGCCGAGGCCGGGCACGAACTCCACCTGGACGCCCTGCGGGCCTACTGCGCTCAGTGGCTGCCCGCCCAGGCCGTCCCCACGCTGACCGCCATGGACAGCTTCCCCGTCACCAGCGGTGGCAAGGTGGACCGAAGGCGTCTGCCGACGGGCGGGCGCAGCGCCGCCGCGGCCCTGACCGCCAAGGACGCGGCCCCCTCCGTCGCCTCCCACGTGGCAGGACTGCGCACCGCCCTCGCCGAGATCTGGCATCAGGTGCTGCGCGTACGTCCCCTGCCCGACGACGACTTCTTCCTGCTCGGCGGGGACTCCCTGCTCGCCTCGGAGACCGTCACCCGAACCGTCGCGGTGGTCGGCCTCGATCCCTCGCTGGGCTCCTCCCTGATCCGGGCGCTGCTGGCGACGCCCACCCTTGAGGGCTTCGCCACTGCCGTACGTGAACTGCGCAGCACGAGCGCAGGTGCGGCGCCCTGCGAGACGGTCGTCGACTGGGAACGCGAGAGCGAACTCGGCTTTGACCTCCCGGCCGTCCAGGGGCCGCCCCCCTGCTCGCAGGACCCGTCACAGGTGCTGCTGACCGGAGCTTCCGGTTTCGTCGGCGCGTTCTTGCTGGACCGCCTGTTGCGCACCACCTCCGCGAGGATCCACTGCCCCGTTCGGGCCACCGGCCGCGCCCATGCCGAGCAGCGAGTGCGGGCCGCTCTGAGCCGCTACGGCCTGCGCCCGGAACCCACTGCGTGGCAGCGCGTGGAGTGCTTCCCCGGCGATCTGACCGAGCCCGGTCTCGGTCTGCCCGCGGAGCACGCCGCCGAGCTGGCCGCCCGCCTGGACCTGGTGCTGCACAACGGCGCCCACGTGAACTTCCTCTACCCCTACCAGTCCCTGCGGCGCGCAAATGTGGACGGTACCCGTGAGGTCGTCCGTATCGCGGCGCCCCGACGCGTCCCTGTGCATTTCATATCCACCATCGCCGTGGTCGCCGGGTTCGGTACGGCCGGGGTACGCGAGGTGGCCGAGGATCTGCCGCTGGCGCACGCGGACCGGCTGACGATGGGCTATGCGGAGAGCAAGTGGGTGGCCGAAAGGCTGCTGCATCGGGCCGCCGACCAGGGCCTGCCGATCTCGATCCACCGGCCCTACGAGGTCACCGGCGACCTGGAGCACGGCATCTGCAACACCGAGACAGCCATCTGCTCGCTGTTCAAGACGATCGCCGAGACGGGGGTGGCACCTGAGATGGCGCTGCCGATGGACTTCGTGCCCGTCGATCACCTGGCCGCGGCCGTGGTGCACATCGCCACCCATGAAGACGCGAAGGCGCAGGTCTACCACGTCACCAACCCCCGCCCGGCCACCTTGTCCGACGTACTGGACCGGATGCGGGCCGCGGGCCTCGAGCTGCGGACCCTCCCGTACGGCGAGTGGGTGGGCGAGCTGGTGCGCCACGTCAGCGCGAACCCGACCAGTCCCACCGCGCCGTTCGTGTCGCTGTGCGTGGACCGCGGCAACAAGACCGACATCTCCGTCAAGGAGATGTACGTGGCGGGCACATTCCCCGAGCTGGGCCGGGACAACGCCGAACGGGCCCTCGAGGGGAGCGGGTTGGACTGCCCACCGGTGGACGCGGAGCTGCTCGACTGCTACCTGGAGTACTTCTTCACCTCCGGCTACATCGCACGACCGGCATCGGCCGCCGAGGTGGGGACGGAAGGGGTGCGCCGGTGATGAGCGCCTCCGAGCCGATCATTCCGGTCCCGGTGCCCGATCCCGGCACCGCCGGACCGCCCTGCGCCTACGCCGCCCTGCGGGCCGAACACCCCGTCGTCAAGGCCCAGTTGGACAACGGCGAGACGGGCTGGCTGCTCAGCCGCTACACCGACACGCGCGCCGCGCTGGCCGACCCCCGGCTGATCCGGCCCCTGCTGTCCGCCTGGCCGCCGCGCCAAGGAGCCGACGCCCCGCCGCCGTGTCTGCCCACCTTCCTGGAGATGACGGGCGCGCACCATGAGCGGGTCCGACGCGCGGTACTGCCGCTCTTCGGCCGCAAGCGGCTGGGGTTCATGGCCCCGCGCATCCGGGCCATGGCGGAGGAACTGATCGACACCATGGCCGCCGGAGCCGAGGACAGCACCGCCGACCTCATCCCCGCCTACGTCGATCCGCTGCCACTGCGGGTGCTGTGCGCGACGGTGGGACTCCCCTACGAGGACCGCGACCTCTACCTGCCCCACACCCTCACCCTCCTCAGCGCCGCCGGACTGCCCATGGAGGATGTGCTCGCCGCGCTGTACGCGCTCCAGAGCTACGCGACCGAGCTGATCGGCCGCAAGGAGAAGGAGGAACCGGCGGAGGAAGGCGAGCGGGGCGACTACATCCGGCTGCTGCTCGCCGAGAGCCGGAGCCCCGGCAGCGGTGTCACCCGTGACGACGTGATCAGCTTTGTCGTCACCATGCTCATGGCCGGCTACAAGACCAATATCCAGCACACCGCCAACGCCCTGCTGACCCTGCTCACCCACCCCGAGCAGTTGCGGGCCCTGCGGGACGCACCCGAGCGGACCGAGGCGGCCGTGGAGGAGCTGCTGCGCCATGTCCCACTGATGAACGCCATCAACATCCTCGTCGCCCAGGAGGACTTCACCCTGCACGGGCAGCGGATCCGCGCCGGAGACGCCGTCCTGCCGGTGATCGCCTCCGCCAACCGCGACCCGGCGGCCTTCACCGACCCCGACCGTCTCGACCTCACCCGCTCCCCCAACGCCCACACAGCCTTCGGGCACGGGCCGCACGCCTGCACCGGCGCCCATCTGACCCGACTCCAACTCGGCATCGTCATACGGGTATTGCTGGAGAAGCTGCCCGGCATCGAGCTCGCCGAACCGCCCGAGACCCTGCCCTGGGACGAGTCCACGCCACTGCGCGCCCCGGCGCGCCTGCCGGTCCGCTGGTGACCGGGGGCAGGCCGCACGAGCATCCCCCGTCCACCGTCCACCGTCCACCGGGCGAGAGTCTTGAGAAGGGACTTGAGTTGTCCGCACCTGAACCGTCAGCACCTGACAAGGTCCTGCCGCACTACCCCTTCAGCGACCGCGGCGACCGGCTCGCACCCGAACTGCGTCACCTGCAGGCCCGCTGCCCCGTCGCCAAGGTCTCCACCAACTCCGGCGGCGAGGCATGGCTGGTCACCCAGTACGAGCTCGCCCGGCGTGTGCTGCGCGAGCGGCCGTTCGCCCGCTCCGTGCTGGCCGAGTCGGACAGCCCGTCCCAGGACGCCCCCATCCTGGCGCCCGAACTGCTGGACACCATGGGCTACTTGCAGCGCGCCGGGCTGCGTGACGAGGTCCTGAAGGCACTCGGCCGGGACCAGCCCGAGCTCCCGGCCGACTGGGTGGCCCAGATCACCCGCGAGGGGCTGAAAGCCATGGTCGCCGAAGGCGGGCCGGGCGACCTGCAGCGGCACTTCGCCGAGTGGGTCGCCGCCCAGTGCATGTGCCGGCTGCTGGGGCTGCCCTTCGAGGACCACCAGTGGCTCGCCGCACACGCCGACATCGACCTCACCATGAGGACGTACGACGACGAGGAACTCGCCCGCAACTGGGAGGAGATCCGCCGCTACATCGAGGACTACCTCGCCGCCCGGCCGCGGCAGCCACGCGGCCTGCTGGACCGCCTCGCCGACCTCAACGCGCACCGGGGCCACGCCTCGCAGAGCGGTGCGGGCCCGGACCACCGCAGGCACGGTCTGACCGACCGGCAGTTGTCCAACGTCGCGGTCGTTCTCTTCATCTCCGGGTATGAGGACTTCGCCGGCTTCCTGGGCGTTGCGGCCGTCCACCTCCTCCAGCGCCCCCAGGTGGTGGAGGAGGTGCGCGCTCACCCGGAGCGGATGGCACGCTGCGTCGAGGAGTTGCTGCGCGTCGGCGTCGTGCTGGGCAACGCCATCCCTCGCTTCGTCACCCAGGACACCACTCTCGGTGGCACGGAGGTGAAGCAGGGTGACCTGGTACTGCTCTCCCTCGACGCGGTCAACTACGACCCCGACGCCTTCACCGAGCCCGACTCCTTCGACCCGTCCCGCTCCCCCAACCCCCATCTGCGCTTCGGGTACGGACGCCACCACTGCCCGGGGGCACACTTGGTGCGACGCCAGTCCGAGACCGCCTTCCACACGCTGCTGGAGATGCTGCCCGGGGTGCGGTTGGCGGTACCCGCCGACCAGGTGCCGTGGGTCCCCAACCGCATGGCCATCATGCCCGAACGTATTCCGGTCACCTGGTGAGCCGGGCGAAGGGCACCGCGTGGTCCTCAACCCGTCCGCGCAGTGACTGGAGACCGTCACCACACGATCGCAGGGCTACGCCGGCCTGCTCGCCCGTCGGCCACCGTCGCAGCGGCAGCGGCATTGCGGTGACAGCGGTCCGCGTGACCGCCGAGAGAGTTGGGTGTGGCTCTTCTCCCGTGATCCCCTTCGAGCCGGGTCGTTGTTGACCGTGACGGTTTGCCGAATCGCCGTGTCCAGAACTCGGGTTCCTGAGGGCAGCGCATGGTGTCCTGGCTGGAGGGGTCGGAACGGCCAGAGGGCTCACGCACGGGAACGGATCATGGAACTGCGTGGCCGGAGCGAGGATTTGGCCGGGCGTCCGGCCGGGCAGGGGTGCCCCTGCCGTAGGAAGCGGAAGTCGCCGCCGGACAACAGTCCCCGCCTCAACTGCCCTGGAACGCTGCAAGGATGCGGGAATGGCGATTCCCCGCGCGGTGACTGTTGTCCTGGACGGACCACGAGTTCTCCTGATGAAACGCTTCCGGCGTCATCGAACAGCCGCACAGTGCACCGTGTGTGCCGCTGTCGGGTGGAGCATGACTGAATGTCCAGGCCACGATTACGCAGTGCTGCCCGGCGGCCACGTCGAGCCGGACGAGACCCTGGCGGAGGCCGCCGTGCGGGAACTGCGTGAGGAGACGACGCTGATCGCCCGGGTGGAGCGCGTCCTGTGGACGGGGCTGCACAACGACCGCCCGGCCACGTACTTCCTGATGGCAGATGTTGAGGGACGTGCGCGGTTGTCCGGCCCGGAGGCCGAGGCGAACGCACCGGACAACCGATTCGAACTGTGCTGGGCGACGGTAGATGATCTCAACCCACTGGGACTCCACCCTGCAGAGGCGAGGCAACACCTTGCCGGACTGCTCCGTGCTGACCGACAGCCTCCTCCGGCCGGCTCAGGTCCCTCCGGAGGAGCTGCCCCCAAATGACATGGGTGGGGCTCTCCTGAGTGAGGCTTGCTGAAATGGGTCGTTGCTGATCGCCTCGGATTGCCGGATCGCCGTGTCCAGGGCTCGGGTTCTTGGGGCGGCGATACCTCGACGACAACGCCGACTTCGTCCACTACGACCGGGCTCTCACCGTCGGCTGGCCGATCGCCAGCGGCGTCATCGAGGGAGCAGCCCGCCACCTGATCGCCGACCGCTTGGACATTACCGGCAGCACGTGGACGTTACCGGCAGCAGATGAAGCGCCCCGGCGCCGAGGCTCTCCTCGTCCTCCGCGCAGTCACCAGTAACGGAGACTTTTCGGAGTACTGGGACTTCCATGTCCGCGCCCAACAATGTGATGGTGTCCCACCGAGTGGTGTAGGCGGGCAGGGCTCCGGAAAGCGCGGGTATCGGCTCGGGGCGTGCACCTGCTGACGGTGTCCGCTCCCTGAACAGAGGCAGGCCATCGCGTAAATCTCCCTGGTGAACGGCCCGTTCAACCCGGAGGAGCACACGATGGCCTTGTCCAAGTCTGACCTGATGCGGCTGCTGGAGTCACTACGTACGGCCGATGGAGTCGAATCAATCAGGGTGCTGTGCGAGCGCATTCTGCTGGAGCTCATCGAGGCGGAGGCTACTGAGGCGATCGGTGCCGCCCCGCGAGAGCACTCAAACGGGCGCATGCCCTGGCGCATCGGGCACCGCGAACGGCTGCGTGGCCACGCAGGCCGGCGACCTCGACCTGAAGATCCCCAAAGTGCGGACCGGGTCGTTCTTCCCCTCGCTGCTCGAGCGAAGGCGCCGTATCGACCGGTCCCTGTTCGCGGTGGTGATGGAGGCATACATCCACGGCGTCTCCACCCGGTCGGTGGATGACCTGGTCAAAGCCTGGGCGTCGAAGCCGTTCTGGACGAAGTTCCTGCGCAGTCTGCGGACTCGTGGTCTGGAGCACGTCCAGCTGGTGATCTCCGACAGCCACAGCGGACTGGTGGCCGCGATCCGCACCGTGTTCCTCGGCCCGGCCTGGCAGCGGTGCCGGATTCACTTCGTCCGCGACGTCTTCTTCTCGGTCATCGAAAAGGGGTCAGCGGAAATGGTCGCGGCGACCATTCGCACGATCTTCGCGCAGACGACCGCCGAGGCCGTCCGCACCCGGCTGAATGTCGTGGCCGACATGCTCGGACGACAGTTCCCGCAGGTCAAGGCGATGCTGCTGGAGGCGGCCGGGGACATCACAGCCTTCGCGGACTTCCCCTCGCCCCATGGGAAGAAGATCTGGTCGACCAATCCGCTCGAGCGGCTGAACCGGGAGATCAAACGACGGACCGACGTCGTCCAGGTCTCCCCCAACCCCACCGCATCCGCGCGTACGCCGCCCTCGAGGTGTGTCGCGAAGCCGGCGTGCTTCCTTATCTCGGCGTACTTCCGCTCAGGGGATTCAGAAGGCTCTCAGACTCTCAGGCGCTCGGCACCCGCTGAGTCCACGGCGGTTCTCGCCCGCCACGGCGTCGGGGGCGAGGCGCCCCCCGACGCCGTGGGAGCGGACGAAGCTACTCCGTGACCGTTGCCTTCGCCGAGCAGCCGATCTTGTGGCCGTCGTTGTAGCCACACGCGCGGAACTTGACCTTCTGCCCCTTCTTCACATCACCAATGCCCAGCGTCTTGGTCGCGCCGCTGTAGGCGTGCTTCTTGTAGGTGTGGCCCTTCCAGTACACCCGCAACTGAATGGACGTCCAGTTCGGATGCGAGTCCCTGACCCGGAAGTTGTCCCGGTCGTCGCTGCCCTTGTAGTCGTCCCATTCGACGAACCCGTAGTCCGCACCGTCGGCGCCGGTGATATGCCACTGCTTCTCGTCCTTGGTGCCACCCGCGAGTGTGCTCCGGGAGTCGCCGCTCGCGGGCGCTTCGGCAGCGTGCGCCGCGCCAACCGCGCCAGCGGTAAGAGCGAGGGTGGCGGCGGACGCCGCGATGAGCCGTGCTGTACGCATGTCTTCTCCCCGTCTGTGCCGCTTGATCGGAGGCGGCACTCCCCCGTGCGCACCCTGCTCATGCGCACCGCTCATCCTCGAGAAGCCGCACATACCTGTCACCGAGTTTCGGGTCGGCCCGAAACTCACCTCAAGGCGACGCAGTCCGCTCGACGATCAGCTCGGTTGGGACCCCCGGGAGCCTGTTGACAGGTCAAGCCACTGCTGGTGCTGCACAGTTGATGGTTCGCGCGAGTTCTGCTGATGGCGGCGAGTCGGGCCACATGCGCTGGGCGAGGGACTGCGCGCCGGTGGTCATCTGCAGGCCCGCCTCCGTGTGGGCCTTCCTTGTGTAGCGACCGTGGTCAACCTCTGGGTACGAAGAGGCGCCTCAGGTACCGTCGGCTCCTGCTTCCCTCTGCATCCGGGTCGAGATCGAAGACCGCCTGCCTGTACCGCGCCATGGTGGGGTTCGGCCGCATGGCAGGCAGAGCAAGAGGCACGACGGAGCCCAGCGCCCAAAGAAGGGGTGTCGCACTCACCCATATGAACCCGACCAGCAATGCCAGAAGGCAGAACAGAGCCGCGCCAGGCTGAGGGCCGGGGTCCTCCAGCGCCAGCCAGCCGAGCGCATAGAACTCCGCCAGACAGAGCAGGCCAGCCAGCAGGTTGGATGCCAACAGGTAGGCGATCACGGCGTACTGCCGCCATTCTCCCCTCCGCAGTGCCCGCAACTCGCACTCCGTCTGCTCGATCTGCTGCCGCGTCGGGGTGGCGCCATCGGCGTAGAGGGCATCTACGATCTCGCGGCTTCGGGCCGCTCGCACGTATACCTCTCGAAGCCGGGCCCGGTGCGTAGTGAGCTCGACAGCAGCAACAAGAATGATCACGGGCGCGACAGCCGCCACCGTGGTCGCGTAGCTCTCAGACATCCTCATGGCCGCAGTGTCGCCGAAAGTCCCCTCCGCCCCAACTGGCGCTTTCCAGTGGGGACATGAGCAACTCCGACCGGACCTCGGTCCTGCGCACACACCCGAGACGAGCCCGGCCAGCGTCGCCCACCCTGCGGAACCGACCCGGTGGGTCTGACCGGTGTGACCCGCCCTGTTGGCCGCGCTCGCCGTGCGCGCGGGCAGCCAGGCGGCATCGTGGAGAGCGGGCCGCCCGGACCATCCGAGACACCGCCGGGCGGCACCATGACACGCGGTCTCGATGCCGCACACGGGGGGATGCGGCATCGAGACCGGACCGTCACGGTAGCGACAGACCGCTGGAAGGGCTCAGCCCGTTGCGATTTCCGATCCGTCTGGGAGCACGCGATGCAGAGCTGGCACGGCCGACCTGCGGAGTGACAACGGAAGCTCCGGCAGCGGTTCTTGGGGCCCGTCGTCAGGATCGATCACAATCCGGCTGTCCGGGATAGAGCTGGCGACGAGAGCCGCAGCGGCTACTGCTTCGACGCCGTCTGCGCCATCCACGTGAGTCTCAGCGCCCGTGACTCGCTGGAGTTCCCGCTCGATCACTTGGATGACCTTGTGAGGAGGCAGGCCCTCAAGTTCATCGACGAAGTCTGCGGCAAGGTCGCTGTCGAACGGGCCCTTCCCCACGTTCCCATGCACGGCTCCTGGTATCGCTCTCCCGGACGACGACAGCATTCCAGCAGCCACTGACAGCACTCACAGCCCGTCCTCACATACGCAGCCCATCGGCGGTGCCAGTGCGCGCGTACGGCACGGTGCGGCCCTTCCTTGCGGGGCGCGGAGGCTACCGTCGTAGCCGATCAGAAGGAGTACCGGTCACCATCGCCCCAGGGGTCGCCGGATGCAGACCAGGTGGTGGAAGGGCGAGAAGACCGCCGAGGGCAAGTACGTGCGGTGGATCGGTGAGAGCAACGGCATCGATGGCGCTCGCGTCGAACTCGCCGAATGCGACGGCGACGCCAGCCAATGGATGGCGCTGACGAGCTGTCCCGACGAGGAGACGTGAACGCCCGGCACCCCCTCGGTCCGCCGACGGCCCGGGAGGAGACTGGGTGCCGCGATCACGCGAAGGAGACGCCTGCCTCATGGCCATCGACGAGCTGCCGTCTGGGGTGCGGGACTGGCTGTGTGACAGCGGCTGGTTTCCGGGACGGGATATCGGCGCGGAGGCTGATGAGTTCGTCGACATCGTGGTGGCGCACTTCCGGCGTCAGGGCACGCCGCTGCAACCGGTTGAGCCCGCGGTGGATGTGCTGCGCAGCTTCGGTGGCCTGCGGCTGGTGCACCCCCAGGCGACGCGCACGGTCATGGTGATGGAGCCGACGCTCGGTTACGAAGGCGACGCCACGGCCATCGCCGAGCTGGCCGGACACCTGGGCACCCGGCTGTTCCCGGTCGGCTATGACCCCATCGAGGATGGCCTGAACCTCATCGACGAGGCAGGCCGGTTCTTCCAACTGCACTGGTCCGGCGCCTACTTCCTGGGCCACGACCAGACCGACATGTTCGAACGCTTCCTGATGCGCGTGTCTGCTCCGGACGCCGAGGACTTCTTCAGCTGACTACACCCCCGACGCCGGCCAGGCCGGGAGGCTCAAGCGGCGTCGGTCTCTCGTGCGGAGTGGCGGACGATCGCGGAGGCAACCCTCGTCCGGCATACCACCAGCGTTCCGGCATGCGGGTCCGGAGCAAAGAGCAGAGCGGTCCCTGCTCGGTCCAGCTCACGCTCATCTCGGGGGCTTGCGGACGAGGCCGCCGCACGGGGGGCAGTCAGTGGGCCCAGTAGTCGCGATGCGGCAGCTGGATCCACAGATCGAAGGGCCCGACGATCGCGCGGGCGTCCGTGAGGCGGAGTCCGGCGAAGGCGCAAGCGTAGGCCACCGCGTCGCACTGGTAGAGGTAAGAGGCCAGGACCTCTTCGGGGGTGTCGTCCTCGTCCGGTGGGCCGCCGGGGTGCAGGTCCCAGCCCTCGATGGCGCCGTCGCGGGCGATGCTGCCCTGGTTGCCGCTCTTGGCGTTGGCGTAGAGGCCGTAGCAGAGGGTTCCGGCGGACAGCCGACTCTGCACGCCCGGCATCTGGGGTGCGTAGCCCCAGGGCTGGGTGAGGACGCAGCCGCCGGGCACGGATGTGACGCCGACGATCTGCAGGCTCTCGTCCATGCGGTAGGCGTTCAAGCCGTCCAGCATTTCGGCGATGAGCTCGTCCGGCGCCTGCGTTGCCTCCAGGCGGCGCACTGCTTCGCGCGCGTCGATGTCCGCTACGCAGGCCAGACCGGTGCCTTCGTAGTGGAAGCTGCCCAGCGCCGCAGTCAGGCGCCTGGCCTCCTCGGCCGCCGCTTCCTCACCGTCGGTCAGGAGTTCACCGGCGGGCACGTCGAACACGTCCGGCGTCGGCCCGGCCAGGCTCAACCGCCCCGGCGACCAGCCGCCCATCAACTGCCGCCAGGGATCGGCCCCGGCCGCGGCGAGGACCCGGGCGTTGTCGGGTTTCCGGGCCAGGACGGCCTCCCACAGTGCCGTCACTCCGTCGTGCAGCGCGTCCACGTCGGCAACCCTGCGGGCCAGCTCCGCAACGGCCTCCGGGGATCCGGACGCCGCCGCCCGGTGCAACGGCCGACCCCCGGCCCACGCCTCTGGATCAGCACCTTGGTCGAGACGTCGGCGGATGTCGTCATGGTCTTTCCAGTTCCAGCCCATACCGGCCCAGCCGTCACCCTGCACGGTCACGATGCCCCCTCGACTCCGGCCCCTGCGGCAATGTCCCCACGCTCGCACACGGGTCTGACAGAGCCCTGCTCCAGGACCGAACCCGATGCGACTGTCGCCGAAGGCGCCGATCGGACAGCGGCTCAGGCCAAGGTGACGTCCATGCCGCCCTCGGCCAGGGTTTCAAGAACTGCGGTGAACAGGTCGTAGGGCTGGCCATCCGGTGTCAGGGCGTGGGACAGGTGCTCGCGCGCGGTAGCGGCGTCTCGCCAGAGCAAGGTGGCGGGGGCGGTGTAGCCGAAGGTGCCGCGCAGGCAATCGTCGAGGGCGGCGAGGCAGCCGCCGAAGTAGCCGCCGGGTCCGTTGACCGCCTCGCCGAGCGCCAGGTAGAGAGCTGGTTCGTCGGTGATGTGTAGGCCGTCGAGTTCGTAGGCGTGACCGGCTGGCCGGTCACGGTGGGATCGTCGGCAGGCCCGCTCGCGTACAAGGTCATGCCAGGCCCCGCGGCGACGGGTGTCGAGGTCGGCCCAGGTATTCACGCCGGCCGGTGGTCCCGCAAGCCACCGCTCCCAAATCGACCGGGCGTATTCGGGGACCGGTGTGAAGCGGCCTCCGTCGAGCTCCAGGTCGATCAGGTCCGCCCCGCAGGAGGATGGGCGCCAGGCGCTGATCGTGGCCCACAGCAGCCGATCGGTGAGCACCTCTCCTCGGCCGTCTCGTATCTCCAGCGCCGCCTCCTCCAGATCCAGGGCCCGCCGGGTGCCCTTCGTCAGGGCCGCCCTGAGCTGATCGCTCTGCGCGAGCCCTCGCAGGACAATTGGTGCAGGTATCTGCTCGGGCGCCAGGATGCGGGTGAACTCCTGGCAGGAGCCCAGCCAGCGATGCCCGTCGTGCACGCGAACGCGCCCCCTGTACCCCTCGGGCGGACCTTCGTAGTCGTCCAGACCGGTGAGCACCAGACTGTCCGTCCCGGAGGGCTTCCCCAAACTCTCCGCGTCCTCCAGCAGCCAGGCATCGAATGCCTCGTTCTCCGGCACCAACCACACCCTGCTGCCGGCCCAAGCGGGCACGCCGGATCCCTCCGGAACCCAGCCGAACAACTCATACGTCCCGCGCTGGAATTCTCCGAACAGCCCCTCCACCTCCGCACAGACGCCCCAGATATGGCCGTGCTCCGTCGCGGTCAGCGCGTACGGCGCGCTCCCGCGCACCTTCTCGTCCTCATGCACAGCAGAAATCATGCCCGACACACGTTCGGACGACCTCAGCCGCCTGCCGAACCGTCAGTCGGGCCCAGAAGGGCTGCTCCCATTGCGTCTTCAAGCGGTCTCGACGGAAGCGACGGCGGTTGCATCCGGCACGACGGCTACTGGAACACTGACGACTGGAGCGGCCACTGACAGGCCCGGCACCGGAGCGCACCCGCCGCCCGGACTATTCACGCGCCGGTTCGGCCGACCGCTCGTAACCTGCCCAGATGGGACTGGACATGATGTTCTTGGTCGTCGAGCGGGCGCACCTCCAGGACATCCCGCCGCTGGACCGCGAGAGACGCCTGGCGGCACTGGAGTTTCCCGACGACGAGCAGGGCGACTTCACCCGAGGGGTGGTGTGACCCACCCGGCCGGGAACATGCTGGTGCGCCGAGTACGAGTTCTGCACCGGCCATGGCTCCTACAAAGCCGCACTTTGGGGCGGATGAAACCTGGGGCAACGCCCGCGCGTCCACCGCGCTCGCCCCGCGCGCACTCTTCGATGCATTCCTCGACGGCCTGATCTGGCTGGCCCCGACGCCGATGAACTCGGCGCGGAATCAGAGCTCCTGCCCCGCTGGAACGGGCGGGGCTTGGTCTCCCTGCTGGTGCTGTGCACCCCCGAGCAGACCGCCGCCCGGGCTCACGCCTGGCAGCGCGCCGAACCTCACCTGGAGGAACTCCGCGAGCCGTTCACCGCACACGCCGCCGGCCGCTGGAGCTGGAGCTGGATGGACGACTTCGACAACTTCACCGCCCTGCTGCGCGACTGAGGCGAGGTGACATGCGAGTCCGAACGGCACGGCTGGGAACTGATCGGCCTGCCGTATTGCCCCCGGCCCGGCCACGCGCCACCGAGCGGGGAGACACGCTGGTGCCGCCGACCTCCGGTGGCTCGGCAGACCAGGCACCCGTCGTCAGCCGGAGCCTGCGCCATGCGCCCGTCGCAGCCGGGACAGGAGAGCAGCAGTTTGATCTTGGAATCCCGGGGTCGGCCGGTGAGTGGCACCTCCACCGCATCCGCTATATCGTTCATGCATTCGAATGTGGCGCGCGGAGCTGCCCTGCATGTCTGACGCCGTGACCTGTCCTGTCGCACTGAACCTTGAGCAACTCTCACCGAAGCCTGACGGATCACAGCTCGTCTCACCAAAGGCCGACCATGCCCCCACGGCGCCAGAGACGCCCCGCACAACGAGCAGCCCAACTCGCCCGCCCGCAGCTGGCGTTCCACGCGTACGACATCGGCGTCGACGATGAGCACTCCGCACCTCCACCTCGCGCACACCGCGTCGTCGTGCGCGAAGCAAGATCAGACTGCCCGCCAAGATCAACACTCATGTCCACCGCGAGTGTCGCGAACCCCCACCTTCGTGCTCACGCAGAGAGTCGTCCAACATCGGCGCGGCGGTGGTTGGTGCGTTTGGACGAGCCAGGGTGACTCACGGCCTCTTGGCTCGTACTTCTTGCGCAGACAGTCGCTTCGGGCGCTGCTGCGGCCTGTGACTGCTTACGACCTTGAGGACTAAAGCGTGAAGAACTTCAACACCATGCGCCGCACGATCCGCACCGTGACGGTCAGCGGAGTCGCAGCGGGCATCGGGCTCTTGGGCGCTGTGAACGCGGCAGCGGACGCCATCGACCCCGTTGAGCCGCTCCTGAAGACGGACTGCTCGTACGAGCAGATCGACCGTGCCGCCCAGGACAACCCTGACGCCGCCGTGCTCTTCGCCGCGATGAACATGGACCAGAAGACCGAGCTGCGCGACATCCTCGACACCCCGCTCGACCAACGCCAGCCCAAGATCCATGAACGCCGGGCCGAGCTCCAGAAGAAGATCGACGAGAACCCCGAACTCGCCGAAGCCCAGAGCAACCCCAACCTGGCGAAGGTTGCCGGCGTGTTTGAGGATCTGGCAGTTGCCTGCCACTCCAAGTAGCGGAGCCCTGCTCGCCGTGACCCCCTGACCCACACCGGCCCCTGCCACAGCCGGTGCCCAGGTTTCCGTGAGACTGCTCACCCGTCGCTGAGATGGAACAGCGGCTGTCCGGCAAACACGGGTCAGCCGCCGATCTCCTTCTTGAGTTGCACGCGAGCGCGGTGCAGCAGAACCCTGACCGTGCTCGGCGTGATGCCGAGATCGTCAGCGATCTCCTGAATGAGCATGCCGCGAAGGCTCAACCAGATGACTTGCGCCGAGCGTGACGGTAGACGCTGAACTGCGCGGCGCAGGATCTCGCGAAGCTCGTAGTCGCTGTTCAGCTGTTCCGCATCTCGCTGCTCGGCAAGCGGAACCAGGAGTTCGTCAGCAGTGGGAATGTCGCGGTGTCGCCGCAAGTAGTCGATCGCGCGGTGCCGCACGGCGGCCTTCGCGTAGGCCACCGGAGAGGACATCAGGGCGACGCGATCCCAACTCTTATAGATCGACCACAGGGCGTTCTGCGCGACGTCGTCCGCAGCATGATCGTCAACGTAGCCGCGCGCAACCGTCAGCAGAATGGGACGAGCCTTGCGAGCGAAGTCGTCGAAACGTGGCAGTGAGGCCGAAGAGCGGTTCAGCTCCTCTTCGGCCTCACGGCGCAGCCCCTGAGTCAGGCCGAGTCATCGGCATCCGACTGGTCGGCCACATCCCGGATGAGCGACGGCCCCATTGACGGGGCATCCGGCGCCCTGGACTGACGGTCATGGTCGTCGGGCAAGCCATCCGACTGCTCGGCCGCAGCCTTGCGCACGGCCTTCGCCGAGGCGCTGCCGCAGTGGGAGGGCATCGACTTCCCCGGGGCCTGGCTGCGCACGGTGGCCTTTCGCACGTTCCTGCGGCTGCCGCCGCGCGGGGAGGACCTGCTCCAGGAGTTCCCCGATCTTCCAGGCGGGGTGTGTCCGCTGAGCGCTGTGGAGTTCAAGGAGACCGAGGCGGGCGTGTACGCGGCCATCGCGAGCCTGCCCGCTCGGCAGCACGGAGGAGGCCGTGCGGCAAAACCTCTGCCGGGCCCGCGCCCGGCTCAAGACACTCCTGCTCAGCCCCGTTGATGGAGGTGGACAGTGATGAACGACTTCGACAGCGACGCGGCGCTCGACGCGCTGCTCGACGCGCTGCTCGACACGGCCGACGACGCGGTGCTGGCCACCGTGGAGCAGAACCTTCACCTCGAGGACGGGCACGCGGCGCTCCTCGCGCAGAGCGGCAGCCCGGAGCAGGGCAGCCAGCCGCCTCACCAGGACTGGCGTCCCGAACTGCACTTCGCGGCCCCCGCCGTCACGGTCCGGCTCGTGAATGTGGGGGGCAACGACTACGCCGTGTACGTCGATTCCGGTGACAACCGCCTGGTCAATGACGTGCTGTCCAAGCTCGACCGGGTGGCCAAGTATCTGCGGGAGCACCGGTCGTGCAACCAGACGGCGCCTGTTCTGCCGGAGCTGGCATCTCTCAAGTCGGGTCTGTCCGAGCGCCGCATGAGCGAACAGGAGGCACTTTCTGCCCTGGCCCACATCGTGGACCACTTGGCTCAGCTGCAAGGGGGCTTGAGTATCGAGCATGCCGCCTTCCTCGATGTTGTCCTTGCCTTGCTCGAGCAGGCGCGTCCACTGGTGGTGCGGCTGTTCGACAACGCTGACGACAACTCCGCTGCTCCGACATCCACTTGGTGACAGGGCGCCGGGGCAGTCCGTTCGGCATGCCATCGGCGTACCAGCGCGGACGGCCTTCCGCTGCGGAAGGCCGCTCACGCTGCTTGGCTCACGCCCGGGGGCGGCCTGGCCCGGGCGGCCGTCCAGACCGGCGCACGGGGTGAGGTCATGCAGGGACGCCGAGCGGGGGGTGCTCGAGCACGCGGGGCTTGTACTCGACCAGCTGGATGCGGCCGTCGAAAGTGCGGTGCTCGATCATCTCCAGGGCAACGTCCGGATAGCCGTCGTAAATGCGTTCCTCACCCGTGGCCCCGGTGATCACCGGGAACATCACGACTCGGAAGCGGTCGACGAGTCCGGCCCGCAGCAGGGACCGGCACAGGCTGAGGCTGCCGATCGTGCTCAGGAGGCCCGAGCCACTCGCCTTCATGGCGCGGACCGCCTCGACGGCATCGTCGCGGACGAGCGTGGAGTTGGCCCACTTCAGTGGCTCCTCGAGGGAGGAGGAGAACACCACCTTGGGTGCTTGTGTGAGCTCGTCGACGGACGCCTCTTCTTCGGGCCTGAACTCGTCCTGGCCACTCGGGACCTCGCCTGCGGCGAAGCCCGACATCAGGCGGTAGGTGTTTGCTCCCATCAAATAGGTGGCCTCGGGCTGCTCGCCGAGCCACGCGAGGTACTCCGGGCCCTCCAGGCCCCAGAACCCGGGCCATCCCTCTCCTGATGCATAGCCGTCGAGGGAGGTGATGAAGTCAACGAGAAGCTCCGGCATGGCGGTCCCCTTTCCTGAGGTGTCACGGGCTTGGACCGGTCGCGAGACAAAAACTCATCGGCCGCGCTGTGAAGTGGGAGCGGGCTGCTCGGGTCCTGATTCGCCGGTGGGGCCTGCTGGATACGCTCGCAGCCATGACGATCATGCGGGCATCACGGTGAGCCAGTACTTCGGTGTGGGTGACGAAACCCTGTGGAACCCGTCCAACACGGTGGCCCGGCTGTTCCTTCGGCAGGTAGCGGTGTTCGAGGCGGAGCTGGGTCTGCCCTCTGGGATCGGGCCGATGGAGAACGACGAGTGCGACATCGCCCCTGACGTCCTGGGCGAGTTCGCCCACGCCTTGCTCGCGCACTACCGCCGCACCCATCACCCCGTCCTCGCGGCCCTCTCCGAAGGGTTCCTCGCCACGCTGCTGGTTCTCGCCCAGCGCGCAGGCACCGACGTGTCCGGAACCGCAGCCGGCAAGAATGACGCGTCGGCCCCCTGCACTGCGGCTGACCGGCTGCGCACCACGATGGAGGCAATGGACCAGGCCATGGCACGGTGAGAATCTGCCGCTAGCTGGTGGGTTTGTGGTGTCTACGACGCCCGCGCGGCCGGCTCCTGCCCGTCGCTGGGCCTGTGTCACCAGTCGGCGACGGTGGCAGCGATCACGAAGACCAGCGCAAAGGCGCCAAGCAGCATTCCTGCCGACCGAGCCGCGCGCAGGGCACGCTGCTTGCGACCAGGAGGCTCCGCCTGTGGGTAGTCGCAGCAGTCGCAGGGTCCAGCGCACCCCGCAGTCGTGCCAGGTGCCTGGCCCCCGCCCAAGTCGATGTTGAGGAAATCCCCGGCACCCATAGCCATATACCTTTCTGCCCCGCGTCGTGCCGGCGATTGGCTGTCGGCGCCAAGGCCCGTGGCGAACAATCGTCCCATATTGGACTTGGATGGGCGCTCAACCTTCAAGGCCGCACGCTCAAGGCTTGGCGGCACGGGACACCTGCGGTCCAGGCCCCGGCGGGCTGGGCGATTCTCCAGGCCCGCAGCTGCCCGACCACCGGGCTGAGGTCGACAGCTCGCTTGCGGTCCTTGTGGCGCCCCTCACGGGCCACCACGTCCCGTTCACTGCCCTCCTTCCTCGGTTCATCGCTGCAGCCGGACGCCCACAGCGCCCAGGAATCCAGTACCCAGTGCACGGGCATCCTGAAATGTTGTCGCCGTGACTGGGACGACGCCCTGCGACACCACGGCACGCCAGGTGCATGTGGCGCCGGCCGACGCCGAGGCCGCTGCTGTCCTGACCCAGTGGGCCACCGCCGATGCCGAGGTCACGCTGGACGCCACGTACCTGGATCGGTCGGGAGCCGATCTCTCCGGCGCCGACCTGTCCAGCGCACTGTTCTGTCCGTCGACGGCCCGCGGCGCCGTGCTGCGCGACGCATGCCTGTCCCGGGCGAACCTCGGCTGGAGCGACCTCACCGGCGCCGCGCTGACCGGTGCCGTGCTGCCGAGCCGATGCCCCCCTTCGGTGCCGTTCCTCTCCACTCCTGACCGGCCTGGCGCAGGAGCCCTGCCCCTTCCGGGAGAGCACGGTGAAGCGCACGATGTGCGTGTGGGCCGACTACGCCGACCGGACGTTCCACGGAAGGCACATCGGTCAGAAGAGCATCCAGACCGCCTACGTGGCCAAGGGTCAAGAGGGACCAGGCAAGCACAAGGGACGGCAACTCATGTGTGCGGCAAAGCGGCTGAAGGACTCCGACGGGCCGCGGCGCTTCATCCCGGGCGACCGGGTGCGGCCGCGGGAGGAAACCGACCATCCCGAGGACCCCATCGGAACAGTCGTGGTGCGCCTGGCCACCGATGAGCTCCTGGTCGACTTCCCCGACGCCGGCGGTGAGATCTACCTGGACAAGCACCTAGACCTCGTCCAGGCGGCGCTGCCGGGCTGGAAGCCACCACCGCCCGCCCCGGAAATCGAAGTACCCCGCGACTGAGAGCACGAAGGCGAATCCGCAGGTTGATCACGACTCGACACACGCTCCAGACGCAGCTGCCGGCCGATGCCCGGGCGGGCTGGAGTCCGCACGCGCGAAGGGGCGGCACTCTCGCTGACGCCACCCGCCAGCGTCTACCTGACGTCCAGTCCGGACAGGGCGAGTTCGGCGAATTCATCCTCCGCGGCATGCAGCCGCGGCCTACTGGGCGCAGCGGGGGGGGGCGGGATCTCTCCGGAGACGGCCTGTCGGGCAGGCCCGGGGGGTCTGTGAAGCGCTCCGGGATCGGTGGCCTGGGGCTTCGCCACGAAGCGCATGACGGGGTTCGAGCCCGCCCCGTCAGCTCATGAACCGGTCGGCAGTTGGCAGTGATCAGGCTCCTGAACTGCACGTACATATTCACTGATCGTTTCAGGGCGAGGTTCGCAAACGGCAGAGGCAGAGGCAGAGGCAGATGAGGCTGCAGGCTAGAACGAGACGGCCCTGATGGAGATCGGCGCGTCGCTCGTAGCGGGTGCGGAGCCGTTTGAACCGGTGCAGCCAAGCGAAGGCACACCCAACCACCCAGCGCACCTTGCCCAGTCCGGAACCGTGGGCCACGCCGCGTCTGGCGATCATCGGCTTGATGACCGAGCAGCGCACACCGATCCAGGCTGGTTCCTCGTACGACTCGGGCAGCCGTCGGCGGATCGACCGCAGTCGGTTCAGGGTCTCCGGCGGCGCCGCGCCAGGACTGGGCATAGGGCGACACCAGAGGTTCGAGGAACCGCGTCAGGTTGTCGTGCCATGGACATGGGCATGGGGGCGATTGCCCCCTCGCCGTCGGGTCAGTCTCCTGTGAAGTGCGGCTCGCTTCCCTCCCGTTGCGCGGCGAGGCCCCGGCACATGTCGTCCGTCTGCAGGCCGTGGGCGAACAGCTCGTGTTCGCGTCTCATGTGCTCCGCGAGGGTACTGGTGAGGCTGGCGTCGATGAGGGTCTTGCCCGCCCGCACCGTGTGGGGTGCCAGGGTGGCGAGGGACGCGGCGTGCTCGTGTGCGGCGGTGAGCAGGCTGTCGCGGGGGACGATGGTGGTGACCAGGCCCCACTGCAGGGCCTGGGAACCGCGCAGCACGGTGTGGCCGAGGAGGAGTTCCAGTGCGCGGGCGTGGCCGATCATGCGGGGCAGGAACCAGCTGACGCCGCCGTCGGTGGAGGCGCCGAGCCGACTGTAGGCGAGGTTGAGGGTGGTGCGTTCCGTGGCGATGCGATGGTCGCAGGCCAGGGCCAGGGCCAGGCCCGCCCCGGCGACCTGTCCGTTGAGCGCGGCGATGACGGGGCACGGCAGCGACCGGATGCACCGGATCACCGTGGCGAGCTCGGCGAGGCGTGCCTCGGTCCGGGCCGCGACCTCGTCCGGGGGGCCTTGGGCGCACTGCTCGAGGTCGTCGATGCGGGCACCGAGGCAGAAGGAGCGTCCCGCCCCGGTGAGGACGACCGCGCGGATGGTGCTGTCCGTGGAGAGGGCCGTCAGCACGGATGCCAGCCCCGTCACCATGCTCGCGCTGAGGGTGTTGGAGTGAGCGGGGTCGTTCAGGGTCACGGTGGCCACAGCTCCGTGCTGCTCCAGCCGGACGGGGCCGTCATCTTGTGCGTCTCCCGGCTGTGGGGACGGCTGCGAGGCGGTGAGCGGGGGCGGCTTCGGAATCCAGGCCGTCACGGTCAGGTCCTTTCCGGAGGGAACATCCAGTCGGTGAGCCTGGCCAGGTATGCCTCGTCCATCACGGGGGCGGTGATGTCCCGTGCGGCGAGCAGGTCCGTGACCCGTGAGGGCGTCAGGGCGGGCAGCTTGTGTGCGGGGGTTGCCTGGACCAGGTAGGGGAGCATGTCGAACATCGCGTACAGCGAACGGGCGGGCTGAACACGTCGGTTGGCGGCCAGCAGCGCCAGCCATTCGTCGATGGGTACGGATGTAATCTCGTGCCCGGCTCGACGCAGGGCGTGGACGGCCTCGCTGAGCGGGAACGGCGCCGGGTCGTGCAGATTGAACACGTGCGGCTGCTGTGTTCGTGCGGCGCCCTGGGCGAGTGCCGCGATGGCGTGGCCGGCGTGGTCGACGGCGCAGACGGGCACGTGCGGCAGGTCTTCGGGGGCCGCACGGAGCTGGACACACACACGCATGAGGGTGCTGAGCGGCTCGCCCGTGGTGATCATGCCGGTGGTGCTGTCGCCCAGGACGAACGGAGGGCGGTAGATGGCGACGGGAACGCCGCGTACCGCGGCCTGTCGCACCAGTTCCTCGGCCACGAATTTGGAGGCCGGGTATCCGAACGTGCCCGAGTACGACAGTGAGGGTGCGCTGTCGTCGTCGATCAGGTCGGTCCCGCAGGAGCGGGCGGAGATGAACACCGCCATGGTCGAGACGTGGTGCACTTCCTTGACCCGCCCATACGCGGCGAAGCGCAGGACCTCGGCCGTTCCTTGCACGTTGGGGATCCGTGCCAGTTGGTAGGGGTCGTTCATGTTCACCGACGCACCGCAGTGGTAGACGATGCCCGTCCGGTCGGCGAGTTCTCGGTAGCGGTCGTCGTGGAGGCCGAGCTGCGGCTGGGTGAAGTCTCCGGCGACGGCGTGCTGTTCGGCGGGGGCGCCCATCTCGGCACAGCGCGCGGCCAGACGTGCGGTCGCCTCTCGGTCGTCGGCGGCGCGGACCAGGCAGCGGACCGTTCCCGTGGTGAGGTTCTGCAGTTCGCGTAGCAGGTATGCGCCCAGGTAGCCGGTCGCGCCCGTGAGCAGTACGTCGGGGTGGGAGGCCCGATCAGAAGGGGGGCCGGGGCTGATGTCTGCCGGGAGTTGGAGGTCCGCGGCCGGAACAGTCAGGCGGGTGTGGGCGGTGGTGTCCTGGGTCATGGTGGTCGCTTCCCCTGGTGTGCTGTTCAGCGCGCCATCATCGAGGCGTACGCGGGGTGGGTGATGCAGAGGCCACCGTCGGCGTGCAGGACCTGTCCGGTGATCCAGCTCGCGGCGGGTGACGCGAGGAACAGGACCACCTGTGCGAGTTCGTCGGGGGTGCCGATCCGGCGCAGTGGAGTGCTGGCGCGGGCGGCGGATTCCAGGTGGTCGTTGCCGGGCATACCGGCGCGGGCGTCCCCTTCGATCAGACCGCCGGAGGCGGTGTTGACCCGGATGCCGACGGGTCCGTACTCGACGGCCAGGTATCGGGTGAGCGCCTCGAGTGCCGCCTTGGAAGCACCGGTGCTGGTGTAGGCGGGTAGTACGGTGCCCGCTCCGGACGAGGAGACGTTCACGATGGCCGGCTGCCGGGCCCGCTCCAGCAAGGGGCGGGCGGCCTGCGAGCACCACAGGGGTCCGGCCGCGTTGGTGGCCAGCGCCCTGAGCCAGTGCCGTTCATGGACCGCGTCGACGTCGGTGAACCGGCCTGAGGCGGCGTTGTTGACCAGGATGTCGAGACGGCCGTACCTTCCGGTGATCTCGTCGAACAGGGCGGCGACAGCGGCCCGGTCGGCGACGTTGCCAGGGAGCAGTTGCGCAGAACCGCCGCTGTCCAGGACCTCGTTGACGGTGCGCCGGGCGGAATCGGGGTCGCGGAAACAGTTGACGATGACCGCTGCGCCCTGGTCCGCGAACGCCTTGGTGATGTGGCGGCCGATGCCGCGTCCACCGCCGGTGACGAGGACGACCTGGTCCGCGAAGATGTCGTTCATGGCATCGGCCCCCATCCGGACGGGCGAAGGATGATGCAGGAGTTCTGTCCGCCGAGACCGAAGGAGTTGGACAGGACCGGCCGGCTTCCGGTGTCGCGTGGCTGTCCGGTCACCACGTCCAACCCCGCGCAGTCAGCGGCGAGTTCGACGTGGCCGGCGGTCGGCGGGACGAGACCGCGGTAGACGGTGAGGGCGGCGACGGCGGCCTCAGCGGCGCCCGACGCACCCATCAGGTGGCCGAAGACACTCTTGGAGCTGGTGACGGGTGGGGGTGAGCCCTTGAAGGTGGCGAGCAGGGCGCGGGTTTCCATCGCGTCGCCGAGCGGGGTGGACGGGCCGTGGGCGTTGACCGATCCGATGTCGCGGGATGCAAGACCGGCGTCGGCGATCGCGGTGTCCATGCAGGTGGTGACCCACGTCCCGGCTGGATTGGGTGCGGTGAGGTGGTGGCTGTCGGTGCTCTGCGCTGTTCCGGCGATCTCGGCGTAGACCCTCGCCCCGCGAGCGAGCGCGGCATCGAGGGGCTCCAGAGCCAGGAAGGCCGCGCCCTCCCCCATGACGTAGCCGTCGCGGCCGACCGAGAACGGACGGGAGGCGGTGCTCATGTCGTCGTTGCGGGTCGACAGCGCGTCGGACTGGCAGAAGGCGGCCATCATCAGCCTGGTGAGCCCTGCGGAGTCGGTGGCACCGGCCAGGACGAGATCGCAGCGTCCCTCCCTGATCAGCCCGACGCCGGTGCTGATCGCGTCGATCCCGGAGGCGCAGGCGGTGGACAGAGTGGTGGAGGGGCCGTGCCAGTCCAGCTTCATCCCGATGAACGCAGCAGCGGAGTTCGGGATCAGCAGGGTGGTCGTGAGCGGGCTCACCTCTTCGGGGCCGTGGTCGCGGCAGTTGAGCGCCTGGAGGGTGTAGGAGTGGGCGCCTCCGAAGGAGGAGCCGCAGACGATCCCGCTCCGCAGCGGATCGCCGACCGGGCCCCCGGCGTCGGCGTGGGCGTCCAGGGCGGCGCAAACGGCGTACTGGGCGAACAGGTCCGCACGGCGAAGTTCCTTGCCGGACAGATACCGGTCGGGGTGGAATCCGCTGACCTGGCAGGCGAATTGGGTGGGCAGGCCGGCTGGGTCGAACCGGGTGATGGGCCCGGCGGTCGGACGGCCCGCCAGGACCGTGTCCGTGAACGTGCCGAGGTCGCAGCCGGCCGGGGTGGTCACGCCGATGCCGGTGAGGGCGACCCGGCGGCGGCCCGCGTGGTCGAACAACTGCTGGCGGTGTGTCATGACCGTTCCCGTGTCCGGGGCGTGGGGCTGATGAGCAGGGCGGCGTTGTGGCCGCCGAAGCCGAACGAGTTGGACAGCACCGGACCGGCCGTCAGCGCCCGCGGCCGGCCAAGGACCAGGTCGATCTCCAGGGCCTCGTCGACCGTGACCGTATTGGCGGTCGGCGGCGCCGTCCCATGGGCGAGGGAGAGCAGCGAGGTGACCACCTCCGAGGTACCCGATGCGGCCATCATGTGCCCGGTGACGCCCTTGTTGGCGGTGACCGGTACGCGGCGTGGGCCGAAGACCGCTGTGATCGCCTGGGCTTCGGCCGCGTCTCCGATCGGGGTCGAGGTCGCGTGGGCGTTGACGTGGGACACGTCCGCCGCGTCGATGCCCGCATCCACCAGGGCGGCGCGCATGCACTCCGCCGCCCCTTCACCCGCGGGGCTGGGGCTGGTCAGATGGTGGGCGTCGCAGTTGGTGGCGTAGCCGCTGATCAGCCCGTACTCCCGGGCGTCTCGGCGAGCGGCGTGTTCGAGACTTTCCAGGACTACGAACGCCGCCCCTTCGGAGGCCACGGTGCCGTCCCGGCCCTCATCGAACGGCCGCGCGGAGCGCAGCGGTCCATGGTGCCGCCCCGACAGCGCGCCGCTCGCTCCGATCCCGGCCAGCGACTTCTCGGTGAGCAGCTCCGCGCCGCCCGCGATAACGATGTCGGCGATGCCGTCGCGGATGAGCCGCACCGCTTCACCGACGGCGACCGCGCCGGTGGCACAGGCGGCGCTGACGGCCAGCGACGGACCGGTGAAACCGGCGGCCAGACTGACCGTGGCGGACAGCGCGTTGTGCATGGCCATCGGCACGAAGAAGGTTCCCCGCTCCGGCGCCTCCACTGTCGTCGAGGCGCCGAACGAGGTTCCCGCGACCACCGCGAACCGGCTGGTCACGGCACGCCCCGCGCCCAGCAGGCTGCCGGGCAGACCGGCGTCGGCGAGCGCATGGAGCGCGGTGTGCACGCCCAGCCGAGTGGCCGGGTCGAGCCGGCGCCCCAACTTGCCCAGACCGAGGGTGCGTTGGGCCTCGCCGACGGTGGACGGCAGCCGGCATGCGAAGCCCGGGAGGCCGCGGGCCTCGTCCGGATTCCCGAAGGGACGGGCCAGGGTTCCTTTTGCCTCCATGAGGTCGATCCACAGATCTTCGGTGCGGGCCCCGGCCGGTGTGGTGGTGGCCATCCCGGTGACCGCCACCGCTCGTCTGCTGCGCCCGTCCATCAGGCTGCGGGCTCGGACGGTGCGCCCACGAGCGCGATGAGATCGGCCACGGTCGAGGCCCGGGCCTTCACATCGGCTTTGTCCACGACGAATCCCCGTGCGACGAGCGCTGCCGCGATCTCGGAGAGGTCGAGCGAATCGGCGTCCAGGTCGTCGCCGAGCCGGGATTCGGGCGTCACCTCCTCTTCGGACACCGACAGAATGCGCATCACGACTTCGGTGACGGCATCGGAGATTCGAGGGTCGGGCTGGGTGTCGCTCATGGCGAATGCTCCTTCGGGAGATGATCGCGGCGCACGCCGCACGGTCACAAGCGGGCAGGGCGTTGAGCAAGGTGCGGGCTCAATGGCCCATGGACATCCCACCGTCCACCGGCAGCACGACACCCGTCACGAAGCTCGCCTCCTCAGAGCACAGGAAGGCAGCGACAGAGGAGACTTCGGGGACGGTCCCGAACCTCTTGAACGGGATCATGTCGGCTAGTTGGCGTCGGCGTTTGGCGCTCAGATGGTTGATCATCGCGGTGTCGACGGGGCCTGGGACCACCAGATTGCAGGTGGTGTACGGGGCCAGTTCACGGGCCAGCGATCTGGTCAGGCCGATCAGCCCCGCTTTGGCCGCCGCGTAGTTGGCCTGTCCGGCCGACCCGAGCACACCCGCGGCCGAGCCGATGGTGACGATCCGGCCCCACCGTGCGGCGGTCATGCCAGCGGCCGCGCGGGACGCGCAGTGGAAGGGACCGGTGAGATTCACGTCCAGCGCTGCCTGCCATCGGGCGGCGCTCATCTCGCCGACGAGCGCGTCGGCCAGCAACCCCGCGCAGTTGACCAGGATCTGCACGTCCGCACCGAAGTGCTCGCCGACGTCGTGGAACAAGGCGTCGACCTGGGCGGGTTCGGTGACATCGGCACGCACCGCCAGACAGCCCGTCTCCGCGGCCACCTTGGCGGCCGAGGTCTCATCCCGGGAGTAGGCGATCGCGACTGGATGCCCCTGCTCGGCAAGCGCCGCGACGACTCCGGCGCCGATGCCCCGCGAGCCCCCGGTGACCAGTGCGACTTTGGCACCACGGTCCTGCCCGGGCATCAGGCGGTGGCCGTAGGGCGGGTGCCGGCGGAGGAGGCTACGAGCGCGGACAGGGAGCCACATGCGTCGGGGGCCGTCGCGTTGTAGAGCCGAACCCGTCCCAGGGTGCGTTTGGCCAGACCGGTGAGGGTTCGTCCGTAGCCCGCTTCGACGACGGCGTCGGCTCCCAGCCGGGCGAGGGCGTGCTGGGTGTCGCGCCACCGGACGGGAGCCGTCAGGTCGGCTGCGACGAGTTCACGCCACGCACCGGGGTCGGTGGCACCGGGCTCATGTACGCGCCCGTTGTGAACGACCACCGCCTGCGCCCTGCGAAACGGGATGCGGTGCAGACCGGACAGGAACTCCGCTGAGGCCCGGTGCATCAACGGCGTGTGGAACGGCCCGGCGACATCGAGCGGAATGACGTCGTCCGCCCCCAGCGCGGTAGCGGCCGCCTCCGCCTCCCGCAGCGCCGTGTGCTTCCCCGAAATGACCGTCTGCGTCGGTGCGTTGTCATTGGCGACCCAGCAGCCGGAGACATCGGCGCACGCCTCCGTCGCTCCGTCGATGCCCAGGAGCAGGGCCGTCATGCCGCCCGTTCCGTCACAGGCGGCCTCGGTGATACGGGCCCGCAGCGCCACGATCCGCACGGTGTCCCCGGCGCTGAGCACGCCCGCAGCGTGCAGTGCCGAGATCAGCCCCAGCGAGTGACCGGCCAGCAGAGGGCGCACGTTCCCGGCACAGTCGAAGGCGGGGGCCAGTGTCGTCCAGGCCATCATCGAGCACAGCACCACCGACAACTGTGTGTCCGTGGTCGAGGTGGGAACAGCCCCGGCGTCCAGCAGCATCGGTTCGAGCGTGCGCTGAAGAATGCTTTCCGCTTCCCGGACGACCGACCACGCGGGGTCGCTCTGCCAGGCCACGCCCATGCCTGGCCCTTGTGATCCCTGCCCGGGGAACAGCACCGTAGGAGACCTCAGAGGGGGTGTGTCCATCGGATGTACTCCTCACTTCGCCCACAGGGCACGTAAGGCCAGGGGCGCTGGTGACGGTGGTCTGTGTCGCTTGGCCGACTCGGTCCGCTCGGTCTCGTACGTGACACCGGAGGGCTGGTTCTCATGGACAGGGGCGAAGTTCGCCGGCGGCCGCAGAAGGGAAGCCGACGGATCCCTGGATCCTGGAAGGCCGCAACTCCATGATGATCCGCCACCTGTGATCTCCACCAGGCGCAAAGGACAAGGTCACGATGCACACGCACTCTACGAAGTGCGCCTTGGCGCACTCGCGACCCACGCACGCTGTGGCATCCGATGGCAGAGCCCGGATACGGGGCTCACTCCTCATCAGTCTTGACGCCTTCCTTGACGCCTTCCTTGACGCCTCTGGCCTGTCGCTGACCTCACGGGCATCCGTGGGCTGATGCCGCTGGTGCGGTCATGTCCGGAACCAGAACACCTGACGCCGCCCCAGCCACCCCGACAGCGCGCTGCCTCAGGCGATGGACATCCTCCGTCTCATCAGTGACGCCGAGACGGGACGGAAGACGGAGCTCGTCCTTGCAGGCCCTCCGAGAGCCGGACTTCGTGCCACCGTGCCGTCCAGCTGTCATGCCGCCGAGGCTGCACAACTGGTCAGAGCCCACAAGGACATCGAAGCTCGGCAACGTATGGACCGGCCACTGCTTCCCAGCGCCCGACAACTACACAAGGCAGGATGCACGGGACGGAGGGACGCCCTGGCTCTGCTAAGGGGGCGAGGTGGTGCGGCGTCAAGCCACCACCGTCACCGTGGCAGTCATCCGCCCTGGGGTTCTCCGCACCCCTTGGAGATGGCCAGTTCGGGTCTCAGCCGGTGAGAGGCGTGCTGGGACAGTGGCCGGGTTGATGTTGGTTGTCCAGATTCGGGGGTGGCGCATGGCCGGCATCGGGTTGGCATTGAAGGCGCGGGCACGGGTGCGGGGATTCCACCTTGAGGTATTCGGTGCTGCGGACGGGGACACGCACGAATCGGTGACGGTCTTCAAGGGCAGCAACAGCGGCAGGCCGGTGGGCCATGCGGCGGCCGCGCTGGGGTCGGGGTGGGAGGCGTACTCGCGCAAGCGGTCTGGCAAGCAGAAGGAGCTGGGCTACTTTCCCACGTTGGAAGCAGCGGTGTCGGCGGTGATGGACAACAGTGATTCCTAGTCGGCTCACCGGACGCCGGGAAGCCCGCGCTCCCCATCGCTGGATCATCCGGTCCGCCCCGCGCCGACTGCAGGAACTGCGAGGCCACTCCCCAAAGGGGACTGCCCAGTTCTTCTTCAGCCGGGACAGACATGTTCGACCCGTGCCCGGGCCCGACGGTGGACGGCGTTCTCGGCCTCCTGCTGCTGAGTCAATCGGCTGTTGGCGTCGATGACGACCTGCAGGTTCGTCGAGTAGCGGTAGCTCTTGCTCAAGGCCACGACGATGCGGTCCCGGGTGGGGCCAGGGTGCCGTCGCCGACGTAGACGGTGTCTTCGCGTCTGCGGCGGGCCGACGAGATCGTCGGCAGCGGCGCCAAACAGCCAAGGATCCGGTCCGCGGCCGATCCACGGCCGACTTCGAGACCCTGGACAACGGCGCCACCTGCCTGAGCATCAGATGCGTGCGCCAGTGCGTGGCCACCAGCAACAGCCGCTCCCCCAGCGGCAGTCGCCACGTTCGCCCCCGGCGCATGCCACCACCGCGCCGCCGCACCAGCACGACGAGCCAGTTGAACTGCACCGGACTCCACCCGACGATCCGCTCGAACCGCTCGATCCGCTCCGGATCATCTGCTGAAATCACCCCACCCATGACCGAAGAATTCCTCACCAGCCACTTCGGTTACGGGACAACTTCCACTCGCTGCTGAGGCCACTTGAGGTCGCCCTGGTCCGCGCTTCACAAACTGGGGCTCGCTCGGCGCGCCTGCCCCGTGACCACCGTGTGACCGGTTGGACCATGTTCCGAGGCCGATGTTCCGAGACCGGTCCGGCGCGGGAGACGGCTGCCCCTGGAGCTCCCGCGGGCTCAGACTTGGTGAAGGGTGAGGGTAGTCCAGGCGCCGCCTGGTGGGGCTCAATCAGCGTCTGGGGCTTGCCCGGCGAGGGGATGCCTTCGCGTCTCGGCGCGGCGGAACTCACGGTTTGTGGGTGACCCAGAGCAGTTCCGCCGGCCAGCGGTGTGCCCAGTCGGGTGGGTCGGTTTCGTTGTATCCGTTGCGTGTTCCGGGTGCGGGTCGAGGTTCGATGAGGTCGTCGATGATGAGTCCTGCGCCGCGCAGGACCTTGACCCAGTCGCCGTAGGTGAGTTGATAGCTGGTCGCGCCGTCGCCTTCGGCGATGGTGTCCAGCCCGAAGTAGTCCTGCTGCAGCGTCGTGGTCACGCGGCCGGCGGCTTCGTCGTAGCACGCTTCGAACCAGGGGCTGGCGACGTTGAACACCAGGCGCCCGCCTCGGCCCAGGACGCGTGCGGCCTGCGGGACGGCCAGATGCGGGGGAGCCCAGCTGAGCCCCCCGAAGTCGCAGAACACCAGGTCGAAGCTGGCGTCGGCGAAGGGGAGTTGTTCGGCGGAGCCTTGCACCAGCGGATAGTGGTCCGCTCCCCTCGCGCGCGCCGCTGCGCCGAGTTGGGCCTCGGAAAGGTCGAGCCCGACCACGGTGGCACCCTCGGCGGCGAGCGCCCTGGACCACTGGCCGGCGCCGCAGCCGAGTTCGAGGACGCGCTTGCCGGTGACGTCGCCCAACGCGTGCAGGTCCGCGTCGGGGATGGAGTACATGCCCCACAGCCGTGGTGCGGCGCCGATCTGAGGGTCGTGCTCGTGCTGGTAGGCGCTGCTGATCCGGTTCCAGAGGCGCCGGTTGGCGGGGATGCTGTCCACGTGCCGACTCCAGCACTGCCTGCCGGGGCCGGTCAACACGATTAAGGCACTGACCGGCCCTCGTCCCGTTCCGGCCCCGGCCCCGGGCTCGGGCTCGGGCTCGGGCTCGGCCCATGCTCCGCCGGACGACCCCAAGCAGTACTTCGTCGGGTGCGTCTCCGGTCCTGGCTGCTCGGGGACATGCTGACCGGTATGAGGCTCGGCGGAGCGGAGCGGAGCGGTTCCGGGGCGAGTTGGCCGGGGTCGTTGGCGAGGTGTTCGGTTCTTGCCGCGGCGGGATCAGTGGCGCCTGGGCGAGTGCGATCTGCGCGGGTTGATGCCGGATGGGCGGCGCTCTACGGCCGCAGCGTTGCCTTCCGGCTCGCTTTGGAAGAACGCCGCTGGTCGTACGTGCTGGCGTGGATCCCGAAGAGACCGCCCGGCCGGCCACGGCCAGGCCGTATGAGCCACCCTGGGCGGGCCGGGGACACCCACCCGGCCTGTCACCGCGACGCGGCCCGGTCCCTGCCCGAACTCATCGACGCTGCGAGCCGGTTCCAGCAAGTCACCTGGCGTCGGGGCAGCAGAAGCCGGCCGGCCTCGCGCTGTGCCGTGCTCGACGTGCGTCCCTCGGGAAGGGACCACTTCGAGGGCCGCCCCCGGCGCGGCCGCAGCCACCACGCCACCCTCGTCGCCGCCACCCAGGCACTCCTCACCCTGCGGCGCTGGACCGGTACATGCACCACCTGCGGCCCCCTCCCCCCCCTGAACAGGCACGGAGCCAATACTTAACGAAGCACTGCTGAGCGGTCTCCGGCAAGTTCGTTGCTGATCCTTGGGCACGGCGTCGGTGGCCGGTATCGCCGCGCACCCGCGTCATACCTTCCGGTCAATCCGGGACCAACGAGCGTTTGAGTAAGCAAGATTGGGTAGCTCGGGGTCGCTCACCTGCAAGGAGGGGACATCATGCGACGCTTCACCACCCCGATCGGCTTGGCTGCCGTCCTGACGCTCGGCCTCGGTGCCGGGATTGCGAACGCTGCCGAGGAACCGCCCCCGCCCAGCCTCCTCGACTGCGTGCACGGCCTCGTCGCCACCCCACGAGCCGACATCGACCAAGCAGTCGCCATGGCTGCGCACGATCTGAACACCTCCGTCACCGAAGGCAAGTTGAACGACTTCGGACTGCAGCACAACCTCAATAAACTGGACAGTGAGCTTGCATGCTTCAACCAGGTTGAGAAGCTCCCGCCACGAAGCGGCAGCGGCGCATCTCTGAGCTGATCCGTTGGCGATCGAGCCTTTGACCGCGCCGAACGACGAGGGGTCAGCAGTGGACTTCACCGAACCCGCATAGCGCATGCACCGGCCGACGCCCAGTGCGCACGAGCGTTGCGGCAAGGCAGCGAGCGCAGTGTGCGCCCATCACCGGCGACGAGCCACTCGCCCAGGGCGACCCGCCCCCGGCCAGAGGGCGGGTCGCGACTGCCAGGCCGGTGCGTCGGACCAGAGCCAGTGTGACGTCAGGCCATGGAAGTACGGCTCAGCGGCGAATCAAGTGCAAGACGCGTGAGCGCATCTCCCTGAACTCGCCTGCATGGGCGGCGAGTTGAACAACATCCCCAAACCCGAGCAGCACAGCACGGGCTCAGTTCGACCTGACTGCCGCCAGTCGGGCGGCAGTTCGGAAACGGGGCATGGTGTCCGAACGCGGGGGCTGTTGAGTGTCACCAGTCGGCAATGGTGGCTGCGATCACGAGGGCCAGCGCGAAAGCCCCCAGCAGCATCCCTGCCGACCGAGCCGCGCGCAGGGCACGCTGTTTCCTCCCGGGAGGCTCTGCCTCCGGGTAGTCGCAGCAGTCGCAGGGTTCAGCGCAGCCCGCAGTCGTGCCAGGTGCCTGGCTCCCGCCAAAGTCGATGTCGAGGAAATCACCGACACCCATAGCCGTATAGCTCCCTCCCCCGCGCCGCTGCGGCGACTGCAGCTGTCGGCACCAAGCCCGGGCGAACAATCATCCGATACGGGACTCGCGTGGCCGCTCGGCCTGCCTTCCATGCGCACGCTCAAGACTCCGGCCCCGCCGGACACCTGCAGCCCAGCGCGGATTGTTCCCGATGGATGCATCCATGCGGGGTGGCCCCACTTCATCGCCTCGCCCGCTTCGGGAACCGTCTCGCGGGCCAGCGTGCGGACCCGCCCGAGCAGTTCGCGGCCCGGCCCGGCAAAGCCTTCGATGTACTCCTCGACCCTCTGTGACTGCCCCATGGCGACCGTGTGGCATCCTCGCCCCCTCCGGGCGCCCCGTCCCTCCGCACCCAGGGGGCCAGGGGCCCAGGGAGAGCCTCTGCTCACGGGCGCCAGGATGCGCAGTGCCGGGCCCGGGGTTCGGAAGAACCGAACCCCCTCTTCGGGGGAGTGCGCCATTGTGGCTCTGAGCTGCTGATTCGTAGCGTCGATGGCATGAACAATGTGCTTGAGCTGGAGCGAGTCAGCCGGTCCTACGGCCGTGGTGGGCGTGCGGTGCACGCCTTGTGCGAAGTGGATGTCCAGGTGCCACGGCATTCGCTCACGGCGGTGATGGGCCCGTCCGGCTCGGGGAAGTCGACGTTCTTGCAGTGCGCCGCCGGGTTGGACCGGCCCACGTCCGGGGTGGTGCGCCTGGGCGGCCAGGTGATCAGCGACATGAGAGAGGGCAACCTGTCGCGGCTGCGGCGTACACGCATCGGCTTCGTCTTCCAGTCCTTCAACCTGCTGCCCGCCCTCAGCGTGCAGCAGAACGTGCTGTTGCCGCTCCGGCTCGACGGGCGGCGCCGCGATCCGGCCCGCGCACGGGAGCTGCTCGCCCGGGTCGGCCTCGACGGACGCGAGGAGGCCCGCCCCGGTCAGCTCTCGGGTGGGCAGCAGCAGCGGGTGGCCATCGCACGGGCCCTGGTCACCGAGCCCGAGGTGGTCTTCGCCGACGAGCCGACCGGATCTCTCGACCAGGAGACCGGCGCCGAGATCCTGAACCTGTTGCGTGAGGCGGTGAACCAGCAGGGGGCGACGGTCGTGCTGGTGACCCACGATCCTGCGGTGACGGACCGGGCGGACAGGGTGCTGCGCCTTGTCCGCGGACGCCTGGTCCACGACAGCGGGGCGACCACCGTCGCCGCGGACGCTGTCGCGGGCGTCATGGCGGCAGGAGGGCGGGTCCGATGACTCTCCTGCATCCCACCGGTCTGGCCACCGCTGCCGTCCGCTCCCGCCCGTCCGCACTGGCGGGCACCTTCGCAGCGCTCGTGCTCACCGCGACCATGGTCACCGCGGGCGTCTCGATGGCCGTCTCGGCGTCGGCCGCGCCGCCGGGAGCGGATCCGGCCGCCCGCGCGCAGCTCGCCGATCTCTCCGACATGGGTATCGGCTTCTGTGTGATGTCGGTGTATCTGGCCATCTTCGTGATCAGCCAGGTGATGGCGCTGGCGGTGGCCCAACGCAAGCGCGAGAGCGCGCTGTTGCGCGCGATCGGCGCCGAGCCCCGGCAGATCCGCCGGATGGTCGCCGTCGAGGCGCTCGGCACCGCGCTCGCCGCGCTGCCCGTCGGCTACGGGCTCGGGGCGCTGCTCGGCCACTTCTGGCTGCGTGGCCTGGCCGCGCACGGCATGGCCCCGGCCGGCCTGTCCTTCCAGGTCGGGTGGCCTGCGCTGCTGGCCGCGGGCGGGACGATGCTGGTCTGCTCACAGCTCGGCGGTCTGATCGCCGGCTGGCGGGCGTCCCGTACCCGACCGTCGGCGGCGATCGCCGAGTCCTCCATCCAGGGCGGTGAACGCGTGGGCGCGGCGCGCGGGGTGGCGTCACTGATCGCCCTGACCGGTGCGGTCGTGCTGACCGTCGTCGCGGTCGAGGGGTCGGTCGAGAACGCGTCCCAGACGATCCCGCTGGTGCTCCTCTGCCACCTGGCCGCCATCGGCCTCGCCGGGCCATGGATCGGGCGGTGCGTGAGCGCTCTGTGCGCCCGCTTGCTGCGGGCGTCCGGCGGGGCGCCGGGGGAACTGGCGGTGGCCGGGACCCGCGCGCGGGCGCGCAGGCTGTCGGCGGCGATCACCCCGGTCGCGCTGGTCACGGCGTTCGCGGTCGCCGAGCTGACCACGGCCACCGGATCCGGGACCGACTCCGCGGGAGACAGGTGGGGCGAGGTCTTCCTCACGCTGGTGGTCGTCTGCTTCGGCGGACTGGTCGCCGCCAACACCCTGGTGATGCTGGCCCTGGAGCGGCTGCGCGAGTTCTCGCTGCTACGCGTGGTCGGCGCCCAGCGACGGCAGATCGTCCGGACGGTCGTGACCGAGTGCGCGATCGTCACGCTGGCCGGGGTCGGCGCGGGGGCGGTCGCGGGCTGCGCGGTGATGCTGCCGCTCGGCGCCCGTACCGGCACGCCGCTGAGCGGACTGCCGGGGTGGGTCTGGCTCGCCGTCGCACTGGGTGGAGCGGCGCTGGTCGGCATCTCCTCAGGTGCGCCACTGCTGCGGATGCTGCGGGTGCGGCCGATGGACGGCCTGACGCGCCACAGCAATTGACGTTACGCAAGCCGGCGGTCGGTGATGATGGGAAGCGCTCCGAAGCGGCGTGCCACGCCGAGAGAGATGACCATGACTCCCCCACTCCACGGGCAATCCCCCGACCGCCGTCAGCGTGACCGCGCTGACGGCACTCGTCGGCCCGCCGAGACAAACGGCACTAGCGTCACAGGTGCCTCCGACGCCCCCGTCGAGACAGCTCCCGCCACCGGTGGCGGGGCCGCGCCGGAGCACTCGCAACAGCGGCACGGTCGGCTGCGCCGGCTGACTCGGGGCCTGTTCCGCACGGCTTTCGGCTCGCCGGGAGAGGTCACGTACGGGCTGTTCGCACCGCTGCCCGGGTTCCTCTGCGGGGCCGTGCTCCTGTTGATGCTCTCCGCGGGTCTGCTCGGGTCGGTCGTTCTGGTCGGTCTGGCGCTGCTGATCGGTGTGCCGGTCGTCGCGCGTGGCACCGGGGCCGTGCACCGCGCGCTGCTGAGCGGGCTGCTCGGTGAGCGGATCAAGCCGCCGCCCCGGCGGCCCCGGCCGCCCGGCGGACTGCTCGCCCGCGCCCGCGCCGCACTGACCGACACCGACGGCTGGCGCTGTGCCGCATTCACTCTCGCCTTCCTTCCGGTCGCGGCGCTCCTGGTGCTGGTCTCCGCCACGATTCGGCTGTACGCGCTGTTCGCGCTGACCTATCCGGTCTGGTGGTGGCTGGTCCGCTCGGACGACGGCCACCGCGGCTTCGGACTCGGCTTCGGCGGCGTCCAGCTCGACAGCTGGCCGGCCGCGCTGCTGACCTGCCTGGGCGGTCTCCTGCCGATGGCGCTCGCCACCTGGTGCACCCGGCTGCTGCTCGACCTGGCCGTCCGGCCGATGGCCCTCGTACTGCTCGGGCCCGGCCGCCTCGACGCCCGTGTCCACGTGCTGGAGGACACCCGCGCGCTCGCCGTGCAGGACTCCGCCGTCACACTGCGCCGGATCGAGCGTGACCTGCACGACGGTGCCCAGGCCCGGATGATAGCGGTGGCGATGACGCTCGCCCGGGCCCGCGACCGACTGGCCCTGCTGACCGGGACGGAGCCCGAACTCGCCGCCGGGCGCGCACTGGTGGACAGCGCGCTGGCCGAATCCAGAACGGCGATCGGTGAACTGCGCGAGCTCGTCCGCGGCATCCACCCACCCGCCCTCAACGACGGTCTCGACGTGGCCCTGGAGACCCTGGCCGCCCGGGCCGGGATCCCGGCCGCGGCCGAGACCGAGCTGCTCCTGCGGCTACCGGAGGCGATCGAGACGATCGCCTACTTCTGCGCGGCCGAGCTGCTGGCCAACGCCACCCGGCACTCCGGAGCCACCGCCGTCCGCGTCTCCGCCCGCACCGACGCCACTCCCGCAGGAGGCGTCCTGCGGCTCACCGTCCACGACGACGGACACGGCGGTGCGCACCTGCGCCGGCCCGGCACGACACGGGGCGCGGGCGGAACCGGGCTCCCCGGCCTCGCGGAGCGGGTCAGTACGGTGGACGGACAGCTGCTGATCGACAGCCCCGACGGCGGCCCCACCACCATTACCGTTGAACTCCCGTTCCCGGCACAGGATCTGACGCCACATCGGCCGTCCTGACGCAGGTGCGGTAAGCCCCGGAGCCAGGGAGAGGCCATGCCATCCACCGCACCCCTGCGGATCGTCGTCGCCGAGGACGCGGCTGTTGTCCGCGAGGGCATCGTGCAGCTCCTGCGCGACCGCGGTCTCGACGTGGTCGCCGCCGTCGGCGACGCCGAAGCCCTGGTCGCCGCCGTCGAGGAAAGGCTCCCGGACGCCGTGGTCGCCGACATCCGGATGCCGCCGACCCACCGCGACGACGGCCTGCGCGCCGCACTGGAACTGCGCGAGCGCCATCCGGACCTCGGCGTACTGCTCTTCTCGCAGTACGTCGAGACCCGCTACGCCGCCCGACTCGCGGCCGACGGCCTCGCCGGCCTCGGCTACCTGCTCAAGGAACGGGTCGTGGACATCGACGAGTTCATCGACGCGCTGCACCGAGTCGCCGACGGCGGCACGGCGCTCGACCCGGAGGTCGTCGCCCAACTCCTCGCCGCGCGCCGCTCGGCCGAGGCGCTGTCCCCGCTCACCGGACGCGAACACGAGGTGCTGTCCGCCATGGCCGAGGGCCGCACCAACGCTGCCATCGCGGACACGCTCGGCATCTCCCGCCGGGCGGTGGAGAAACACACCGCAGCGATCTTCGACAAGCTGGGCCTGCCCCGAACCGACGCCCAGCACCGGCGCGTCCTCGCGGTCCTGCATTACCTCCACCGAACCGGCTGAGCGCCGTTCCTGGCGAGAGGTCCTTCGCGGGCCGCCCGCTTCGGTACGAGCGGCGGCACACGCACTCGGTGGCAGCCTGGATCGCGTCTGTTCCCAGCTCAGCTCCGGGCGTTCAACCACGTCTGACAGGCGCCAGATCCTGAGGCGGCCGTCTCGCCTGTCGCGCACTTCCAGGAAGTCGTCAAGCAGGTGGAAGGAGGTGTGATGAGCAGGCGCGTCTCCACGGCGCCACCCAGGCCAGTACTCAGCGCGCCTGGGCCCGCCGCACGAAGACGACCACCGTGGTGATCATGGCCAGGATCCACAAGGCCGCCAGCGACCAGGGCACGCCGTGGTCACCCCACACGTCCATGGCCGCGCCCGCATAAGGGGGCCCCAGGATGCCTCCGATTCCCCAGATGATGGCGAACGCCGTATTGCCGAGGAGCAGGCTCTCGCCGTCGAGGTCGGCACCCAGGATGCTCAGCACCAGGGGGTAGCCGGAGAACGCGATCCCACCCCACACCGCCACCATCGGCCACAGCCAGAGCCCCAGGCCCATCGCCGCGGGCAACAGCAGCGCACCCGCCGTGCCGACCGCGAGGGACAGGAGCAGAGCGATGCGGGCGTCGAGGCGGTCGGCCAGCCAGCCCAGCGGGAACTGCAGGGTCATCTGGCCGATGAGCAGCACCGTCAGTGCCAGCTCCCCCTGTCCGGGCGGCAGACCGGCCGCGTCCGCGTACAGGGGCAGGAACTGGAGCGTGACGGCGTCGAAGACGGAGATCGCCAGCACTGCCACGAGCAGGACCGACAGCTGCCGCGCCAGCGGTCCCACCGGTACCCGGCCCGAGTCGCCCATGTGCGGCACCCGGGTCTTCTCTGTGTACAGAGGCCAGAGCGCGATCAGGGGGCTGACCACCGCGACGGTGAGGGCGGGCGTCACCGAGTTGTCCGAGGCGCTGAGGACCGCTGGGCCGACGCAGAACCCCAGGGCAAGTACGGATGTGTACGCGGTGAGCAGTCGGCCACGATGCGCACCGTCGGCGTTCTCGCTGATCCATGTCTCGCTCAGAATGAACATGGCTACCGCACAACTGCCGAGCACCGCACGGAGGATGAACCACAGGGCCAGGCCATCGGTCACGGCGAACAGGGCCAGGATCACCGATGTGCCCACCGCTGCGGCGACCATCAGCTGCCAGGGCCCGAGCCTGCGCACCAACGCGGGGATCAACGCGGCGGTCAGGACCATGCCCAAGGGGGTCATCGCTCCGTTGAGCCCGATCACGGTGCCCGACACCCCCCGCTGCGCCAGCATGCGGGACAGCAAGGGGTAGGTGATGCCCAATGTCATACCGAAGACACCGATGATCACGATCGGCCCGACCGCGGTTCTGAAAGCTCCGGTGTTCTGCTCGCGGCGCAGCGTGCAGGGCGATCCCACCACGTCAGCCGTTCACTTTGTTCCACACCCGGCTGGGCAGGCTGAAGATGTCGATGAAGCCCTCCGCGCTGCTCTGGTCGAACGTGCAGTCGTTGCCGTAGGTCACCAACTCATGCCGGTACATGGGCCGTTCCGCGCTGCGCGCGGCCACCGACATACAGCCTTTGTAGAGCTTCAAGGTAATCTCACCGGTGACGGTGGTCTGGGTCGAGCCGACGAAGGCGTCCAGGGCGGCGCGCAGGGGACCGTGCCAGAGACCGTCGTAGACGGTCTTGCTGTACACCGCTTCCAGCTGACGCTTGTGGGTCAGCACGTCCGCGGGCAGGGTCAGGTTCTCCAGCTCTTGGTGGGCCCGGATGAGCAGCAGCATGCCCGGGGCCTCGTACAGCTCCCGGGACTTGACGCCGACCACGCGGTTCTCCAGCATGTCGATCCGTCCCACGGCATGCCGGCCGCCGAGCTCGTTGAGCCGCCCCAGGAGGTCAAGGGGGGACAGTGGTGCACCGTCGACGGTGACAGGAATGCCTCGCTCGAAGCCGATGGTGACGTAGGCCGCGGTATCAGGGGCGGTTTGGGGGGCCGCCGTCAGGGACCAGACCTCCTCGGTCGGCTCCCAGGAGAGATCCTCGATCAGGCCGGCCTCGACGTTCCGGCCCAGAATGTTCAGGTCGATGGCCCAGGGCCTTTCCTTGGAGACGTGCGGTTCGATGCCGTGCTTCTCCGAGTACGCGATGGTGTCGGCACGGCTGAAGGGCCACACACGGGCCGGGGCCAGGATCTTCAGTGAGGAGTCGAGGAGACCGACCGTCAGATCGAGTCGCACCTGGTCGTTGCCCTTGCCGGTGCAGCCGTGCGCGACGGCGTCGCAGTCGTATGTGTGCGCCGTTTCCACCAGGAGCTCACCGATGAGCGGGCGGCCGAGCGCCGACGAGAGCGGATACTGCCCGTCGTACAGGGCGTTGGCCTGAATCGCCGGGAAGCCGAACTCGCGGACGAACCGCTCCTTCGCGTCCACGACGAGCGAGACATCGGCGCCCGCCACCAGAGCCTTCTCCCGTACGGGCGCCAACTCCTCGCCCTGCCCCAGGTCCGCAGCCATCGCCACGATGAAATCGGCGTCCATCTCGTGGCGCAGGTAGGGAATGCAGGCGGTGGTGTCCACACCTCCCGAGTACGCCAGCACAGCGCGCTTGGACATGAGTACTCCTTAGTCGATCTCTGCATTGCGCCGACGCAGTTCCGCGGCAGCCTCGCGTACCAGGAAGGGCGACGTCCCGCCCGGGGACGCACGACGTGCGACGGCGTACTCCACGGTGAGCACCTCGGCGGGCAGAGCCTCGAACCGGGCGTCGAAGTCGGTGAGCCGGCCGGGTGAGGCGTCCTTGAGCTCCAGGTCCTGGGCGCCGAGCCACTTGACGAGGCCACCGACGACACTGTGCGCCTCACGGAACGGCAGGCCCTGCTCCGCCACCAGCCAGTCGGCCACGTCCGTCGCCACGGTGTTGCCGAGGGCCGCGTCACGACGGGTCTTCCCGGGCTGGAAGCTGATGCCGTGCAGCATCGCCTCGGCAGCCCGCACACTCACTTCGAGATGGTCGGCCGCGTCGAAGAGTGCTTCCTTGTCCTCCTGCATGTCCCGGCTGTACGCGAGGGGAAGCCCCTTCATGACCGTGAGCAGCGTCATCAGATCACCGTAGATCCGGCCGGACTTCGCCCGCATGAGCTCCGGCAGATCCGGATTGCGCTTCTGCGGCATGATCGACGATCCGGCACAGAGGTCCTCGGGGAGCTTGACGAACCCGAACTGCGGGGTGCTCCAGATGACCATCTCCTCGCCGAGCCGCGAGATGTGCATGGCGAGCGTGGCTCCCGCGGACAGGTAGTCCAGCATGAAGTCCCGGTCCGACACGGCGTCGAGGGAGTTGCGGCTCACTGCCCGGAAGCCGAGCCGACGCGCGGTGTCGTGAGGATCGATCGGATAGCCCGTGCCGGCGAGAGCAGCCGCCCCGAGGGGCGACTCGTCGAGGCGGCGGCGAGCTGAGCGGAGCCGGTCGCGGTCCCTGAGGAACATCTCTCCATAGGCGAGGAGATGGTGTCCGATCGTCACCGGCTGTGCACACTGGAGATGGGTGAAGCCGGGCATGACGTCGGCATGGTGAACCTCGGCCCGCTCCCCGATGAGTTCGATCACCCGGCTCAGGAGCGCGTCGAGCCGGTCGATCGCATCCCGTACCCAGAGCCTGGCGTCGAGGGCGACCTGGTCGTTGCGGGAGCGGGCGGTGTGCAGCCGGCCGGCGGTCGCTCCGATGAGGTCCCGCAATCGGGCCTCCACGTTCATGTGCACGTCTTCGAGCCCGGGGTCGAAGACGAAGTCGCCGGCAGTGATCTCACCTCTGATCTGCTCGAGGCCCCAGACGATGCGCTCCGCTTCCGCCGAGGAGATCACCTCGCACTCGGCGAGCATGCGCGCGTGCGCGATCGAGCCGTCGATGTCCTGCTGGGCCAGCCGGTGGTCGAAGCGAACCGAGGCATTGATCTCTTCCAGGAGCGTGCTTCCACCGGTCAGCCAGCCCTCCCAGATCTGCCCGTCACGCTGATTGCCGGTCATCTTCACAAGGCTCCTTTCCGCATCAGGACACCCACTTTGAACTCGAAGGAGCAGTCGAAATCCCGCCGCTTCCGGCGGATTTCACGCAGCCGGTAGGCACTGCACAGCCACTGCGCCTTGTAGAGGACGGAGAGGAAGAGCTTGCGCCTCAGCGAGCCGTGCGTGAAGTCGGTTTCGCTCTCCAGGACGGTGAATCCCGCTTCCGCCGTCAGTCGGCCCATGCCTGGCGAGCAGAAGAACAGCAGAAGATTCCTGTCGGCCGACTCCATGGCGCGTAAGGAGTCCCGCAGCATCTGCCGCCCGATCCCCCGGCCGCGAAACTCTTCGAGCATGAAGACCACGGCTATCTCACTCCATCGACCCGCGAGATGGTGCACGAGAAGAGCACCGGCAAGTCGGCCGGTCTCGGAGTGCACCAGGGCGAACGTGTCCCTGCCCCCGGTCCACTCCCTGACGCTGTAACCGGTGATGTGGGGTGATTCCCTGATCTGGCGCATGATGTCGGCCGCTTCGGACCGGGTGAGCGGCCGACGCTGCAACTCGAACCGGGCGAGGTCCCTTTGCCCGGGGTCATTCGCCAGGGGTGGAGGCGACGGGAGTGCGGAATTCCTGACCACATGTGGCAAGTCGCGTTCTCCTTGGGTGAGTCATGAGCGTTACGCGGCAGGGCCGTTGAGTTCCTGCCCTTGACGTGAGCGGCCTGCGCAACTCACGTATCTTGATGTGTGCAGCGCGTTCTGATCGCGAATTCTGTGGCGTCCCGCCTCAAATGCTGCCTCCGCCGTCCACGGTGAGTACCGCACCGGTGACGTAGTCGGCGTCGGGGCCCGCCAGGAACGCCACGGCGGCGGCGATGTCCTCGGGCATCCCGATCCTGCGCGCGGGGCGGTCCGCGGCCTCGGCGAGGAACTCCTCGTCGGACTGGCCGAGTTGGCGCGCCTCGCGGGCCAGCATCGGTGTGCGGGTGTCGCCGGGGGCGACGCAGTTGACCCTGATGCCCGCGGGACTGTGGTCCAGGGCCATCGCGTGCGTCAGCATGACGACTCCGGCCTTGGCCGTGCAGTACGCGGCGGCCGCCTTGCCCGCGCGCAGACCCCAGCCGGAGGCGACGGTGACGATACGGCCGCCTCCGACCTGCTCCATGAGAGGGATGACCGCCCGGCAGACGAGGAAGACCGAATCCACGTTGTCCGCCAGCGTCCGGTGCCAGGACTCCAGGGACAGGTCCTTGACGGTGCCACGCTGGATGCTGCCCGCGACACAGCACACGTCCGTGATGTCCCCCAGTCTGCTGACGACCGCCTTCACCGTCGCCTGTACGTCGTTCTCGTCGGAGACGTCGCACAGGAATGCCTCGGCGTGCCCGCCGGACCCACGGATGTCCGCCGCCACTTCCTGCGCGGCGCGGTCCCTGTCGACGACGGCCACCGCTGTGCCCTCGTGCGCCAGCCGGCGCGACACGGCGGACCCGATGCCACCGCCTCCTCCCGTGACCAGGGCGACCCGTCGGGCTGTCCGCTCTCCTGTCCCGGTCACCGGCGTCCTCCCGCGAGCGTTCCGTCGAACAGCTGGGCGAGCAGGGCCTTCTGGGTGTGCAGGCGGTTCTCCGCCTGCTGGAAAATCCTCGACCGCGGGCCGTCCTTGACCTCGGCGTCGACCTCTTCGCCCCGGTTGGTGGGCATGCAGTCGAGGAACACCGCCTCGTCGTCGGCGAGTTCCATCAGTGGAGCGGTGACGCGCCACCGGTCCGCGCAGCGGGTCCTGGCCTGGATCTCGTCCTGCCCGGTGAGTGTCGGGGACTTCCAGCTCAGGGTGTAGACGGCGGCGCAGTCACGGACGGCCTGCTCCAGGTCCTCGGTGAGTTCGACGTGCGCTCCGGTGCGGTCCGCGATGTCGCGGGCCGCCCGGGTCACCCGCTCCTGGGGGGCGAAGCCGGGTGGGTGGGCGACGGTGACGCGGTGCCCGAGCAGGGCCGCGGCCATCATGGAGGAGTGCAGTACACCGGGGGTCTTCTGCCGCGGTGAGTACGACCAGGCATACACGATCCGTTGGCCAGGCAGGTCGCCTCCGTACAGCTCGCGGAGAGTCAGGAGGTCGGCGAGTACCTGGCACGGGTGTTCTTCGTCGTCCAGGGCGTTGATGACGGGGATGGCCGCGAGTTCGGCCATCGTGCGCAGACGCCGGTGGCCCGCGCCGGGATCCTGCATGTCATACCAGCGGACCACGAGCGCGTCGAGGTAGCGGTTGAGCACTCCGACGGTGTCCTCGATCGACTCCCGGTTGGCGAGCCGGAGTTCCTCGACTCCGTAGGCAAAGCTGTCGGCGCCGAGCTGGGCGGCGGCGACCTGGAAGGAGACCCTGGTCCGTGTCGAGGGAACGTTGAAGAGCAGCCCGAGGCAGCGTCCCGCGAGAGGTGCGCGGGTGTCCTCGCCCCGCTTCATCGCCTCGGCGAGGTCGAGCAGTGAGGATATTTCCTTGGCGGAGAGGTCCTGCATCCGGAGGATGTGGCGCACGGTCACGCTGATTCCCCTCTCTGGTCCGGTGCGGTGACGCGATGACGCAGCCACCGTTCGGCGATGACGGAGACAAGCAGCATCGCGAAGGCGATGACGACGCTGAACCCGAAGAACGGCAGCATGGCGAGGGTGGCCGCGACGACGGTCAGGTTCAGGTAGGCGATCGGTCCCCGGGGCAGCAGTCGGGCGGCGGAGACGAACGCCATCAGGAAGATGAGGACATAGGTCGCGGACGACGCCTTGATCAGGGTGGCTTCGCCGGCGTCGGCGACGAGCAGGACGACGACCGGTACGGCATAGCCCGGCAGCAGTGCGAGAACGGCGCGCACGGGTACGGGCCGACGCGACGAGAGCCGGCACAGCCCGGTCGGCAGAATGCCGTCACGGGCAAGGGCGAAGACGACGCGCGACGTTCCGAGGCACCAGGCATTCGTCGTGAGGAGCAGCAGCATCCCGGCCAGCAGATATCCCCCGCTCTCCAGTCCGGCTCCGGTGGCCACATGGAGCAGACGCACGAACGCGGTGAGATCCGACGGGCCGGCGCCGGTGTCGGGGAGTGCCACGGCGACGGCGAACGCCATGGCGAAGTAGAGGAGACCGACGCAGCTGACGGCGCAGAGAATCCCTCGGGGAAAGGTACGTTCGGGGTCCCGGACCTCCTCGGCCACCGGGGCGGCGTTCTCCCAGCCGATGAATCCGAAGAAGCAGATGAGGAGGGCGCTGCCGAGAGACCCCCAGCCATGCGGCGCGAAGGGCGCGAGACGCGTGTAGTCGCCTTTCGGCAGCGCCAGGCAGATCACCACGGCCAGCAGCACCACCACAATGGCGAGGACCGTCATCTGGACGCGCGTACTGACCTTGATGCCGAGGAGGTTGAGCATGACGCAGCACACGATGACCGCGGCGCCCGTGAGCAGTGCCGTCCTGTTCGACGCCGCGGGGTCGACCGCCGCCAGCAGGTAGCGCCCGGCCGCCAGTCCGAGGACCGGGTTCCCGGCGAGCAGCGTGATGAGCAGGAAGACAGCGGCGGTCCTTCCCGCGCGCGGGCCGAATGCCGCCTCCACGAAGCGGGAGACACCCTTGCTCGTGGGGTGGAGCATGGACAGTTTCGCGAAGATCAGCGCGAAGGGGAAGCTGTAGAGGATCAGCACTCCCCAGGCGAGGAGGGACAACGGCCCCGCGACCCGCCAGGCGAGGGCGGGAATGAGCAGGACACCGGCGCCCATCACGGACGTGACGTAGTGGATGACGAGCTCTGAGGTCCCCAGCTGCCGCTTCAGTCGAGGATGACGGGGTTGGTACGAGGGCGGTGGTGACGTCCCCTCGACCGCTGTCACGCGCTCTGTCCTTCACGCGTCCCGCTCCAGAGGTTGTCCATGGTTTCGTGGCTGATCCTCTTGTGCAGATCGGCTCGCGACGCGTACCCCATGTTGATGATCAGCCGTCGGCCCTGACTCACGGGATAGACGCGATGCAGGGTGGTGTCGGTGCGCAGGAAATACAGGTCACCCGGCCGCAGCTCGAAGGAGTGGATGGGCTGGGCTATGAACTGCCGGTGGAGCTGCGGGTCTTGCTTGTTCCACTGTGTGTGGGGCACGCACTGGAGGAAGCCGCCGTGCTCGACCGGAGGGCAGGCGACGACCCAGACGACGGCGAAACTGTAGTCGTCCCAGTGCCATCCATGGGTGTCACCGGACTGGGTCAGTTCGGTGATGACATATTGCTCCGGTTCGTAAGGGCACACGAGCACTGATTCACCCGCGACTTTCCCCAGTGCCTCCCGGAAGGCGTCGGATGCGTACACCTCCGGGATCACGGAGCCGTGTTGGTGGATTTCTTTACGGCGGACATTACGCATGAGCCGTGGCGTGTGCCCCGTCTCCCTGAAGCTCATCTCGCGACGAACACCGTACTCGGTGACGAGCGTCTCGATTTCCTCCGCCATCGCGGACTTGGTGCCCTCAGGAGCAAGGAAAGACAACTTGGCGAAGCCAAGATCGAGGAAATCCCTGTGCGCCGACTCCCACTGCTCCTTTTCGATACCGTGGATCAGATGTTTCGACAGGGACTGAACGAGGTCAGCGATCCGCCCGTCCGGTCGCATGACTGACTCCCAACATGCCGCGCAGGGGTAATGGTGGACTCTGATCACTTTCGAAGTTGGAACCCTACAAGGCTCCAACGCCGCGACCAAGCGACAAAGATCGGGCGAGGAATGGTTCAAGCCAGTCAGAACTGACGCATCACTATTAGATACAGAAGAACAGACTCCGCTTTTCATGATTCATCGGTGATGACGTTCCGAAATTTGCGCCACCCGTTCCATTCCAGGATGCCTGCCGCCGGTGACGTGTCACCCTCGGACGCCGGGGCGAACCGGAGACGGCAAGGATCCGAAAAGCGGCATCCTTTGCTCCGTTTCTCGCTTCCCTCTCCCGACATAATCGGCGTTCACGTAAGTCCGGACGTGAAACTTCCCAGGTCGAAATGACCGCCCTCGCGCACCAAATGAAGATGGCAAGAAATCGTCACGCGCGGCCGTCACCTCGGGGGCGCCGTCGGCCGCCGGGAGACTCCTGAAGAAGCGCGAGCCGATGAAGCCCCGCCTCGCCCGTGACCGTGTTCCCGTCCATCAGCCTGGCCACTCTCGAGTCGCTGAGTGCGTCGGGGGTGCCGGCAGCGCCGCAGGTCTCCGACCGGGCCTTCCCGCTAGAGCCTGTCGGACGAACAGTGATCGAGCGGGGACGTGGCTTGGTTCGATTTGCCTTGCCGTTCCGGCACCGGGCGGCGATTCTGGGCCGGTGCCAGGACAGGGGAAGAGGAAGCGGCGGCGAGAGGCCGGGAGAGAGCGGCTTGCTGCTCTCATTGCGCCGGACGCGGGGAGGTGGGAAGTGATCTTCGAAACACGGGACGAGGCGGAGTTGCGCGCCCAGCTGCGCCACCTTCGCGAGGCACGAATCGATGCGTCGACGATCCGGATCGACACGCTGTGCGGCCGCCTGGCTCAGCCGACCGCCTATCGGCTGAGCCGGTTCGTTCGTGACGAACCCCGCGTGCGAGTCCGGCCATGAGCACACTGGCCCTTGATCTTGTGGCAAGTCGAGGCGAGGCGAAGGACGCGGCGTGAGAGCGGACAGAACCGCTGTCGCCGGAGGCAGACGCCCGTGGTCGCCCGTGGCCTGCCGCTCTTGATCGTGCTGTCGCCCGGCAACATCAATGAACGCCGCCGCGTTCGGCCGAGTTCCTCGACGGGACCCGCGTCCCGCGTGCCACAACGGATCGCCCGTGCACAACACCCGAGCGCGTGCCGGGCAACAAGGGCGTGCTCCAGCGCCACGGCCTGGAATGGGCCTGGCGCCTCGCGCTCGAGCCGCGCCGCCTCTGGCGCCGCTATGTGCTGCTCACCCCCCACTACCTGGTCCGCCTCGCGGCACAGCGGTCGAGAATCCCCCCCCCCGACACCACCCCACCCCGACCGACGTCCGCTGTCGGAGATCCCGTCCTGAGTCGGGGCGATCCCATCCTGAATCACCCGGAACTCCTCACCAGCAACTTCTTCGTCCAGCCGCGCCGACTCCCCCGAGGCGGCGGATGCCTGCCAGTGCTGCCGTCCGCCACCAGATGCGCCTTCGTCGTCAGCCCGCCGCGCGAGTGACCCAACGCCTCCCCACCCGCACCGCCGCCACCTGGTAGCGCCGCAGCGCGCGCACGTGAACCGGTCTTCGCGTAGCCCCCTTTGACGCGGCCGACCACCTCAGATGACGCATATGCACCGTCTGCCACGTGCCGAACCGATCCGGCAGGCGCCGCCACTGGCACCCCGTCCTGAGCCGATACAGAATCCCGTCGATCACTTGCCGGTGATCCCTCCACCGACCGCATCGGCAGTTGCTCCTCGGCGGCAGCGGGTCAAGCACCGCCCACTCCGCGTCCGACAATTCCCCTCTGCTGAGCATGTCCGGAACAACGCATCAACGATCAGGGAGTCGCGGCCTGGACGGCCAACGCACCGTCGCACACCGGGAGTTCCGGCGACGACTTCAAGATCAGCTATAGCGCACGGTGCCCTCCCCCGGGCCGCTAACGCTTCCGACCACAGTCCGGTTCAGGGGGGGCGGGTCAGCGGGTGTGGACCTTCAGCGGGGCGTTGGGGCACTGGCGGGGTGTACTGAGTGAGCGTCGCCGCCTCCTTCGCGTTCGCGCTCAGGTTCCAGCGGAGTTTGGTGGCGACACCTCAGTGACGGACAGGAGAGCGGTGCCGGGGCAGCGTGTGCCTGCAGTGGGAGCGGATCGGACGTCTTCACGTCATCAGCTCGGGTGCGAAGTAGTCCCGCAGCCGGGCGATCTTCCCGTCGCGGATGCGGAAGATCTGTACCAACGAGACAGTCACATCGTCGCCGTCGCCGTCACCGTCGAAGACCGTGTCGATCTCGGCGATGAATACGTCGGGATCGGAGGTGGTGTGCAGCGCGTACCCGGACTTCTCCAGGTTCGGTGAGTGGTCGCCCTTCGCCTGTTGCTCGTAGTACGCCGCCATCGCGCTCCGGATCTCCTCACGACCCACCAGCCTTCTGGGGAAGGCAGCATCGTCAGGCATGAGCGGCGCCTCGAAGACACCGTCGTCGGCGAAGTTCTCGGCCAGGGCATCAGCGTTCCGGGTCATGGCACCGGCGTAGACGTAACTCTCGAAGATCTCCTGCGGCGTTCGGGACACGGCGGCCTCCCTGGACTCAGACGCAGAAGGCCACATCATCACAGTCACGCCTTCGGCAAGGCAGTTTCCAGGAACGATCACGCTTCGCCGGACCGGCCGGACTCCGGTCACCGCAGTCAGCACAGGCGACCTCACACGCCCCGAGGCAGACCCGAATGGGCCGGGCCATGGAGAGGTGCGCTGGGCCACCCAGCACCGACCAGCAATCGACCGGACGTGCCCGGGCTCGACTGCGCCGCCAGTCCAAGAGCTACGTCGCATCGGGTGTGACCGTCCTTCGCAGATGGCCTGGGTGGACAGATCCGATGCTCAATACCAAGTGGAGCATGATGCGGTGGCGGCAAGGTCACAGCAACGCCTCGATGCCCTCCCGGTTCTCGGGCAGTCCGGCCGCGCGGAACCACAACCAGTTCCCGCCGATGCTGCCCGTCGCCTCGTCTGTGGCCACGAAGGCCCGGAGCAAGTCGCATTGGGCGGAGGTGAACGGGCGGGCCGGGTCGTAGCCGTCAGGGAACGCTCTGAACAGGATCGGCCCGCTTTCATAATCAACGACTGACGTACCGCGGGCGGCCACGAGGGCGACGGCCACGGGTGCCACCTCCTCAAACGATCCGGCCAGGGCGAGCGCAGCTCGCAGCACAGTGAACCGGAACCACCCGTCGAGCCCGGGCAGCGGCTCAGGGAACCAGCCGTCCGTCGTTCGCGGAGCCCGCAGTGCGTCGAGGAGGATCGCGAGCGCGCGTGGCCGATCGACAGGGGCGGGACCGAGAGCGGCGCAGACCCGTACAGCCGGGTCAGGGTCGGAGAGCAGGTCGGTGGTGTCCATCCCCCACACGCCGAGTGCCCGCGCCACGGCGGCTCGTTCGCGTCGATCCGTCACGGTGCCCAGCCGAGCCCGCAGCAGCGCGGCGGCGCTCGGCACCCGGTCGGCGAGCTCCGGGGCACAGAGCAGCGGCGTCGCGGCGCCGAGCGCGGCCTCGCGGACGTGGGGATCGGCAGAGGAGAGGAACGGCTCGATGGCGTCGTACAGGGCGGGGCGTATTCCCCGGCAAGCCCTCAGTGCGGCGAGCTCGTCCGGATCGTGCTCGCCGCGTGATTCGTCGTGCCAGGGCTCCCAATCCCAGTTGGTTCGGTCCCGCATCGGATCCTCCCCGTAGGCGGCTGACTCGGCCAGCTGCGTCAACCAGCCGAGCAGAGCGGCCCGCAGGCTGCGGCGCCCCTCCCCGTCCCATGGGAAGTGCCCGTCGTGCTCGGTAGAGGCCATGGGGTGGTCGAGAACAGCGGCGACGAACAGCGCCGCGGGCGCGGTGGCGGTGTACAGCGAGCCCTGGTGCAGAACGCCCATGTCCAACGCCGCCACCGCTGCGGACCGCACCTCGGGATCCTCGTCCACGAGGGAACACAGGGAAGCAGGTATGTCCCCTGCGGCGCCGTAGGCGTATTGGAGGGAATCCCAGTCCGTCACCAACAGCAGTTCCCGGGCCGCGGTCGGCAACTCGTTCAGGCGCCGCGTCATGCGGGCTCTCTCGCCATCTGTCATGCCTGCACCCTCCCAGCGCCCACTGACAACGCCCCTGCTTTCCCGAAGAGCAGCGATGGCCCCTGCCTCCGGCGGGGCGGGGGCCGCGTTCTCGGATTCAGGTTCACTCTCGATTTCCCTGCCAGGGCCGGCCAGTTGTTCCGCGGTCGCTCCCAGGCCGCGGGTCAGGTCGACGCGGTCGAGGAGGACGGAGTGTGCTGCCGTAGGTTCGGCTCATGACGGAATCCCGCTTGGAGGCCCGATGAGCGGGTGGTGGACCTATCTGGAGGAACAGACCCGCCGGGAGGCCGATGCGAACGTGCTGCGTGATCGCCGGATGTCGGCAGTGAAGACCGTGTGGGAGGCCCTGCGACCACTGGGATTGGGCCTGCGTGAGGCCGAACAGGTGGTCTGCGCACGTTACGAGGCACTCGGCGACCGCGTGCAGCGCAGGCTGCCCGACCTGCTCGACCTCCCCGCACTCGCCTCTCGCGCCGCGGCACTGCCAGGCCGGGTGGCGGCGGTCGAGGCTCTCTGGGACGGCGACACCGTCCACGACTGGTTCGTGGTGCTGGTCGCCGTCCTGGACGACCCCGCCGGGGAAGGTCACTTGGCGACTGTCTACCACCGCCCTGGCGTGCTCCCGGGCACTGTCGCCGCAGCGGCCGGCCAGGCCCTGGCCGACTCCCTCGGGGTGCCGTTCCACTTCGCCTCCCCGGACGTCCCCGACGACGAGGCCCCGCGCTGGCGAACACTGCGGCGACAGCCTTGAAGACCTTTTGATCGAAACGCGACTGCACAACGGACATCCCTTGCCCGCCAAGGCTGCGGATAGCCTTGCGCACATCACGGCTGCTCCTCTGACCCAGGAACGTCTGACCTCTCCAGCCGATGGCCAGCCTCCGCCGCCTATGGTGCGGTATCCCAACGCAAGTTGATCCGGTACACGGACCATCGAGGGATGCCCTGCAGGAGCCCTTCACTGCTATAGATCCAGACTCCAGCACCTCAGTCCCGTTGCACGTCCCAGATCGGGTCATCTGGAGCCGGGCGGCCAGAGAGGCGCTGTAACTGCTCCCCGGCAGACGAAAGCCGTTGGCGGGCGACGGCGACGAAATCGCGTTGCGCCGCTTCGACCCGAGAACGCAAGGTCAACCAGCTCTCACTGGGATTCGGACCACGGTTTACTGCGATGAAGGCACGCCAGAACTGCTCATCGAGAGCATGAACTGCTTCCACGACATCCCTGTCTGCAACAAGGTTCACCATGCTCAGAGCCTCGTTCCACGGCCGCCAGTCAACGGAACGACTCGCATTCGAACTGCCGAGTTCCATGAGCACTATGGTCGATTCACGAAGCACACCGGCGCATGCCGCTGCCTGCTGTTCTCGGGCCCAGTGGCGGTCTTGGGATCTTCTGCTGACGGCGCTGCCGGCGAAGACGCCGACGAGCGTGCTCAAAGCAGCCGCAGTGGTCGCCGCCAGGAGGCTCAACAGCGAACTCATAAATCCAGTCTGCGGCGACAGTTGGCAGGCCCGCCAGACGCTGACACCACTCTGCGAGCCCGGGCTGCGAGGCAGCTCACGACAGTCGCGCCAGGTGCTCGGCGAGCGCCGCATGCCGCGGCGGCCCGTACAACACCCGGTAGTGCACCGGTCCGCATGCTGAGCCACAGCCGTCTCGATCGCCGCCAGATACGCCTTCTCCCGGCAGAGGGAACCGCACCCCACACAAGTTGATTGCGCGCACCGTCGACCACATCGACCATGGCCTCGATCAGATCCGTCCAGCGAGTGAGCACCATCCATGCCTTCGCCGACACCAAACCCCAACGCACGCACGGCAAGTGGCATGACACAGGGGCCCTACAGAAGAAGCCCGCCCGTTGAGCTTGTCTGAAGTCACAACTGAGCCCCGCACCGGCCGATGACCTCGACGATCGCCGGACAGCCGCCGCACGCGCGGACGTTGCTGACCTTGTATCCGCGATGCCGTGACGTTCAGCGGAGGCGGTCGAAGGTCCCCCTGGCAGTCCCGTCGAAACCGTCGTCACCGCGCCAGCTCGCGAATGTCCGGGCGATCTGCGCCAGTGTCGCCGCTGAATACTCATGCCATCGGGAATCGTAGCCGTGCGGATAGCCGAGCAGCATGTTGAGCACGTTGTTCACCGCGTCGTCCCGCTCACCAGAGTCGGAAGACGCCGGCCAGGACACGGCGATCACGGCGATCTCGTCCCGGGTGAAGCCCATCAGAGTGTGGAACTCCCAGTCAGGGAAGAACGGACCGTTCACCGGGCCGCGTCCAGACACTCCTTGATGATCTACAGCTCCCACTCCGTCATCCGCTCCACTGCACTCATGCCCGAATGATTTCACCCTCACTGTGAGGGGACTGCCCTGGGCCACAGCCCGATCGACAGCATGCGGTGCCACCAGCGCGGGCCCAGGCGTACGGCTCCGGTGCCCCGCGCGGCGTCCGCACATCCTCGGCGCCGGTGGAATGCCCGGCCTGCGTCATTGTCCCAATCCTCCGCGGAACCCTGGGCCTTGATCGACGCACAGCTGCTCGTCGATCATTGCCCAGCCATTCTGCGACGCCGACGAGGAGCGCCTGACGTGACATACAAGGACGAACGACGCGCAATCGCCGACCGTTTGGGCATACAGGCCGAGGCGTCGGAATGGTGCACGATCGGCAAGATTCCCACGCCGCCCGCCGACGTGCTCGAGTCGGCCGGCTCTCCGCGGCTCCGCCCAGGGCGGATGCACCCCTTGGAGATGGTTGTCGAGGTGCTCGCCGCACCGTTCAAGTTGATCGGATGGTTGGCGGTCCTGGTGGCGGAAGCGAGGGAAGCTGTCCATCGCACTCTCGACTCCAAGAGCGAGAAGGAGCGGTTGCGGGGGAAGAAGGGGGAAGCCCGGCGGCACGAGGCATTCATCGTCGAGCAAGGGCTCGACCGCGTCTTCGACGGGAACTGGCACGGTGCAGCGGGGCAGTTCCTGCTGCGCTGGTACACGCACTCCACCCACGACCAGCGTCTTGTGCTCGTCACCCAGGACGGCATCGTCCTCGCCGCCCCACCTGTGCGTGCCGTCCTGTCCCGGGAGCAGCACACGGAAATCGTCGCCCGGCTCGGCGTCGACGAGGCGAGCCTCGTCGACCCGTTCAACTGGGAGTACGCGACGCGGATGCTGCTCCTGCGTTTCCGCGACGGCTCGTGGCTGCGGATCGACACCAGTGACACCCACAGCGATCTTCACAAGCACCTGCTCCGCCAGCCCCTCCCCGACGCCTTCCCCAGCCCTCTCCCCACCGACAGCTAACGCCTCCTGCCGAGGAGTTTCGCCCCGTGCAGTCCGGCAGGCGCCCCACCGGCGCAGGCCAAGCCAGTGCTCGGCGTTCGGTACCAGCGGACCCGGCCGCCTACCCGCGCCCGACAGCGGCCACGGCTGCAGTGTGGCTGCCGGACTCGTCCTGCAGCAGAGCGAACCGGACGCGCCATGGGAGTACGCCCCGTCTGGCGCGCGGCGACGACGCGGGTATGTGACCACAGGGCTGAACTCCCCTCACTGGTGGGCGATGACGCCGCTCGCAGGGGAATCATGGTGCGGTCGTCTTGCGCCGCCCCAGCGAATCAGCCGCCCACACGCTCCCCAGGCCGGCCCGGACTCCGAGCCTGCCCGCCAGGACGGTCACCGCGTTCAGGCGGTCGGGGCCCGAAGGCCGCGCGGCCGGGGCCGCCCGCGCGAGGCTCGGAGGTGTGGGGACGAACGACGTGTGGCGTTGCTACTTGTGCCCGGACGTTGCCTGGCAGGTCAGGTCCTGGGCGGGGAGGCGGCCCGTGGTCAGGTAGGCCGTTGCGGCCTTGTCCGCACAGGGATTGCCGTCGGGCGCATAGAGGACGCCGTGACCCTCGCCACCGGCGACGGTGAGCATCCGGGAGCCGCGCAGGGCCCGGTGCATGGCACGGCCGGAGAAGAGGGGGGTCTGGGAGTCCCACTCGTTCTGCGTGATCAGCGCCCCGACCTTGTTGTCGATCGTGGTCTGCGGCTCGCTGCCCTGCTCCCAGAAGGCGCAGGGGGTGATGGCGGCCGCGAAGTCGCCGTAGAGCGGATATCGGGCCTTGTCGCGGATCGCCTCACGGCGGTACCGCTCGGGGTCGTGCGACCAGGTGCGAGTGTCGGCGCACATGAAGGACCAGGCGATGGAGGCGAAGTTGTCATCGGGCTGCCGGGCCTGACCCGGCGTGCCGGACGGAGCTGGGTTCCCGCCCTTGGCCACGTCCTTCAGCCGGGTGATCCGTTCGGCGGCTTTCCGTAGGTGGAAGAACGTGCTGTTGTCGGCACGGATGTCGTCGCCGGTGAGGGCCTGCCCCTGGAAAGGGATGGGCTTGCGGTTCGCTTGCGCGATCAGATTCCAGTAGGTCTTGCGGACCTTGGCCGGAGTGTCGCCCAGTCCATAGGCCGTGTGCCGACGGGCGGTCCACACCGTCCAGCGCGTGAATGCCTGTTCGGCGGCCTTCGCCATGTCCTGGAACATGCCCCGGTAGATCCGCGCGGGGGCGGTGGCGCTGTCCAGCACGATCCGGTCGGCTCGCTGGGGGAACAGCTGCATGTAGACAGCGCCCAGGTAGGTGCCGTAGGAGGCCCCCAGATAGGAAATCCTCTTCTCGCCCAGCACGGCGCGGATGACGTCCATGTCGCGAGCGGAGTTGCGGGTGGTGAGATGCGGCAGCTTGTCCCCCGCCCTGGCCCGGCACTTTCCGGCGAAGGAACGGACCCGGTCCCTGTCCTTCGCGAAGGTCTGCGCCTTGTACGGATGGTCGGCCTGTTCCTCGGCGGTCAGCCCGCAGCTGACGGGTGTGCTCCGTCCGACGCCCCGCGGGTCGAAGCCCACGAGGTCGTAGCGCCGCTTCACTTCCGCGGGGAACTTCATGACCGGGTCGGTGGGCAGATGCAGTCCCGGTGCGCCGGGGCCGCCCGGGTTGAGCAGCAGCACGCCGCGGCGATCCTGCTCACTGCCCGCCCTCAGCCGGGATATCGCGAGGCTGATCGTCTTGCCGCCGGGGTTTCTGTAGTCCAGCGGCACCTTGAGGCTCGCGCACTGAAGGGTGTCGCTGCCTTGCGCGTCGCAGGGTGTCCACCGCAACTCCTGCTGCGTGTACTGCCGCAAGGACTTCGTGGCGGTGGAGGCATGCGACGCCTTGGACGGGGTGAGGAGTGTTTCGGGTGTCAGTGCCGCAAGGGAGGCCGCCGCGAGGCCGGCGGTCAGCAGGGTGGTGAGGCGGGTGTTTCTGTTTCGCACGGTGGTGCTCGTCCTTGTCGAGGAGGTCGAGGAGGTCGAGAAGAAGGAGGAGTTCGCAGAGAGTGGGCAACCGGTTCACCGGTGAGGGAAGGGCGGTCAGGTGCCGTTCAAGTGCTCGCGGACGCACTGCGTGTACTGGTGGAAGCTGTCGGGCTGGTAGCACTCCTGCGTCTGGTTCGCGTACCAGACCATGAAGACGGCGACCAGCCCTGACACCACGATCGCGAGGGACGACGTCACCAGGGCGGTGACGGCCTTGCCCCGGCCGACGCCGGTCCGCTTGGCCGTCATCAGCGCGGCGATGCCCAGGATCAGGCCGAGCACGGCGAGCGGGCCGCCGATGAAGACGACCGAGGTGCACAGGCCGACGATGCCCAGTGTCATGGCCGCGGTGGCCAGGCCGTTCTTCGGCGCTGTCGGGACCGGCGCCATCGCGGTCGGTGCCGTCCGAGCCCGTACGGCCTGCTCCTGAGCGGACACCGTGTGGTTCAGCGGTGTTTCGATTCCCTGGGCGTTCATCAGCCCGTCCTTCCGTCACGTCAACTGGTGAGGTCCCGATTCTGGTTTTCGGGGCCCACGGACACATCGCGGGAAGGCGGGAGAATTCGCTCCCCCGATCGAGGGAGGCCGCCGGTGGACCGTCCGGTCATACTTGCCTGGCCATGTTCAGAGGAATCCGGCCGCTGTTTCGCGGCTCCACGTATTCAGGTGCGCTCTTCGCCTATTGCGGCGCGCTGGCGAGCCTTCCCTTGCTGCCTTTCGCGGCACTACCGGCGATGGCGTGGCCATCCGCATCCATGGGGGTGCAGTTCACGCTGACCGTGCTGGTCTGGTCCGTACTGATCGCTGTGGTCGGGCTGGCTCGCACCACACGGCGCGTGCTGATCGCCTGCGCCCGGCGAATGCTGGGAGTGGCGTTGCCTGACCCGGTGGGCGGACGTGGGCGTGCGAGCTCGGCCCGTGACTCGACGGCTTCTGCCCCGGCAGCGGGCGCCGACCGCCTGCGCACCCCGCTCTGGCTGCTCGCGCACGTGATGCTGGGGTGGGCGGGAGCACAGCTGAGCGTGCTGCTCTTCGTCGCGGCGCTGCTCCTTCCCGGCGGCTGGGCCGGCGCCGAGGCCGGCGTGAGCGTGAACGGCTGGACGCTGCGGGCGGACACCGGGTGGCAGAGCTGGGCAGCGGCACTCTGCTGCCTGCTGCTGGCAGGGGCTCTGTGCCTGGCGGTGACGCACGCCCTGCGGTGGCTGGCGCCCAGGCTCCTCGGCCCGTCGTCGGCCGAGCGGCTCGCGCTGGCGGGCGAGCGGGAACGGGCCCTTGCCGAACGCAACCGGCTGGCCCACGAATTGCACGACTCGATCGGCCACACCCTCACAGCCGCCACGATCCAGGCAGCGGTGGCCGGCGAGGTGCTCTGTGCCGACCCGGTGGCGGCACGGGCCGCCCTGCGCAGCATCGAGGAGTCGACCCGGGCCGCCCTCGAGGACCTGGACTACGTGCTGGGCATGCTGCGCGAGGAGCAGGCTGGCACGGCGCCCGCCCGGACCCTGGCCGACCTGCCCGAACTGCTCGACCGGCTGCGGCACGCGGGCGCGGTGGTGCAGGCGGAGCAGTCGGGCGACTGCGCGCAGGTGCAGGGGACGCTCTCCCGAGCGGCGTACCGGATCCTGCAGGAAGGGCTGACGAACGCGCTGCGGCACGGAGCGGGCGGTCCGATCCGGATCACGGTGGCGGCCGCGCCGGACTCGCTGGAGCTCGAGGTGGTCAACCGGACCGGAGCCGGAAGCGGCACGAGCCCGGCTGCCTTCCCGACGTCCGGGCACGGCCTGCCCGGCCTCATGGAGCGCGTACGGCTCCTGCACGGCGACATCGAGGCCGGTCCGGACGGACCGGAGCACTGGCGGCTCGCAGTCCGGCTGCCGGTACGATTGCCCGCATGATCGGCTCACAAGCGAGCGCAGCGGTCACGACCGGCCCCGACGCGAGCGCAGCCGTCACCACTGGCGCCGCCGACGCGTCCAGCTGCATCACCCTCCTGATCGCGGACGACGACGCGGTGACCCGCAGCGGTCTGCGCACGCTGCTCGCCCTGCAGCCCGGGATCGCCGTCGTCGGGGAAGCCGCCGACGGCGTCGAAGCAGTCGAGCGGGCGCGGCAGTTGCGTCCGGACGTTGTCCTGATGGATGTACGGATGCCGCGCCGCAACGGCATCGAAGCCACCCGGCAGCTCCTCGCCGGGCCGGCCGATCCGCCGAAAGTCGTGGTGATCACGACATTCGAGAACGACGACTACGTCACCGCCGCACTCAGCGCCGGGGCCAGCGGCTTCGTACTCAAGCGGCTGCCCGTCCCCAAGATCGCCGAGGCGGTACGGGTGGTCGCGGCGGGCGAGGCGATCCTCTTCCCGGCGGCCCTGCGCCAGATGGTCACCTCCCGCCCGCGGGAGTCCGCCGAGGCCCTGCCGCAGGCGGCGCTGACGAGCCGTGAGGAGGAGGTGCTGCGCCTGATGGCCACCGGCCGGTCCAATCCGGACATCGCGGAGTCGTGCGGGGTGAGCCTGGAGACGGTGAAGACACACGTCGGGAACGTGCTGACCAAGCTCGGTGCGCAGAACCGGACCCACGCGGTGGTGATCGCGTACGAGACCGGCCTGGTCGTGCCCGGGGTCACGGGCTGACGCGACACCGGGTGGTCTGCCCCGGGCTGCCTGCGCACGGGACCGGCCTCCCCGGCGGTCCACGCCCGGACACCTCGTCATCAGGCAGGGCTGAGACGCAGACTCTCCGACCACGACGTCGACGTACTGGGCAATCGTGGTGTGTCACTGCTTCCCAGCGCGACAGCCACCGCCTGGCCAAGGTGCCCGCCGGAACACTCTCGGTCCGCTCCGCGTGTTCCTGGAGCAGGCCGCAGACAGGCGGCCCTACGCCGGGCCAGATCCACCATCACCCCTGATAGGCCCTCACATTCAGCGACTCGGAGCTTTCTGCTACTCACGAGCCTGCCTTCTGCCAGCGGCAGAACACCGGCCCGACTGTGCCCCACGATCTCTACAGTCCAGGTTCATGACGACGATCACGACGCGTACGGTCGAGTACCCGGCCGACGGCCTGACGATGTACGGGCATCTCGCGCTCCCGGCCGGTGCCGACCGCCGGCCCGCGGTCCTGGTCGGGCCCGAGGGGGTGGGGCTCAGCGACGTCGAGCGCCGCCGGGCCGATGCGCTCGCCGAGCTGGGATACGTGGCGCTGGCCTTCGACCTCCACGGCGGGCGCTATCTGGGCGACCCTGAGCAGATGCTGGCCCGCTGCATGCCGCTGCTCGCCGCCCCCGACCGGATGCGCGGCATCGGCCACGCGGCGCTCGACGTGCTCCGCGCCGAGCCACGGACCGACCCGGACCACATCGCCGCCGTCGGCTACGGCACCGGGGGCGCCATCGCGCTGGAACTCGGGCGCGACGGCGTCGACCTGCGCGCGATCGCGACAGTCAACGCACTGACCACGGGCCGACCGGGCGAGGCGGCGCGCATCCGCTGCCCGGTGTGGGCCGGAGTCGGGTCACAAGACCCGATCATGCCGCCCGCGCAACGGGACGCATTCACCGCCGAGATGGAGGCCGCGGGTGTCGACTGGCGCCTCGTGGTCTACGGCGGTGCCCTGCACGCCTTCCATCACCCATCGGTCGACCACACCGTGCGCCCCGGCGTCGGCTACCACCCGCAGCACGCGCAGCGAGCCTGGCGAGACGTCGTCGACCTGCTCGCCGAATGCCTGCCCACAACGAAGTGATCCGGTCGGCTCACGCGGCCAGGCTGATACGGCACGCCCCGCGCTGCGCGCCTGCGCCTGCGCCTCGTCGTGGGTCGGCCCGCTGACCACGGGGGGAGTCAGCGGGCCGACGCGGTCATGCTCGCACGCGGTGCGGCCCCGGGACCGCGCTTTGGGCGCCGACGGCTGCCCCTGCCCCATGCACCGATCGATCGCCGAACAGGCGGAGAACTACCGTTGTTCCACGGCTCATCAGGTGGTCATCGATGCTGAAGCACGCCTGGTCGTCATCGTCGACCAGCCTCTGCCCGGGAACCACGGCCGCGTTCTGAGGCGATCAGGTCATCTGGTTCTGCAGTACGCGCCGCACGATCGCGTCCGCCTATGCGGCTGATACAGCTGCGGCGTTTCTGCTGTCTTTGCCCGTAGGCGGCCGATGCCGGTCGCGGTGTCCGGGAGGAAAGTGACGGCACAAGAGCAAGTCACTGCAGCGCATGGGAGCCGCAGTTGCACGTCCAGATGCGGGGGGGCGTGTCATTGACCAGGAGTCGCGGACGTGGGGAGCGAACTACTGATGGCTGCCCCTGGGCCTCTTCCCGGCCGGGTCGCACGGGAAGAGGCTGGATGCGGCGGGAAGACGGGCAAGTACGGTCACGGGACCACGACGAGCGCGTAATACCCCGGAACGTATCGGCTGTCGCACACATAGCCGCGCCAGGCCCCGTTCATCACCCCGGCGAAGCCGACCACATCGCAGTCGCCGTACAGCTGGTAGTAGCCGTAGATGTAGGGGTCCGCGGCAGGGACGGACGTCGTGTGCCCGTGGGAGGGCGGCGCGGCCGATGCGGAGGCGGTGCCGATGGTGCCGAACGCGGATAGCGCGACAATCCCGGCGACGAGCGTCCGCTGAAACCATCTCTGCATATCAATCTCCTGTTCTGGCTGAAGGCCGACGGACGAGACTCAGCAACCCCGAGACATAAGGATGGAGTCGGGGAAGCTGTGGAACGTTCAGGTGCCACGTGCTGCTGCTCTGGCGGGGGTTCGCCACACCACCAGCGCGGCGGTAGGAACTACGAAGGCAAAGAGGCATTCCAGACAGCCCATTTGCCTGCGCGATCGACTCCCCGACCGGCGCTGTCCGAAACTGCCGATGGTCGCGATGCTGCGCCGAACAATCAGCCCGACGACCACGTGGGCATGGATTCGTGGGTGCCACCACACCTGACCCGACCGCTCAGCGGGGGCCAGACCCTCCATATCCGCAGCCATCGGTCAGCCCTCCGGAAGGCAGTGATTTCACGGACCGCAGACCACTGTGGAGCCGTGGTGCGCTTGCTGGATCAGCATTGCTGATTCCTGATCGGGGCATCCAGGGTGATACCCGGGAAAACAGCCCGGCTCAGGTAGGTGCCTGGCCCCTTGCCCAGGGCCGTCGCAAAGTCCGGTTGAGCACGCAGGGGCACCCGTCACAGCGTGGTGACGATGTCTGCGAGGGCCGCTACGAACACAGATTCAGGCTCCTGTGGTGGACGGGTGACCTGGCACGTCGTCGTCCGGAGCCGGATCCTCGATGCGCTGCAGGTCTCCCGCCGCCAGTCCCAGCAAGTCGCCCAGAGCGGTGGGGTGTTCGGGGTTGTCGCTGGCTGAGCTGCTGGTCAGAATCCTGGAACCTTCGCCGTCAAGGCAGACAGGCGACCATGACGTTTCGCCCGGCTTCCAACAGGCGCGTGCCGGCTTGGGTTCGCCACTTCCTTGCTGACCGTGCCGGCGAGCGCGCTCAGGTGCTGGCCGGGGCGTTCAGCAGGAGGGCTTCACGGCGTGGGCGGGGTCCAGAGCGTGGTCCTGACAGCGGCCGAGGAAGGCGTCCCTCTTGGACACGATGACCGTGTACGAGACCCCGGGTACGGTGTCGCCGCCTTGGTTGAGCTTGTGTATGAACCCGGATCCGGCTTCATGTACTGGCGCGGCAGTACACCGCCTTGTGAGTAGCCGACGATGTCCACCTGACGGGTGCCGGTCGCGGCCAGGACACCGTCGATGAAGACGGCGAGTTCCTTGGCGGACTTGACCATCGGGCCAGTGCCCCCGATGAAGAGTCCCGTCAGCGGCTCCCTGCCGTAGTCCAGGGCGAACAGGCAGTAGCCCGCCTTCTTGTACAAGGGCGCGGTCAGCAAGAACTCCTCCCGCAGCGACAGAGTCCCGTGAACCAGGACCAGCGGGCGCGGATGCTTCGCGCCCGGCTTGCAGCTCCAGTCATTGGCACCCGGGAGGAAAGGAGTCGCCAGCTTCTTCGCCTTGGACACCGGGTCGGCCATCGTGCCGCCGTCAACGGCACCCGCTCCCGCGGTCGCGGTGACGGTGGCGGCCAGCACACAGGCCGCCATCCATGCCACGGCCGCCCGATACAACGAACGACGCCGACGGAAGACCGAAAGCCCTGACATATCCGGCTCCTGCGTGAGGTGATGGGGCCTCCAGTTCACCCACCCCCGCACCCGGTCCACATCCGACCGCACACGCGGGAACGCCTGCGGACACACCGCGAAGCCTGGTGCCGATCGCCCGTCGTAATGGTCAGGGAGGTAAGTGCAATCCGGTGAAGAGGCCGTTCTCGGGCACGGCCGCACCGATGGTGTCTTGCACCCTCACGAAGCGCCTGGGGCTGCTGGGCCTGGGCAGGCCATCCGCGTGAGGCCGCAGCCTGCACAAATCGTGCCCGCTGCCCTGTCCACTACAGACGACGTCATCGCCCATCGCGGCGCGATCGCCGCCTGGCGCACGCAACGGGTCTCTCCGATCACCTACTTCGACGGTCATGAACCCCCACCGAGAAGCGGAACACGACCTTCGACCGCACGCGCCTGCTCGACCTGTGCGCACGAACCCAACCACGTCCGCCAGCGGCGCCCCTCCGACGTCCAGCAGGCGCTGGGCCGGACTGCAGCTGCACCACAAGGAGAAGTTGCCGACCGGGAAACTCTTGCGGAGCTGTCCGGAGCGCCGGGCAGACGGTGCGATGTGCGACCCGGTTGACCGAAGCGGGCTGCAACGTCCTTGGGTATCGCCGACGTCCGCCGGGCCCCGCAGCCGACCGTCCCCTCGGGGTCCCGGGCCGGGGCCCCGAGATCGGCCCGAAACCCCGCGCACGGACGCGGTCAGCGCGCGGAACGACAATCTCCTGCACCATCGGCCGAGAGCGCTGCGGTGCGACCTAGAGGGATATCGCGATGACCTTCTGCGCGGTGATCCGCACGATCAGCCTGCTGATGTCGGCCGGCTCTGTCGGCGGGTCCTCGCCGAGATACCTCTGGGACAGTTCGCGCGGCAGCACCTTGTCCGGGTCCGGCAACAGCTCGGCGGTTCCACGGATTTCCACTGACCGGTAGGGATTCGCACGGTCATAGACCGTCAGGCTGATACGCGGGTCCCGGGCGAGGTTCCGTGCCTTCTTCCGCCCCGCGGTCGTGGAGAAGACCACGGAGCCGCCCCGGAGCCCGACCCAGACGACGGAGGTCTGCGGGCCGCCATCGGGGTTGAGCGTCGCCACCACGGCGAAGTTCCGCCCGTCGAACATTTCCCGCACCGTGGCATCGAGCGCTACCGGAACGGGAAGCTCCGCCGTCCTCTGGTCGTTCTTCACCAGTCGTACCTCGCCTCTTACTGAGCATGTGGATCGGCGTGAACGGCCCAGGCCGCCTCACGCGAAGGCACTGGCGTGCCCGCACCCCATCCTCAAAGAGCACGTCGCACAACGGAAGTAGGCACATTTATGTCACGTAGGAACGCATGCACGGCCGAGGAGGCCGCCGGCCGCGAGGTCTGCACCGTTCTCGACGTGCTCGGCAAGGTGAGCGGGAAATGGACGCTCGGCGTGCTGAGCGAAACCATGCGCGGGCCTGTCCGATTCGGTGAACTCGAGCGCGCTCTGAAGGGGATCAGCCGCCGGATCCTCACGCTGACGCTGCGCGAACTGGAAGAGAACGGTTTGCTGACCCGCACCGTGTATCCCACGGTGCCGCCCAAGGTCGAGTACACCGCCACCGACGAGGCGCGCGAGCTCTACACCATGCTCACCGGCCTCACCGCCTGGGCCTCACGCCACCCCGCCACACCGCCCACCCCCGTCACACCGGACCCCTCTCCCACCTCTCCGGACGGGCCCAAACCACCGTGAGGCCGACCGGTGGGCGTTGTCCGTGACCCGCGAGCAGCTCGAATCAATCGCGTATGCCTTCTGCCGTGAGCGTCTGGCCCGCTCTGCCACCCTCGCGATGTCCTCGCGCTCTTGCGCCGTCAGACACTGAGCTCGGTCTTCGGCAGAGCCCCCGTCATACGCCACGCTCGACGTGTGCCTGCGGCCCCGAGAACCCGTCCGTGAACTGCCTGGTCAGGATGGTGAGGTCTCCGTTGATCAGTGGCCTGGTGAGCCGGGCTGGTCGATGACACAACGCCGCAGCCACGCCGCCTCCGCAGGCGTCAGGTTCGGATCCGCCAGCTTGGCCTCGGCTGCTTCTGGGATACGTGCTGCGGGATTGCCCCGGCTCCCCTTGACCATGCTGTGTACGAGCAGATCCCGCCCCAGGCGGGCAGCCAGTCCGGGTATCTGTGCGCTGCCGACCGTCACGACGGTCATCGCCACATCCGCGGCAGGGTCACCCGCTCCCGCGTTGCGCCAGTCGATCACCACGGGGCCTTGCCGGGTCAACACCACGTTGCCCGGATGCAGGTCCAGGTGCAGCACCCGGTCATCACCCAGCGTCGCGGACCGCCGAGGCAGCCACTTCGGCGCCATCACCGTATGCAGCCGAGCATGGAGGCGGCCCAGCGTCCGGCCGAGGGAGGCGACCCGCCACGGGCGCCGGGCCAGCACGTCCAGAATCGTCGGCCCGGTCAGCCGTTCCAGAACCATGCCGGTATCGGTGGTCTCGTACACCTTCGGCACGGGATACCCGCAGGCCGCCAGATGCCCCATCAGCTGTGCTTCCAGCTCCGTGGGTCCGCCGTGCCGATATCGGCGCAGCACCCTGGAATCGTCCAGGGCATACACGTCAGCGTCTCGCCCCTGCGCGATCAACTCCATGCAGTTCAGTCTGCATTGACGGCATACCAGCCGCCACAAGGGTCCCGAAAGATCAGCTCACGGACAGGTTCTGAAGGTCTGTCCGCAGCAGCCCGAAGTTCTTCATCGTGATCGCCATTGCCAACATCATGACGAGCAGCGTTGACGACGGCGCCTTCCCGCACACGCTCGACTTCTACAGGCCGCCCAATCGTTCGTTCATCGTGTCGAGTGTCGGCCAAGGCGGACCGTCGCGCAGCGCGCGCAGGAGTTCTTCCCCGAATAGCGTCCCCTTCGGAAACTCGTCGCCAAGCTCCCATCGCCATGCTGCGACCATCGCGAGGATGAGGTGTCGGCACTCGCCCAGCAGTGGTTGGTCGATGTTCGGGTAGTGCTCGCAGACCGCCTCGGGAGCATGGGCGAGGTCGAACTCGACGGGACCACGGCAGCACGTCTCGAGGTCGATGAACAACGGACCGTTTTCCGTACTCAGCACGTTGCCTGGATGCGGCTCGCCGTGGAGCAGCTGCTCGACGGTGCCGCGCGCCTCGATCGCTCGTCGCAGGCTTACCAGTCTGCCGCTGAGAAGCGCGCGGTCGGCGTCGGCGAGCTTCGGCGAGCGATTCGGGTTGGCAACGACTTCCTCCGCCTCCGCGATGCGTTCCGTGAACCGTGGGCTCGCCACGTCGACCTTGCGCATGCCCGCGTGCAGCTGCTCCAGGGCCTTGGCGTAGGCGGCTGGTGAGGTGTGAGGGGTCACGGGTGGGTAGTGGGTCCACAGCGTCACGGTGAAGCCGTCGCGCCTGTACACACGTGGGTCCACCCGAGGTTCCAAGAGGCCCGTCGGGCATCCGATCTGGGCGAGCTGTTGAGCGAGCTCGACCTCAAACTTTGCTGCCTCGTGCCCCATCGGGGCGACCCGGGCAAGGACGTCGCACGGCGTCAGCCGCAGCGCCAGCCTGTTCGAGTTGTGGAGAACGATGGCGTCGTTGGCTGGTAGGTCGAGCGATGCGGCGACCGAGATCGCAGCCGCCGTCGCACGCGAAACGTCGGGCATCTCCATCTGCACACCTTGGCGCACCGGTCGTCGGCAGTCTCCTCAATTTCCCTTCACAGTCTCACCCGTGTTCCCGTTCAGGATCGCTGTCCTCGTCCTGCGCCGTGTCATCTGTGTTGTTCTGGGGATTCGAGACGGATGTCAGACCTGACGGATGTCAGGCATGGGGCCTCTCAGGGCTTCCCCGTCACAGGATGTGGATGCGCTCCAGTTCACCGTCCGGAGTCCGGATCATCAGCTCGCCCCCCTTGGCCCGCTCGCGCTCGACGAACCCGAGCAGGAGCACCGCCCGGTTGATGACGTCGGCCTTGCTGACGCGTCCTGTCTCAGCCAGTTCGTTGACCGCGACGACAGCCGGGGGTACCAGGGTCACCGAGAAACGCTCGCTGGCCGGGTGTTCGGGATGGGGAACTGCCATGGTGCTCACTCCTGTCAAGGCACTCTGCACGGACCTCTTCAGTGAAGCACATCGACACCGATAGTGCACCACATATGCACCACCCAGCTGTGGGGCCGGCTCAACTCCGCAGGTGCCCCCTGTCGGCAACACCGCAACGGGTGTGACCGTCCGCGCTCCAGAGTGGGATGTCGGAAAGGAGGGCGGGGAGCGGGCCGACGGCCCTGTGACGCGGCGCAGCGATCCCGCCTCGGGACAGCGGCGGGCCCTGGCGCGAAGCCGGGGCCCGCCGCCGCATTCACGTAGTGGTTTCAGGTCGCGAGGTGGAAGCCGGCGCCGACGCCGCCGTTGGCGTTCATCTCGTCGATGATGCTCAGGATGGGCGAACTGTGCTGGGCGCCCCATGCGTTGCCGACCAGGGTCTGGCCGTTCACGACGGGGGAACCGGAGTCGCCGCCGTCGGTCCAGATGAGGTGCGTGAACCAGATGCCGTTGGTGCCCAGTTTGATGCCGCAGGTGAGGCCGGTCCGGTGGCCCTGCTTGCACATCCGGGTCCCGTTGGCGGGCGGCGCCCCGATCGAGGTGATGGTGACGGATCCGACGGTGCTGGTGGGGGCGACCCGGCTTTCGTCCAGCTTGATCACCGCGTAGTCCAGGCCCTTGGGTCCGGTGTTGAGCAGGTTGTTCGGTGTACTGACGTAGGTCACCGTGCCGATGGATCCCGTCTCCAGGTCGGGGCGGCTGGCGTTGAGGTCGGCGGGGGCGGCGGCCGTTCCTGCCGGTGAGGTGTCCCGGTAGACCTGCTCGCCGACCAGTTTGTTGCCCTGCTCGTCGATGAAGCAGTGGGCGTTGGTGAGGCCCACCAGGTTGCCCGACGCGTCGCGGCCGACCGCGGTGAGGGTGCAGACGTAGTAGCTCGTGGGCTCCTCGGGCGTCGGCTTCAGCCGGAAGACGATCCCCGTGCCTCCCCCGATGGGCGTGAGCGACCGCGCGCTCGGGGCGGGGGGCTGCGCCGGGGCGGCGCCTGCGGAGGGAGCCGCTGTGAAGGCCATACCTGCGAGAAGGACAACAACGCCGAGGGCGCGTAACGGACGTATCATTCCATCACTTTCGTTGTGGGACTGGGCAGTTGGCCGAGGCCCAGGGGCTCGGCCCTGGGCAATCACCTGGCCGATCAGAAGTCTCCTCTTGTATCACTCACGCGTGTCAGGAACACAGGAGGCAAACCGGTCGCGCCATGCCTCGGCTGGTAGCGCGGCGAGTTCACCAGCAGGCCGCCGCCAACGGTTTCGACGATCAGGATCAGCCAGGGCGGACCCGCTGACCGGGATCAGAAGGCGGGTGCCCTCGGCACACAGGGCGCCGCCGGGGCCGAGGGGTCCAGGGCCCGTTTCACCAGTCCGATCGCACGCGGGCTGTACGACATGCTCAGATGGGCGGAGAGGTCGACGAAGCAGCCCTCCTGCAAGGTAATGTTCTGCACCTTTGCTCCGGGGCCCGCCGTCATGAACGTGCTCCGCCAGGGGGTGGTGATCTCGTCGAACTTCGTGGCGATCACGGTGTATTCGACCCCGGGAACGGTGTCCCCGTCGGCGTTGAGCTCCTTGATGAAGTCGGACTTCTCGTACTGCTGGACGCCCGCCTTCCCGAGGGGCTTCTCCCCGGCTTCCAGCATGTGGAGCTTGTCGGCGAGTGTCTCGATGCCGCTCATGGTGGTGCCGTGGTTGGTCGCGCCGAGTTGAACGATCTTCTTGACCTTGTTCTTCGAGGGGTCGCTCGGGTTCGCGCCGCCGTCGGCCTTGAGGTACCAGCGGGACAGGGTTCCGCCCTGGGAGTGGCCGACGAGGTCCACCTGGTCGGAGCCGCTGGCGGCGAGCACCTTGTCCACGAAGGCGGCCAGTTCCTTGGAGGACTTCTTGATGTCTCCGTAGCCCTTGACGGTGGGGGCGAGAGCCACTCCGGCGTCGTCGGTGTCGCCGAAGTCGAGGGCGTAGACGCAGAAGCCCTGGGCCTTCAACTCGGGGGACATCCGGGCCCAGTTGTTGTAGCGGTTCTCGTAGGTGCCGTGCACCAGGACGACCGGACGCGGATGGGCGGCGCTGGGACGGCAGTTCCAGTCGTTGGCGCCCGGCGGATCGATGTCGAGGCGGAGGATGGAATAGAACATGGCGGGAAGGAAATTGTCCTGCGTCGGGCCGGTCTCCGCGGCCGCGGACGTGGAGGTGGCCATGACCGTCGCCGCGGCGGCGGCACAGACAGCGGTGACGTATCTGGGTATGTGCAAGACGGCTCCTGAGAAGTAGGGAACTCGGGCCACGCGCGGTGCTTCGCATAAGTGCGGGCCGAGGAGACAACCTCGGGTGACCTCATCCGACGTCCCACCGGATGACGCACCGTCAGACTCCCGGCCTGGCACCGCCTGAGGAGGATCCTGGACTGTCGGCCCCGTCTCCCCCGTCGGCCTTCCGGGCGCTCAGTATGCACGCCGAGGCGGGAGGTGCTGAAGGGAGGGGTGTGCCGATGAACACGCCTTCTGCTGGCAGGAGTTGATGGCCCAGGACCGCCATGGGCCCGGCTCCAGCAAGTCCCCCTGCCCGAAGTCACGCGCCGCGGTGGAATCCGGAGGCGCTGTGCGCCCTGGTGTCGTGATCTGGCCCGGGTCAGCCTGTCAGTTGGGTGTGGGCCAGTGTGTGAGCGCGGTCGAGGGCGTCAGCCGCTGCGCAGGGGATGTTCGGTTGTACGCCGGTGCCTTCCCAGTTTGTGCCGGTGGTGGGGTTGATCGCGCGGCCGACGGGGACGGTGACTTCCAGGTGTGGGTGCACCGTCCAGCCGTCGCACGGGTGCGCTGCGCCGCGGGTGGGCTCGCCGACGACAACGGCGCGGCCGAGCTGCTGCAGGTCGTATGCGAGTTCCTCGGCGGCAGAGAAGGTGTTCGTGCTGGTGAGCAGGTAGAGGGGCTTGCTGGCGCCGAAGCGTGTGCCGGGGACATGGGGCAGGCTCCAGGACTGTTCGCTGCGCTGGTCGCCGCGCCAGTACATGGTGTTGAGGTGGGTGCGCTGGTCCAGTAGGTAGCTGGCGGCGAAGGCCACCGTGTCGGGGTCGCCGCCGAGGTTGGCGCGCAGGTCCACGATCAACGCCTGGGCGCGGGAGGCCAGACTGAGGGCTGCGCTCAGCGGTTCGGCGGCCCATTCCAGTGGAAACAGCATCGGTGCCAGTTCGACCACGGCTATTTCGTGGTCGAGCAGTTCCACCCGCGGCGCGCCGCCCAGTGAGGTGTCGAAGTCCCGGCGCATGGCCTCCAAGTTGGCCGCCCCTTTTTTCGCGGGGACGGGGGTGGCGTGGTATTTCAGGCGCAGGTGTCGGTCGTCGTTGAGGGACTGCAGGTCCGCGGTGACCAGCTTGGCGAGTTCCTCGGCGCTGTCGACGTGGTAGGCGCCCTGGTCGAGGCGTCGTTGCAGCAGGCCGGCGAGTTGCTCAGCTATCTCGGGGAACACGTAATGCTCGACCAGGAGCCGGGTCGTTTCGTCGATGACAGGGGCCGGCGAAAGCTTCGTCACAGTGGTCATGCCCGGGACTAGAGCATTGCCCCTGCGGAAGCGTCCAGGAGATTGCCTCCTTCCGAAAATCGCGACCAGCCGCCCCGCCCGACTTTGGCGTGTCGTACAGGTCGGGCAGGGGCATGGTGCGGTCCAGTTCGTGCCGCAGGATGTTGGTCTGGGGCACGGGGCCGGAGTTGAGGGTGAGGGAGCCCTTGAGGGTGGCGCCGGCGGGGCTGGGCAGGTCGAAGGCGCCGTTGCCCTGCGACGGGGGCTCCGCTGATGTTGCCGGCCCCGGGCGCGTAGGGATCCGCGGGCACGATCACGAGGTCCGTGCCCGCGAAGTCCACATCACCGTCGGCCGCGTCCACCGCGTCCTTGATGTAGTCGGTGCGGTCGCGGACGGACAGGCCCCCGTGCATCCCGTACTCCGAGTCCGGCACGTCGGGCAGGCAGGAAGGGCTCATGGTGCCGCGGCGACCGGTAGTTGGTCATCCCGACGCTTCCGTGGCGCGGGCTTCGGCCCAGGCGCGTGCCGCGGTCGGGTCCTGGGTGGCCATGGTGGGGCAGCCCCAGAGGTTCTCTCCGCTGTGGACGGCCTTCGCACGCTCCCGCGGGATGTCGGCCGGTGTCACGAATGCGATCCCGCGGCAGTGGGCCGTCAACGCGGGCCGCAATGCCTTGAGTGCGCGTACACGGTCGGTGGCGGCTCCCGCCGGCTGCGGTTCGGGGCGCTCGGGCGGGGCGGGCATGAACAGGATCGCGGTGAAGGGCTCGGCTCGGTCCGCGAGTGTGCGCAGCTCCCGCAGGATCACGTTCTGGGCGTCCGGCATCGGCAGCTCCGACGCGGCGATCTCATGTACTGCTTCTGCCTCATGCGCTTCTGCGATGGCCATGGCGCGAGGCTAGCAGAGTTAGCGACCAATGGTCACTAACTGGCTGCATGGCCTACGCTGGCGGCGATGAAGGCGATGAACACGACCCGAAGCGGGCCTGGCCGGCCGCCACGACTGAGCCGGGAGCGCATCGTCGAAGCCGCGCTGCAGGGCGCCATGGAGACGCTGACCATGAGGGAGCTCGCGTCCCGGCTCGGCGTCTCGCACTCGTCGCTCTACCGGTGGGTGCCCGATCGTGACGGCGTTCTCGATCTGGTCAGCGAGGTCATGGTCGAGCGGGTGTTGCCGACGGAGGACCCGGGGCCCGACGACTGGCGGGAGTGGCTGGCGCGGCTCGCGTGGGCCATGCACGACGAGTTCCTGGCCGTGCCCGGGTACGCCGCACACGTCGCGCGCCCACACCGTCATCACCCGGAGTCCTTCGCGCGGTTGCGCACCAGAGTGATCGCGGCCTTCCGCACCGCGGGAGCGGGCGAGGAGGAGGCCGAGCAGAGCTGGTTCGTCTTCGGATTCGGGGTGGTGCGCTGGCTGGGGGCCGCGGCCGACGACCCCGATGCGGACACCGCAGGTCCGCGGTTCGGTCCCTACCTCGACACACTGCTGCGCGGACTGCCCACCCGCGCAGCGGTCGAACATCCCCGCCCCGGACCCGGCGCACGCCGCGGATGACTCTCCCAGCACATGCACCTCCCGCCCCCACCCGGCACAAGACGGGGCGCCTTCCCCGGACGAGCAACGTGCCGTCGGGCACGGGGAGTTCTGGCACAGAATTCAAGATCAACTACGGCATGGGGCGCCACTCCCCCACGCCGTGACCCTTCCCTCTCGTGGCCTTGCCCAGGGCAGCGCGGCCAAGGGTGCGGGACTCCGGCGGGGCGTCGACTTCGGCCCTGTCGCACTGAGTTCACCCTGGCGCGCCTCGACGGCTGACGCGCAAGCGGCACCGCGCATCCGCGCCAGCCAGGTCCACTTGCCCCTTTTGAGCCTAAATACCCTGGCTTGAAGCCCGCCCCGAGCAAGCACCTCGCCAGTCTCGGGCGGATCGCCTCACTGTCGCGCATACACCCGAAGTGCAACAACTTCGTTAATTCTACCCATAGTTGGAGCTTTGGTGGTGAGGTCGTCATTTGGCCAGGCAGTACTCACCGTGAGTGTCTAAACGTTTCCCCTCGGTTGTCGTTCTGGTGTGCGGTTGGGCAAGACTGCACCTCGTCGGCATGATCAACGACGAAGGAGTCCTTCATGCGCACCCTGACCAAGAGAACGGCAATCGCATCCTCGCTGGGGGCGACCTTGCTGATAGCCACCGCGGGCACGGCCGCAGCCGCCTCCCCGGAGCCCCAGTCCCGGCTCGTGATCGGCGTCGGCCACGGGGAGAACGCCCAGAGCATGCGCGCGGAGCGCACGGTGAGCCTGGGATGCGCACCGTCGGTGACCGGCGATCACCCTCACGCGGTCAAGGCGTGCGAGGACCTCATGCGTGTCGACGGCGCTTTCGACAGCCTGGCCGGCCTGAACCAGAACAAGGCATGCACCCTGGAGTACCGCCCGGTCACGGTGACCGTGGACGGCTACTGGAAGGGCAAGCGCGTCAGCTACGAGCACACGTTCCCGAACACGTGCGTAAAGAACCTCAACGCGTCGTACCTGTTCCAGCTCTGACCGTGCGCCCCGGATGAGCAGGCCCGCTCATCCCGTCAGGCCGTCGAGCAGCAGGTGCTCGACGGCCTGACCGTCGCACGCCGCTCTCGGCCAGAGGCCCCGCGCGACGTCTGCTGCGGCGCGGCAGCAACACGCCCTTGGGGACCGTGACTTCACCGGCCGAGGTCACCAGGCGCAGCCGTATCGGGCTGTCGGCGGCATGCGTCGTGCAGCGGTCCGTCACAAGAGCTCATCGCAGCGGAAGTTGCCTCAACATCAGGGGCCGATCCCCCGCCTCGACACAAGGAGCCTGTCTTGCGCGTCAACTCACCGATGCACAGCCCCGTCCTGCACGGATGCGCACTGGGCATCGCCGCCGTCCTCACCCTTGCCCCATCGGCCGCGGCCGACGACGAGCCCGTCGCGTCGGCTGCCGGCACCACCGTCACCCCCAGCGGCCACCGGTTCTCGGCAGCGGCAGAAGGCGACGTCGTCCTCGACGCAGGACCGGTGAAGATCACCTGCGCCCGGTCCACGACAACACCGTCCACGGGCAAGCTCAACCGGGTCCCCGACCGGCCCGCCAACACCAGCCCCGACGGCCCGGTCGTCCTGGACATCGCGCCACCGACGTTCAAGGAGTGCACCACCAACGCCCCCGGCCTCAAGGCAGACATCACCACCAACTCCGACCACGGCACCTGGCGGCTCGCCCTGCGCAACGGCGCTCCCGCCGAACTCATCATCCCTGCCCAGGGGTTCACGCTGACGACCAGCGGACTGCTGAGCTGCGCCGTGACGGCCGCACCCGACGCTGCTGCGCATGCGCGGGCAGCGTGGACCAACGGCGCACCGTCCGCACTGCGTTTCGCCGGTGCGTCCATCCCGGTCAAGATCGAGGGCGGCTTCTTCTGCCCCACTTCGATCGCTTCCGCCGCCATCACCGCCACCTACACGGTCACTGATGTGACGGACCCGGCCCGGCACATCGCCGTCTTGCCTGCGCAGCAGGGCTGACCGAACGCGATCCGGTCAAGCCGGCCGCAGGCGGCTGCCTGCGGCTCGCGGACGAGTGGCGAAAGCGGCATACGCAGCGGACTTAAAATCCGCCGCCCCCCCCTGGGGCATGTGGGTTCGAATCCCACCTCGTCCATTCCCTCAGTTCGTACATCTCGCGCATCTCGCACCTCGTATCGCACACCTCGTATCGCGCACCTCGTATCGCGCATCTCGCATCTCGCATCAACCAGCTCACCCACGTATCGGGGAATCGCCATGTCTCAACTCACCCGCCGTCATGCCCTGGGCCTGGCCTCCGGCGCCACCGCCGGCCTCACCGTCGCGGCTCTCACCGCCACCAAGGCCCACGCCACCGCTCACCCGTCCGGCAATGCCGCCGCTCCCCTGTCCGGCAATACGGTGCCGGAAGCCTTCGACGAGGTGTTCCAGGGCCGCCATATACAGGGCTCGCCCACGGCCGACGGCCCTCACCACGGCGGTGGTTACGCCGTGTTCATCGACGGCCGCGAGCTGCACGTGATGCGGAACGCGGACGGCACGTGGATCAGCGTGGTGAACCACTACGCGCCGATGGCCACTCCCCGCCAGCTCACCCGGGCGGCCGTCGTCGACCTCCAGGGGGCCGACCTGGTCCCGTTCGCCACCCGCTGACCCCGGCCGGAGGAGCATCGTGTCCTTACGGAAGAACCAGGCCGCCCTGACCGCCGACGAGAAGCGGCGCTTCGTCGAGGCCCTGCTGGAACTCAAACGCCGCGGCAGGTACGACGCCTACGTCACCACGCACAACGCATTCATCATGAGCGACACCGACTTCGGGGACCGCGTCGGTCACCGGTCGCCGTCGTTCCTGCCCTGGCATCGCAGGTTCCTCATCCAGTTCGAACAGGACCTGCAGGCCATCGACGCATCGGTGACGCTGCCCTACTGGGACTGGACCGCCGACCGCACCCCCGCCGCCTCGCTGTGGGCGCCCGACTTCCTCGGCGGCACCGGACGGGCCCGCGACGGGCAAGTCATGGACGGGCCCTTCAGCGCCGCCGGCAAGGGGTGGCCCGTCAACGTCAGCGTCGACGGACGCCGCTACCTGCGCCGCGCCCTGGGCGCCCAAGGAACGCAGTTGCCCACCCGGGCCGAGGTCGACCGTGTCCTTTCCCTCTCCACGTATGACACGGCCCCCTGGAACAGCGCCTCCCAGGGCTTCCGCAACCACCTCGAGGGCTGGAGGGGCGCCAACCTCCACAACAGGGTCCACGTCTGGGTCGGCGGCCAGATGGCCACCGGCGTCTCCCCCAACGACCCTGTCTTCTGGCTCCATCACGCCTTCGTCGACAAGCTCTGGGCCCAATGGCAGCAGCGCCATCCCGACGCCCCGTATCTGCCGGACGCCGACACCCCCGACGTCGTCGACCTGAACGACACCATGCGGCCGTGGAACGACGTCACCCCGGCCGACCTGCTCGACCACACTCCCTACTACACCTTCGACACCCTGGTCTGACCCCCGCACCGTGCGGGGGGGGGGGCGGCTGGTGCGCAGGGGGCGGGTCGGCCTCGCGGTCGGCCCGACACCTGGGCACCCGGGTCTGCCGAGACGGCGTGGCAGGCGCGAACGTTCGCGGTCGCACCAGCTGTTGGAGGGTCGCGGCTACTTCCGCACGCGGAAGCGGAGCGTCGTGACGGCGCCCGACTGGGTGTTGCTGAAGGGCTCCAGGTCGATCCTGCCGAGGCTTGGGGGCGAGAAGCGGACGCCGTCGCCCAGCAGCACCGGTAGGACGTACACCAGGATCTCGTCGACGAGCCCGTGCTGCAGGCACTGGGCGGCCACGTCGGCACCGAGGATCTCGAGGTTCTTGCCGCCCGCGGCGTCGCGTGCCGTGGCAACGGCTTCCTCAAGTCCACAGGTGAGGAACGTGACGGCAGGGTCCGGCTCCTCGGGAGGCTCGTGCGTGAGGACGAACTGTGCTCCCCCGTCGTACGCGGTGTCCTGGTCGGCCATGCGCTTGGCGACCTCGTACGTGCCCCGGCCGATGAGCATGGCGCCCGTGGCCGCCATGACCTCCGGGACCTCGGCCGCGGTCAGGTGCTCGGCGATCCAGTCCATCGCGTGGCCCGGGCCGGCGATGAAGCCGTCCAGCGACATCGCCCGGTTCACGACCACTTTGCCGGTGCCGAAGCCCACATCACTCATGCGTATTCTCCACGGATCTTGGAGGCTCGAGGCCGGGTCATGGTTCGTGCGGTGGGGAGTTGGAAGCGTATCTGCGGTGGCACAACGCCAACAACCGGCAGCCGGGCGGCTGACTGCCCAGTGCCGGCAACGTGCCCGGGCCCCGGGTACGGTCCAAGGCAACCGGGATCGGCGGTGACGCGTCGGCAGGCACGGTTCATTCGCCCGCGGTGTCCTCGGCCTCCCAGCGCAGCAGGTCGCCCGGCTGGCATTTCAGCACCTCGCAGAGCGCGGCGAGCGTCGTGAAGCGCACCGCCTTGGCGCGGCCGTTCTTGAGGACCGCCAGGTTGGCGGGTGTGATCCCCACGCGGTCCGCGAGTTCACCCACGGACATTTTCCGCCGGGCCAGCATCACGTCGATCTCGACGGTGATCGGCATCAGATCACCTCGTCCAACTCGGCCTGCATCCGCGTGGCTTCGACGTCGCGGGCGACGGCCTGGGCGAGCAGCATCCGCAGCACGAGCACGATGAGCGCGACTCCCAGGATGGCCAGGCCGATCCCGCCCATGATGAGGGTGACGCCCGGGTCGTCCCGCTGGCCGGGTGCGTTGAGGGCCGTGACCGTGAACCACACGAGGGCAGCCGCGACAATCGCGCCGATGATGACATCCACGTACCGGAAGGCTGCGTGGGAGAACACGGTTCCGCGTCGCACCATCGTCACCAGTCGCCCTACACAGACCAGGGCGATCTGGACCGTCCCGATGCCCAGGATCGTGATCACACGCAGCGGGGTCAGCGGGAGCGACCCGTCCTCCGGGTCCTTCCCGCTGACCAACGCCCACACCATCAATGCCTGTACGAACACGGTGCCGGTGAGCACCAGCACGAGCACGGCGCGCAGCGCGCGCACTGTCAGCTTTCCCATGCCCCGTCCTCCCATCGAACCACGATGGGAACCTATCGAATATCGATAGATTAGCCAAGGGGTGCGAGGGCCTTCCTGAAGAGCGGTTCAGGTGCTTCAGGTCGCCTTCAGAGGCCGTTCGGCATGGTGAACGGGCGGCGCGGGAACCGACCACGCGCCCTGGCCGAGGACGAGAGGAGGTGGTCGTTGTGTTCTACGGCGACCCTCCCAGTAGCCCGTCCCGCCGTGACCGGTGTGTCGTTCCCGGTGACCGGCCTCGGCGCTTCGCCGCCTGATCTCAGCATTCTTCTTCTCAGTCTCGGCAGAGCCATCGCTGTGCTGCCGCCCTGTTCGGCGTTCCGCTGCCGCATGCAGCCTCCGGCTGCCGCTCTCCGGCTCTCGCCCCTACCCGTCCCCCGGGCCGTGCCCGCGCGGAGCCCCGCGCCCCGCCGCCGTGCCCGCATGACCTTCCGGGTTCCCCATGTCGAAACTCCGCCAGTTCCCCTCCCGCGGCGCTGTCCGCGTCGCCCGCACGCGCCCCGTCGACGTGCTCGTCCTGCTCGGCATCGTCGCGGTCTTCTATCTCGTGGCCCGCCTCGGCGCCTCGGCCGACCAGCCCTTCGACGCCGATCAGCCACCGGTCGTCTCCACCGACCCGGGCCAACTGCCCTACTACGCGGGCCGCTCCATGCTCCGTATGTTCGCGGGACTGGTCCCCGCGGTGATCTTCACCTTCGTCTTCGGCACCTGGGCCGCCCGCTCCCGGCGCGCGGCCAAGGTGATCGTGCCGGCCATCGACATCCTGCAGTCGGTGCCGGTCCTGACCTTCCTGAGCATCACCGTTACCGGATTCATCGCGCTGTTCCCCGGCTCCACTCTCGGCCTCGAACTCGCCTCCGTCTTCGCGGTGTTCACCGCACTGGTGTGGAACATGGCGATGGCCTTCTACCAGTCCCTGACCACCCAGCCGAAGGACCTCGACGAGGCGGCCCGCCTGCTCCGTCTCACCCGATGGCAGCGGTTCTGGAAGGTGGACGTGCCCAGCGGCATGATCGCCCAGGTCTGGAACGGCATGATCAGCTTCGGCGCCGCGTGGTTCGCGCTGTCCGCCTCCGAGACGATCAGCGTGCACGGCAAGGACAACGGCCTGCCCGGCGTCGGCTCGTACGTGGCCCAGGCCCTGGACAACGGAGAGGGCTCACGGGTCGCCCTGGCCATCGCCGTCATGATCACGATGGTCGTGTCCGTCAACTTCTTCTTCTGGCGGCCCGTCACGGCCTGGGCCGAGCGGTTCCGCACCGAGGACTGCGAGATCGCCGAGCAGCCCCGCAGCTGGTTCCTGAACCTGCTGCGCCGCTCGGCCGTGCCCTCGCTGCTCGGGCGGATGCTGCGCCCGGCCGGTGAGCGCCTCGACCGCGCCATGCGCGTGCTCGGCACCAGCCCCGGGCGGCTGCACCACGACCCGGTCCGCCGCAGGCGCGCCGACCTCGTCTTCTACGTCCTCTATGCCGTGGCCCTCGCCTTGATCCTCTGGCACGCCTGCGCGTACATCCTCGCCAACGTGCCCGTCGGCGAGGTCGGGCACGCGGCCTGGCTCGCGCTGATCACCTACGGCCGGGTCATGATCCTCGTGGTGTTCTCCACGCTGGTGTGGGTGCCGATCGGCGCCTGGATCGGCATGAACCCCAAGGTCAACCGCATCGCACAGCCGATCGTCCAGGTCCTTGCCTCCTTCCCCTCCAACTTCCTCTTCCCGCTGGCCATCGTGGCGCTCCACGCCTCCGGCATCTCCCTGAACTGGGGCGCCATCGCGCTGATGGCCCTCGGCGCCCAGTGGTACGTCCTGTTCAACGTGATCGCCGGCGCCAGCGCCATCCCGGGCGACCTGCGCGAGGCCGCCGACAACCTGGGGCTGCGCGGCTGGCTGCGCTGGAAGAAGCTGATCCTGCCCGCCGTCTTCCCCTCCTACACGACGGGCGCCCTGACGGCGTCCGGCGGCGCCTGGAACGCCTCCATCCCCGGCGAGCTCGTCAGCTACGGCACCACCACGCTCACCGCCGTCGGCATCGGCGCGTACATCACGCAGGCCACCGACTCGGGCGACTTCGCCCGCAACTTCCTCGGCGCGGTCCTCATGAGCGTCTACGTCGTGATCATCAACCGCCTGCTCTGGCGCCGCCTCTACCGCTTCGCACAGCGCCGCTGCGCCCTGTGACCTGTCACTTGTCACCCGTGGCCCGGCCACGTGCCTGTGGCCGGGCCGGGCCGGGCCACGCACGGCGAGCGCGCCGCCGCCCCACCCCTCCCCCTCCCTCTCCCTCCACTGCCAAGGAGCGATCCCATGAACCTCAGCAACACCGCAGTCGTACGTGTCCCCGTCATCACCGAGACGTCCGTCATCACCGTCACCGGCCTGCACAAGCACTTCTCCACCCCCGGCGGCGACGTGCTCCCGGTCCTCCACGACATCGACCTCACCCTCCACGAGGGCGAGATCGTCGCCCTCCTGGGCAAGTCCGGCTCCGGCAAATCGACGCTGCTGCGCCACGTCGCCGGGCTCCTCGCCCCGTCCTCCGGCACCGTCCACTACCGCGGCAAGCCGGTCGACGGCCCCAACCCCGGCACGGCCATGCTCTTCCAGTCCTTCGCCCTGATGCCCTGGCTCACGGTGCAGCAGAACGTCGAACTGGGTTTGCAGGCACGGGGCGTCGCGCCCGCCGAGCGCCGGGAGCGGGCGCTCGCGGCCATCGACATGGTCGGCCTCGACGGCTTCGAGAACGCCTACCCCAAGGAGCTCTCCGGCGGCATGCGCCAGCGCGTCGGCTTCGCCCGCGCGCTGGTCGTGCGGCCGGACGTACTCCTGATGGACGAGCCGTTCTCCGCCCTGGACGTCCTGACCGCACAGACGCTGCGCAACGATCTCCTCGAACTGCTCACCCACCCCGAAAGCCCCACCCGCACCGCCCTGTTGGTCACCCACTCCATCGAGGAGGCCGTCCAGCTCGCCGACCGCATCCTCATCCTCGGCACCGACCCCGGAACCATCGAGGTCGAACTCCGGGTGGACCTGCCGCGCCCCCGCAACCGCCACACGCGCGGCTTCGAGGCCCTGATCGAGGACGCGTACGAGTCCCTCACCGGCCAGCGGGCCGAATCCCCGGCAACCGCCGGCCCGCACGACCCGCTGCGCGCCGCGAAGCCACTGCCGCTCGTGAACGTCGAGCAGCTCACCGGCCTCCTCGAAGAACTCGACAACCGCGGCGGCGCCGTCGAACTCCCCGCGCTCTCCGACGCGTTGGTGTACGCGGTCGACGACCTGATGCCGCTGGTGGAGGCGGCCGAGGCGCTCGCCTACGCCCGGATCAGGGACGGCAAGCTGCGCCTGACGACCACCGGCAGCGGCTTCGCGGCCGCCGACATCCTGACCCGCAAGCACCTCTTCGCCGCCGCGGTGCTCGCCAACGTCCCGCTCATCGCCACCATCCGCACCCTCCTCACGGCATCCGCCGACGGACGCCTGCGCGAGGAGCACGTCACCGACCGCCTGCGCACGAACTCCTCGGAGCTCGCGGCACAGCGGCAGCTCCACGTCGCGATCAGCTGGGGCCGGTACGCCGAGCTCTTCGAGTACGACGCCCGCGACCGCACCCTGCTGCTCCCCTGCGAGGACCGTCCCCCGCAGGCCGACTAGGGCCTGTCCGCAACACCCGAACACCCGAACACCCGCAAGGCGAAAGGTGAACCGATGACGACGCAGCCCGTGCCCCGCCCGCAGCCCGCGGCCGACCGGCTCCCCGCAGGTGAGTTGATACGCACCGCCGCCCACGCACTCGCACTCGCACTCGCACGGCGAAGGCGCACCACGGCATCACCCGTGATCCGTCTGCTGGTCTCCGCGCCTCCCCAGCGCTCGCGTGCACGCACCGTGCTCCCGCACACGTACACAACGACACGTATGCGCCGCGCTTCGATGACCACTCGGACGGCAGGAGCGCCTCCCCGCAGACCGCCAGCGGGCCCTGCACTCCCCGCACCGACGCCGCGCGGATGCGGATCACCTCTGCCACAGCCGCACTTGCCCACGGCTGCGCCCACCAACGGTCCTGCGGGCACCCGACCGGTCATGTCTCCGCGATCTTGGTGACGTAAAATCTGGGGCCCTCGGGCGGAAAATCCGGCCGAGTTGCCTCTGGGGGGAAGCACTATGTCGATGCTCACCACACGTCATCACAGTGGCCGTCTGGCGTGGGCCGCCACGGCCGCCGTCAGCACCGTGGCCGCCCTCGCCTGCACCGCCGGTTCCGCTGTCGCCGCCCCGTCGGCGCCCGCGAAGCCCGCCGCCACGGCCACGGCAGCGGACCACAGCGCGACGCAGGAAGCCCTCAACGCCGTTCAGCGGGCGGGGATGTACGGGGTCGCGGCCGAAACACAGACAAACGAGGGCCGGTGGTTCGGCTCGGCGGGTTACGCCGACGTCGCCACCCAGCGCAAGCGCACCGCCAAGGACCACATGCGGGCCGGCAGCATCACCAAGTCCTTTGTCGCCGTTGTCCTGTTGCAGCTCGAGGGCGAGGGAAAGCTGAGCCTGGACGACACCGTGGAGCACTGGCTGCCCGGCGTGGTCCAGGGAAACGGAAACGACGGCAACAAGGTCACGGTCCGTCAGCTCCTCAACCACACCAGCGGGATCCACGACATGGTCGAGACTCCTGAGTGGCGCGCGTACATGAACGGTCCGGGCTTCCTCGCGCACCGCTTCGAGACCCGGACCCCGCGGCAGATCGTCGACATGGGCCTCAAGTACGCGCCGGATTTCGAGCCCGGATCGAAGTGGCACTACTCCAACACCAACTTCGTGCTGGCCGGCATGATCATCGAGAAGGTGTCGGGAAACCCGTACGGGGTGGAGGCCACGCAGCGCATCATCAAGCCGCTGGGCCTGAGGGAGACGACCTTCCCCGGCACCAACCCGAAGATGCCCGCGCCCTACGCGATCGGCTACTCCAAGCTCTACGCCGAGAAGCCGGGCCCCGAGGTCTACGACGCCACGGAGTACAACCCCGCCTGGTCCGGTGCCACCGGCGAGGTCATCAGCACCACCGGCGACCTCAACCGGTTCTACGGCAGCCTGATGCAGGGCAAGCTGCTCAAGCCCGCGCAGCAGAAGGAGCTGCTGACCACGGTCAAGACGGGCACCTTCTTCGACTACGGCCTCGGGCTGATCGTGCGCACCCTCAGCTGCGGCAAGAAGGTCTACGGTCACGACGGCATCGTCTGGGGATCGCTTTCCAGCTCGGCCACCACCGCGAACGGCAAGCACAGCCTGACGTTCCACCTCAACAGTGACTGGCTGGAGGACGGCAAGCCGTACGCGGACGTCTTCGAGGCGGAGTTCTGCAGCAAGCCGGCCAAGGCCGACTAGGGCCTGTATCGAAAGTATTTCCTAGAAGATCGTCAGGCTGCCCGGCTACGGTGCGGGCATGGTGAATTTCGTGCTGGTGGCCGGTGCGCGGCTCGGGGCGTGGGCGTGGGGCGAGGTGGTGCCGTATCTGCGTGCGGCTGGCCACGGCGTCTATCCGTTGACGCTGTCCGGTCTTGCTGACAAGCGGGGTGTACCGGCAGGGCAAGCGACTCACGTCCAGGACATCGTTGCCGAGGTAGAACGCCAGGATCTGCGTGACGTGGTCCTGGTGGGTCACAGTTACTCGGGCATCCCGGTCGGTCAGGCCGCGGAGCGGATCGGCGACCGACTGGCCCGCGTGGTATTCGTCGACTCAAGCGTTCCCACGGACGGCGAGTCGTTTGTCTCCGCCTGGCCGGAGGGCGGGGCGGCAGTGGAGGCGTCGATCGCCGAGAATGGGGGGTTCTGGCCGCTTGCGCCAGCTGCTCATTACGACGGCGAAGGTCTCACCGATGAGCAGATCGCACGCCTCGTGCGCGGCTCGACGCCTCACCCGGGGGCCACGCTGACCGAGCCCGCTGTCCTGGCGGGGCCGCTCGGTGAACTTCCGGCGACATACATCCTGTGCGTGATGCCGGGGGCCGAGCCCGACGACGCCGAGCCCGACGAAGACCTGGCCGAGCTGCTGACCAGCAAGCACTGGCGGCTGGCCAAGATGGACACCGGCCATTGGCCGATGTTCTCCCAGCCGCGCGAGCTGGCGCAGATCCTCCTCAATGCTGCCGTGGAGTGAGAGCACCTTCATGCCTGCGGGCTGGTTTTGGACGCGCTTGATGTGCGCTGGTCATAGCCATTCGCCGATGGCCGCTATGAGGACGGTCGCCTCGTAGCGGACCGTCAGCTTGTCGTATCGGGTGACGACAGCACGGTTCCTCTTGAGGCGGTTGATCCCGCACTCGACCGCATGGCGCTCGCGGTAGTCGACCGGGTCGAAGTGCGGGGGTCGGCCTCTGCGGGATCCGAGCTTCTGGCGGTTGCGTGCCTGGTCGGCCTTGTCCGGGATGGTGCAGCGGATTCCGCGGCGGCGCAGGTAAGCGCGGTTTTTGCGGGAGGCGTACGCCTTGTCGGCACGCACGCGGTCGGGGAGGACGCGTGGCCGGCCCGGTCCGATGCGGGGCACGCGGACCTTCTCCAGCACGGGTTCGAACTGAGAGTCACCGCGCTGTCCTGCCGTGACCACGATCGACATGGGCTTCTGACCCTGTTCGACGGCCAGGTGCAGCTTGGTGGTGAACCCGCCGCGTGATCTTCCCAGCCCGTGATCATGGGGCTCGTTGAAGATGCCGCCCGGCGGTTCCTTCTGCAGGTCGCCCTGCTTGCGGGCCCCGGCCGCATGCTGATGGGCGCGGCACACCGTGGAGTCGATGCTCAGGTCCCACGTGATCGCCCCCTTCGCGTCCGCCAGGGACTGGAGCCGGGTGAGGATTCGGTGCCAGGTCCCGCTCCGCTGCCATCGGCGGAACAGGTCATAGACCCGGCTCCACGGTCCGTACTCGGCGGGCACGTCCCGCCACGGAACGCCGGTCCGGACCCGAAACCGTATGCCGTCGATCAGCCGACGCCGCTGCCAGACGGGCGGCCGCCCCGCCCTGGCGCCCTTCGGCAACAACGGCTCCAGCACCGCCCACTGCTCGTCCGTGAGATCTCCACGCCCCATGAACCGTGATCATTCACAGCTCAAGATCCACTTTCGATACACAGCCTAGGTGTATTGACCACAAGCGTTGTTGACACTCGCGGTCGGTTTAGGTCTGGAGATGGTTGCGGTCGCCCTCGTGGTCGAGGATGACCAGGACCTCGGCGGGGCCTCGGTCACTGCGGACGGCGTGGGGGGTCATGGTCGAGAACGAGGCGGCCTGGCCGGCCTCGACGCGGATGACGCGTTCGCCGAGATATAGGACGACGGTCCCGGACAGCACGGTGAACCAGTCCCTGCCGGGATGGACACCCATGTCGTTCGGAGCGACGCTGCCCGCCTGGTCGGTGATGCGCATCTTGGCGACGGTCAGCCCCTGGGGCCCGTCGCCCCTGGTGAGCAACCAAGTGGTCAGGCCGCGGGCCTCATCGCGGGTGGGCCGGATGACAACGTCGGAGTCATCGGGGGACTCCACGAGTTCGTCGAGCGACTTGCCCAGCGCCCCGGAGATGGCGGTGAGCTGGTCGAGGCTGATACGGCGGTGCCCGGTCTCGATGCGGCTGAGCTGCGACGGGCTGATGCCCGCGCGCTCGGCAAGGTTGTCCAGCGACCAGCCGCGCGCCTTGCGCAGAGACCTGATCCGCATCCTGACGGTGGCATCCAAAGTCGATTCTTGCTCCACCGGCAAGAGCCTATGACATCCCAGCAATGATCTCTTTACCGTCGGGGTATGAACACACACCACGACACTGGCGATCATATCGGGCATGAGCGGGCGGCAGGTTCCGACATCGCTCTGGCGAAGCTGCTCGAACTTGACGCTGAAGTCCTCGCTTCTTACCTCGCTGAGCTGACCGGCTGGCTCGCGGAACTCACGTCCTCCGGCCCATCCCTGATCCTGGATCTGGGCAGTGGTCCCGGCACCGGCAGTGTCGCTTTGGCCCGCCAGTTTCCCTCGGCGCACGTGACGGCGGTGGACCTTTCCCCGCAGATGCTGCACCGCCTGCGCAAGCAGGCCGCCGTACACGGCGTCGCCGACCGGATCAGCACGGTTGAGGCAAACATCGACGGGCCCTGGGACGAGATCGGTGAGAACGGGCCGTACGACCTGATCTGGGCTGCCTCGTTCCTGCACCACGTGGCCGACCCCGCCCGCACTCTGGCCCGGACCTTCGAGCTGCTGCGGCCGGGCGGGCTCCTGGCTGTCACCGAGATGGACTTCTTCCCCCTCTATCTGCCCGAGGACACAGGGGTCGGCCGGCCCGGCCTCGAGGCCCGCCTGCACGCCGCCACGAACACCCAACCGGACCACGAGTGGACCGACCAGCTCAGGAACGCCGGGTTCACCGTCGAGAAGCGGCCCTTCGAGATCCGTCTCGACCACGCCCAGGCGGGACCGTCCGTGAACGCCTATGCCCAGGCTTTCTTGGCCAAGCTGCGCTCCCACGCCACCGACCTGCTCGACGCGGATGACCTGGCGGCCTTGGACGTCCTGCTGGACGGAACACAGCCGAACAGCATTGCCCGCCGTGACGATCTGCGCGTGCACACCACCCGCACCACCTGGATCGCGCGCCGCCCCTGACCCGTAGAGCGGGCCGCGCCAAAAGCCGCAGCTCGCCCAACCCTCTGCTCCCTGCCTTTTCGTTCGTTGACTTGGAGTTCGTCATGAGTACGCGTCTGCTGCGGCCCTCGAATCCGACGGCGTAGGCGCGCCCGCGCCTCGTCGTGGTCGCATCCTGGCCATGCTGGGCCTGGCTCAGCTGATGGTGGTCCTGGACACCTCCATCGTGAACATCGCCCTGCCGTCGGCCCAGGACGACCTTGGGTTCTCCGACGGCTCCCGGCAGTGGATCATCACCGCCTACGCGCTGGCGTTTGCCGCCCTGCTCCTGCTCGGTGGAAGACTGGCCGACCTCTTCGGCCGCAAACCAGCCCTTCTTATCGGCGCGGGCGGCTTCGCCGTCGCTTCCGCCCTCGGCGGCATCGCCCCCTCCTTCGCGGTTCTGGTCGCCGCCCGCGCACTGCAGGGCATCTTCGCCGCGCTGCTCGCCCCGGCCATCCTGTCGCTGCTGAACACCACGTTCACCGAACCTCAGGAGCGCGCCAAGGCGTTCGGGATCTTCGGTGCGATCGGAGCCTCCGGCACGGTGCTCGGTCTGCTGGTCGGGGGCACGCTGACGCAATTCCTGGACTGGCGCTGGACCATGTTCATCAATGTCGCCTTCGCCGCCGTCGTCATCCTCGGCGGAGTGCGGCTGCTGACCCACACCCGGGACAAGGCCAGCTCCCGCCTCGACCTGCCAGGCACCGTGATGATTTCGGCCGGGTTGTTCGCTCTGGTCTAGGGATTCTCCAACGCCGAGTCCCACTCCTGTGGCTCGCCCCTGACCTGGGGTTTCCTCGCCGCCGGGGTCGTACTGATCGCCATGTTCGTCCTCTGGCAGCGCCGTGCCAGCGACCCGCTGCTGCCCCTGAGCGTACTGCGCGACCGTGACCGGGCCGCTTCGTTCACCGCTCTACTGGTCACCGGCGCGGGCCTGTTCGGCGTCCTGCTGTTCCTGACGTACTACCTGCAGATCAACCGTGGATTCAGCCCTGTCGCCACCGGCCTTGCGTTCCTGCCGATGATCTTCGCGATGATGATCGTCGCCCAGGTCTCCACCAACAAGCTCCTTCCCGCTCTCGGAGCGAAGAAGGTACTGCCAGCTGGCTTCGTCACCTCTGGCGCCGGTCTGCTGTGGCTCACTGCCATCACCCTCACCTCCAGCTACTGGATCCATGTCCTGCCCCCGCTGGTCGTCATCGGCACGGGTCTGGGCGCTGTCATTCCGCCCGCGATGTCCCTTGCCACGTAGAACGTGCCCGCCGAAGACGCCGGCGTCGCTTCAGCCGCCGTCAACGTCATGCAGCAAGTCGGCGGCTCCATCGGCACCGCCCTGTTCAACACCCTCGCCGCCAGCGCCGCCGCCTCCTACCTGGTCGGTAAGAACGCCACGGACGCGGCAGTCCAGGGCGAGGCCGCCGTGCACAGCTACACCACCGCCTTCGCCTGGGCCGCCGGCCTCTTCTTTGCCGACGCCCTCATCACGTCTCTCCTCTACCGGGCCCGCACCACCACCCAGCACGACACACCCGTCCTTGTCTGACCCCACCGGACACGGCTGGGCGGCAGTACATCCCTGCCGCCCGGCCTCACGGGCCGGAACCTCCACCGGCGCGTGCGGAAGTTCATCAACCCGCCACAGCAGAAAGGTCAAGGTGACCCACCCCAACGCCCGGCTGACCGTTCACGGCCGCCAGCTCCTGGTCGACAGGGTCCGGACAGGCCGCCCCGTGGCCCATGTGGCTGACGAAATGGGCATCTCTCGAACTACCGCCCACAAGTGGGTCCGGCGCTGGCGAGCCGAAGGCAAACCAGGGCTGTATGACCGCTCCAGCCGACCTCGGACTACACCGCACCGCACCCCAGCCGACGTCGAGGAGCAGATCAGCGCACTGCGACGCGATCGCAAGCTCGGCCCCGCACGGATCGGACCGGTCCTGGGCGTACCCAGCTCGACGGTCCACCGCGTCCTGACCCGCCACGGCCTGAACCGACTGCGCTGGATGGACCGGCCCACCGGCCAAGTCATCCGCCGCTATGAACGCGAGCGCCCCGGCGAACTCGTCCACGTCGACATCAAGAAGCTCGGCAACATCCCCGACGGCGGCGGACCCCGCATCATGCCCCGCCAACAGGCCGGAGCCAACAGACAGGCGACGACCGACACACGCAAGGGGGCAGCCCCGTCATCGGCTACAGCTTCGTCCACACCGCCATCGACGACCACTCCCGGCTCGCCTACAGCGAAGTCCTGGCCAACGAGCGCAAGGAGACCGCGGCCGCGTTGTGGCATCGCGCGAACGCCTTCTTCGCCGAACACGGCATCACAGTTGAGCGCGTCCTGACCGACAACGGCTCCTGCTACCGATCCCAACTGTTCCGCCAGGCACTGAGCGACACTGGCATCATCCACAAGCGGACCCGCCCGTACCGACCGCAAACAAACGGCAAGGTCGAGCGCCTGAACCGCACGCTCCTCGATGAATGGGCTTACGTACGCCCGTACTCCAGCAACACCGAACGCACCGCGGCCCTTGCAGACTTCCTCCACACCTACAACCACCACCGCTGCCACACCGCACTCGATGGCCAGCCACCCATCAGCCGCGTCAACAACGCTGCGGGTCAATACAACTAGGAGGCCAGGAGGCGGAATCGGTGCCTCAGTCCCGGCCGGGCCGAGGCACCGAAAGGCCGCCGCCGCAGGGGCGGTTCGGGTAAGAGTTCGCGCGGGTAGGTCAGGGCCGTCGCTCCGGGCGGGCGTCCCACCGGTATGCCGTCCAGGCCCGGCGTAGCAGTCTGCAGATCACGATGACCGCGCCGGCCAACGCCACCCACGCCTCCTGCAACACCGCGCGCCGGTCGGTCACGATCGCTAACGCGTTGAGCCCTCGGTTGTGCCAGGAGTTGGTCCGCTCGATCACCCACCGGTGCGTGTCGTTGATCGGCACGAACTGCCCTTTCGGGGTGATCCGCCCAGCGCAGCCCAGCTCTTCCAGCAGCGCCCGGTTGGGGTGTGAGTCGTAGCCGGCGTCCAGGTGCACCGTGACCGCCGGTGGCAGACGGAACCCGAACAGGCGCAGGGTCTCCAGGGCGGGACGCAGCAGCGGCGAGTCGTTGCGGTTCGCACCGGCAAGGAGCCACCCCAGCGGCAAGCCGCCGCCGTCGACCAGTACCGAGCGCTTCAGACCGCTCTTGCCTCGGTCCACCGGATGAGCGGCCGCCTCCCGCTTGGGCAGGAGGGCTTGGAACTGATCCCACAAAGGGTCGGTGATGGAGGAGGGCAGGACGGGCACGTGACCTTCGCTCGGCCGTATAGGGCGTTGACCAGCAAGACCCGCCGGGGTGTGCCGCGTTGGCAGTCAGGGCGGCGCACCCCGGCGGGGCGAGGGTTACCCGGTCTGTTCCTGCAGGTCCGCTGTGGGAACAGGGGCGGGCATGCCCCAGGCCACGACCGCACCGGTTCCGAGCCCCCCGGCGGCCAGCAGTGTGGCGACCAGGAATGGATCGAGGGAGTGCAGGGTCGGGGCAAACCCGATCCCGACGGAGACTGCCACCCCGGTCGCTCCGCCCAGCTGGTCAGCCGCGCGCTGGACGCCCGAGGCGATCCCGGCGTCGTCCTCGGTGACGCCGCTGACCGCGACGTACTGCAGCCCCACGATGCCGAACCCCATCCCGGCCGCGATCAGGATCATGGCCGGGATCATCAACAGCCCACCTGCCTGCAGGGCCGAGACGAGCGCGATCGCGGCCATCGCGGCCGCGGTGAACCCGATGCCGGCCAGCACACACGTGCGTGCTCCCCAGCGGCCCAGCAGACGAGGCACGAGCATGGAGAACACGATCAGCGAGAGGGCCAGAGGCAGCATCGTCAGGCCCGCGCCCAGCGGGCCGATGCCCAATCGGTCCTGCAGATAGAAGGTGAACAGCAGGAACGAGGTCGACAACGCCCCGCTCAGCAGCATCGTGGTCAGGTTGGCCGCCACCCGCGTGCGGTTGGCGAAGAAGCGCAGCGGCAGCAGCGGGTTGCGCGAGCGTGCCTCGGCACGCACGAACCCGGCCCCGGCGGCCACTGCCCCGGCCAGCGCCCCCGGGACGACCCATGCAGGCGTTCCGGGCTCCCCGGCCTCGACCACGCCGAAGGTGAACAGCAGCGGGGCGGCTGTCAGGAGCAGCGCGCCGGGAAGGTCCAGTGGCGGGGCGTCCTTGGCCACGGGCCGGTCACCCTCGACCAGAAGGACGGCTGCCAGCAGCACGGCCAGGATGAAGGGAACCGAGACCAGGAAGATCCACCGCCATCCCAGGTGGGCGGTGATGATTCCGGACAGGACGAATCCGAGCACGAGACCGCAGCTGGCCACCGCCGCCCACACGCTCAGGGCCTGCGAGCGACGTGGGCCTTCGGGGAACATCAGGACGATGGTGGCCATCGCGGCAGGCAGCGCGATGGCCTCGCCAGCGCCTTGCAGCAGGCGCGCGACCACCAGCAGGGAAAACGTGGGGGCAAGGCCGGCCAGCAGGGACGCGGTGCCGAACAGGCCAGTGCCGAGCAGCAGCACGCGCCGCCGCCCGAGCAGGTCGCCCAGCCGACCACCGAGCATCAGCATTCCGCCACCGGTGACCGTGTACCCGACTACGACCCAGGTCAGTGTGTGCCCGTCGACGTCGAAGTCGGCGCCGATCGAGGGCAGGGCGACGTTGACCACGGTCACGTCGACCGCGATGAAGAACTGCAGCATGGACATCGCGCACAGCACCAGCCATGCACGTGCAGGGGACGGGCTGTGCCCGCGTGAAGAATGGATGCCTGGAAGCATCAGGTACTCCGTTGCTCAGAGAAAGCTCTGAGCAGCACGAATGTGCCGCTCCGGTCTGGTCACGAAGCGGCTGGACGTCCAGGAAAGGGATGTGAGTCGAACGTCCCGCCGCTAGCGGGACGTCCTGGTCACTGCGGCGCAAGCGGCCGCACACGAAGCAGCAGACATGCCGTGAACGCTACCAGGGGAGCCCCGGCAGGCATCTACCTGACAACTCACTCTCCCCTAGGCCCAATGGCCAGAGCTCCCCCGGGCAAAGGGAAGCCCGTCGTCGTGGAGCGCCTATCCGCGCGACCTCTAAGCGGCATCAATCAGCAGCATGGCTTGTCGTGTGCGTACGTCGGCAACACCGCCAACCGTACGATTGTCGGGCTCCTGACAAGCTTCTGCCCTCCGCCCAACAGCCCGTAGGGAAGCGACATGGCCCCGATCCGTCCTGCTCGCCGCCACACCGCGTGGGGCTGCCTGTCCCTGGCAACCGCCGTCCTCACCACCCTGGCCCTGCAGGCCGGTCCCGCGAACGCCGCCCGACCGACGGTCCCGGGTGCCGCAGTCGGCGTCGGCTGCGGCACGAACGTGGGCCGGGTCCCGCTCGACACCACCTACAACGCCACCACCGGCCGCTACGAACTCAACGACCCGCAGCGCGGCAACCACAAGACGTACGACATGAACAACAGCACCACCGGCCCGGGCACCCTGGTGACCGACGACGACAACAACTGGTGCGAGGGCGGCCGCCAGTCGGATGCCGTGGCCGCGCACTACATTCACGCGGTCTTCTGGGACTACTTCCTGTCGGCACACGGCCGCAAGGGCGTCCTCGGCGACGGCAAGGGCGGGTGCAGCCGCGTCCACTACGGCGTCAACTACCTCAACGCCTTTTACGACATGACCAGTTCCTGCATGACCTACGGAGACGGCACGCAGTCTCCGCCCGGCTCCCTCCCCCGCATCGACGTCGGCGCGCACGAGATGGCCCACGGCGTCACCGCGACCACGGCCGGCCTGTCCTACGGCGGGGAGCCCGGGGGCCTCAACGAGGCGACGAGCGACCTCTTCGCGGCAGCAGTGGAATTCCACGCGGCCAACACGGCCGACCCGGGTGACTACTTGATCGGCGAGGAGGCAGGCCCCGGCGACGGCACCGCCCTGCGCTACATGGACCGGCCCTCCAGGGACGGCGTCTCCAAGGACTACTGGTACGCAGGCATCGGCGAGATCCACCCCTTCTACGCCGCAGGCCCCGCCAACCACTTCTTCTATCTGCTGTCGGAGGGCAGCGGCCCGAAGGTCATCAACGGCGTCTCCTACGACAGCCCGACCTATGACGGCCGCCCGGTGACCGGCATCGGCCGCACGGCCGCGGCACGTATCTGGTACCGAGCACTCACGGTGTACATGACGTCGACCACGAACTACCGGGCGGCGCGCAGCGCCACACTGGCTGCGGCTGCCGATCTGTACGGATCCGGGAGCGCCGAGTACCAAGCGGTGGGAGCGGCTTGGGCCGGAGTGAACGTCGCATAGCCCCTCTCGTGCACTGCGCGGTCATGACTGGACGATGGCCCTTTATCCACCACGTCACCTTCTCGTGACCGGGCGTCGGTCGACGCTTTCTATGAGGCCGCCCTGGCGGCTGGTGGCACGACTCGGTACGAGCCTCGGCTCTGGCCCGAGTACCGCGCCTATTGCGCGTTCGTGGACGACCCGGACGGCAACAACATCGAAGCCGTGTACAAGGAGCAGGCGTAGGTCAGTTGGTGCGCATGAGGGGGCGCGGGCCCGGCTCGGAGCCGGGTTAGCGGTCCTCGGTGGCGCTGGCGTCGGCGTCGACCATCCCCCGGGTCGGTCGGCGAAGACGCATCGGGCTCCTAGGGCTCCTTGGTCTCCTCCGTCTCCTTGGACTCCTGGAATCCCACCACGGCCGCGCCGTGCTCGTGAGCCCACTCGGTCAGCACGGCGATCGGCCTCACCAGCGTCCGGCCCAAGTCCGTCAGGACGTACTCGACCTTCCCGGCCCCGGCGTGGCGGTCGACCAGGCCGTACCCCTGCAGCCGCCGGAGCGTCTGGGTCAGCACCTTGCGTGAGATTCCGCCGATCAGGTCGACCAACTCACCGTGCCTGCACGGTTGTCGGCTCAGCGCGAACAGCACGACCACCGCCCACTTGTCGGCGATGATCTCGACCGCCAGCCGAGCGGGGCAGTCGGCGAGGAAGACGCTGCCGGAGTACGCACGCATGCCCCGACCGTAGCCCGCCGCCAGGAACCTGCAGGTACCTGCCGCCTCCCTAGCGTCCACTGCGGAAGCTATCGAGCAGGGGAACCGTATGAGGGCAGAGATCGACTGGCCGGGCGGGCGGAAGGTCGCCGCGCTGGTCACCGTCGCGTTGGAAATGTGGTCGCCAGGGCACTGGCCCGCCTACGCCCCGATGGCCGCGGCGTGGCCGCTGTCCGGCATCGACGACACGCACAGCACCTCGTGGGCGGACTACGGCGTCACCACCGGCATCTGGCGGCTGCTCGACGTCCTCGGCGACCTGCCCGCCACCGTCGGAGTCAATGGGCTGGTGGCCGAGCGGCACCCCGAGACCGTCATGGCCGTGCACGAGGCGGGCCACGAGGTCGCCGCGCACTCCTGGGCCCAGGACGTGGTGCCCGCGCTGCTCGATGCCGATGCCGAGCGGACCAATATCCTTCGCTGCACCGACATCCTTCACCGCGTCACCGGCGTGCGCCCGACGGGCTGGATGAGCCCGCGCGCCACCGGTTCGAGACACACCGACGAGCTGCTCGCCGAGTCCGGCTACCGCTGGACCGGCGACCACGGCGACCACGACCTCCCGCGGGTCCTGTCCACCGCTCACGGTCCTCTGGTCTCCCTCATGCACAGCGACCACTCCGACGTCCGCGACGCCGCGGCCGGCCCGTACGCCTACCGCGACCTGCACCGTGAGCTGCTGAACCAGCTGCTCGCCGCTCCCGGCCCCGGCGTCTTCCGCCTGACCATCCACGCCCACGTCGCAGGACGGCCGCTCCTCGCGGGGATGGTCGGCCAGATCCTCGACCCCATCCGTGAGTCCGGCGACGTCTGGGTTGCCACCCATGCCCAGGCGGCCGAACACGTCCTGACACACCAAGGAACAACGCCATGACCCACGTCCTCGTCGTCGGCGGCACCGGAGCCATGGGCAGCCATGTGGTCCGACACCTGCTGGCCACCACCGACGCCACCCTCACCGTCCCCACCCGCCATCCGAAGTCCGCCCACGCCACCGAACTCGCCGCCACCGCGCCCGACCGCGTGCGACTGGTGCGCTCCGACCCGGCGTCCCTCGATGTCCTGATCGGGCAGGCCGACCGCGTGTTCGCCAACACCGACTTCTTCGCGACGGGCAGCGCCGTGGGTGAGTATCGGCAAGGGCTGCACCTCGTGGCCGCCGCGGAGCGGGCCGGCGTGGAGCGTTTCATCTGGTCCTCGTTGGACAGCGCGGTGTCCCTGACCGGCCACCCCGTCCCGCACTTCGACAGCAAGGCCGCCGTCGCCGCCCACATCGACCTGATGCGGTCGGAGGAGATGCTCCGCAAGGAGACCGACGGCTGGTACACGGACCATGTCTCGGTACTGACCACGGCGCCGTACTTCGAGAACCTGCGGGACCGGCTCACCCCCCGACCGGACGGCCGGGGCGGCCTGACTTTCCGGCTCCCTCTCGGCGCCGCCCGCTACCCGCTCGTCGCCCTCGACGACATCGCCTGGTTCGCCTGCCACATGTTCGACAACTGGCAGTCCTGGGGCGCCCGTGACCTCGCGGTGATCGGCGACAGCCTCACCGGCGACGAGATCGCCGCCACCTTCGCCCAGGTCACGGGCACCCCCAGCACCTACACCCCGATGCCGCACGACGAACTGCACGCCGCCGTCCCCGAGTTCAGCCACGACTACGCGGCGATGTTCCGGTTCTTCGCCGACCGCGATCTCTACGCCCAGGACCGGAACATCGGCCTCCTGCGCCGCCTGCACCCCGACGTGATGACCTTCGCGGACTGGCTGCACCACAGCGGTTGGACGGGACCGGGCCCTCAGTTCTCCATGAATCTCCGACGCCAATACCCGCAAGCGCGAAACGGAGGTGCCAGCGTGAGGTGAGAGCTGAGGGAGACGGCCCGGCGGTCGAACTCGGCGTCCAACCTGGCAACGAGCCTTCCGAGGTCGGTCCGAGCACCACGGGGAAGCCACTGCAGTACGTCTTCCAGGCGGTCTCGCGCCACCAGAGGATCACAACACTCGCAGGCCGTCTCCGGATCCGGCAGAACGCGCCCTGGTTGCTCCAGATACCACCGGCACTCCGCCAGGGCAGCGGCCACATCCCCCGGCCACAGACGCTCTTCCTCCACCTTCCGGATCGCCAGGCGAGTCGCCGCGGACACACCGCGAATCCGGGGAACCGGCACACCTCTTCGGGGCCGCCAACGCTCCGCGCGCAGCCCCTTCGGCCGCCTACGCGGCATCGCCCTTTCGGCTCAGCATGCCGCCGCTCTGGGCACGGCCGTGCTCGCGACACCGGCCGCAGCAGGTGCACAGGCGCAGCCTGACGCTACGAAAGCCGGCCCGGCGGCCGTGGCACCGGCCGAGGAGATGGGCAGGCAAGCGTCGGCCGTCCGGCGTGGTCGACACGTACAAGGAGTGCGGCGGCAAGAAGACCGGTGGTGCCGCACGCCCGGGTCCCCCTCCCACCGCCGGTCAGCTGGTCGAAGGCGGGAGGGCGACCTGGGCAGCGAGGAACTTCGGGGCCATCTCGCGGTAGCTGTCGGTGATCAGCTCGGTGAGCTCGCTCCAGTCGGTGTGGTCACCGAGCACGGCGGCAACGACGTTGTGGCCCCAGTCGGCGCGGAGGAACGGGAACCCGCTGGCGGTCAGGCCGAGCAAATCGTCGACGGGGACCCGAAAAGTCATCACGACCAGTTCCTGATCTGCGGACACAAACGGCGCGTAGACCGGGTGACGCTCCGCGTCCGGCGCGTAGACATGAGCAAATGTCCGCGTACGGATCCGCCAGCGCACACCGATCCAGGCCGGTTCCTCGTACGACTCGGGCAGCTGCCGACAGATCGGCCGCAGCCGGTTCAGGATCTCCGGCGGCACATCTCCAGGACTGGACATGGGTCGACACTAGCGACCGCCGACGCAATGGCAGGACCGTGCGCGCAATTCCCGACGGCGTCGGGTCTCCCCTCATCGAGGGCAGTACGGGGCTGCCGCCCGTATCAGCGAACCGACTTCGCACAAGCAGCGGCAGACCGCTCATCGACCGCACGGCGCTCTTCATCGTCGACGAACGCGGCGAGCCTCCGAGTGAGCAGCATGGCGAAGGGGGCTTGTCCACGGAGTGGTCTTGTCCAGGGGCCCGCTGCTTAGGGGCTGCCCTTTCGGACAATGTCGCGGCGCAGCCATGGCCCCTACGGTGGGCGGGCCCTCGTTCCCGACCAGAAAGAGCCGTGCATCATGAGGTTCCTGCGCAGCCGCTCCGGCGTCGCCGCTTCCGCGCTCACCGTGGGCGTCGCGCTGCTCGCCCCCCTGACCGTCAGCTCCCCCGCTGACGCCGCCGTGAAGGGCTTCCACTCCAAGAAGGGCATCAAGTCCTGCCCGAAGAAGGGCCAGACCGTCTGGTTGTACGCCAAGGGGGCCGGCAAGTTCCGGGCCTCGTGGCGAGCCGCAGGCACCAAGAAGATCCGCTCCCGCCAGTACATGAACACGCCGGACGGCATCTCCACGACGGTCCTGCCGACCTGGCGCAAGAACGCGGCCTGGAAGCTCACCTCGACCTACGGCAGCGGCAAGAACCTCGCCAAGGCGTTCGCCTTCTGCAGCACCCGTGGCACCAAGACGGTCGGCAAGGGCAAGGTCAACGACAAGAAGGTCGCCACCAAGCGCTGCGGCAAGGGCAAGCAGGTCTTCATCAACTCGCAGGCCATCGGCCGCATCGAGCACAAGTTCAAGACCCCGGGGCGCGGCCATCACGTGTACACCCAGGACTTCAACGCCTACCAGGGCTATCTCCTGGCCTGGCGCGGTACGCCCACCGGCAAGCGCGCCGTGACGTACAGCATCCGTGCGAAGGACGTGCCCGGGAAGCTCAGGGGCGCGGTCATCAAGAAGACCCTGGTGCAGTGCCTCAAGTACTGACAGCACAGTCTGACCGGCTGTCTGAACCCCGCCGCCGGAGGACGCCGGTGGCGGGGCTCAGCCCGTTCTGACTTCGTCTGTTCTCCGCCACTGGTGCCACATGCCACAGGAAGGCCCCGACGGGGTCCACTGGAAGACCAGCCTCCTTGTGGACTGCGCCCATGGGCGCCCCTCCGCCTGGGTGGACGACGAACAGAGCAGCCTCGACGAGGCATACGTAACCGCCCGCCATCGCGGCCCTGGGCTTCTCCACCACGTCGACCCGCGCATCGGTCTGCGCGACACCGACGTCCACACCCTCTCCGACTTCGCCCGGTCACCGGGCACCTCACAAGCCACCTGACACCGCCACGGGACGGACACTCTCGACTCTGGCTTCAACAGGCGTACGGCTGCGGCTTGTTGGGGTCCGGCGGGCCGGGATGCCGGGCGGGTGCGTGAGACGATCGGCACTCGGGCCACAAGGAGAGGACATTCATGGGGGACACGGGCCGGCTGCATGTCAGTGCCGAGCTGGCGGGGGTGCTGGAGAGGATCGACGCACTCGGCGGGATGCTCGATGAACGGGCCCATACCGCCGAGGAGTTGGGGAGGCTGCCGGAGGACACGGCGCGGGCGCTGCTGGACACGGGGATCGTGCGGGCGGAGCTTCCGCTGAGTCTGGGCGGGTACGAGTTCGCGCCGCGGCAGCTGATCGAGACGGTGGAGCGGGCGAGCTACCACGACGCCTCGGCCGGGTGGACCATGTTCGCGCTGCAGCTGATGACCGGGACAACCGCGGCGTACCTTGCGGCGGAGGCGGCGCAGGAGCTGTTTCCCGACGTGGCGAGCGGCAAGTACGCGCTGCTGTCCGGGCATGGCACACGGCCCGGCCAGGCCGTGCCGGTGGAGGGCGGCTATCGGGTCAGCGGCCAGTGGCAGTTCGCCTCCGGGATGGCGCACGCCACCCACATCCACAGTGCGATCCAGGTGGAGGGAACCGGTGAGCTGCGGGTCCTTGCGATGCCGAAGTCGCGGGTGAGCCTGGACGGCAACTGGGAGGTGCTCGGGCTGCGCGCGACACACAGCATCGACTACCACTGCACCGACGTGTACGTGCCGCACGAGTACACCTATGTCGCGACCACCACCAGCCCGGTCAACGGCGGCGCCCTCTACCGCCTGGGCCTGGTCAACATGTCGGCGATCGGGCACACGGGCTGGGCCCTTGGTGTGGGCCGGCGGCTCCTGGACGAGCTGAAGCGGGTCGCCGCCGGGCGGACCGGTTCGCGGGGCGCCGCGGTGGACACCTCCCAGTTCCACGCGGAGTACGCGACGGCCGAGGCCGGGCTCCGGGCGGCCCGGGCCTGGGTGAACGACGTCTGGCAGGACATCGAACAGACCCTGGACCAGGGCCAGTTGCCGAGCACGGAGCAGGACACGTTGATCCGTCTCGTTCTGAACCACAGCACCTCGACCGTGGCCGAGGTGGGCCGCACCGTCCACCGCTGGGCAGGCTCAGCGGCGATCCGCCGCGGCCCGATCGACCGCTTCCTGCGCGACCTTGGCACCGGCACGCAACACATCACCTCGAGCCCGGTCGTGCTCCAGAACTGCGGCAAGTGGCTCAGTGGCGCCCAGCCCGACGCCCGGTGGAACTTCCTCGACCTCACCTGACCCTCTGGCCGGGTCGGCAGGGTCCCGGCCCCGCCGACCCCGCCGCTATGCCCTTCACGGCCACGACCCCGACCCCGACCCAGGTCACGGTCACGGTCACGAGCTGGACTTCCCGTGGAAGCTCTGCCTCAACGCGCCGGCCCTCACCCCGCAATGGCGGAATGAGGGCCGGTCTTGGAGCGCTGGGCGGGCCTTGCACCTGCATTTCCCCGCAGGAAGCGGGGCGTCTTTCCTTAGACGACCAACGCACCGTCAGGCGCCGGGAGTTCCGGCGACGACTTCATGATCGACTATAGCGTACGGTGCCACTCCCCCGACCCTGGAGCCTCCCGCTCACGGTCTCGTCCGGATCAGCCCTTACGGCTCGTCGCCTTGTGGATCCAGCCCGCGTAGGCGGGTGCGCTGGTGTAGAGCCCCGGGCCCTCGCTGCACCGCACGCCCGGGGCGCCCGGAGCACCCGGGCCCGAGGTGACGCCGATGAGTTCCCAGCGCCCGTTCCGGTCCCGCTGGAGCTGGGGGCCGCCCGAGTCGCCGTTGCAGGCCATGGCCTTCGGCACCTGGCTGACCGTGCACAGGCGGGTGCTGTTCGCGTAGCCCGGCGCACACTCGGAGACCGCCGCTCTGCGAGTGTCGAGCTCCTGGAGCCGGTTGGGGAAGACCCACTTGGTCGGGTCGGGAGCGTCGTCGATGGTGCCGAAGCCCAGAATCCGGGTCGCGGTGCCGGGCCGCCCCGGCTTGTCGGCGATACGGACGGGCTTCTCGGCGACCGCACGGTTCAGGCGGATCAGAGCGAGGTCGTTGCGGTTGGGGCCGGTTCCCTCGCCGTTCTTGTAGTCCGGGTGGGACACCGTCTGCGCGATGGACCGGACCGTGCCCCCGGAGGTCTTCCAGCCGGGGCACCGATGGATTCGCGGGTCACTGTGTGACCCGCGAATGACCTTGCCTGGGCAGGTGGGCGTGGCTCACGATGCCCGGATGCGCTTCTCCATCAACATTCCGAACTTCGGTGACTTCGCCGACCCCCGAAACGTGGCAACCGTAGCGGCAGCGGCCGAGGAGGCCGGGTGGGACGGGCTCTTCGTCTGGGACCACGTCCACTACCGGGAGTACTCCGGGCGGCCCTTCGGGGACGCGTGGATGCTGCTGACCGCGGCCGCACTCGCGACGTCACGGATCCGGGTGGGGACGCTGCTCACTCCAGTGGCTCGTTATCGGCCGCAGCAACTCGCGCGGCAGGTCGCCACCTTGGACAACCTCAGCGGAGGCAGAGTCGTCTTCGCCGCGGGGCTGGGTGGACCGGTCGAGGACGAGTACGGCAGCTTCGGCGACTCCACCGATCGACGTGTGCTCGCCGAACGGCTGGACGAAGGGCTGGAGTTGTTGGGCCGGTTCTGGACGGGCGAGGCCGTCGACCATCACGGTCGGCACTACCAGGCACGGAACGTCAGCCTGCAGCCCGCCACCGTGCAGCGCCCCCGGCCGCCGGTGTGGATCGGGGGATTCTGGCCGAGCCGTCCGCCCATGCGACGGGCTGCGCGGTGGGACGGTGCCGTTCCCCTGTTCGAGAACGCCCTGCATGGATGCCCGCCGGACCGCGAAGACGTACGGGAGTTGATCACCTATGTGCGCGGTCATCGAGAAGGCGACATCCGGCGCCCCTTCGACCTCGTCATCGGCGGCGCCACTCCGGCGGACGCCGCCAAGGCCAAGGATGTGATCGGCCCGCTGCGCGACGCGGGCGCCACCTGGTGGGACGAAAGGCAACTCGATCCCGGCCCCGATGTGGACCGCCTGGCTCCGGTGCTGCGGCGCATCGAGGCGGGGCCGCCGACACTCGATTAGGCGCCCGACCTCGATTAGGCGCCCGATCTCGATTAGGCGCCCTCCCCCACACCATGGCGCAGACGCCGTCCTGCCAGGGGTCGGCAACAGAACTCAGGCAGGCAACTCCCGCACAAGAGCTGCGCCCAAGGCGGTTCACATGTACCAGTCGTCCCCGCCCTCATCGGCGAGGGATCGGTCCAGGTAGTCCCACAGGCCGCGCGCCACCCATCGGCGGCTGTCGTCCTCGTGCTGCCACACGAAGATGTCGGGCCGTTGCGGAGTGCGCACGAACGCGAACTGGTCACCGCCGCCGTTGTCGCCGAAGAAGAGGAGCGCGTCGAAGGGCATGTACAAGTCGGCGAGTGAACGGTCCGACCGGAAGCGGAGGTTGTCCTCGATGATCCGCTCCAGGGGCCAGACCGTGGCGACCCCATAGGGGCCCACGATGCCGTCCGTCTCGTGGAGGAGACCGATGAGGTCGGGCGGCAGCGGGTGCCCCAGCCGCTGTTCGGCCGCGGCCAGCGCGTCGATGCCCACGGGCTCGTCGAACTCGGCCTCGGAAGACGCCTTACCTGCTGCCTCTCTCCACACATGCGCAGCCTAACTGCGCGGATGCGGCTCTTCTCGAGTGACTGGTTGAGGGCTGGCTGAGCTGGGCGTTCGTGCTGGTGGTCTGGTGGCGGGGCTGGGGTGCTTCTACCGTTTCGGGCAGGAGACAGATGGTGCTTCATCCACGCTAGGCACGCTGTAGAGCGCTGCCGTTTCCCGAGGCTGCCTGGAAACCCGCGAAGGGACCCGCAGTCCGCACCTCTGAATGTCCGGGTGAGGGTTCACCCGGACAGTGGCTAGTAGGCGACTACCGAGATGGCGTACGACTTCTGCATGCGTCTCAACACCCTCCGGACAATCTGCACCACGCTCGTGGCGGGCCTGTGTGCCTGGGCCCCTTCCGCCGTGTGCGCCGCCGACGACGGACCGATCCTCGGCTCCACCGTCACCACAAGCACATCGGTCGGCGGGGCCCCTTCCGCCCAGGACAGCAATGGCACCGTTCCCGACCGTGCTTGGCAGACCCTGCAGCTCATCGATGCCGGCCAGTGGCCGCCGGAGGACGGATCGGGCACCCACGGTGGTGCGACATGGCCCAACCGAGAGCAAACGCTGCCCGTCACCGATGCCAGCGGCAATCGGATTCAGTACCAGGAGTGGGACGTCAACCGCAAACAGCCCGGCCATGCCCGGGATGCGGAGCGCATCGTTACGGGGAGCACCGGTACCGCCTGGTACACCCCGGACCGATTCCGCACGTTCAACCAAATGCGCTGAGTCGTCGCTCAGGAACACCAACGTCTCTGTCCCAGCCCCGGCCAGGACCGATACGCCCTCACAGCCTGACCGACGAGCTCACTCGAGGAGAGGCGCACCCTAACTGCGCCTCCTCCTTAGGGTCCTCCGTCCCTGGTAAGCGAGGAGAAGGCAGCGACATCGCTGTTCGACCGCTTCTTCCCTGACTCCTACGCGCAGCCGGGGCGCGCGGGCGTGCACCACCGCTGGGCGGGCTTCGTCGGCGAGGTGGGCGGCGGCGCCGGGGCCGGGCCGCACTCATGGTGCGCACCGGCAACGCGTCGGCCATCGCCACGTATGAACGCCTCGGCATGGCCAAGCGCCTGTTCGGGGAGGCGCACATCCCGGCCCGCTGAGAACGGGACTGCATCGCGGCAACCCACCTCCACGAGCCGCTCACCTTTCCCTCCGCCCTCCCCCCGCCATCCCCCGTCCGCCGCACGTCGCACGTCGCACGTCGCACGTCGCCATCGTCGGCGACCGGACGGATCGGCCGTGGGCGGAGGGGAATTGAGGCGTATGGAGAGATCCATCCCGTTGCACGAACCCGCATTTCGTGCCCTGCTCAAGGGGCCCATACGGTCGGATTCATGGAGTGGAAATTTCAGACGGCCGAACAACTCACGGCCGCACTGCGTGCCGGTGAAGTGACCTCGGCGGAACTGACCGATGAAGCGATCGCCCGTATCGAGCGGGACGACAAGGCCATCAACGCGATCTGCGTGCCGGACTTCGACCGTGCGCGGGCCGCCGCGCGCGATGCCGACCAGGCACGCGCCCGCGGCGAGGACCGGCCGCTGCTCGGTATTCCGGTGACGGTCAAAGAGTCCTACAACATGGCTGGACTGCCCACGACCTGGGGCCTGCCGCAACAACGGGACTTCGTGCCGGCCGAGGACGCCGTACAGGTGTCGCGGCTCAAGGCAGCGGGCGCAGTGGTGCTCGGCAAAACCAACGTGCCCTTGGGACTGCAGGACATCCAGAGCTTCAACGAGATCTACGGCACCACCAACAATCCGTGGGACCACGCTCGCACGTCAGGCGGATCCTCCGGAGGATCAGCGGCGGCCCTGGCGTCCGGATTCGGCGCGCTGTCCATCGGCTCGGACATCGCCGGTTCGCTGCGTACCCCCGCGCATTTCTGCGGCATCTACGCCCACAAGCCGACACTCGGACTGGCGGCGCCCCGCGGCATGGTCGTGCCGCCGGCACCGCCGTTGCCGGTGGACCTCGACCTCGCCGTCGTCGGTCCGATGGCGCGCAGCGCCCGCGACCTCGCGCTCCTGCTCGACGTCATGGCCGGACCGGACCCGCTGACGCACGGTGTGGCATACGACGTGACGCTGCCGCCCGCGCGCCACGAGCGGCTCGGCGACTTCCGGGTCCTGGTCATCGACGAGCATCCGCTCATCGCGACCGGATCCGCTGTGCGGGCGGGCGTGAACCGGGTGGCCGACGCCCTTGCCGACGGCGGCGCCCGCGTCGAACGGCACACTCCGCTGCTGCCCGATCTGACCGAAGCCGCCACGCTCTACATGCAGTTGCTGATTTCGAGCTCCGTTGCACGCTTTCCCGTCGAAGCGTACGAGCAGCTGCGGACCCGCGTCGCCGCGCTGAGCGCAGACGACCAGAGCCTCGACGCCACGCGGCTGCGCGCCATGATGTTCAGCCACCGCGACTGGATGGAGGCGAACAACCGTCGCGAGCTCCACCGCCACGGCTGGCGGCAGCTCTTCGCCGAGTTCGACGCCGTGGTGTGTCCCATCACGCCCACTCCCGCGTTCCCGCACGACCACCACCCCAATCCGATGGAACGCCGGATCGACGTCGAGGGCGTCGCGTACCCGTACTTCGACCAGCTCGTCTGGGCCGGTCTGGCCACCATGCCCGGCCTGCCCGCCACCGCCATACCAACGGGACGGTCCCCCGAAGGGCTGCCGGTGGGAGTGCAGCTCATCGGCCCGATGTTCGAGGACCGCACCCCGCTGCGGCTGGCCGAACTGCTCGAGCAGAAGATCGGCGGCTTCCAGGCCCCGCAGTAGGGCGCACTACCCGGTGTGCCTCCCGGCGGATCTGCGTGCAGATCCCCTTGTTGCACGCACCCTGCCGCCTCTTGGTGACAGGGCGCGTGCACGGATGGCTCGGCCTGTGATGGCCGCCCTTTGTGATGTGAGCGCGCCCGGCCACTCGGTATCCGAGTAGCCGCCCTACGTGCTCGCCGCCAACTGCCTCCGCCTGCGCACCCCTTGGACCGCCGCGAGAACGACACACGCGGTGAAGACGATGTCCGCCCCCGCCGCCGACCAGATCCACAGGGCGACCCGCGGTCCGGTGGTGCTGGGGTCGGCCTTCAGCTCGGGGTCCACGAAGAGGCGGATGCGATCACCGATCTCCCTGCTGGTGCAGCCCTCGATCGATCCCTGGATGACATGGCCGTCCGGGTAGCGCACCTGGCAGTAGAAGTTGTCGCTCCTGCGGGACTTGTCGACGATCGTCAGCTCGGCCCAGCTGCCCCGGTCGGTCAACGCCCGGTCCTGGGCCAGGAACAGGGCGAAGACGCCGAGGGCGAGGGTGGCGAGGGCGAAGGGGATCATCAGCCACAGCGACCGGTTTGTGGTGACGGCGATGAACCAGAGGAGCGCGGCCGCGAGGACGATCCCGGGGAGGGCGAGCCACGGGTCGACGACCGTGGAGATCATCGCCCCGACCGCGAACGCGACGACCGCCGTCAGGACGTAGACCAACTGGCGTGAGGGCAGGGCCAGTTCGAGCCGCGCCAGCCACCTGGGCAAACGTGTGGCACCGTCGCCACTGCGCCGCCGCGTCGCCATGGTCGGTCACTTTATTGCCTGCACAGCCGCACCTCAGGCAAGTCGGCACGATTGGCTCCAATCGGCCACTCCATGCGGCCACCGCTAGGTGCGCTGAGACGGTGGACGTCGGCAGGGGCACGGTCTTCTGCCCTGCTGCTGACCGGAGTTGAGGCAGTGTGCTTCCCCGAGTTGTGGCAGTGTGCGTCCCGGAGTTGGGACAGCGGCTCCGCCCTCCAAGGCCCCCTGGATATATTCCGTCCGTGGACGACGATCACGGGCAACTCCTCGCGGGCAGATACCGGTTGACCGACTTGCTTGGTCAAGGCGGGATGGGCGCGGTCTGGCGCGCCTACGACGAGCAGTTGGGGCGGGACGTGGCCGTGAAGGAGTTGCGCCTGCCCGAGCACCTGGGGGCCGAGGAGCGGGCCAATTGGATCGCCAGGCTGGGGCGCGAGGCGCGGGCGGCCGCGCAGCTGAAGCATCCAGGCATCGTGACCGTCCACGACCGGGTCACCGGTGCGGACGGGCGGCCGTGGATCGTCATGGAGTTGGTGGCCGGGGGGTCCCTGGACGACTTGCTCGACCAGCAGGGCCCCCTGTCCCCGCAACACGTCGCCGACATCGGGCGACAGGTGGCCGCCGCGCTGAGCGCAGCGCATCGGAGGGGAATCACCCATCGCGACATCAAGCCCGCCAACATCCTGCTCGAGGACGGGCGGGCCGTCCTGACCGACTTCGGGATCGCGGCCCTGGAGGGAGACGTCACCCTCACGGCCACCGGCATGATCATGGGTACGCCCGCATTCATGGCCCCGGAGCAGGTGCGGGGCCATCCGGCCACCGCCGCGTCCGACCTCTGGTCACTGGGTGCCACTCTCTACACCGCCGTGGAAGGGCACGCGCCCTTCGCGGGGACGGCACCGAGCGCCGTCCTGGTCGCCGTCGTGACCGAGGACCCCGCCCCTGCCGTGCAGGCCGGGCCCCTCACCCCCATATTGGAGGGCCTGCTCCGCAAGGAACCGGCCGACCGTCTGACCATGGAGCAACTGCAGGCCCAGTTGGATCAGGTGGCCGAGGCGCGGCCGACTCCCGTCAAGGCGCGGCCGACTCCCGCCAGGGCGCAGCCGACTCCCACCGAGGCACAGCCGGCCCCCAACGCCCCGCCGACTCCCCCTGCCACGCCGCCCGCAGACCCGGCCCATTGGCCCACGGCGCCCGCCCAGGCCCCTGCCACGCCGCCCCCGGCAGGACCGGCACGTCGACCCACGGCACCCACGGCACCTGCGGGAACGCCCCGCGTCGCCCACCGTCGGACAGCCCGTCGCATCGCGTGGATCAGCGCGGCGGTACTGGCCTCCGTGGCGTCCGCGCTACTGATCCCCGGTCAGGGGGACGGAGCGTACGAGGACAATCTCCGAGCCGTTGAGGACATGGGCCACCCACCGGACTTCACCGTGAAATCCAAAGACCGTGTCGACGGCGACCGGGCGCGAGTCATCTATGGGGGAGATCCCGTTACCGGCGCGCCGAGCTCCGGGCAAAGAGACGAGATCAGGTCATGGCTGGAAACGGTGCCGGGCGTCTCAACGGTCGGGATGTACGGCATAGATGCCACGTGCATGACCCAGAAATCCGGCTGCATCCTGGCCGTCGACCTCAAGGACGGCTATACCGAACCGTCCGTCCTCGGTGCGCAGGTCCACAAGGAAGACGGCAAGGTGGCACTCCAAATCACGGTCGGGCCTTTCGACTGAGTGATCTCGCCGTCTGCGACGTGAAAGGTGGTGCTACGGCTGCAGCCACAACCTGAATGGTCGTTGATCTATCGCAAAGGACCTCATGTCAGGCGTTGTTGTCGTCGGAGCGGGAATCATCGGCTCCTCCGTGGCCTACCACCTGGCCCGTCAGGGTGTCCCGGTCACGCTGCTGGAGCGGGGACCCGCACCGGCCTCCGGGGTCACCGCGGACTCCTTCGCCTGGATCCGCGGCTCGGGAGGCCACTGGCCCGGTGGAGCTCAAGACCTCCGCGAGTACGTCCTGGCGGACTACCGACGCCTGGAGCACGAGCTGCCCCACGTCACTGTCCGCCGGACCGGCTCGCTGTCCTGGGGCGACGCACCGGCCAAGGACTCGCGGCCGGGGCCGGGCCAGTTCCGCGTCGGCCGACGTGACATCGCAGCCCTGGAGCCCCACCTCCGGCACCCACCCGACCATGCCGTCCACACCCCCAGCGACGCCGGCGTCGACCCGAAGGCCCTGACCCACGCACTGGTAGCAGCCGCCGACGCCCACGGAGCAACCGTGCTCCACGACACCACCGTGACCTCACTGCGGGTGGCCAACGGACACGTCGAGGGAGTGCTGACGTCGACCGGGCTCCACACCGCCACCACCGTCGTCCTCACCGCCGGGACGGGCGTCCCCCAGCTCTGCGAGCCGCTCTCAGCCGACCTGGACATCGCCGCCTCCCCGGCGACCCTCGCGCGAGTCTCAGCACCGCCCGGCCTGGTCAAGACCATCGTGGCGCGGCCCTATTTCGAGGTGCGGGAAGTCCGGGAAGGCGACCTCCTGATGGTCGTGCCGCACGTCGAGGGCGCAGCAGCGCGTGAACAGGCCGTTCAAGACGCGCTCCAGCACATGAAGGCGGCCTTCCGAGGAAGCGACCAGTGCCGCCTGCTGGGCCACCGCACCGGCAGACGCCCCATGCCCGCGCACGGGCCGGTCATCGGATACGCGACACACGACCGATCCGTCTACGTCGCCGTCATGCACTCCGCCGTCGCCCTGGCGCCCACCGTCGGACGCCTCATCGCAGACGAACTCGTGACCGGCAGGCCAGCCCCCGAGCTACAGCGTTGCCGCCCGCGCGCTCACTGAGGGTGCCCCGGTGCGGGCGTGTCAGCGGCTCGGCCGGACCTGGCACACGCCATCGGCCCGCGCCCCGGGCTGCAATGGTTCAGCCCGGAGCGTCCATCAGGCTGGTGACATAGGCATCCAGCCGCTCCTCCACGGCTTGCGAAGTCAGTTCCGCCCTCCCCGCCTTCCGCCATGGCGTGGCCACCTGCCGTACTTCTTCCGAGCAGGCCAGCGCGTCCCGCACCCGCCAGTACAGCCGCTCACTCGCGGCCGCGGCCAGCACCCCGCCCGCCGCCTCATACGCGTCGGCGAACCGCTCACCCCACACCGGGCCGTGCAGCAGCGCGAGATTGGTCGAGCAGTGCGCCACATCGAGATCCGCCGGGCCCCGGCAGGCACCCGCCCAGTCGACGACGCCGGTGATCCGCGCGCTCGTCGGAGCCGACTGCGGCACGTCGAACAGCACGTTGCCGGGTTGGAAGTCCCGGTGCAGGAATCGCCCTTCATAGGGTGGCGCGGGCCTGCGGATCACGTCGATCGCCGCGGCCCACACCGCCGCGTCGGCGCCCTGGGGAGTCACGACGGTGTCGGCGGCCGTCAGCGCCGCATACTCCCTGGGCTGCTCGACAGGTCGCACCGCATGGATCGCCACGAGTCGGCGGGCCAGTAGAGGAACGCGCGCCTCCAGCCCTTCGTCGTCAAGGACGGTCCGGCCCGCCAGATGCGTCATCAGGAGCGACGGGTACTCACACTGCGCGGCAGCAGCATCGACAGCGACCAGTCCAGGAGCCGGCACGTCGGTCCTCGTGAGCAGGGTCAGGGCGTCGGCCTCCCTCTTCAGCCCGTCCTCGGCGCGCCCCGCGTAGAGCGGGTCGACGAAACTCCGCAGCACCAGGTCACGGGTGCCGCCGTTCCGCCCGGCGATGGTCAGCCTCCGCATGTCGGCAGTGATGCCGCCGTGCAGCGCCTCCGTGCTCACGATCCGTTCGCCGACCTCCAGGTGCCGCCTCACCCAGGCCAAGGTCAACGGTCTCATCGCCCCCCCCTGCCCGGCCACGAAGGCAGCCGTCTGCGCTTCAGCCTCGGACCACCGCGAGCATGGCGGTGTCGGGCACAGTCTGGGGCAGCACCCTGGCGAGGGGTGGTCGCCGTCGAGGGGTGATCGCCGTCGAGGGGTGGTCGCCGATCACCACGTCTGTGGTTCTCGTTAGACTCGCCAGCTGTTTCCGCCACAGATGGAGAGCACAGCAGTGAGCCAGCAGGACCGTTCGCCCGCGTCTGACGTCCCCGTGTACGCCGCCCTGGTGAAGGAGCTCGGCGATGTTCCGGCCGAGACGCGGCGAGAAGCCGAAAAGGCGCTCCGTGAGGCGCAAGCTGCCGTGGACTTCAAGAGCTCATCACAAGCGGCATAAGAGCACGCCTTCGCATCCCGGCGGTCCCCGCCTCATCACTGCTCAGCGCGGGCGCGCAGCCTGCTCAGCGCCCGGTGCCGGGGCCACCCGCACCGCAGCACCTCACTGCACCGCACTGCGCCTCGCCGCACCACGCCCACGCGCGGCGTGATGCAGGGGTGGCAGGCGACCGGTCGCCTGCCACCCCTGCCGGGGCCCGCTCCACGAGCCACTTCCCTGGCCGGTTCTGCCGCTGGCGGTCATGTGTCACCGGGCGTAGAGAAGGAAGCTCACCTTCTGGCACCCCTTGGGGAGACGCCGTGGACAGGACGATCGACAAGGCAACATTCCGGGACGCGTTCAAGAACCGGTCCCTCGTGCCCGGTGACCTGCCGCCGGGCCCGGGTCGACGGCTCGCCGAGCAGGCCAACGCGACGGCGGGGCCCACCGACGCCGCACTGCGCACCAAGGCCGAGTTCGGCGCGCTGTTCGACCTGCTGATCGCCGAGCAGCACGACGTGGACGCGGCGGACGGAAAGCTCGTACTCCAGGATCCGCAGGGGCAGTTCACCGAGGCCGGGAAAGCCGTGGACAGTTTCGTGGCGGCGGCGCGGGACAAAACGGAATTCTTCGCTCACGACCTGTATCAGGTCAAGGTCACCGGCTGGCCGCCCGGTGTGCTGACAGCGGACAAGGTGATGGTGGCGCCGCCGGGAGCGCGACTGACGCTCGCCCGCAGCGAGTCCCCCGGTGAACTGCTGCTCTCGACGCCCTCCTTCTCCCTCGTCAACAGCGGCAACATGACCGCGCGTGCGCCCAAGCGCTCCTGGAAGGTGGACTTCGAGGTCGGGGAGAGCGAGGACCGGCTGCACGGCATGGAACGGGTCAACCTCAAGGCGATGTACAACGACCCCTCGCAGATGCGCGAGGCCGTCGCGTGGCGGCTCCTCGAGCGCGCGGGGATACCGGCCGCGCAGCACACGTACGCCATGTTCTTCCTCAACGACCGCTACATGGGGCTGTTCTCCGTCATCGAGCAGGTCGACAAGAAGTTCCTCAAGGACCACTTCGGCAAGAACTCCGAGGGCAACCTCTACAAGGCGTACTGCGGTGACGTCGGCTGCGCGACCCTGGAGCACCGCACCGGCACGGGCGGCGCGGACGACGGTCGCCTGTACTTCACCGAGGGCAGCCCGGTGGACGACAGGACGTACCGCCTCAAGACGAACGAGGACGACCCGGCCGCCAACACCTACGACGACCTCGCCGCCCTCATCCGCGCGGTCAACGGGGTCGAACTGAGCGGCGGCGAGGGCGCGTTCGCCTCCGACGCCTTCCGCTCGTCCGTCGAGAACGTCCTGGACGTGCGGGCCTTCCTGCGCTGGGCGGGCGCCAACGTGCTCCTCGGCAGCTGGGACAACTACTTCGCGACGCCGTCGAACTACTACCTCTACAACTCGGGGCGGCTCGGCGACGCGAAGGGCTTCACGTCCCGCCCGTACTTCACGTTCATCCCCTGGGACTACGACAACAGCTCGGGCATCGACTTCTTCGCGACCCCGTGGCAGTACACGGACCTGCTCGACTGGCCCGCGATGACCCGCGGCTACTGCCGGATCACGCACGCCCCGCACGACGTGTCACGGCTGCCGCTGTTCACCAACCTGCTGCGCCACCACGACTTCTGCCAGTACTACCTGGATCACCTGGAGTACCTGCTCGACACGGAGTTCGGCCCTCAGCGCGTCGCCGCGCTGATCGGCGCCGAGGGCTCCGGGGGTGAGGGCCTGTGGCAGCGCATCGCGCCCTCGGCGTACCTCGAGTCGGACAGCCCGCACGGACAGCCCTTCACCGGGCGGCAGTTCACCAACGACGAGGTGTACCGGGCCGCGTACCGCCAGTGGGAGCTCAGCCGCGGCGCCCAGTTCACCTACGGGATCTACCACTACACGCGGATGCGCTACGACAGCGCCCGACAGCAGCTCGCAGAGCTCCGCAAGACCTACCCCAACGGCGCCAGCGGTGCCGTCTTCCCCGGCGCCATGGAGGCCCTGCCGTCATGACCACCGCCAAGAAGCAGCCGAAGAAGGCGAAGCCCCCGGAGCTGCGCCTCGTCAAGGAAGCCAAGATCCAGGACCTGATCGGCGACAGCGCGGGCAGCCGCCTCGAAGCGAGCGGCGTGCTCTACCGCGACGGCGTCTTCCTCGTCGTCTGCGACAACCTGACCTCGCTCATCAGGATCAGCAGCGAGCTGTCCCCGAAGTCCCCGGAGAACGGCGTCCTGCAGGTGCCCAACAGGCGTAAGGCAGCGGGGCGTTCACAGAGCGGCAAGGGCACGGAGGCCGAGGGTTACGAGGATCTCGCTCACGACCCGGTCAAGGACCGCTACTTCACGCTGAGCGAGGCCGTTCCGATCAAGCCCAAGGGGTTCCGCGCCCGGGTTCAGGAGCACGACAGCCGACTGCGGCTCCGCGGTTCGGCGTTGCTGGACTTCCCGCTGACGGACGCCAACAAGGGCATGGAGGGCCTGGAGTGGGTGGAGCGCAACGGAGTCGGGTACCTGCTCGGCCTGTGCGAGGGCAACCGCTGCGCGGGCGGCAAGGAGGGCCGACGGCCCGGCGGCGGCCGCATCCAGGTCTTCCGCAGCGGCGCCGACCAGTGGGACTGCACGGCGACGATACGGCTGCCCGCGTCCCTGCCCTTCGAGGACTACAGCAGCCTCTCCGTGCGCGACGGCCGGATCGCCGTACTGTCGCAGGCGTCGTCCGCGCTGTGGGTGGGCCGCCTCTCCACGAAGAAGTGGCAGGTGGACGAGGGCACGGTCTACCGCCTGCCCACTGACGCCAAGGGGCGCACCGTCTACGGCACCCCCGAAGGCGTCTCCTGGGTCTCGTCCGACCACGTGGTGGTGGTCTCGGACCGGGCGAAGAAGGGCGCGGCGAGCGACCGGTACCGCGCCAAGGACCAGTCGATCCACCTCTTCCTGCTCCCGTCGGTGACTTGACCGTCTCCGCGGTGGCTTGACCGGCTCCTCGGCGACACGGCGTCGTACTGCTGGGAGTTGTTGGCCCAGCAGTACGACCAGCAGTGCAACCAGGTGCTCGCGTACGCCATTTCGCCGCGCGCCGGCTACCAGGAGCCGACTGTCAGCGGCCGGAGCGGACGACCTTCCTGCCGTCCTGGTTCAAGGGGACGGCGAATGACTGCGGTGCGCTGCTGCGCTGCCTGCCGTTGAGGTCCTTCTGGACGACGTTCACGTTGACGGACGTGCCCTGGCCGCCGCTGAACGTGCCGCTGGCGAAGGCGTCCACGCCGTCCCCGGTGATCTCGTAGCCGGTGGTGTCCACGATTCCGTTCGTCCGGCAGTCGCGGAACACCTCCTCGATGGGGACGAACCAGAGCCAGTGGTAGTCGCCGTCGTGGTTCAGATCGACCTTGTCGTTGAACCAGACCGCCACGGCTCCCTTGAGGCTGGCGGTCGCCGTCCAGTCGATGTCGTACTTCTGGGTGCCGATGACGAGCGACGCCTCGATGAGGGACTTGGCCGGGATCTTGAGCGGGAGGTCCACGCCCCAGGTCTGGGTCTCTTTGTGGGTGAACTCCTGTGTGGAGGACAGGTTGGTCTCGATGGAGGTGGTCTCGGAGACCTTGGCCACGGCGGGTATCTCGGCCGACACCTCCACGGAGACGCCGATCTTCAGCGATTCGGTCACCGAGATCCGCAGGTCCTGCTCGGTCGTCTTGCTCTGCTTGTACGTGACGAGCTGCTCGACGGTCGAACCGTTGCGGTAGTTGGTGGTGACGGAGCTGACCTGGCCCGGGACCGGCGAGGGGGCGTTGGGGTCGTAGGTGATGCCGCTGTACTTCGTGCTCACTTGGTACTGGTGGTAGTCGCTCAGAAAGCTCTGCCGGCCGTAGTCCGTGGAGGCCGTGAAGCGGCAGCCGTTGGAGCCGGGGAAGCGTTCCCGGGCCATCCACTTGCCCCACTCGTCCGTGATCTCCTGGAGCGAGCGGGTGGCGCCCTTCTTGGCGGCCTGTCGTGGGGAGTTCGGCCGCCTTGAGGCCGCGCCGGCCGCGCTCGCGGTCACGAGGGAGACGGGGACGGCCGCGCCGAGGCCGGCAGCGGGAGCCAGGGTGAGAACGCGCCGTCGAGAGACTTGACTCATGGAGATCCCAATCCAGTAGGGACGGTACGGGGGAAACGTCCTGGGAAGCCATGCAATCGGCGATCTGCCCTGGGCGATAGGGACTTTGGTCTCTACTCGATCAACTACTTGTGGCTTCGGCGGAGCGCTTCACCCGCCAGGGATCGACATGGCGGGAAGGTACAAGTCAGCGCGCGTGCATGTGAGTTGACGGAGACGTATGGGCGGTCCGTCGCCGCGGTGCGGGGCGGCATGCCAGGGCCCGGGCCCATGCCAGGGCCAGGGCCAGGGCTACGGGCGGCTTCGCGTGAAGTAGTCGGCGGCCGGGACCGCCGGTCCTTCGACGACGGCGCTGCGGTACGCGTCATCCGCGATCTCGACGAACCGCAGGGCGGCCTTGTCCTTCTCCGCACGGGCATAGGTGCGCCACCAGTCACGTCCTCGCTCCCAGTGCAGGCGGGCGATTTCACCGGTGAAGTGCGTCTGCAGTTCCTGGCGCAGCGCGTCGTCGCGGCGCCGGTTCCGGTAGTCGGCTTCCCAAGCGACCATGATGAGGTTGGTGTAGACGAGCCGTCGCCAGGTCTCCGGGGTGTCTCCGGGGCGCGGGGGTTCCCAGCACGGCACGAGCGAAGGATCGTCCAACGCCCTGAACAGCAGCTCGCGGTGGGCCGATCGGCGCACCTCCTCGCGCCCCATCTTGGTCTGACGCACCTGGTAGGCGATGGACAGGGCCACCCCCCACAGCGCGACGCCGGAGAAGACGACGGAGACCGCGCTGTATGCCTGGCTGATCTCGCTGAGCTTGCCCCAGTCGACCTTCCGGGAGGAGGCCCACTGCAGCAGGAGCGGTGTGCAGCCGACCAGCACCAGTGTCACCAGGCCCAGCGCCAGGCTCCACATGACCACTCTTGCCGTTTCCGCTCGGCTCCTCATACGGCGCTCTCCCGCTCTCGTTCGTGTCCGCGCCGGCCTGGCTTTCGGCCGTGCGTCCTATGCCAGTGAGGTGGCGGGACACACCTGAGTTCCGCCTCGGGCTCCCTCTCAGAAGGAGACTCGGCCCTTGTCAGTGGCGGCGGCGACAATCTCCGCATGACTTCACCCCAACTCCTCGATGACCGCCTCACCGACTGGGGACTTCAGGTGGCGGCCACGTTCACCGTCGTGTGCAGCAACGACGAGGACGCCGTGATACGGCTGTTCGGCGGCGATCCCGAGCGGGCCCGGCCCCTGCGCCTGGAGGAACTGTGCGAGTACGACGACGGGGACGCCATCTTGGTCTCCCGGTCGGGACCGACAGTCGTCGTTGTGGAGAACAACAACTATCAGGGGTCCCGCGAGGAGGTCCTGCGCCCGCTCTCCCGCCTCGGCCGCACCGCCGGCGCCTTCTGGAACGTCAACGCGGTGTCCCAACTGAGTCTGGCCGAGGACGGCCTGGTCTCCTGCGCGCTCGACATGGTGGTCCCCGAGGACCCGTTCGGGGCCCGCCCGCACGCCTGGGACCCCCTGCTGAAGGGCCTGACTCTGGGCGTGGACGGCAGCTGGGGCTCGGGACTTGCGGCTGTTGAGCGTGCCACAGGCGCGCAGTTCGACGAGGCGTGGGCACGCGGCCCCCATCGCGTCGTGGCGATCACGCCCGTACCGCGGTACCTGCTGGCGCAGGGACTCATGGACTCACCGCTGCTCAAGCGGGAGCCCTTCGTGAGCTATCTGGCGGATCCCGGCCCCGCACTGCTCGGGCGTATGCGCCGCCACGCCCTGGAACTGGCCGTGGAACACGCCGACTTGCGTGCGCACCCCTTGGCCACGGCCGCCCTCGCAATGAGCGACACCTCACCTGCCGCCCAAGCGCGGCTGCGGAACGAACTCACCGCCGCGGAGCATCGTGCCCTCTCCCAGGCCCAGGCGCTCCGGGCCGGCGAGGCAGATGAGTTCGTCCCGGAGTGGGAACGCCCCTCCGAGCGCACCTTCCGGCAGGCCATTGTCTTCGGCGTCCTCGCGCAGTGCGTCGCGGCACACCGGCCCACGACGACGGACTGGCTCCCGGACATCTTCAGCAGCCTGGTCACGGCGATGACCGGTGACGGCGAACGAGTGCAGGAATTCTGGATGGTCGACCACCTGCACGACGCCGCACGGCGGACAGCCTGACCAGCACGACGGGTCACGGCCGCATGAGCTGCGTGTCCGGCCCTGGTCTGCCCCCGGCCATCGCCCGTTCCAGGATCCCCGCGACGACCTCGGACTTGGCGTCGGCGTAGTTCTGCATGTATTCCCAGGACTGCTGGGACAACGACCGCTTGGCCTCGGCATAGAGCGTGCGGTCGCCGTTGTCCGTGCGCAGCCGGTCGCGGAACCGGAGCATGCGGTCGGCTTCCTGGCAGCCTTCGGGCAGGACGTGCAGGTTGGCCGATTCGCTGCTCGGATCGAGGTCGTGCTTGCGCAGCAGCCGGTGCTCGTACCATTCGGGCTCACGGATGACGAGCGTGAAGCCAAGGCTCTCCAGCGCCGGTACGTAGCCGGCCTCGTCTCCGGAATCGGGGACGGTCAGGAGCAGGTCGATGACCGGTTTGGCGGGCGGGCCCGGCACAGACGTGGAGCCGACGTGCTCGATCCGGTGGTTGATATGTCCGAGCCGCTCACGGATCAGAGCGGCCTCCCGCTCGAAGACCGCGGGCCACCGCGAGTCGTACTCCCGCAGCGTGACCCGGCCGTTGAGCTTGGGCGGCGCGCTCACGTGGGCCGACTCGATCTCGGCTGCGGTCATGGGAATGCGCGAGGCGTCCTCTTCGGACCGTTCGGACATGGAAGCTCCTGTCTGTACTCTCCGGCCACAACGCCAGGGCTCCAGGCGATGGCTCGCCAGCCGCCTTGTGGCCGCCGAACACCCCTCAAGGTCAGCATGCGCCGCCAGGCTCTAGGCCGGCCGGAAGGGGATGTTCCGCCATGGGCTCGCGGGGTCCGTGGTGAGGATCCGGTGCGGTGTGACCGCCGAGGAGTACATGTGCCCGAAGGATTCCTCGTCGAAGCGGAGCACCCGGCCGAGTATGTAGCCCGCGGAGAACTCCTCCCATGACGTGTACGTCTCGCGGCACAGCTCGCCCGCGCGCAGCACCGCCTGCTCCACCTCCGCGTGTTCGGCGAAGCGCGCGCCGAGGCCCCAGCGGGCGTAGTTGACCGCGCGACCGTAGTCGTATCCGAGTGCGGAGGACACATAGCCGTCCGGTGCCAGGATGCCGTCCGCGCGGAATCGGGCCTCATAGCGGGTGATCTTGCCGATGGCGTCCAGGACCCGGGCGATCCCTTCCTGGCCCGCGCCGCGCTGGTGCAGGGCGTCGGCGGCCGCGCCCTGCCACGCCTGCGGATCGGCGTGCGCGCCCGGGTAGCGGGCGGCGAGTTCGCGACGCACGCTGAGCGCGAACTCCGGCTCCGGCGGGCTGTTCTGCCCCGCCAGCAGCAAGTTCAGCTGCCCGACCCAGGCCGCCCGCTCTGTCGTGCCCCACGAGTCGCGGAGCACCTCCGCGTCGTCGCGGTAGTCGACGCATACGTCGCCGATGTCGTTCCACAGGACCTGCCGGTGCACGGCCAGATGTGTGCCGCAGGCCAGGCCGTGAGCGAGCGGGCCGTGCAGCGGGCCCGTGTACTTGGTGATCAGCGCGTCGTCGTCGTGCCCGCGCTGCGGAACGTCCTTCTTCAGCGCCTTCCACTGGCGGCGTTTCTTGCGGGCGTCGGGGAAGCGGCCCTCTGTGGGCGTGCCCGGGTTGACGATGATGCCCTTCAGCTCGTCCGTCTCGCCGCCCCACCACTCCATGGCGGGCAGGGGCACGGACACCGCGACGGCCACCACCTGGGGGCGGCGGGGCAGGAGTTCGCCACGTGTGTAGACGGCGAAGTACGTCTGCCCGTCGTCGGCCCGGTGCGTCAGCCAGCCGCCGTCTGCCTTGTTGCGGTCGGCCTTCTCCCGGTCGGCGTACGCGAGGGTGTCCACTCCGAGCAGGACGCGCAGATAACCGTCCCAGTCCCCGCGCGACTTGGCGTCGAACAATGCCCGCTCGACGTCGGTCGGCGGGACCCACGCGGGCTGCCCCTGGCCCATCGAACCCATGATCGGTATCCCCATGAGACGCAGAGCTTAGCGTTCGTGAATCTCCACCAGTCGGCGGGGCCCGCCCGGCGACAGCGACCGGTCAAAGCACTCCCCCTCCCTCTGCATAAGCCAGTTCGCTGCCCCGTCAGCTGAGGAGCCGCCACTTGTAGCGGACGTCCTTGGGGTCGAGGTCGTTGCGCACCGTCACATAGGACGTGCCCTCCCGGTAGGGCGTGCTCAGGAGCTTCCCGTCGTCGTGCGACACCCAGAACAGGTCCCCGGCGTTGTTTCCGTTGAAGTGCCAGAACTGATTGACGTCGTTCGGGTCGCAGGTGCCGAGCCAGGCGAGGCCCCAACCGGCCACGTCCGCAAGGCACTTGCCGGTGCTGACGGAGACGATCTGCCAGGCAGGCTGGTTCGCCAGGTTCAACCGCCACCGCTGGCGGGGATCGCCCAGGTCGCAGGGCGCGAAGGTGGCGGTGCCCTGGAAGGCGTTGGCGGGGTCGGCGGCTGTGGACATGCACAGGCCGTTGCCCGTGTTGCGGAACAGGCTTCCGGGGTCGGGGGCGGCGGCGCCTGCGGGTGCCGCCCCCGCGAGCAGGCCGCCACCAGCAGCCGTCATCAGGGCCATGGCCAGGGTGGTGAGGCGCCGTGTGAACCTCATGGCACTCCCTTCCGGTGGTGGTGCTCTCGATGCTGAGCCACAGAGCGGTGCGGCACCATCGCGCGAACGGCGCACAGCGAGGGCGCTTTGGGGGCTCGCGGGACGGGGTGACGGGCGCGCTCCGCACGCGGCTGCGCTCCTCGACCCGTCGGCGACGCGTTCCCAGTCAGCCCTGCGGTGTCCGTTCGACCAGCACCGCCTCGCGCAGCAGCTGAACGGGATGCCAGGCATCGCGCGCGGTGCCGTGGAAGATCTGCTGGCGGCAGGAGACGCCGGTGGCGACCACGACCGTGTCGGTGGGCTCTGCCTTGACCGCGGGGAACAGACGGTCCTCACCGACCGTCATCGACATCTCGTAGTGCTCGGACTCGAAGCCGAAGGATCCGGCCATGCCGCAGCAGCCGGCGTCCAGTTCGACGACCGTCGCGCCCGGGATGCGGTTGAGCAGTGCGACGGTTGCGGCAGTTCCCACCTCCGCCTTCTGGTGGCAGTGGCCGTGGTACAGGAGTCTGCGGCCGGTGAGCCAGGACGTCTCGCGCAGAGTAAGGCGCCCCGCGTCGATGGCTTCCAGCAGTAGTTCTTCCACCTGGCGTATGCGACCCGCGACATCCGCGACCGCGGGGTCGTCGGGCAGCAGGGCCCGGTGCTCGTCGCGCAGCGTCATCAGGCAGGACGGTTCGCAGCCCACGATCGGTGAGTCGGGTGCGGTCGAGTGGTGCAGTCTGCGGGCGAGCCCTTGGGCTTTGTGTTTCGCGTCGTCGATCAGGCCCTTGGACAGGCTCGCTCTGCCGCAGCAGCCTCCGCTCTCCAACTGCACGCGCCACCCGGCGCGTTCGAGGAGTTCGATGGCTGCCCGGCCGATGTCGGGCTCGGTGTAGGTGGTGAAGGAGTCGGCGAGGTAGGTGAGCGTCCCGTGGGTGGTCGGGTACGGGGAGGGTGTGCGGTGGCGGTGACGGTGGCGGGACCAGCGCAGCAGATTGTGGTGGACGAAGACCGGGAGTGGGCGCTGCGGGGTGATGCCGAGCAGGCGCTCCATGAGGTGGCGCAGTGGGGTGAGACGGCCGGGCAGGTTGGACAGGGGGGCGGTCGCGGAGCCGAGGCGGTTGAGGGTGCGGATCGCGCCGAAGAGGCGGCTGCGCAGCGGTACTCCGTGCAGGTCGTGGTGGTGCGAGAGGGTTTCGCTCTTGAGGGTGGCCATGTCGACGCCGAGGGGGCATTCGCTCTTGCACGCCTTGCACATCAGGCACAGGTCGAGGATCTCGTGCAGACGCTCGTCACCCAGGGCCGTGTGCGGGTCGGGTTCGGACAGGGCCTTGACGAGGGCGCCCGCGCGGCCGCGGGTGGAGTCCTCCTCCTTGCGGGTGGCCATGTACGAGGGGCACATGGCGCCGCTGCCGGTCTTGCGGCACAGGCCGATGTTCATGCACCGGTCGGCTGCCGCGCGCATGCCACCGCCGTCGCCGCCGTCGCCGCCCACGACCTCGAAGGAGAGGCGGGTGCGCAGGGGCGGGGAGGGGGGCAGGGACGCGTCGCGCAGGTTGTCCGTCATGGGCTGGGCGTCCACGATCTTACCGGGGTTGAGTACGCCATGGGGGTCGAAGAGGTGTTTGACCTGGCGCATCGCCTCGTACAGCTTGTCTCCGAAGATCTCGCGGTTGAACTCGCTGCGGGCCAGGCCGTCGCCGTGCTCGCTGGAGTTCACGCCGCCGTACTCGGCGACCAGGTCCTTGATCTCTTCTGCGACGGCCCGCATGCGGCTGACGTCCGCCGGGTCGGCGAGGTCGAGATAGGGGCGGATGTGCAGGCAGCCGACCGAGCAGTGGCCGTAGAAGCCCGCCGTCATGCCGTGCCGGTCCAGGACGTCCTTGAACCGGCGCGTGTAGTCGGCGAGTTGGGCCGGGTCGACCGCGGTGTCCTCGACGAAGGCGAGCGGGCGTCGGGTGCCCTCGCCGGCGGCCATGAGCAGGCCGAGTCCCGCCTTGCGGACCTTCAACAGCGATGCCTGCTGGGCGGGGGTGACGGCCTGCAGGGTGTGGTAGCCGTGGCCGTGCCGGGACCAGAGGGCGGTCAGGCGCCGCATGCGGTCGAGGAGTTCCGCCTCCTCCTCGCCGGTGAAGGACACGAAGAGCAGGGCCTCGGGGTCACCCTTCAGGAGGTCGCCGAGCGCCGCGTACTCGATCTTGCGGCGCGACAGGTCGAGGATCGTCCGGTCCATGAGTTCCACTGCGGCCGGGTCGCAGACGAGGGCGTCTTCGGTTGCCTCGACGGCGTGTGCCACGGAGGTGAAGTGGCCGACGGCGATCGTGGTGCGGCGCGGCCTGCGCACCAGGTCGAGCACGGCCGTGGTCGCCACGGCCAGCGTGCCTTCCGAGCCGACGACGAACTTGGCCAGGTCGAAGGGGGTGTCCTCGCGTGCGAGCCGGTCCAGGCGGTAGCCGCAGGCGCGCCGCCAGTGAGCGGGGAATCCCTCCGCGATCGCCGCCGCGTTGGTCCGTACGAGGGCGGGGAGTTCGCGGTAGAGGGAGCCTTCCAGGGTGGTCAGGCGTGCCTTGCGCGTTCGTTCGGTCTCGTCGATCGGGGCGAGGTGGGCGCGGGTCGCGTCCGAGAGCACCACGTCGAGTGCGCGGACGTGGTCGATGGTCATGCCGTAGCGCACCGAACCGCTGCCGGCGGAGTTGTTGCCGATCATCCCGCCGATGGTGGCGCGGTTGCTGGTCGAGGTGTCCGGGCCGAACATCAGGCCCCATGGGCCCGCGGCGCGATTGAGCTGGTCCTGCACGACACCGGTCTCCACCACGGCGGTGCCGCTGCTCGGGTCGAGCTCCACGATGCGGTTCATGTGCCGCGACAGGTCCAGGACCAGACCGGGTCCGACGGTCTGGCCCGCCAGGCTCGTGCCGGCTCCGCGCGGGAGAACGGGCACCTGGTGGGAGGCGGCCGCGGCGACGGCGGCGGCGACATCGCCGTCGTGCCGGGGGAAGGCCACCCCCACAGGTGTGATGGCGTACATGCTGGCGTCGCGTGCGAACAAGTGCCGGGTGTAGTCGTCGAACCGGACCTCGCCGTCGAGGTCCTGGGTGAGCCGGTGCTGAAGGCTGCGCGACACCTCGTCCCGGCGGCGTGCGCCCGTGGCCTGTTCATCCATGGGGCTCTCGCAGGATGTCCAGTGCGGCGGCGAGCCCGCTCGGATCGATGCGTACGCCCGCCAGCTGCAGGCCCATCTGCACGCCGGCGAGCGTGCCCGCGAGCGCGAGGTCGTTGAAGTGGCCGAGGTGACCGATGCGGAAGATCCGCCCGGCGAGCTTTCCGAGACCTGCCCCCAACGACATGTCGAAGCGTTCCAGGATGATCTCCCGCACTTTGTCGGCGTCCTGGTCGTCGGGCAGGAGGACGGCGGTGAGCGCGGACGAGTACTCGCGCTCGTCCGCGCACAGCACCTCAAGTCCCCATGCCTGTACGGCGGTTCGGGTGGCCCGCGCGTGCCGGTCATGGCGGGCGAAGACCGCGGGAAGCCCTTCCGCCTCGATCATCCGCAGCGCCTCGGCGAGGCCGTAGAGGAGGTTGGTGGCGGGAGTGTACGGAAAGAAGCCGCGCCGGTTCGCCTCGAGGATCGGCCGCCAGTCCCAGTAGGACCTGCGCAGGCGCGCGGTGCGCGAGGCCGCCAGGGCCTTGTCGCTGACCGCGTTGAAGCCGAGGCCGGGCGGGAGCATCAGCCCCTTCTGGGATCCGGCGACCGTGACGTCCACGCCCCACTCGTCGTGGCGGTAGTCCATGGAGCCGAGCGAGGAGACGGTGTCGACCAGGAGCAGCGCCGGGTGTCCCGTGGCGTCGATGGCCCGCCGGATGTCGGCGACCCTGCTGGTGACTCCGGTCGACGTCTCGTTGTGCACCACGCAGACGGCCTTGATCGTACGGACGGTGTCGGCGGCCAGCCGTTCGGCGATGCCCTCGGGGGCGGCTCCGTGGCGCCAGTCACCCGGGATGAAGTCGACGTAGAGGCCAAGGTCTTGGGCCATCCGCTGCCAGAGCGTGGCGAAGTGGCCGGTCTCCGCGCAGAGCACCCGGTCGCCCGTGCTGAGCGTATTGACGAGGGCTGCTTCCCAGGCGCCCGTACCGGAGCCGGGGAAGATCACGACGGGACCGGAGGTGCCGAAGACGGGCTTGAGGGAGGCGAGCAATTCGGTGGTGAGCGCGGCGAATTCGGGGCCGCGGTGGTCGGTCGTCGGCGCCGAGACGGCGCGGAGCACCTGGTCGGGGATGTTGGTGGGGCCCGGGATCTGTAAGAAGTGCCGCCCGGTGCGAGAGGTCACTGTGGCCAACTCCCTTGAGAAGCGTGCCGCATTGTGGCACGGTGTGTCATCAAGTGGCACGCGGAGCATAGGAGTCGAGCGCAGGAGGAGTCAACGGATGCAGAGCGTTCTCAACGCCCTTCGCGTACTGGAAGAGGTCTCCGCGCGGCAGCCGATCGGCGTCGCCGACCTGGCCCGCACACTGGATCTGCCCAAGAGTTCCGCCCAGCGCGCACTGCGCACCCTGCACACCGCGGGCTGGATCCGCCCGGCCGGCGGCGAGGTCACCCGCTGGGTCCTGACCACCAAGGCGCTGCAGGTCGGACGGCGCGCCACCGGGGAGCTGGGCCTGCGCGACGTGGCCGTGCCGCTCATGGAGGAGCTGCGACGGCGCACCGACGAGACCGTCCACCTGACCGTCCCGAACGGCGACAAGGTGGTCCTCATCGAGCGCCTGGAGACGTCCAAGCCGGTGCGGATCATCCTGGCTCTGGGCACGCTCCTGCCCCTGCACGCCTCCGCGAACGGCAAGGCCGTGCTGGCCGCGAGCCCGCCAGAGGTGAGGGAACGTCACTTGGCTCACGGGCTGGAGGAGTTCACCGATGCGACGGTCACGGACCGCAAGCGCCTCCTCGACGAGCTGACACTGATCCGGGAGCGCGGGTACGCCACCAACAGCGGCGAGTGGCGCACCGACGTGTCCGCGGTGGCGGCCCCCGTGCTCGACGCGTCGGGGCTGCCGATCGCCAGCATCAGCGTCAACATGCCCACGAGCCGGATGACCGCGGAGGCGAGCGCCGCCCACGGCGCACTGGTGAGCGAGACGGCCCGGCAGGTCGGCGCCGCTTTGGATCACTCGCGGCAGGGCGGGACGGAGCGGATCTAGCGACGGCGCGGCGACTCCGCCCCGACGGTTGATCCGCGTCCATACGGCGATCGGGCCGCCCTCACACAGCCGCCGGACCGGCTCCCCCGCACACCTCGGTGGCGGGCGGACGAGCGCCCGGCGGCGGCGAACTCACCACCACGGAATCCGACAGGGCCCTTGACGCCTCCCGCGAGACGCCCCAATACTCCCCTTCGCGAAAGCAGCATTCCGCCTTACGGAACAGTCCTGCCACCCTGAGGCACGCCTGCCGCAGGGGCGGACACCCGTGCGCCGCCTCGCACGACGCACCTCGATGCCGCGCGCCCCCCTCGTCACGCCTCACGCATCACGCATCACGCATCACGCATCACGCATCACGCATCACGCGCCATGCGTCACGCGTCACGCGTCACGCGTCACGCGTCCCGGCACACCGCGGCCTGGCCATCGGCCCACCGCAAGGGAGCCTCCATGTCAGATCACGTCATCTCCCTCGTCGTCCTGTTACTGATCTTCGCCCTCGCCACCTTCACCTCCGTCCACCTGGGCGCGCTGGCCATCGTGGCCGCGTTCATCGTCGGGTCCACGGTGGTGGACGAATCCGCGGACGACGTCTTCTCCGGATTCCCCGGCGACCTCTTCGTCGTGCTCGTCGGCGTCACACTCTTGTTCGCCATAGCGAACAACAACGGAACCGTGGACTGGCTCGTACAGGCGGCGATGAAGGCCGTACGCGGCCGGATCGCCCTCATCCCCTGGGTGATGTTCCTCGTCACCGCCCTCCTCACCGCGGTCGGCGCGGTCACCCCCGCGGCGGTCGGGATCATCGCCCCCATCGGGCTCGGATTCGCCGTGACCCACGGCATCAGCCCGGTGCTCATGGGTCTGTTCATCGCCAACGGCGCCAGCGCGGGCGGCTTCTCGCCGATCGGCGTCTTCGGCAGCATCACCAACGGCGTCGTCGAACGCAACGGCCTCCCGGGCAACCCCGCCCTGCTGTTCACCGCCTCGTTCCTCTTCAACGCCGCCCTGTGCACCCTCGCCTTCTTCGCCTTCGGCGGACGGGAGTTGCTGGGGCAACGCGCGCCATCGTACGGAGCTGAACGGGACGACGGCAGCATCGCTGACGACAGTTACCGAGGCAGCGGCGACCCGCACACCGGGAGCCGGACGATCGAGACGGCGGACAGGCGTAGAAAGCCGACGCTCATCGTCGCCCCGACCGCCACGGCCACCGCACCCACGGAGCCCCTGAGCCTGGACGGCCCTCGCACGCTGACCCTCCTCGGACTGCTCGGCCTGGTCGTCGGAGCCCTCTTCTTCGACCTCGACGTCGGACTGATGGCGCTCACCATCACCGTCGCGCTCTCTCTGGTCTCGCCCCAGTCGGCCAAGGGCGCGGTCGACCGGTGCGCGTGGTCCACCGTGCTGCTGGTGTGCGGCATCGTCACGTACGTGAGCCAGCTGGAACGCATCGGCACCATCGACTACCTGGGCAAGCAGGTCGCGTCCATCCAGGAGCCTCTCGTCGGCGCGCTGCTGATCTGCCTCATCGGCGCGATCGCGTCCGCCTTCGCCTCCACCACGGGCATGCTCGGCGCCCTGATCCCCCTGGCGGTGCCCTTTCTGCTCGGCGGCCAGGTGGGCGCCGTGGGCCTCATCACCGCGCTGGCCATCTCCTCGTCGGTGGTGGACGCCTCACCCTTCTCCACCAGCGGCGCCCTGGTGACCGCCAACACCCCCGAGGATCAGCGGGAGTTCGTCTTCCGCCGTCTCCTGGCCTGGGGTCTGGGGATCAGCATCGCCGGACCGCTCGTCACCTGGGGGCTGTTCGTCGTGCCCAGCTCACTCTGAGGCACTCACAGCCGGCACAACTCCCCCGCGCGTGGGTGCCCCCTCGGATGCACCGAGGTGACGGTCACTCCGCTGATCTGGCGTTCTTGCGCTGGTTGGCATGGAAGCGCGCCTTCTTCTGACGGTTCCCGCATGTGTTCATGTCGCACCATTTGCGGGTGCGGCTCTGGCTGGTGTCGAAGAAGGCGGCCTGGCAGGTCGGTGATGCGCACAAGGCCAGTTTTCCGTCTCGTTCCCCCGCGATGATGCTGATCGCGTCGGCGGCGATCACGCCGAGGGCATCCTCCACGCAGGAGGCCGGGTTGAGCCGCCACTGTCGCCGGCCCTCGGGCGTCAGGATCGCCGAGGCCCGGCCCTGGGCACTGCGTTCGTTGATGACGCGGACGGCAGACGCAGGGAGAGCGCCCTGGACCGCGGCCGCTGTCGCGGCGGCGTGGATCGACTCCCGCAGCTCCCGGGCGAGTTCGAGCTGGCCAGGGGTGCAGGAGTCCACGGCGAGGCCGCTCACCGTCAGCCAGTCGACGAGCCGGTGCGGCGTGGGAATGCGCTCCACGGCGTCGCCATGACGCTCCGACAGCGTCCCCGTGAAGCTGGTCGCGAGGACATTGCCGAGGCGGAAGTCAGGGAACGCAGCAGGCATGGAACCACCTTAGCCGGTTGCAGCATGGCTCGGACACCTGCTAGAACCGTCAAAGCCGGTTCTCGATAGGTCGTGGCCCGTTCCACGACGGCCAGGAGGTCTCATGTCCCGCCCGACCAGCGACGTGCACGCCTTTGAAGCCCACGCACCTGACGCCGACCTCGACGATCTGCGCGCGCGACTGGCCGCGGCGCGACTGCCGGAGCCCGAGACGGTCCACCGCGCCGCGCCCGACCCTCGCCGGTGGGAACAGGGGGTTCCTCTCGCCGACCTCGTCGATGTCGTGAACTACTGGCGCACCGAGTACGACTGGCGGTCGTTCGAGGAGCGCCTCAACGAGATCGGCCAGTTCCGCACGACCATTGATGAGCTGGGAATCCACTTCCTGCACCGCCGGTCCGCGCGCGCGGATGCCACTCCCCTGCTCTTGACGCACGGCTGGCCGGACAGCATTGCTCGATTCATCGATGTGGTGGACGAGCTCGCGGATCCGAAAGACGCGGACGCGCCCGCGTTCCACGTCGTGGTCCCGTCGCTACCGGGCTTCGGTTACAGCGACAAGCCGGCCACCACCGGATGGGGAACCGAAAAGATCGCGGCCGCATGGGTGGAGCTGATGGGAAGGCTCGGCTACAGCCGGTTCGCGGCCCACGGCGGCGACTGGGGCGGCAATATCACCACGGTCCTCGCCGGCCGGTTCCCCGCACACGTCCTCGGCATCCACACCACGTTCGCGGAGGGACCGCCCGGGCTGACCATGGACGGGCTGACGGCGGTCGAGCGCAAGTGGGCCGAGGAAACCCGCGACTTCTGGCGCCACCGCGCGGCGTACGCGAAGCAGCAGGCGACCCGGCCGCAGACCATCGGCTACTCGCTCGTCGACTCACCGGTCGGGCTACTTGCCTGGATTCTCGACAAGTTCGCCGAATGGTCGGACACCGAAGACAGCCCGTTCGAGACGATGTCCCGAGACAGAATTCTCGACGACGTCACCCTGTACTGGCTGACGCGGACCGGCGCATCGGCGGCCCGCATCTACTACGAAAGCCACAACTCACTCGACCCCGAACTCCGGGTCGACGTCCCGTCGGCAATCACTGCGTACCCCCGCGACGTCGAGAAATGTCCGCGCCCCTGGGCACAGGAGCGATACCGGCAGATCGTCCGATGGCGGGAAGCCGAAGCCGGCGGACATTTCCCGTCGCTGGAGGTCCCCGAGTATTTCGTCGAGGACCTGCGGGAGGGCCTTGCGGCAGTGCTGGCCGCTCGTCGGTGAACGCGGCGTGCTGGACGAGGAGCCATCGGCAGGTTCCGCGTGGAGGATGTCGGGCCGACTACGAGTCGGCCCGACATGCCGCACGCACCTCAAGCCGCTGGGCTGCAGTGATGTGGAGCCCGCAGAGCATGGTCGCCGTTTGGCACCACACGGTCAGGGGACGACGATCGCGTTCGCTTGCAGGTGGCAATCCGAACCGATCACCGTGCGCATGTTCGTGCTCGGCACAACGAGACTGATCGAGTTGAGGCAGTACTGCTGGGTCGAGGAGCGGTCGCCTTTGCGGAGGATGACGGGGCCGGAGCCGGGGTACTCGTGAGTGCCGTCGACCAGGTTGGTGGCCTGGGGTGTGTCGCAGCCGGCGCCGGCGACGGTGGGGACATCGGGCAGCCCCAGCTGCTTCGCGACGTCTTTGACCTGCTCGACGGGGTAGCCGAGCGGGGGGTTGGCGAGGTCGACCAAGCTCAGTGCCGGACTCTGGGGCACGAGGCATCCCAGTGCTGGGGTGGTTCCGGGCGGAGTTGTGTCCCCGGGGTCTGCCGCGGCAGGTGCGGCTAAGGAGAGGACAGCGGCCAGAGCGAGTGAGGCGACAGCGAATGTCTTCTTCATGTATACGATGCTTACATGCTCATGACAGGCAGGTGTGGCACTTCAATGCTTGGGCACGGAATCTCCGCACTTCGTCGCTTCGCGCGGCACCTGTGGTGGAACCCCCGCCTCCTCGCTTGATCAGGCGGTCCCGAGTTCCTCTTGGGGCGCTTCAGCTGCCGGGGAGCCTTGCGGGCAGCGTTCCCGGGCGGCCGTGAGAGCCGCCTTGTCCGCCTCCTCGTCCTCCTCCTGCCGGTCGGTGCAGGGCAGGAAGCCGGTCCCTGATGACTCCCAGGTCAGTACGGAGCCGTGCACCGGCTGGGCGCCGTTGCAGCGGTAGGAGAACTCAGCCTTGACGATGTCCGCCGAGGACCAGGCGTAGTACGCGCCTTTGAGGGTGCTGTCGCTCTCGTCCTCGAAGCCGACGGCGCTGTGGCCGACCTCTTCACCGAGGGATGCGAGCTTCCCGTCGAGCTTGAGTTGCCTGCCGAGCGACTTCAGCGCTCCCTTTGCCTCCGGTCCCGATGTCTCCGCAGTGAACGTGACCTGGTGGTGCCCTCGTGGCAGCGGCTTGATGTCCGCGACGTAGTGGGATGCCTTCTTCTTGAACCGGATCGGCTTGGCCAGGCCCGTCAGGGTGTCTTTCCGCTGGACGTCCGACCAGGTGTAGGTCCCGCTCTTGCACTCCGTGGAGGATGCCTCCCGGCCTCCGAACGTGCAGGCCGCCGTGCCCGTGACGAGCAGTGCCACGGCCGCGCTTGCGGTGAGAATGCGCTTCATGTCGTACCCCCCGTGAATGATCGGCCGAGCCAGTCATGGGCATGGTGGCCAGGAGGCTCGTCAGCTACACGTGAGTTGAGCGACTTCTGAGGAAAAGGGGTCTGCCGGAGGCCGCCGACCAGCGACGGCTCCGAGGTCACGCTCCCTCCTGGCCTTGCATCAAGTGGCCCAGCACGGTTCTCAACGCGAGACCTACCAGGACTGTCGTGCCAGGCGTATTCGAGCAACTCCAGCAGGTCGCGTGCCGCCGCGACACCGAGCGCCGACGTCTTCGCGTGCGGCTGCTCTTTGCGATGTCCGGTGTCAGACGCTGAGCCGCGGCCCGACAGCTGGCAGATGCTGCACCTCGGGCACGGGCTATGGGAAGACGGGGACCTGCCCTCCCTGGTCGCCTCGAGCGGCGCGCCTGCTTGTGTCGCCGTTGTGTCCGACAGCGACATCGCCCTGATGACCGGGCTGGATGCCATTGGCCGACGTTGGCAGGCATGGCTCGACCTCGACCATGCCGCGCGGCTGCTCGTCGACGACCCCGAAGACGCGGACGAGACTCGGTCGTCGATCAGCGCTTCTGGGCGGTGATGTTGAACATCCAGCTGATCCCGAACCGGTCAACCAGCGAGCCCGCCTCGTCGCCCCACACCTGCTTTTCCAGGGGCAGCGTAACGGTGCCATCGACGGACAGCTTCTCGAAGTAGTCGCGAAGCTCCCGATCGTCGCCGTCGAGAAAGACGGCGACATTGTTGCCGGGGCGATAGGGCGGGTGGCCCGGCCTGTCATCGGGATGGTCCCATGCCATCAGCGTGTAGCCGGCGGGAGTGTCCAGGCGAGAGTGCATGACCTTGTGTGCGTTGAGCGAGTCCGGTTTGCCGAAGTCCGCCACCGTTCCCAACTCCAACTCGCCGCCGAAAACCTCCCGGTAGAACTCCATCGCCTGCCGCGCGTTCCCGTTGAACACGATGCACGGATTGATGTGAGACCCCACTTGCCCCTCCTTCATGGCACGACCGATCGGGCGGTCCAGTCGCCGCGAGACCAAAGTAGCGACAAAACATGACACCCTTCGGCGTGTTTCCTGCACGTCGGACCTGTCCACTTGACGGTGTGACAGCGATTGTTGGCTGACCCGATGCCCCTCCGCCTTTCGGTCCGTGTCGTCATGGTGCGCCATCGGAGATGGGCCCTCGGAATGCTTGGACCCGTGTACTCGAAGCACCGTCACAGGTAGTCGAAGAAGCGCGTGAACCAAGTCGGGCGATGCTCGGGCGGGAAGTAGGAGAGGTCGGTGACACCGTCGTATCTCGTCCCAAGCAGGTGCTCGGAGAGAGTGACGTAACCGAGTACTTCGAGCTCGTTGTCGACCCGCTTTCGGTCGACGGCTTGGGAGAGTTCGCTCTCCTCGCCTCCGTCGTACCGTCCGGGATCATCAAAGGTCACGGCTGCCAGGTTCCCAAAATTACTGACGGTCACCGTGATGTTGTTCCCGCAGGCGGTGACGGTCGCCGGGATGCGGATCGTCCCATGGTGACTTCCGTCTTGGACATGCCGGTCGACCGTGCAGGCAGCCTGGTATTGCCGGTCCAGGCCGCCCGCAAGTCGGTCGAACCGAGCCCGTACGGCAGCGTGGTCGTAGGCGCGGGGGAAGCACTTGCGGTCGGGTTCGTCGAGTTGCCGGAGCAGAGCCCGAGCGCTCTGGTCATCGAGTGTCACGTACGCCTTCCCCTTGATGACAGCAGCTGATGCGTTCGGGCAGTGCGGTTGCAAGCTGGGACGCCGCAGTTGAGCGGGTCTTCACGGGACAGGTGCTGAGGCTGCGAGATCGCTCCTCGGCGTTGCACCCCGACAACGCGATCACAGCCACACCCACGGCCACCCCCCACCGCGCGCAGCAACATCCTCTCCAAGAGGTCGAGTATCCCAACACCCCTGCACCCCGCGCCACTTGCCCCTTTGGTCACTATCGCCGCCCGGCCACCGCCGCTTACGGTCAACGGCGCACCACAAGATCAAAGACCGACCAGGAGAACCACACCATGCAGGCCAAACGGGGTATACCGCTCGCCGTGACCGCGGCACTCACCACGACTCTCCTCACCACCACCCTCACCCACGCCGCCGAACCCGCGCCCCTCAACGACGCCCCCGCAGCTTCCCCCGCCTCCGCGCCGTCCGCGCCCTCCGTCACCAAGGTCGACGTCGGAAACGGGGCGACCGCCAAGGCCGCAGCCGAGTACTGGACGCCCGAGCGGATGGCCGCAGCCACATCCGAGACCTCCAAAGACGCCGCACCCGCGGGTGCCGCCGAGCTGAAGGGGAAGAAGGCCGCCTACTTCCGGGGCACCAGCACTGTCGGCACGTTCTTCTACGTGAAGAAGGGCAAGAAGCGGTTCTGTTCAGGAAGCGTCATCAACAGCCCTCGTAAGGACGTCGTCCTGACCGCGGCGCACTGCACCTTCGGCAGCAGGCAGAGCGTCTTCGTTCCGAAGTACAACGGAGCCGCCAAGAACAGGGCGCCCTACGGGACTTTCCCCGTCAACAGCTGGTACCGCGACAAGTACGACCCCAAGAACAACATGACCTCCAGCTACGACTACGCGTTCGCCCGCCTGGCCAGGAACAAGAAGGGCCAGCTGGTGCAGCAGGCCACCAAGGCCGGCCTCACCCTGACCAAGGCCAGGGGCTTCAAGCACAAGGTCACCGTCATGGGCTACCCCAACGCCAAGCACAACAAGAAGGGACGCCCCATCTACTGCCGCGTCAACACGCAGCGGCTCGGCAAGTACAAGCAGATGCGCATGAGCTGCGCCGGCTTCTACGGCGGCACCTCCGGCAGCCCCTGGGTCGTCGGCTACAACAAGAGGACCGGCACCGGTCGCGTCATCGGCAGCCTCGGTGGATGGGACAAGGGCGGACCCAACGACCGCATTTCCTATGCCCCGGCCTTCGGTGACTTCGCCTTCAAGCTCTTCCGCGCCGCCAAGAAGTAGCCGGCCCTCCGCAGGCTCCGCACCCACGCCCTTGCGGTAAGGGCTGGTTCTCGCGGTCCACGCACTGCCCGCCGCGGCAGCCCAGCGCCCCGCCCGGACACGTTCCGGGCGGGGCCCACGGCGTGGAGGTCAGTCCACGACCAGCTCGGCGGCTTGGAGGTCAGTCCACGACCACCTCGGCGATCCGCGGCGCCACGTTCCCCTCGCTCCACACCAGACGCACCGCGTCCCCGTTCATCGCAGCGGGCAACCTGGTGTAGGCGCCGGTCAGTTCGCCCACGGTCCGCCAGGTGCCCCCGCTGCGCACCTCGACCCGGGCCCGCACCGGATCGCCCGCCTGCAGCACGGTCACCGCGGTCAGGGCCTTCGCCGAGCCCGAACCCGAGTCCGAACCCGAGTCTGAGCCCGGCTCCACCACCAGGCTCTCCCCGGCCCGTGGCACCCGCGCGGCCCGGAACACCGTCGCGGGGTCGCCGTCCGCCGCGGCGGCCTGCGCGCTGCCCGTCTCCGCCGGTGGGCCTCCGCCCACCTGGACGCCCGCCCCAGCAACGCCGAACTCCCTCACCACCAGCCACTGTTCCTGCCCGGCCGTCGCCCGTGCCCGGACGTAGCGGGCCCGCGTCCCGGCCGGTGGGGTGAAGGTGATCTCCGCCTTCCCGGAGAAGGTGGTGAGCGCCTTCCAGTCCTTGCCGTCCTCGGAGTACTCCAGGACGCCGGTGTGCAAGTAGTCGTCGGGGCTCCCCGCCTTGCCCATCGCGAGGCGCACCTCGCCGAGCGTGCGGGACCGGCGCAGGTCGAGGGTGAGTGAAGTGCCCGCCTTCGGGGCGCCGTTGCTCCAGTAGTACGTCGTGTCGTCGCCGTCCGTCATGCGGGCGGGCGGGTTGTCCTGGTAGGTGCCGAGCGTGCTGGTGGCCTTGGGGCGGCCCGCCACGCCGAGGAGGCGGTCGTGCTCGGCGATCGCATCGTCGACGAAGGCGTCGAGCACGCCGTCGCCGAGGAGGACCGGGACGGTTCCACCACCGGGCTTGGTCGTCGTGAACGACCGGGCCCTCGCGACCAGTTCGGGCAGTTCGCGGCGGAGCTTCCAGGCTGCCTCTCCGTCCCCGTCGCGGGCCGCGCCGACCATCCGCAGCGCTGCCGACGCAGCCTTGCCCCATGCCTCGGCGGAGCCCAGCCAGGGTTCGGCGTCGGCGAGGAAGCCGGGTTCGGGCAGCCGGTCACGCAGCACGCCGGGTGCCGCCTCGAACTCCGTCAGGACCCCCTCCAGGCGCGCCTCGTCGCCGTCGTCCCAGAACTTCGCGAAGGCGGCCGCCAGTTGCGGTGCCTGTTGCTCGTTGAGGAGGGAGCCGTAGCTCGCGTCGGAGAACACCCGCAGCGCCCTCTCGGCCCGCGCGTCGCCGCCCGCCATCTCCTTCAGGGCCGCACTCCACGACGTACGGGGGTCGTAGTCGCGGTCGTTCCAGGTGTAGTCGGCGACCGTGAACAGCGCGATCTTCGAGGCGTACGGCTGGATCATCGGGTTCGCCGTGATGCCCGCGAGCTCCTCGGCCAGTCCCTTCTCCCGGCCGTTGAAGGGGCCGAGCAGCAGGCGGTTGGGGACGTAGTCGTTCACCGGGTAGTTGTCCCACGTGAGGATGGGGTGCCCGAACACCTCGCGGGCTTTCTTGGCCTGGGCGACCGTCATGGTCGGGGCGATCACGCCGATGCCCGTCCACTCGACCAGGATGTTCTTGTCGAGCTGCTCGGCCAGGGCCTTCTTGTACGGGGACGGCGTGACGTCGTAGTACTCCGTGGGCACCATCTGGAGAGGCTGCGCGCCGGGATGCCCGGCGATGAACTCGCGGTTCACGCGGTTGAGCAGATGGGCCTGGGCCGCGCCCGCCGCGCCTCCGCCCGTCCCCCATCTCGCCTCGTCGGCGGGGCAGTTCCAGTCCGTGTAGCTGATGTCGTCCAGGGGCACGGCGAAGGTGCGCACGCCGATGTCCCAGAGGGTCTGGAACTTGTCGACGAGGGCCTTGACCTCGGCGTCCGAGCTGTAGCAGACGGAGAGGCCGGGTGAGAGGGCGTACGTGAAGTCGACGTGCCGCGCGCGGGCCCGGTCCACCAACTCCTTGATCTTCGAAAGCTGTTCGGCGGGGTAGGGCTCGCGCCACTTCTCACGAAGGTAGGGGTCGTCCTTGGGCGAGTACACGTAGAGGTTCATCTTGTGCTCGCCGTAGAAGTCGAGCTGGTCGAGGCGCGCCTCGTGCGACCAGGGGGTGCCGTAGAAGCCCTCGATGACGCCGCGCAGTGCGGTGGCGGGCCAGTCGCGTACGGCGATGCCGCGCACCCGGGTGCCGGGCCGGTCGCGGTGCGGCAGCAGCTGGCGCAGGGACTGGGCCGCGTAGTACGTGCCCGTCGCGTCGACGCCGGACAGGACCATGCGTCCCTTGCCGATGCCGAGGACATGGCCGCCCGAGGGCAGCCCGGCCGGACTCTTGAGGCCGAGGGCCTTGAGGGCGTCGCCGGAGGCCGGGTTCTCGGTGGGGCCGCCGACGTAGACGTTCAGTCCGGCGGCGCGGGCACTCCGGCTCCGTACGACATGCTGCGCCCCCGCCTCGCGCAGGGCGCTCCGGGTGACCTCGAGCGCGGCGGCGTCGGTCTTCTCCCCGGCCACCAGCGTGACGGTGCCGGTGACCGCGACCCTGTCGGAGCGGTCCTGCACGGACTGCGGTGTCGGCGAGATCGCCCCGGAAAGCGGGTCCTGGCCCGGTGGGCCGGCGGACGCCGGGCCGGGGACGCCCAGGCCGACCGTCAGGGCGGCGGCTATCGCGCCGAAGAGGGCGGTGCGGGGCAGGCGGAACGTCACATGTCCTCCAGGAAATCCAGGCGAGCGGAATCACACCGGGCATTCACACCTCACAACTGACAGGATTCACTGGCCACTTGATGGCATGTCAATGTCACTTCCGCGTGCGGTCATGGACCTTTGTGCAGCCGCACGCATCGGCGTCAGACGCTGAACGCGTTCCTGCAGGGCACCTGGAACTTCAAGAACGAGGAGGGGGACGGCGCCCGAGTCGATGTGCTCAAGGACGGGAGATTTCGGATCGCCGGCGGTGAGCCCGGTGCGGAATGGTCGGGTCAGGGCACATGGCAGTTCCAGGACGGCCTCCTCTCCTACAAGAGAGGGGAGGATCGCGCCCCGTACGTCGTCCACGAGATGCCCGAGGAGGCCGACAAGGCCCTCGACGGCACCTACTCCGTGTCAGGCGGCTTGATCGACAACGGCGGGCGGGAAGAGGGCTACGTGAAGATGAAGGTCACCGGCTCCAAGGACAAGGTGGTGCTCACCTTCCCCCAGCAGTCGGACGGGGAGCCCCGGGTCATCACCTGCACCCGGGCGCCCAGCGGCAAGGACGCGCCCTGACCTGGCGCCCCCGCTCAGCCACCGCGCCGCACACGGGCGGCCCTGCGCGCTTCCGCGAGCTTGCGCGCCTCGCTCCCCTTGCGGGACTTGCCGCCGGAGCCGGAGCCACGCGACTCGTCCTTGCTGGTCCCCAGACCTCGGAACGGAGCGTTGTGGTTCTTGGGCCGCGCCGCGGCGGGTCCCCCGTCGAGGGGCTCCCCGGACGGTCGCCTGGCACCCGTGATCCGGCTCAGTTCCGCCTCGCCGGAGCGCACCTTCGTGGTCGTGGGCGCGACGCCGGCGTCCTTCATGACCTGGCTCGTCTCGCGGCGCTGGCCCGAGAGCACCAGCGTCACGACCGTGCCGGAGCGGCCGGCCCGGGCCGTGCGGCCCGCGCGGTGCAGATAGTCCTTCGGGTCGGCGGCCGGGTCGACGTTGACCACGAGGTCCAGGTCGTCGACGTGCAGGCCCCGCGCCGCGACGTTCGTCGCCACCAGCGCGGTCACCTGCCCGTCCTTGAACTGCGCCAGCGTCCGGGTGCGCTGCGGCTGCGACTTGCCGCTGTGCAGGGCCCCGGCAGCCACCCCGCTGGCCCGCAGATGCCGGGTGAGCTGATCGACCCCGTGCTTCGTGTCCAGGAACAACAGGACGCGGCCGTCACGTGCGGCGATCTCCGTGGCGACGGCGTACCGGTCCGGGCCGTGCACCAGCAGAACGTGGTGCTTGATCGTGGTGACCGCGCCGGCCGACGGGTCCACCGAGTGGACCGCCGGGTCGTGCAGGTAGCTGCTGACCAGCTGATCGACGTCACGGTCGAGGGTGGCCGAGAACAGCATCCGCTGCCCGTCGGGACGCACCTGGTCCAGGATCTCGGTGACCTGCGGCATGAACCCCATGTCGCACATCTGGTCCGCCTCGTCCAGGACGGTGATCCGCACCCGTCCCAGACGGCAGTCCTTGCGCTCGATGAGGTCGTGCAGGCGGCCGGGCGTGGCGACCACGATCTCGGCCCCCTCCCGCAACGCGGCGGACTGCCGCCCGATGGACACCCCGCCGACCACCGTCGCAAGGCGCAGCCGCAGCGCCCGGGCATACGGGGTGAGCGCCTCGCCGACCTGCTGTGCCAGCTCCCTCGTGGGCACCAGGACGAGCGCGAGCGGCTCCTTGGGCTGCGCCCGTCGCCCGGCCGTCCGGGCCAGCAGTCCCAGTCCGAAGGCGAGCGTCTTGCCCGATCCGGTGCGCCCCCGGCCAAGGACGTCGCGCCCCGCGAGAGCGTTCGGCAGCGCGGCCGCCTGGATGGGGAAGGGCTTGGTCACCCCGAGTTCGTCGAGCGTGCGCAGCACCTCGGCGGGCAGCCCCAGCTCCGCGAAGGACGCCGCCGGAGGCAGGGGCGGGGTGAGGGGCGAGACCACGGACTCGTCGGACTCGTCGCCTCGCGGGACGTCGGCGCGTGCTGAATCGCTCACAGAGAGCCTTCCTCCGAAGGGGCCGTACCGAGGAAGGCTCGGCTGGGACGCGGCCACCGAGCCGAAGACATCGAGCATCGGGTATCGGGCTTCCGGTGTCGGAGGGCCCGCCGACGTCCGGCACGGTGGCGCTGCAAACGCGTCACGCTAGCACGAGGCGGTCGCTCCGCTTGCGGTCCACGCGAGGTTGTCGGCGTCTCAGCGGCACGGGTTGGTTTGTCAGTGGCGACCGCTACCTTCCGGGCCATGGGAAATTCAGGCGGATCATTGGCGATCCGGTCCACGGGGGAACTGCACCAGCTCATGCGGGCAGCAGGGTTCACGGGCATCGACGACACGGAGGCGCCGGCGGAGGGCTGGCAGGTCGCGGACTTCGCCGACGCCGGACAGCGCAGCCTGGCGCACCTCGTCTCGAAGACCGGGGCACCGGCCGTCATGGTGTCCTTCCACGACAGCGATCTGGGCTTCATCGAAGGCCTCACACCCGACGGCAAGAGCTGGGAGGGCCTGCTCAACCGGGACATGGCGGAGAGCTATGAGATACCGCTGGAGCACTTCCCCGTCGAACCCGCCGTGGCCGGCGCACTCGCCTGGTCAGCCGCTGCCGGGCTCACAGCCGATGAAGGTGCCGTCCGCCGGACCCTCACCGCGTCGGCCCTGTTCGCGGAAGAGCTCTCCTCGGCCCTCCTGATCGCCCTGGGACTCCCCGGCGCCATGTAACGCTTCGGCGGGGAACTGCCCCACCCCTTCCGGTCAGTCGGCTCAGTCGACCCACATCACGACGGCCAGGCCACGAGCCGCCGCCGCGAGGTAGAAGTCCCGGAGCGTGCTGAAGTGGTCGGCGAGGTAGGCCCGCAGATCGCCGTCGAAGCTGCCGAAGCCGGTGACCTGCGCCGCATCGGCCGCATCGGCAGGGAGCAGGGCAAGGAACTGGTTCATGTCGATGGCGGCGAGCCCGCGGGCGACCTCGGCGACCGCTGCCGGGCCCAGCAGGGCGGGTGGTCCGTCGAATCCGTCGTAGAACGCCACATGGTCGAGGTACGCGACACCGTCGAGCTCATCCCCCGACACACTCCGGTTCAGCACGTCGGTGTGCACGGCGTCGACGGGCACCGACCGCAGGAACCTGATGAGTCCCCACATCGACCAGTCGAGGTCGACGGTGTCGTCGGTCGGCGGGTCCCAGCAGGGGGCGTTGTCGGGTGAATCCGCGGCGGCCCGTCGGCACTCGGCGAGGTACTGCGGACTCACGCGGGCGAGCTGTTGCGTGAGGGCCATGGCCGGATTGTCTCCGCCGGAGTTGATCTCGTCACCCGGGTGTGAACAGTCACCGTCGCGGCGTAACTCATGATCTTGCCCGGCGTTGATTCGCTCGGGGCCCCACGCATCGACGACCACGCCCTGGTCCACCGCCGACCACGGTCTGGTCTTCTGCCTGGCCCTGAGGAACACGTACCGACGGAATCCCGTGCCTCGTCGCCGGGCCAGAAGAATGCTTGAGGTCGCCTGCCATGCACGACATCACCAAGAAGATCGCCTCGGGAGTCGCAGTGGTCGCGGCAGCACTCTGCTCCGCCATCGGCGCGGCCCCGCCCGCGGCGGCCGACGGCAAGTGGTGCAACAACTCCGTCTGCATCGAGACCTACGACAGCGGCACCTACCTGGGCAGGGTGGAGGTCTCGGTCACCAACACCAACCAGCCGCACACCATCAGCGCTCGCGTGTGGACCACCGACGGCTGGAGCGCCAACACCAAGGTCGAGGACGTCGCCGCGTTCAGGACCTACCGGGACCAGGCGTATCCGCAACGGCACTTCCCCGCCGGCACCAGGCTCTGCGCGGAGGGCTTCCGCGGAGGCGAGAGCGTGGGCCTTCCCTGTGTGACGATCACCGACTGACAGCTCCGGTCATCCGGTCATCGTGAGGCGCAGCCGGGCTCCGGTGTTCTGACAGCCGGTCAGAGGGAGGGGAGGGCGGCGCCCAGCAGGGTTCGTGTCAGTCGCCGCATGCCGGGTGACGCGATCAGGCAGGGGAACAGTTCCCCGGTCTCAGCGGCGACAGCGCCGCGTACGCCCTCTGCTCGGGCGCCGTCTCCGCTCCGCACGACCACGGATCGGGAGACACGGCTCGGGAGACCATGACTCGGCCGCCCCTCCCCTACGGTCTCCCGCCCGGCGGCCCTGCCGTCCGCTCAGGAGCGTGTGGCGGTTCCGCACTCTCCTTCCTTGGCTTCCCGCATGCGCGCGTCCATCGACGTGCTCCGGTCGTACGGGTCGACCTCGGGGCCGTCGCCCTGCCCTGTGTCCGCGCGCTCGGCCCTGAACTCCGGGGTGAAGTAGCCAGTTGGCGTGCCGCAGCCGCCGTTGGTCGTGTCCGCCCTGTAGGAGAGGAGCGAGAAAGTGCCCGGATCGATCGCCACCTTCGCCGGGTTGTCCCAGCTCAGCACTGTCTCGCGGCGCACGATGACGCGCGCGACGTCGTCGCTTCCCGCGGCAGCGCGTACGACCGGATAGACGTACGTGACATCGGCCGTCACCTCGAGCGCTCCGCGCTTCCCTTCACGGAAGGTGATCCGGCCCCGCGTCTTCACCACCTTCCCGGCAGGCCGCACCTTCGACTTCTCGAAACGGCTGAAGAGCATCAGGGGGTCGTTCTCGCGACTGGGCTTGTGGAAAGCGGTCTTCAGGTAGTCCTGGACATCGGGTTGCTGCGGATTGATCCACGCGATCGCCTTACGGGGGTACTCCCCGCGCAGCACGCCAGGATCCAGACTGGCGGCGGACAGGAACTCCTGGGTGCGCTCAAGGGCTTTGGAGACCTGCTCCTTGCTCATCCAGCCGGTCGCCCTCGCCGCAGGCACGTGGATCCCTGCCGCCCCGTCGCCCCACCGCGCCGCGGGAGAGCCCCTGAACGGCTCCCTGATGGTCGGCTGTTGGGCAGCGACCTCGGCCGGCGCCGCACTCGGACGGGTCGACTCCGCGGCGAGCGGCTCGCTCTCCCCGTCCCCACCGCCGAACCAGCCGGTCACCTTGCCCGGGTCCAGCGCCACGACCAACAGCCCGGCCGCGACCAGCAGACCGACCGCGTACCAGCCCTTGCCCCGCCGCCGTGGCTTCGGTTGGTGACTGCGCCATCCCTCCGGCCGGCTGCCGTCCTTGGGCAAACGCCCCGCCACCATCCGGGCCCGCGCCGACGGCTCCTTGGGCGCCCCCGCGTCCCCCGCCTCGGCCTCCCGAAGGAAGCGATCCCACTCTTCGTCCGGTATGGACGCCCCGCCCTTGCCCATCAGTCCAACCCCCACACTTTCCTCCGTCCCCAGCTCCTGGCCAGGAACGGCTGCTACACGAGCGTCCGTACAGTTCGGACGCACCGCCAGAGACCCTAACCCTGCCTGCGCATCCCGGTGGACCGCGTACTCCCATTCGGTCCCGGGCAAAGGGAAGTGGCCCGCCAGGAATTCCGGCGGGCCACGTCGTGCACGCAAGCGAATGATTCACGCGCGCAATCGTTCTCGTGGACCTTCTTGAGGTTCCACTTGCAGCAGACGCCAATGGGCCGGTACGCCTTCTTGCCCCGCTGAGTGGTCTTCTTGAAGACCTTGTTATAGCGGGCGGTGCCCACGGTCCTGGTCTTGGTGATGCTCAGGTTCATGGGACCGGGGCCGGATACCGACGCGAGCGGCTTGCGTGGACGCATCGCTTGTGCGTGCGCGTCGGCCGTTTCGGCCGGCGCATGTGATCACGCACCGCCAAAACCGGGAGGACGAGATCACGTTTCTCATTCGCAGGGAAATCGACGCCGTATGCGGCGATCTGTTGTGCCACGCTCCTGGCCGACATCGCCGGGCAGCAAATCGAAGCCGCTGCACCGTCTCACCGCTCTGCTTCCGGGCGCTCTTCTCGCCCTCCGGCTCTTCACTGGCCTCCCGCACGGCGGGGAGTCGCCATGAGGCGCAGATCGCCCGGTTCGATGAAGGCAGCGGGTACGGGTTTCGCGGTGTGACCGGGGACGGGCCGGAGTCGCCAGCGGCGGCAGATGGTCGCGATGGCGATGAGCATCTCGACCCAGCCGAAGTGGTCGCCCACGCAGCGGGTGCGGCCGGCGCTGAACGGCAGGAAGGCCAGCGGCGGCAGGGTGTTGCGGTCCGGCAGCCAGCGGTCGGGGTCGAAGCGGTCGGGGTCGGGATAGAAGGCTTCGCTGTGGTGGATGCCGTAGGGGCTGTAACCGACCTCCGCCCCTGGCGGCAGCAGGTGGTCGCCCAGGTGAACGGGTCTGGTGACGGTGTAGGTGAGCAGGAGGTTGGGGCGTTGGCGCAGGACCTCCTTCACGACGCGTGCGGTGTAGTGGAGTTGGGCGGTCCGTTCGTACGTGACGGGGCGCTCGCCGATGACCGTGTCGACCTCCGTGAAGACGCGGCGCTCGATCTCGGGACGGGTGGCCAGCTCGTGGAAGAACCAGGCCAGGAAGGTGCCGGAGGTCTCGGTCCCGGCCAGGAAGATGCCGATGACTTCGTCGTGGAGCTGGTCGCGCGTCATGGGCGCGTCAGTGTCGGAGTCACGGGCGGCCAACAGGGCGGAAAGGAGATCCGGCCGGTCGGGGTTGTCCTGGTGGGCGTCGATGATCTCGTCGATGCGGTGATGCGTGTCGGTGACGGCGCGGGTGAAGCGGCGTTTCGCGGGCGTGGGGATGTGTGCCAGCGGCCCGGGGGTGAGGGCGTGGGCGAGGATGCCGCGCATGAGTACGGGCATGGCCCGGCAGATGTCGTCGACGGCAGCCGGTGCGAGCGCGGAGGTGAACATGATGTCGGCGACGGTGGCGAGCGTCAGCTGGTGCATCACCGGGTGCACCCGGAGGACCTGCCCGGACTGCCAGGAGTCCGACAGCTCCCGGGCGAGGCGGGCCATCGTGGGCGCGCACGCGGCGATGCGGTGGTGATGGAACGCGGGCTGTACGAGGCATCGTTGGCGACGCTGGGTCTCGCCGTCGGCGGCGAGCAGGCCGTCGCGGAACAGCGGTTTGATCACGTCGAACATCCGGCCCTTGGTGAAGGCGCCCGTGTCCGTGACCAGGACGCGGCGCACGAGTTCGGGCCGGGTCAGCATGTGGACGCTCCAGCCGGCCACGTCGAGGCGGACCACGGGGCCGTGGGCGTCGAGTGATCTGAAGGTCTTCAGCGGGGCGCGCCACAAGGGGAGCAGGTGGCCGAGGCCGGGCAGCCGCCCGGGGGCTGGGGGCACTTCGGTGGTGCTCAGCACGTCGGCGCCCTGTGGTGCTGCCGCGGGGCGAGCAGCTGCCACCACCAGGTGGTGGAGGGGAGGTCCGGGGGTTCGAGCCGGTCGTCGACGGGGCGGTCGGTGTAGAGGTCTTCCGGGGCGTCGCAGTAGTAGCGGTGGCTGCTGGTGGCCCAGTCGATGTTGGCGCGCAGCCACAGGCCGAGACTGACGAGGTAGCGGCGCGTGTCCGAAGTGGCCCGGGAAATGGCCTGGTCGCGCAGGGCGAGGAAGAGGCACATCATGCGGTCGCGCAGCGCGATGGCGTGCGGGAGCGCCTGCTGGGGCCGAATCCCCTGCTCCTCGGCGATGCAGTTGATGTAGTTGAAGTACGTGGTGTGGCGGGCCGATTCCTTGTTGTACGAGTAGAGGTCGTTGTCGCAGATGATGAGCGTCCAGCAGAGCTCGCGCAGGGCGCGCACCAAGGGTGAGTGGTAGATGTCCGGCGCCAGGACGTACCCGTCGGCGATGTCGTTGAGGCTGGTGAGGGGCTCCATGCCGATGCTTCCCCGGCGGATCATCAAGTACGTGTCCACGTCCGGGCAGTTGCCGAGGCGCGGCCATCCGGTGAACGTCGACGCCGACCGCGTCGCGGCCGCGCTGGCGGCGGCACTCGGCCCGCGTACGACACGAGCACCAGCCCTCGGAACGGAGCGTCGCGTGACCGTGCGCATCCGGTAGCGGCTTTCCCAGGCCAGGCCGGAGAACAGGGTCTGCATCCCGGTGACGCAGCGTTGGGACTGCTCGGGAGTGGCGTAGTGGTCGATGCGTCGGCGCAGGTCGCGCAGGGCGTTCGCCCAGGGGTTCTCTTCACATCCGGGACTTCAGTACGTCGACCTCACAGCCCGGCGCGGACGGGTCGAAGCCGTGCTCCACCAGCCAGCGGACCCCCAGCAGGCTGCGCAACGACCACCACCCCCGGATCACGTCGAGATCGAGGTCGAGGTCGGTGCCGTAGCCGGCGATGACGTCGCCCAGGTGCTCCTCGTGCCCGAGCGTGAAGGTGGCGAGGTCGTACAGGGCATCGCCCTGACCGGCTTCGGACCAGTCGATGATGCCCGTGACTTCGTGGTCACCGTCGACGAAGACGTGCGCGATCTGCAGGTCGCCGTGTGTGAACACCGGCGTCCACGGCCGGAGCGCGGCCTCGGCGACCTGCCGGTTGCGTGTGACCAGGTCGGAGGGAAGGACACCGTTCGCCACAAGCAGCTCGCACTCCTTGTCGAGCTCCGCCGCGAGGTCGTCGAGCGCTCGGCCGGCCCGTCCGTGCCGGGGCGGCAGTGGCGCGTCGTGCAACTTCCGGATGGCGGCGCCTGCCGCGGCCCACGCCGACGGCGATGCGGTCGACGGCTCGCCGAGGCGGCCGAGCGTCGTCCCCGGGACCGCGGCGATCGCCAGCACGGGCGGCTTGCGCCACAGGACCTCCGGGGTCGGGACCGGCGCCCGGGCCATCACCTCGACCTCGACGTCGATGCGCGCCTGATCGGCGTCCACCTTCAGGAACACGTCGCCGACGCGCAGGGTCGCGCGCTCGGAATGCGCGACGACGACCTTGACCTCATCCATGGCGACCAATATCCCGGACGGCCGTCGACGTCGCCGGGATTATTGCGTGCGGCTGTGCGGCTAT
>NZ_JBNJLS010000017.1:0-206883 GCF_050510915.1 Streptomyces odontotermitis | reverse complement strand
GGGGGACGCGAGGCCGCAGGGGCGGCGGAGGGCGGTTCTGAGCTCACACACCCCTTTGCGCCTGAACCGGCGCCGCTCTCGCGGAGGTGGTTCTCGCCGTTGTGGTTCCTCAATTGATGGTTCGGTAGACAGCCCTGAAGGGATTGCAGAATGACCAAGCAGACCATCCTCGGCCGCGTCGCCCAGCTCGCGAAGGCCAACATCAACGCCCTGCTCGACCAGGCCGAGGACCCGCAGAAGATGCTGGACCAGCTGATCCGCGACTACACGAACAACATCCGGGACGCCGAGGAGGCGGTGGCCACCACCATCGGCAACCTCCGGATGCTGGAGCAGGACCACAAGGAGGACCAGGAGGCGGCCGGCGAGTGGGGCGGCAAGGCGCTCGCGGCCAGCAAGAAGGCGGACGAGCTGCGGGCGGCCGGGAACGCGGCGGAGGCCGACACGTTCGACAACCTCGCCAAGGTGGCGCTGCAGCGGCAGTTGCAGTCGGAGCGCGAGGCGAAGGACGCGGAGCCGACGCTCACCGCGCAGACCGAGGTCGTCGACAAGCTCAAGACGGGCCTGGACTCGATGAAGATCAAGCTGACGGAACTCCGGTCCAAGCGCGACCAGTTGGTGGCCCGCGCCAAGACCGCGCAGGCCCAGAACCAGATGATGGACGCGGCGCAGAACATCGACGTCCTCGACCCGACCAGCGAGTTGAGCCGCTTCGAGGAGAAGGTGCGGCGCGAGGAGGCGCGGGCCCTCGGCAAGCAGGAGCTCGCCGCGTCGTCCCTGGACGCCCAGTTCGAGCAGCTGGACGCGCTGGGCGACGAGGCGGAGGTCACGGCGCGCCTCGCCGCCATGAAGCAGACGGCGTAGGACCTGACCCACCGGGCGGACCCCCGTCCCAGGCACCCCTCAGAACGGCCCCAGCCCCCCCTCGGAACAGCCCAAGGCACCCCTCAGAACAGACTGAGCAACGCCTCCGCCGCGTCCACCGGCTCCGTTTCCCCGTCCGGCAGGGCCATCTCGAACCAGACGGTCTTGCCGCGCGGGGTGCGGCGCGAGCCCCAAGCGGCGCTGAGCAGGCCGACCAGCTGGAGACCGCGCCCGCCCTCGTCGGTGTCCCGGGCCCGGCGCCGCCGCGGCTGCACGAGGCCCGCGTCCCACACCTCGCACACGAGGGTCCGGTCGAGGAGGAGCCGCAGCCGGATCTCGCCCTCGCCGTACCGCAGGGCGTTGGTGACGAGTTCGCTGACCAGGAGCTCCACCGTGTCGCAGAGGGGCTCCAGGTCCCAGTCGCGCAGCTGGTCGCAGGCGAGTTCGCGGGCGCGGCCCACGGACTGCGGGTCGCGCGGCAGCGTCCAGTCGCCCACGTGCTCGGCGGGCAGCCCCTGCACCCGGGCCATGAGCAGCGCGATGTCGTCCTCGCCGTGGTGGGTGTCGAGGGTGGTGAGGACGTGGTCGCAGACGTCCTCGAGGACGGGGGCGGGGTCGGTGAGGGCGCGGACGAAGGCGTTGAGGCCCTCGTCCAGGGGGTGGTCGCGGGACTCCACGAGGCCGTCGGTGTAGAGGGCGAGCAGGGCGCCCTCGGGGACCTCGACCTCGACCTCCTCGAAGGGCTCGCCGCCGACGCCGAGGGGCATGCCGGGCGGCACGTCGAGCATGAGCGCGGACTCGCCGGGCTCCACGAGCACGGGGGGCAGGTGCCCGGCGTTGGCGAAGGTGCAGCGGCGGGTGACGGCGTCGTAGACCGCGTACACGCAGGTCGCCAGGTAGACCTCGGCGAGCCCCTGGTCCTCCTCGGCGGCGCGCTGCGCCGAGCGGGCGGTGCGGGTGGCGCGCTGCGGGCTCGCGGGGTTGCCGAGGCCGCGGGCGATCTCGTCGAGGGCGGAGAGCACCTCGGCGGGCTCCAGGTCGAGCAGCGACAACGTCCTTACGGCGGTGCGCAGTTCACCCATCGCGACGGCGGCGCGCAGGCCGCGGCCCATGACGTCGCCGACGACGAGGGCGGTGCGGTGGCCGGGGAGCTCGATGACGTCGAACCAGTCGCCGCCGACCTCCGTGGCGGCGTTGCCCGGCAGATAGCGGCAGGCGATGTCGAGGCCCGCTGCCTCCGGGTCGCCGGGCGGGAGCAGAGAGCGCTGCAGGATCAGGGCGCGCTCGTGTTCGCGGCGGTAGAGGCGGGCGTTGTCGATGCAGACGGCGGCGCGCGCGGCGAGCTCGACGGCGAGGGCCCGGTCCCGCTCCCCGAAGGGCTCGCTGCCCTTCGTGCGGGAGAACTGGGCGAGCCCCACGACGGTGTCGTGGGCGACCATCGGGACGGCGAGGGTGGACTGGATGGGGCCGCCGCGGAGGTTGGCGGGCCCGCAGCCCTCGTCGGGGGCGAGCAGCCGGGGCCGGGCGGCGCGCAGGGCGTCGGCGCAGGGCGAGCTGAACGGGAAGCGGTGCACGACGCCGACCTCGACGGGGGCGGTGCCCGCCGGGAAGGGCGCGTCGGCGACGGCGCTGGCGAAGGCGACGCGGCGCAGCTCGGCGCTGCCGTCGGCGAGGCTCTGCCGGACGTGCGCGGTCTCGTCGCCGTCGAGGAGGCCCTGGTAGAGGTCGACGGAGGCCAGGTCGCAGAAGCCGGGGACGGTGACGTCGAGGAGCTCGCGGGCGGTGGTCTCCAGGTCGAGGGAGTTGCCGATGCGGGCGCCGGCCTCGTTGAGCAGGGCGAGGTTGCGGCGGGCGTGGGCGGCCTCGCGGGCGGCGGCGTGCCGCCGGGTGACGTCGGTGCCGAGGCCCGCGACGCCGATGGGGCGGCCCGAACCGCTGTGCACGCGGTAGAGGTTGATGGACCAGTGGCGGCGCTCGGGGCTGTCCGGGGTGGGTCCGACGATCTGCATGTCGGTGACGGCCTCGCCGGTCTCCAGGACGCGGCGCAGGGCGGCCTGCATGCGGTCGGCCTCGTGGCGGGGCAGATAGTCGTGGACGGTGTGGCCCCGGTGGTCCTCGACGCCGCCCCCGAAGACGGCGGCGAAGCGGCGGTTGGCGCGCTGCACCTTCAGGTCCGTGCCGAACAGCAGGAAACCGAAGGGAGATTGGCCGAAAATGGCCTGCGAGGCGGCGAGATCCGTCTCGATCTGCCGCAGCGCCCGGACGTCGACGACGATGCAGACGGCGGCACGCTCCCCGGCCTCGGTCTCGGTCGGCATGACGTACACCTCGGCCACGCCTTCGCGGATGCTCCCGCGCCGGTCAGCCCCCTGTGCACGGTCACCGTCGCGGTCACCGTCGCGGTCACCGTCGCGGTCGCGGTCGCCGTCGCCGTCGCCGTCGGGCATGCGGAAGGGGACGACTCCGGTCCACTCCCTGCCGTCCAGGATCTCCGCCATCTTGCGGTGGCCGTCGGCGCGCTGCTCGGCGGGGACGAACGCCTCGATGGGGTCCTTGCCGACGGCGTCCCGCGCGGCCACCCCGAAGAGGCGCTCGGCTCGGCTGCTCCACTGGTCGACCAGGCCGTCCGGGCCGATCGAGAACGAGGCGACCCGGATGTAGTCGTAGATCGAACCGGGCGGGCTGCTCTGCCATGTCGCGTCGCCCGACGGCTCCGTGGACCCCGTGGGCCCCACCCCGGGGTCCGTGGACCCCGAGCCGGACTCCGTCGCCTGCGCTGGTATCTCGCTCACGCGAACCGTCCCCTCCAGCTCACCGCGGTCGGCACCGGTCACCGAATGCGGCTGCCCGCAGTATCCAGCACTACGGCCCCACGCCACACGCCGTTCACGATCACAGCACGGTCTCAACGCTTTTTGGCCCGTGACCGTCTTGCTTCCCGCTTGATTCCCGCTCTCCGCCTGCTTCCCGCGACCGTTCCGGTGCTGCCAGTCTTCTAACCAGGCAACGCCAGCTCGAACCACACCGTCTTTCCCGTACGGCCCGTGCGACCCGGCCGCGTCCCCCAGCTGCGGGAGGAGCGGGCCACCAGCTGGATGCCTCGGCCGCCCTCGTCGTCGGGTGCGGCGACGCGTTCCGTGGGCGGGTCGGGCAGCGGGTCGGAGACCTCCACGAGCAGGGTGCCCAGGGGGCCGTCGGGGCGCACAAGGCGCACGCCGATGGGGCCCGAGGCATGGCGCAGGGAATTGGTCACGAGTTCGCTCACCAACAGCACCGTGACGTCCCCGAGCGCCCCGAGGCCCCAGTCGCCCAGCTGTTTGCGGACGACGGCGCGGGCGGTGCGTACGGCGCCTGGGTCCGCGGGAAAGTCCCACTCGGCGACGGAGCCTTCGGTGTCGATCACGCCGATCACTTCCAGACCAGCAGGGGAGCGGTGTCCGGTTTCAGGGGGTTAATGGGCACATACCCGATATCCCGCTGGGACTACCGCACACCAGGGCGCACTGTGGCACAAACGGCGTAGGGGTGGTGCAAGGGGCGGCTCTTCTTCCCCGCCCCCGCCCCTCCCCGGCTGCGCCCATGAGCGCGCTCCGCACGCGGGCCGACTCCGCCGCTCTGGCGCACCCTCCGGGGAGCCCCTCCCCTAGGCGCACCCTCCTGGGGGCTCCTCCCCCTGGACGCCCGCCCCCACCACAGCCACGACCGCAGGAACGTCCGCCTCCAGCCACCCCACCGACCAGACCTCCCCCGCCCCCAGCCAGCGCAGCTCGTCGTGGCCCTCCAAGGGTTTCGGCTCCCCGGAGACCAACCGCGCCCGCCACACCCGCAGCACATAGCCCCGAGGCAGCGCCCACTCCCCCGGCACCCGCCCGGTCAGCTCCGCCTCGACGCCCAGCTCCTCGCGCAACTCCCGCACCAGCGCGTCCTCGCAGCTCTCGCCGGGCTCGACCTTGCCGCCGGGCAGCTCCCAGCCGCCGGCGAGCTCGGGGGGTGCGCTGCGGCGCGCGGCCAGCAGGCGTCCGTCGTCGTACAGGGCGGCACCCACCACGATCTTCTGCTCCATGGAGGGGAGCTTAAGGAGTGGGTGCGGCCGGGGGGACGGCGCTCAGCGCGCCGTCCCGTTCTGGCTCAGCCTCTCCACGCAGTACAGCTGCTTGTGGCCGCGGTCGTCGAGGCTGTCCGCTATGCGCTGGGCCTCGGCCTTCGTCGCGTACCTGCCCACGCGGTAGCGGTTGCCGTTGTCGTCCTGCCGTATGACGAGCCAGGGCAGTGTCGCCGTCCCGTCGTTCATCGCGACCCTCCGCTCCCCGCCCCCGGCGCGCGCCCCGCCTCGATCAGTAAGGAAACCGCAATCCGCATATGCCCGAGCCTACGCCCGACCTTCACGCAGCGGATACGGGTTTACACAAAGAGATACGCAACCGGCCACGGAAGGACCGAGAACCCGCGCCCGCGTCAGCCGCCCCGCACCGTCCGCACCACAGACACCTTCCGCACCGTCGGCACCGGCAGGAGCACGGGCTCCCCCGGCGACTTCCGGCACACGTCCCCGCACTCCGCGTCGAGCGAGCAGCACAGCGAGCAGATCGGGCCCGACCGGACCGGGCAGTCGGCGATGTCGGGGAGTTCATAGGCCGTCGCGCAGACCGCGCACGTGTGGGTGGCCGTGATGTCGGGGACCTCGACGTGCGGGCCGTTCACCGGGTTGGGGCGGGCCAGGTAGTAGCGGCCCTTCGTGGCCCAGGCGAGCAAGGGGCACAGGACGAGGGCGAGTCCGGCCGCGATGAAGGTCGAGAAGGCTTCCGCGTACTCCCCGAAGAGGCCGAAGAAGGCGAGGATCGAGACCACCGACGCGACCACCATCGAGCCGAAGCCCGCCGGGTTCACCGCGTACAGGTACGCGCGCTTGAACTCGATGTACTTGGGGCTCCAGCCCACCCTCTTGTTGATGACGAGGTCGGCGGCGACGGCCGTGATCCAGGCGATGCCCACGTTCGAGTAGAAGCCGAGGAGCTTGTTCAGGGCGGCGAACATGTCCATCTCCATCAGCGTCAGCGCGATGGCGAGGTTGAGGAAGATGTACCAGACGCGGCCGGGGTGGCGGTGCGTGAGGCGGGAGAAGAAGTTGGACCAGGACAGGGAGCCGCTGTAGGCGTTCGTGACGTTGATCTTGATCTGGGAGACGATCACGAAGAGCGCGGCGGCGGGGAGGGCGAACGACCCGAGCCAGGGCCGCAGGGCCTCGATCTGCGGGGCGATCGGCTCCAGGGCGTGGGTCTTACCGACCGCTTCGAGCGCGACGAAGGCGAGGAAGGCGCCGCCGAGCTGCTTGGCCGCGCCGATGACGACCCAGCCGGGTCCGGCGGCGAGCACGGCCAGGTTCCAACTCCGCTTGTTCTGCTCGGTCTTGGCGGGCATGAAGCGCAAGTAGTCGGCCTGCTCGCCGATCTGGGCGATGAGGGAGAGCGCGACGCCGGTGCCGAGCCCGAAGCCGATCCAGGAGAAGCCGCTGCCCGCACCCTCCGTACCGCCGAAGGAGCCGAACGCGCCCCAGGCGTCCGGCGCCTCGAAGGCGAGGACGACGAAGGGCAGGAGCAGCCCGATGATCCAGACCGGCTGCGTCCACGCCTGGACCTTCGCGAGGGCGCCCATGCCGCGGAAGACGATCGGGATGACGATGAGCGTCGTCACCAAGTAGCCGATCTGCACCGGGAGTCCGACGGCCTGGTGCATGGCCTGCGCCATGATCGAGCCTTCGAGCGCGAAGAAGATGAAGGTGAAGGAGGCGTAGATGAGCGAGGTGAGCGTGGAGCCGAAGTAGCCGAAGCCCGCGCCGCGCGTGATGAGGTCCATGTCGAGGCCGTACGTGGCGCAGGCCCGCGCGATGGGGATGCCGGTGAAGAAGATGATCGTCGCGGCGGTGAGGATCGAGGCGAGTCCGCTGGTGAACCCGTACGTGAAGACGATGGACGCACCGATCGCGAAGTCCGCGAGATAGGCGATGCCGCCGAGCGCGGTGGACGCCACCATCGTGGGCGACCAGCGCCTGAAGGAGTGCGGGGCGTAGCGCAGCGAGTAGTCCTCGCGGCTCTCGTCGGCCGCGAGCTTGGCGTAACTGCGCCGGGGCGGCGGGCTGTCGGCGGGGCTCGCGGTGTCGCGGGTGACCATCTCCGTCATGGGTGCTGGCTCCTGTCGTCCTGTCGTCCGGCCGGGTGCGGGTACGGACGGGGAAGGTAGGAGCCGCGCGTGACGGCGGGCCGCCGCGGGCGATTGCCCGGGGGTTACGGGTGGCGCGCGGGCGTTAACTCCGGATCACGGCGGGCGGACGGGCCCGTCCGGATTCCGGTCGTGAAGGAATCGCACCAGGGCCGCGCCCTGCCGTACGGGGTCAGCGCACGGGCAGGTGGTATGCGATCCGGTAGCGGTCGGCGGGGACGACGATGTCGGCGGTCTCCACGGCGCGGCCCGAGGCGTAGTACGTGCGCTGGACGACGAGGACGACATGGCCGGGGACGCCGCCGAGGGCGAGGAGCTCCTCGGCGAGGCCGGGGCGGGCGCCGACCTCCTCCGCGACGTTGTCCACGATCACGTCGATCGCGGCCATGCGCTCCACCACGCCGCAGCCGCCGAGCGGGCCCTCCTCGGGGAGCATCACCGGGGTGCGGCCGGTGACGGCGAGGGGCTCCCAGGAGGTGGAGAGCATCATGGCCTCGCCCGCGTCCCGGTACACGTACCGGGTGCACATCACGCGGTCGCCCGCGCGGATGCCGAGCCGCTCCGCGATCACCGCGCTCGCGTCCACCTGCTCGCTGCGCGACTCCCAGGTGCCGCGCGCGCTCTCCTCGGCCTGCTCCTGCTTGAAGGGCGTGGAGCCGCCGTGGGCGCGGAAGCCGGTGCGGGCGACGCGGCGGGGCACGGGGCGCTCGCGCACATACGTCCCCGAACCGGAGCGGCCCTCGACGAGCCCCTCGGCCATCAGGACCTTGCGGGCCTCCAGGGCGACGGTGTCGGAGACCCCGTACTCCTCGCGGATTCTGGCTTGGGAGGGAAGCCGCGTGTGAGGCGGCAGCGAACCGTCGGTGATCTTCTTGCGAAGATCACCCGCGACGCGGAGGTACGCCGGCTGCTCACCGAATGTCACTGGCCACTCCCATCAGGTTGACAGACAGCAACAGCCTGGCAACCGTGGGTTGTTGGCCGCAAGCCAAGGCCAACGAATCACTCGAAGTGATGATTTACCCCGAGGCGGGTCTTTACGCAGGAGCTTTGCGGAGCTATGGAGATCGACGGAGGCCGACAGCGACAGACGGAGACGGACGGAGACAGACGGCTCCTCACACCTCTCCGACGTCGACCCCGTCCCTGCCGTCGCCGCCACCGTCGACACCACCGGTACCGCCGCCATCGGTGCCGCCGCCACCGGTACCGCCGCTGCCGCTACCGCCGGGCTGCTCGTCCCGCAGCGACCCCGTGAGCGTCCCGCCGTCGTCCGCGTTGCCGAACAGGCACGTGATGTGCCGGTCGCCCTGGCGCCAGGTCGTACGGCTCGGCACGTAGTAGTAGATGGCGACGTTGCTCGGGACGGCCTCCAGGTCCGGGACGTAGTCGGCCTGGAAGTCCGTGCACTTCCGCTCGGCGAGCGCGGTGAGCTCGCTGTCCCCGGGGAACCGGCTGTTGTTGACCCTGAAGGACGCGAAGACCTCGCCGGTGTGCTGCTCGTCGCAGGGCACCTTGTCGACCTCGTGGGCGTACTTCATGCCGGCGAGGTCGTTGTCCGGAGCGTTGAAGCAACCGCCCTTGGCGACGGGGAACTTGTTGAGGTCCCGGGCCGCCTCCGCCGCGTCCTTGAAGCCGTCGGCGAAGTCGCGGGCCGCGCCGGTCGCGAAGAACAGGACGAGCAGCACGGCCCCGACCGACGACAGGACGTTGCCCGCGATCGCCAGGCCCTTGCCGCGCTCGCCCTTCTTCTTGATCTGCGACAGGGCCACGAGGCCGAGGATCAGACCGATCAGCGGGAAGAAGCAGAGGACACCGAAGACCAGCGAGGCGATGGCGAGGCCATTGACGGGCGGCGCGGAGTGCGGCGAGTAGTAGCCGGGCCAGGGCCGATAGGGCGGCCCACCGGGCTGCTGCCCCGCGTACCCCGGCTGCCCCGGCTGCCCCGGATATCCCTGCTGCCCCGGATAAGCCGCCCCGTACGGCATCTGCTGCTGCAGCTGGGGCGGCTGCTGCGGGGACCCGGGGCCGGGCGGCGGGGGTATCGACACGGGTACGGTGCTCCTCGATCGGGCGCTGACCCTCACTTCTGGGGAGGGCTTGGCGCATCGTAGTCGGGGCGGGGGCGGAAGCGGAATGCGGGCGACAAACTCAACAATTCGGGCGGTCAACCGGTTGATGTCGCGCTGGGCGACGGCGCCGGGCTTCGCGGCGGACGGCGGCACGGTCTTCTCGGCGGCCGGGGTCTGGCCGCTGCTCGCCTTCCTCGCGGACGTCGCGGACGGCCCCGCCCGCGACGAGCTGGCGGACGCGATCGGCCTCTCCCCGGAGCAAGCAGCTTGCGGGGCAAGGGAGTTGCTGGCCGCACTGGACTCCGTACGGGAGCTGGAGGCCGCCGTCGGGCTGTGGACCCGGCGGACGCCGACCCTCAAGGAGGAGTGGCGCGCGGGGCTCCCGGCGGACGCGACGGGCGCCCTGACGGGGGACCCGGAGGCGGACGGGGCGGCGCTCGACGCGTGGGCGTCCAAGCGCACGGGCGGGCAGATCGAGCGGATGCCGGTGCGGACGTCGGAGGACACCGAGTTCGTGCTCGCGAGCGCGCTGGCACTCACCACCACGTGGGAGACGCCGTTCAAGGGCGACCTGACGGTCCCGTCAGCGGGGCCGTGGCAGGGCCGCGAGCTCGCGGGGCTCTACCGCTCGGAGCGCGGTCTGGACGGGGTCCGGCTCGTGACGGCGGGCACCGGACGCGTCACCGAGGCGTGCGTGCGCGGAGAGGGCGCCGTCGACGTGCACCTGCTGCTCGGCGAGGAGGGGATGCGCCCGGCGCACGTGCTCACGGCCGGAGTCGAGGCCCTCGCGGGAGAACTCCCCGCCGTGCCGGGCGGCCGACTCCCGTACGGCGACGCGGGACCCGGCCTCGGCGTGGCACGGACCCGTTCGTACTTTCCCGAGCCCCCGTCCACCACCCTGAACACGGTGGAGTTCACGGTGGACGCGGAGCACGACCTGCTGGCCCGCCCCGAGCCGTTCGGTCTCGCCGCGGCCCGCGCGCTCCCGAGCCTGCCCGGGATCTCCGATGCCCCGCTCGTGGTGGGCTCGGCGCAGCAGTCCGCGACCGCGACCTTCAGCTCCGCGGGGTTCCGCGCGGCGGCGGTGACGGCGGTCGAGGTCGCCTACATGGGCTTTCCTCCCGCCACCCCGGAGTACGAGACGGTCCGGGCCACCGTCTCCGTCGACCGGCCCTTCGGCTTCCTCGCGGTCCACCGGGAGACGCGCCTCGTCCTCGCGGCGGGCTGGGTCACCGACCCGAAGCCCTTCCCCGAGGACGAGAACGCCTACGTGGTGGAGTGACTCACCCGAGGGGGCCCACTAGAACTGCAGCCCCCAGGAGTCCAGCTTCCCCGTGTCCTGCGCGGCGTTGTCGCTCACCCGCAGCTTCCAGGTGCCGTTGGCCGTCTCGGACGACGCGTCCACCGTGTACGTGGTGTTGATGTCGTCCGCGCTGCCTCCGCTCCCGTACGACTTCAGCGTGTACGCCGTGCCGTCGGGTGCGATCAGCTGGATCTGGAGGTCGCCGATGTAGGTGTGCTTGACGACGACCGGGACGCTCAGGTTCGCGGGCGCCTTGCCGTCGACACCGGTGACGTTGATCGTGGACTCGGCCGAGGCGTTGTCGTAGATCGGCACGTCGGTGTCGTTGGTGAACTTGGGTCCCGGCGGGGTGGTCGAGCCGCCGCCCACGTACAGGAGGCGGTTGGGCGAGCCGGAGCCGGGGCTGGTGACGACACCCGGGGTGGCCGCGTCGGTCAGCGCCTTGGAGACCTCGGCCGGGGTGGCCGTCGGGTGGTCGGCCACGTACAGGGCGGCGGCGCCGACCACGTGCGGGGTCGCCATCGACGTACCGGAGATGGTGTTCGTCGCGGAGTCGCTCGTGTTCCAGGACGACGTGATCGACGAGCCCGGGGCGAACAGGTCGAGAACGCTCCCGTAATTCGAGTAGCTCGCCTTGGCGTCGGTGTTCGTGGTCGCGCCGACCGTGATGGCCTCGGTGACGCGGGCCGGGGAGCGGGTCGAGGCGTCGGTGGTCTCGTTGCCCGCCGCGACGCCGAAGGTGACGCCGGAGGCGATGGAGTTGCGGACGGCGGTGTCGAGCGCCGAGTCGGCCCCGCCGCCCAGCGACATGTTGGCGACGGCCGGCTTGACCGCGTTCTTGGTGACCCAGTCGATGCCCGCGACGACCTGCGCGGTGGTGCCGGAGCCGCTGTTGTTCAGGACGCGGACGCCGACGATCTTCGCCTTCTTCGCGACGCCGTACGAGGATCCGGCGACCGTGCCCGCGACGTGCGTGCCGTGGCCGTGGCCGTCCTGCGCGGTGTTGTCGTTGTCGATGGCGTCGTAGCCGTAGGAGGCGCGCCCACCGAACTCGCTGTGGCTGATGCGCACACCGGTGTCGATGATGTACGCGGTGACGCCTTCCCCGGCCTTGTCGGGGTAGGTGTACTTCTGGTCCAGCGGCAGGTTCTTCTGGTCGATGCGGTCCAGGCCCCACGAGGGCGGATTGGGCTGGGTGCCGTCGACGTGGAAGGTGCGGTTCTGCACGACGGAGTCGACCGCCGGGTCGGCGGCGAACTTCTTGGCCTGGGCGGCGGAGAGCTCGACCGCGTACCCGTTCAGGGCCTTGTCATACGTACGCTCGATCTTCGCGCCGTACTCCTTGGCCAGCGCCTTGCCCTCGGCGGAGCGCGCCTTCGCGGCGTCCTGGTCGAGGGTGACGATGTAGCTGTTCGGGATGGCGCCGGGAACACCGGCGTTCTCGATCCGGCCTTCCTGCTGCCGGGTGTCCGCGCCCGCGGGCAGGGCGGAGACGACGCCGAGGGCGAGAGCCGCGACCGCGGTCGCGCTGATCCCGGCCAGTCTTCGGCGCGTAGGACGCATCACTGCCATCTGAGGGATCCTCCTCAATCGGTGGTGCGCTGGTGGGGGTGATGGCGACAGGCTCATGTCAACAAAGACCGACGGACCACACCCTGTCGATCAATGTTCAACTCTCCGTCGCCGACGAAAGATTGGCCGATCCATAGGAAACCCACAAGGGCGAGGAATGGACGTAACACGACCGCCACACCCCCGCCATGACGGCGCCCCAGGGGGCCTGCCCCCTAGCCTGCGCCCATGACAGCCTTGCCGGATTGCTACTGCCCCACCGACGGCACCCGCGTCCCCTCGGGCTCGCTCGTCTGGTGCTGCCCCGCCTGCCGCGGCCCCCTGGACCTGGACTTCTCCCCGACGCCCGCACCGGTCAAGTCCCTTGCGGGACGCGTCAATTCACTCTGGCGGTACGCGGAGTCGCTCCCCCTCCCCGTACCCGGGATCTCACTCGGCGAGGGCCGCACACCCCTCGTACCACTGGAGGGCGAGATTTCGGCCAAGCTCGACTTCCTGATGCCGACGCTCTCCTTCAAGGACCGCGGCGCCGTCATGCTCGCCGCGCTCGCCCAACAGCTGGGCCCCGAGCGGGTGATCGCCGACAGCAGCGGCAACGCGGGCACCTCCCTCGCCGCGTACTGCGCCCGCGCCGGGCTGCCCTGCACGGTGTACGTCCCCGACGCCACCTCCCCCAAGAAGCTGGAGCAGATCGCCGCGCACGGGGCCCGCGTCGCACGCGTCCCCGGCGACCGGGAGGCCACGGCCGACGCGGCCCGCGCGGCGGCCGACGAGCCGGGCACCTTCTACGCCTCGCACATCTACAACCCGTACTTCCTGCACGGCACCAAGACGTACGTGCACGAGCTGTGGGAGGACCTCGGCGGCCGCCTGCCCGACGCCCTGGTGGTCCCCGTCGGCAACGGCACCCTCCTCCTGGGCGCCGCCCTGGCCGTGCGCGAGCTGCACGCGGCGGGCCTCATCGCACGGGCGCCGGTCCTGTACGCGGTGCAGGCCGCCGCCGTCGCGCCGCTGGCGGAGGCGTGGCGCTCCGGGGCGGACGACGTCCTGGGCGACGCGGTGGGCGCGCCTACGTTCGCCGAGGGCATCGCGATCCCCCGCCCGCCGCGGGCCCGCCAGATCCTGCGGGCGGTGCGGGCGCTCGGTGGCGCGATCGTCACGGTGTCCGAGGAACAGATCCAGAAGGCCCAACTCGACCTTGCCGGGCGGGGGTTGTACGTGGAGTCGACGGGGGTCGCGTGCTGGGCCGCGGTGCGGGACGGGGAGCTTCTCGGCGGGCGCACCGGAGTGGTCCCGCTGTGCGGGGCGGGCGTGAAGACGGGCCTCGCGGCGGTGGGGTGACTTCTCACTCCGGCCGTACGGAATCCAGGAGGGCGACGCAGCGGTCCAGGAGGGCCGTGAGCGTCGCCCTCTCGTCGTCCGTGAACTCGGCGGCGAGCGCCCGCTCCACGCGGACGGCACCCGCGTCCGCCTCGGTCATGACCGCCTCGCCCTCCTTGGTGAGCCGCGTCTCCAGGACGTTCTTGTGCCAGGCGTGCGGGGTGCGCGCGATGAGGCCGCGCTCCTGGAGGCCCTTCAGGACCGTGTTCATGGTCGGCGGCGTGACCCCGCAGAGCCGGGCCAGGGCGGCGGCCGAGATGCCGGGGTTCTCCGTGAGGAACAGCAGCACCGCGTACTGCGGGACGGTGAGGCCCGCGGGCTTCACGGCGGCGTGCTTGGCGGCATTCAGGGCGTGCTCGGCCCGCTTGAGGGAGGAGCCGAGGCGCTCGGACACGGGCAGGGGCGAGGTCATACCCGCATCGTAACGACCTTCCAACCATTCGAACCCTGATGCTTCATTTGAACCTTGACGACCATTAGAGTTCTAACTTAGATTCGTGAGCGTCCGAGAGTTCGGAATCACACGATGCACCAGACGAGAGGCAGCCCTGCCATGTCCCGCCTGCTCATCGGCCGCTCCCTGACCCGCACCGCCCTCACCGCCCTGGCCGCCTTGGCCGCGCTCACTCCGTTCACCCCGTTCACCGCGACGGCCGCGCAGCCGCACGCACACGTCTCCACCGCGTACGAACTGCCCGGCGACCGCGTCTACCCCGAGGGCATCGCCACGGACCCGCGCACCGGCGACGTCTACGTGGGCTCGTACACCACGGGCGCCGTCTACAAGGCCACCCCCGGCCACCACCGCGCCGAGGTCTTCCTGCCCGCGGGCACCGACGGCCGGAACACGGCCAACGGCCTCCGGGCCGATCGCGCGGGCCGCCTCTGGGTGACCGACTCCACGTCCGGCGTCTCGGTCTACGACCTCCGCAGCCGCACCCTGCTCGCCCGCTTCGACGTACCGGGGCCGGCCGACGCGCCCCGCATGGTGAACGACGTCGCGATCACGCCGGACGGCACCGCCTACCTGACCGACAGCTCACGCGCCGTCATCTACCGCGTCACACCGAGGCAGTTGGCGGACGCGTCGGCCCACGGCAGGCGCGGCGAACTCACCGTCGGCCACGACCTGAGCGCCACCATCGCCCCGCACCCGGCCGACGCGTACACCCTCAACGGCATCGTCGCCGACCCCTCGGGCCGCTACCTGCTCACCGTCGACATGACCGGCGGCGACCTCTACCGCGTCGACCTCACCACCGGGGCCGTTCGTGAAGTCGCCGCGCGCGGCGGCGACTTCACGAACGGCGACGGCATGGAGCTGCGCGGCCACACTCTCTGGGTCGTGCAGAACCGCGACAACACGGTGGCCCGCTGGCGGCTCGGCGGCGACGGCACCACCGCCCGCCTGGAGCGCGAGGTCACGGACCCGGCGCTCCAGGTCCCGACGACCATCGCGCACAGCGGCGGCCACGCCCTGGTGGTGCGCTCGCAGTTCGACAAGGGCGGGCCGATGGGTCCGGGGACGCCGACGACTCCGTTCACGGTCGCCGACGTCGACGGCATCTGAGCGAGCGGCGGGTCGGCCACCCCGGGGGTCAGCTGATCGACGTGTCGCCGTGGGCCTCCAGGAGCGTGCGGAGCGCCTCGGCGACACGGTCGCAGCTCTCACGGTCGAGGGACTTCAGGATCTCGGCGTAGTTGCGCAGGTGCGCCCCCATCACCACGTCCGTGACCTCCTTGCCCCGCTCGGTGAGGTGGATCTTCACGGTCCGCCGGTCGGCGCCGTCCCGCACCCGTTCGACCAGGCCCTTGGCCTCCATCCGGTCGATGCGGTTGGTGATCGCGCCCGAGGTCACCATGGCCGCCTTAAGGAAGGCGCCCGCCGTCAGGGCGTACGGGGGCCCGGAGCGGCGCAGCGTGGTCAGGACGTCGAACTCGCCCGGCTCCAGGCCGTGTTCGGCACTGAACTGCTTGAAGCTCTTCTCGATGATCCGGTGCATCCGCTGAATACGGCCGAGCACCTCCACGGGCCACAGCTCGTCCGCCAGCTCGGGCCGCTCCGCCTCCCACTGACCCACGATCGCGTCCAACGCGTCACTCATCGCGCCGCCTCCCGCCCATCCACCACTTCACCAGTGCCTACCTTCTCAACGTTAAGACACTTGACGCTGAAGGACCAACCCTGCTTTTATCTCAACGTTGAAATTGTCAACTTTGAGACGAACAGGGGTGCCCCGCCATGTCCGCTTCCGCTTCCTCCACTTCCGCTGCCGCTACCGCCACTTCCGCTGCCGCTACCGCCACCTCCCCTTCCGCGCTGGCCCTCGACCCGGGCGCCCAGGACCTGCTCTTCCGCGAGGCCCGCACCGCCAACACCTTCACCTCGGAGCCGGTGACCGAGGAGCGCATACAGGCGGTGTACGACCTCATCAAGTACGGCCCCACGGCGTTCAACCTCTCCTCGCTGCGCATCACGCTGATCCGCACCCCCGAGGCCCGCGAGCGCCTCCTGCCGCACATGGCCGAGGGAAACAGGGCCAAGACCGCCACCGCCCCGCTCGTCGCGATCCTCGCCACCGACCACGAATTCCACGAGGAACTCCCGCAGTTGGTGCCGCACGCCCCCGGCCTGAAGGACGAGTACTTCGCCGAGCGGGCCGTGCGCGAGCCGGTGAGCGTCCTCAACGGCGCGCTCCAGGCCGCCTACTTCCTCGTCGGCGTGCGCGCCGCGGGGCTCGCCGCCGGCCCGATGACGGGGTACGACGCCGAGGGCCTGCGCAAGGAGTTCCTCGACGGCGACCACGAGCCGCTGATGGTCGTGAACATCGGCAACCCCGGCCCCGACGCCTGGTTCCCGCGTCTGCCGCGCCTGTCCTACGACGAGGTCGTCACGACGCTCTGACCCCGCCACAGGAGCCACCGCCCCGCCACCACCATCACCACGCCATCGCCACCGCCATCACCACACCGCCGCCGTAACACCCTGGGGGGTTGCCCACATGTCCACGTCCATCACGTCTCCCGCACGCACCACGCCCCCCGCACCCGCACCCATGCAGCCGAAGGCCCCGACCCAAGTCCCGGTGTTCTGGCTGGCGTTGCTCGCCACGCCCATCGCGGCCGGGGCCAACGCCCCGGTGCTGATCCTGCCGGACATGGCCCGCTCCTTCGGCGTCGGCGCCGCGACGGCCTCCTGGCTGGTCACGGCGTTCGCCTGGGCGATGGCCGTCGGCACCCCGCTGATGGCGGGCCTGCTGCGGCGGCGCGGCCTGCGCACGGTGCTGCGGCTGAGCGGCGCCCTGGTGCTCACGGGCACCGTCCTGGTGGCGGCCTCCCCCTGGCTGCCGCTCGCCCTCGCCGGGCGCGCGGCGCAGGCGGCCGGAGGCGCGGGCCTGGTCACCTCGGCGATGAGCCTCGCCGGGAGCGCGCGCCGGATGGGTGTGATCAGCGCGGGCTTCGGGATGCTGGGCGCGGCGGGCCCGCTGCTCGGCCAGCACCTGACCGCCGCACTCTCCTGGCGGGCGGCGCTGGCGGTCTCCGCGGTCTCCCTCCTCGCGGTGGCCAAGGTGAACCGGTACGCACGTGAAGTCCCGCCCGCACAAGGCCGGTTCGACGCCCGGGGCGCCGCGCTGCTGACGGCCTTCGCCACGGCACTGGTCCTGCTGCCGACCACACCGGCGTACGCCGCGGGGGCCGCCGCGGTCGCCGGCGCCTTCCTCTTCCGCCACGTGGCCCGCCGCCCGGAGGGCTTCGTCCCCCTGGAGCTCCTCCGCACGCCTGCGTTCCGCATCTCCGCACTGCTCGCCCTCGCCGCGTCGACGTCGTACTTCACGCTGCTGTTCGCGGCGCCCCGGCTGCTCGCCGACCGTGCGGGCTGGTCCAAGGAGGCCGTCGGGACGGGGCAGTTGGTGGCGCTCCTGGCGGGGGCAGCGCTCTCCTGGTTCTTCGCGGCGGGGTCGGCGCGGATGAGCCGGGCGACGGTGCGCACCGTGCTCCTGGCCCTCGGGGTCGCGGCCGCGGCGACGGCGACCGTGGCGAGCTGGGGCCCGCTGCTCCTGGTCGCGGTGGCGGTCGCGGTGTTCACCTCGACCGGTTCCAACGCGGTCCTGTCGGTGCACGCCGCGACGAGCGCCCCGGAACGGGCCCGGGCCACGGCGATCGGCCTCTTCACCCTCTGCTACCAGATGGGCGGCGCGTTCGGCCCGGGCATCGCGACGGTCCTGGTCCTGGGCTGACCTACCCGACACGGCCCACCGCCGATCACAGCACGGCACATACCCTCGGCCCCATGCCCGACGATCTCTCCTTGGCCCTGCTGGCCGTGCGCCGCCTGGTGGCGGTGGATGCCCAGCAGGGCGCCCGTGCGGCACTGCCCTTGGCACGCGAAGAGCTGGACAGATTCCCGGAGTTGAAGACCGGCGCCACGATCACCGCGAACACAGCGGCTTCCACGACCTCCGCGGCAAGGTCCAAGGACAGCCTGTCAGTCCTCGCGGAGCTGGCCGAGGTCATCGGCTGGATCCTCTTCGACGCGGGCCACTACCACCGGGCGCACGCGATGAACGCCCGCTCCCTCACCCTCGCGGACCGCTCCGGCGACCGCTGGACGGCCCGCCTCACGCTCCTCAACGAGAGCATGCTCCTGACCCACACGGGCCACCCGACGGCCGCCCTGACGGCCGCGGCCCGCGTCCAGGGCCCCCGCCCGCTCCCCGCCCGGGTGTCCACGCTGACGCTCCTCCGCGAGGCACACGCGAAGGCCCAACTGGGCGCGTACCACGACCCGTTGAAGCTGACGCACCAGGCTCACAGCCGCTTCCTGGACGGCGTCTCCCACAACGACCCGCCCTGGGCCTGGTGGATCGACGAGCCGGAGCTCCTGGGCCACCTCGGCTGGATCCACGCCCGCCTGCACCGCTGGGACCAGGCCATCCCCCTCCTCCACGAGGCGGCCACGGCCCCCGGCCCCTCCTACCGCCACCTCTTCGCGGCCAAGCTCCTGACCACGCTGACCCACGCCCGCGCCTGGCACGACGCGGAACACCTGATGACGACCCTGGCCCCCCGCATCCCCCACATCGGCTCCCGCCGCACAACAGAAACCCTGCACACCACGGCCCGCCATATACGCGACCGCGCCCCGGCACCGTCTTCGGCGCGGGACGCGGCGGCGTACCTCCTGACGGAGCTCAGACGTTGAACCGGAACATCGGGGGCAGGGTTTTGACCTGCGTAAACGTCGGAGACCCGGGGTAGATCCAGCCAGGATCCAGCCGCCGGGAACGACCGGTTCATGCCCCCGGTTCACGATGGATCCGCGGGGCTGTCGGGGATCTGCCCGGAGCTTGGCCCTAGGGCGCTCCGCGTGATCGTTGAGCAGCGGTCCCGAATCACACTCGCAGCATGAACCCCTGTGTCCACTCTCCAGGGGACACCGTAGAGTTCCTCGCAGCCAACCGGATGTGGTGGCGGTCGCTGGCTGGGGCACAGAGGTCCTGGCGATCATCGATATCGACCCGGGGTGCAAGCGCTTCGGCGTGAGCGGGGTTAGGTACGCCTTCAAGGCCAAGTTGACTGGACGGGTCCAGATTCTGGACGACCTCTCAACCCACCGCGTCGAGACCACCGACCTCGCTCTGGGGCGCTGACCAGGAAACTCCTTGGCTCACGCGTCCAGGCCGCAGTGTCCGGCGGCTGAATCGCCTACCTCGCCCCGTGACGGCACGGATGGTGGGTCACGTCCACTGACGTGACCCGTGAACGTTACTCCGCGACAGCGCCTGCGGCCGGTCAGTGGTTCTGGCGCCGCCGTCAGACAGACACAGGCGATCTGCGGTCCTTCCTCCAGGCTTCGCCGGAAGTCACGTTCATGCCCGGCGGGACACTCGTACCCTTGCGTTGTCCGCCGCTACACAGACCTAAGCGAGGGGAAGGTCGATGGCTAACCGCAGCACCGTGATTCTGCTTCTGTCCGCCTGGGCCATCGGCGGGGTGGTGCTCGCATTCGGACTTAGCACGAGAATTGTGGGGCAGTTCGCGCAGTCTGCCCGCCGCCTAGGGCCGACCGTTAGCCCCGACGTACGCAAGAGCCGATCGGAAGATCTATCCCACCGTCTGAAACCTGCTCGCCGAGTCCTCCTTTCAAGCGGACTGGCCACGATTGTGGCGCTCGCCCTATGGCTCACCAATTAGGAACTTAACGAGCACAACTGTCAACAGCCAGAACCTCCGCCTGGGGCGAGGACCCACTCGCAACCTGTCTCATCCTGATCCGTCAGCAGTCGTTCGGGCGCGCGTAGACAGTGACGCGGGCTCCATGGATGTCGCTGCGCCGACAGACGGTGAAGTGCTTCCGTAGTACCTCGCGCTTCGTTGCCTCCCTGAGCGACCTATCCTCCGGCTGACTCGGTGGATCGCTCAGGACCACGATGCGGCGGGCGGCGAGCATGCGGGCGCGGACCGTGCCAATGGGCAGCTCCCTCCCATAGAGCGAGCGGGAGCCGCGTGGCCCTTCCCTCAGGGCCAGATCGTCAAGGCCCCTGAAGGCACTGGAGTTCGTGCCGACCCACACGCGTCGGCGTGCCGGAGTGAAGATGAGGCCGTCACCGGGGGAGGCCGACAACGCGACAGTGGACGTGATCGCGTGCACGTCGTCGATGCGGCTGCGTGGAGTCCGCTCGTAGATGCCCAGTGGCACTGCGGTCGCAGTGGCGACGAGTGCGCAAAGAACGAGCTGGACGGTACGGCGATGTGATCGTGCCCTGCGGAGCACGTGCTCAAGAGCAACACCAGCAAGCAGGGCGAGGCCGACCATGCTGTACAGAACGTATCGGTCGACGTAGAGCGGTTTGATCGGCGTCGTGAGCAGTAGGGCTGTCGAGGGCAGGAGCAGGAGCGGCAAGGCCAGCTCTCGTAAGCGCACACCCCCGGCGCGCGGAAGGGTTCCTGACAGCTTCGGATGAGCGAGCAGCGCGCCGAGGGCGCACGTGGCCAGCGCCACGGGTTGCGGCCCGCTGATCCAACTCACCTGTTCAGACTGTCTGATGCTGAACAGGGCGAGGGGGGCGAGGAATGCTGTTACGCAGATCGCTGCGCATGCCCACGCTTTGATCACGGCGACGGGTGCGCGCGACCACAGCAGGGTGACGCCGTGCGCTACGAGGGCCAGAACGGCGAACTCGTGTAGTAGACATGCCAGCAGTGCCATGGCTGTGTACCCGAACCACACGGCCCGAACGGGCTGTTCCACAGCCTTCAGGAACAGCCAGGTTGCCCAAGTGACGGTGGCGCAGACGACGGCGTAGGACCGTCCTTCCTGTGCGTAATGCTGCACGAGGGGAAGCAGAGAGAAGATGATGCCAGCGGCCGTGCCGGCGCGGGGCCCGACAAGGCGACAGCCGATCGCCCCAACCCCGGCTGCCGCCGCGGCCATAGCCAGTGCCGAGGGCAGTCGCAGGACGACCAGGGAATCGCCGAAGACGGCGAACACGCCATGCATGAACACGTAATAGAGGCCGTGCACGGCATCGACATGCTGCAGGGTGTGTAACAGGTCGGGCAGGCTGCGCTGCCCCATGTCGTACGTCACGGCCTCGTCCCGCCACCATGTTCCCCGGCGCGTGATGCCAATCAACCCCCATACGAGCGCGAAGGCTCCCGGCACCAGGGCCGGCCATGGGGATCGGAGTGGTGGGGCCGAGCGCGAGATAGTGGTCTCAGCGCGAGGCATCTGTGCGGTGGTAATGGCTGACTCCGTTCCACAAGCGTGATCAACAGGGCTGTGAAAGCCAGATCTTGAGCTTGTGGAACGCTGGCGTTGATCTACAGACCCGGCCTGACGGCAATCAACGCACTGGGTTTTGATGGGAGACCGGGCGGGGCTTCGCACCAACGCTCCCGCTGGTTGACTCTCCCTAAGCTGTCTGGTGCCGTGAACCGCCCGTGACCTTCCGGAGGCCGTGATCACTCAGCGCACAGAAGCCGTCTCGCGGCTATCAAGGGCAAGGGACCGGATCGTTCCTCCTACCGGAACGCGAGGCCGAGCTTGGGATTCGGTGTGGCTGAGTGTCCTCATCCCGGCAGCCACGGCCCTGGCCCTCGGCTTGTGGGACATCGGCCGGCATCACAGCATGTGGCGCGATGAGTCGGTCACCTACCAGGTAGCACACCGATCTCTGCCTGAACTATGGGACTTACTCGGCAACGTTGATGCTGTGCATGGTCTCTACTACCTCTTTATGCACGGTGTCTTCCGGACGTGGGACGGTGGGCTCGCGGCGCTAAGGATGCCGTCCGTAGTCGCGACCGTCGTCGCAGCGGCTGGTGTAGGGGTACTGGCCCGACATCTGTCCCGAGGATCCGTGGGGATCTTGGCCGGTGTGGCTTTCGCGGTGCTTCCCCTGGTGCAGCAGTACGCCCAGGAAGGCCGCTCCTACGCGTTGGTGACCGCTGCAGTGGTGTGGGCGACCTGGTTCTTCGTAAGGGGTGTCGAGCAGAACCGCTCACGGACATGGATGGCTTACGCGGGCATCTTCGTCGTCGCCTGCTGGCTGCACGAGTTCGCTGCTCTGGCCATGGTCGCGCACGCCGCTACGTTGTGGTGGTGTGCGGCACCCAAGGCTGTCCTTCGGCGCTGGGCCTGGTCCAGTGTGGGCGCAGCGGCAATGATTGTTCCTCTGGCTGTGGTGAGTTCACAGCAGGCGGATCGACAACTGGGCTGGCTGGGGCGGCCGAGTGCGGCCGCATGGATCCTGTGGGCCTCAATGGGGATCGCAGCGTGTCTGATGGCCCTGTTCGCCCATCGCAATGACGGAACGCGAACCTCCCTCCTGGCCAAAGACGGGACGTTGGACGTCACCCGGCTGGCACTGCCGCTCGTAGTGCTTCCGGCAGGGCTGCTGATGGTGGTGTCACTCATCAAGCCTTGGTACGTCGACCGGTATGTGCTGTACGGCATGGTGGGTCTGGCCCTGCTGATGGGGCGGTCGCTAGAGCGAGTCCTAGTCGGCAGTCTTCAGTTGAGATGGGCTGGGGATCGCCGTGTGCCGAGCAGCGCAGTTGCCGCTGCAACCGCACTCGTCGCCGGAGCCGTCCTGATCCCGTGGTCGCTGGACATGCGCTCTCCGGAGAGCCGCAAGGACGACGTGATAGAGATAGCCGAAGCGGTTCGACACCACATCGGGACGACAGACAACGTGTTGTTCATGCCCGCTCGGCGCCGGGAATGGCTGCTCTCCTCACCAAGCGTCTACGACCACGTGCGGGATCTCGCCCTGGAGCGATCCCCTGAGAATGCGCACAGCTTGGAGGGAACGGAACTGTCGCCCGAGGAGATCCGCCAGAACATCCTGGCGAGCGACCGAATCATGGCGCTGACTGACCCTCGTGGACAGCCGCTGGACTCCATTGCCCAGGAAACGGTGAAGCGAGTGACCTTGAAGAGGTACTTCCAGAACTGCGGGACGCAGACTCTGCACGGAGCCCAACTGGTGATATACGCGCGCCCCGGGCACTGCGGACGCGGATCGAAGCCCCCAATCAATGGTGCTCTCGAGGCTGGGGGTTGATGAACCACAGCACCCAGAGCAGGACACCGGTGATACACAACAGAACGACCACGGTGACAAGCACTCTCATCGTGCGCTCTCTGCGAGTCTCTTCCCTGCGCGCCTGCTCGTGTGCCTCGACACTGGCGATCAGGAACTCCCGCTCCGCAGGAGATAGATCGTCGGACACGTGATCATCCAGTGCGAACATCTCTTGCGCCACTGCCAGCTGGCCTCCCCGGTACAGAGCTCCGGGGTCACGGTTCAGCTCGTTCCACACCTGTGTGGCGTCCGCGATCCTGCGACGCATACGCAATCGATCGCGATCAGCTTCAATCCATCCGTGCAACCGCGGCCAGGCCGAGATCAGCACCTCATGCGCCAGGCTGACGTTCACTCCGTCGACGACGATGATGCGTGCACTGATCAGCAGCTCAAGCACGGGAGCGGATCCCTCGATCTCGCTTAACTCGCTACGTGGTGTCGGGCGGGCTGTGTCCTGAGTACCTTCGCCCGGCGCAACCAACCTCAGCAGCAAGGTGCGTGCGAGACAAGCCTGTTCATCCGTCAACCCCGCGAAGAATTGCTCGGCTGTGTGCGCCAGCGCCCCGTGAACACCGCCAATGGCGTCGTAAGCCTCTTTGGACAGTATGTGCCCGTCGCGCCGCTTCCAGAGCTCGAACAGCGCGTGCGACATGAGAGGAAGGCCGCCGCCAGGTACGTCTGACACATCGTCGAGAATCTGTGTTGTCAGGGAGCGCTCCACGACAAGCCGGCCTACGGCGGCGGGCTTCACGATGGCCGACCGCAGTTGCTCCCGTGACATCGGACTGACCAGGAGATGTCCCTGACTGAGGGCCTCAGCCAGTCCTTGGTGTTCCGCGCAGCGGCCGTAGAAGTCAGCGCGCATCGCCAGCACCACACGCACGTTGTTCTCAGGCGCGACAGCGGTGAGCAGCAGATCGGTGAACTCAGCTCTCTCCGCAGCGTCATGACAGATCGTAAAGAGCTCTTCGAACTGGTCGATCAGGACAATACAGTCACCAGGTGCGTCGGGCGCGCTGAATAGTTCACGATGGTCGCGTGCCGGATGCTCGCCGGGGCTGAAGATGCGTACAGCTGATGGACGGCCTGCTTCAGGTTCCAGTTGTTGCAGGGCGGGGACGAGTCCCGCGCGTATGAGAGAGGACTTGCCGCTGCCGGAGGCGCCCACCAGAGCCGAAAGCCTACGCCGTGCGACTAGGTCGATGAGATCGGATACCAGTTCGGCTCGCCCGAAGAACAGCGCATGATCGTCGGTTCCGTAGCGCGCGAGCCCTAGGTACGGCGTCGGGAGGCCGCCAGGGCGGGATAGCGCCAAGAGCGCCTCTTCCTCTGCCGCTTCCTGCCTCCGTTTCTCCCATTCCGTGGCGTCGGCACCGAGAGCCGTGACGTAGGCCCGCAAGACCTGAGGCGAAGGCAGGCGGCTCCCGGCCGCCGCAGCGGACAGCGTGGGTGCCGAGAACTCTGTACGAGTTGACAAATCCCGGTAGGTCGGGCTGCCTGCGTCCTGCCGGAGCCGCCGCAATGCGTGGGCGAAACGCTGAGTCGGTCCTGCATCAGGATCCAGGGGCCGCTCTGGCCTGCCCATGCCCACCCCTCCTCTCACAACCCTGGATGGTCAGACCACGGCTGAGTGCGAAGACTCACTGATCATACGCATCAGCCATGACGGCAGCTGGCGAAATCTGGACAGCATGGCGCCACCTTCCTCCTGGAGCCGATGTCCAGGTAGACGACCAAGTTGCCGTCCGGCAGCAAATTCCAGCGCTCCCAGGTCCTCGGTGAACGCCCGCGCGATGGAGTCCAGTTGACGTGCATGCCCCAGGCAAGGCTCGCAGGAGAAGGGTGCCCGCATCCCGATGAACGCCTTGGACGTGGCGCCGTGCCACAGCGCGTCGATGCCCTCGACGTCGCCCGTCTCCGCATACATCGCCATCACCAACAGCTTGGACTTCGCGTCGACGGCCGTATCGGTGTCATGCCGGTCGGGCGGACCTTGTCCTGGACGAGCAAGAGCAGAGAGCGCCGGGCGGCCAGACAAACCGCCGGTTCAGATCATCGAGCGCAGCAAGGGCCACCGGGGCAGGGGCGAGGCACTTAGGGGGCATCTTCGCTACCCGTACTCGATGGTGCGCAGGAACTCTCACCTTCGCAGGCCAGCAAGCACCTCCTTCGCTTTCGCCGCCCACAAGGCGCCCTTCACGAGGTGCATCCAGGCCGAGCCAACACACCTTACGGTCGGGCAGTTTCACCATATGACTTGATCCGATCACCCACCGATCGTGAGCACCATCGACCGACCGCTCCTCTTCGGGAGGTTCCAGCAGGTCCAGACCGGATTCACAGCCTTCCATATCCCCTTTCGAGGAACCAACTATTCTCGGTCAGGCTTCTCCCACACACCCCGGAATGGCAAATTCCAATTCCCATTGATGTTGACCTCCCTCGTAGCTGTGTGTTGAATCAACTACCGCACGGCGCGACTGTGATCTCAGAAGTCACTGAAGTCACGGAATCTGCCGACTGCAACAGCAGAGGAAGTTGAAAGTCGATCGAAGGGGAAGAGCAAATGAAGCGCAAGCTGGCCTATTCTTTCGGGGTCGCCGTTCTGTCTACCGCCGGCCTGTTGGGGGCAGCCGCGGGAGCGAACGCCGACGCAAGCGGCGAGACGGGGGCGCAGGCCACCTACTTCACGCTCTACGGCAACGACAATTACGGCGGCGACCACAAGGGCTTCGCCTCCGGAAACAGTGACCACGACCTCGGCAACAACTTCTGGACCGGCACCTCGCACATCATGGAGGACGAAGCCAGTTCGATGACCAACAAAACCGGCCGCGACGTCGCCCTCTTCCAGAACCCGGGCTCCACCTGCAGTGGTTCGGTCTATGTAGCACTTCGCCACTCAAACGACAAGGACTTCAGCAACAACAACTTCGACAACAAGGCGAGCTGCGTCTTATTCCGCTGATCAACCATGACGGTGCCGGAGCCCTCAGGCGCCGGCACCGTCGTCTTCGTCGATGCCTGGAGGATGTGTGATCAGGCGGGCAGTATCGGTCGCTGCATTGTTGCTCTTGATGAGTGGGTGTGCAGGTTCGGGTCGGGAAAGGCCCGTGTCGAATGCGCCCTCGTCTGCCGGTGTAACGGCCCCGCCGCCGAGCGATGAAGTGCAGAAACTCGTTCTGCCGCTCGACGACTATATATTTTCCAACGCTGAGTACGCGATGACGTCGAACGCACTCGATCTGATGGTGCGCGACTGCATGAAGGAGCAAGGGCTCGCATGGCGATCAGTCAAGCGCCCGACCGACCTGCCGAACATGTGGAATCGACGCCGTTACGGTCTGATCGAGATCGATGTCGCAAGAAGGCTTGGGTACCACGCCACTCCGGAACTCCTCAGCCCGAACGTGGGGGCCCGTATGGAGGAGAGGAGGGACGCGGAGCTGACTCCGCGGCAGTTCCAAGCAGCGAACAATCCCAAGACGGGATGCAACAAGAAGGCGGATGACCTTCTTTGGGATGGAACGAAGCCGGACCTAAGGCAGCTCAACTCACTCAGCGCTCAAGGGCTCGCGCAGTCACAGAAGGCACCGGCGGTCCAGAAATCTCTTCGCCAGTGGCGGAGTTGCATGAAAGATCGGGGATTCCATTACGGAAATCCCACTTCGGCCATCAGCGACAAGGCGTGGAGCAATACCAGGCGCCCTTCGCATAAGGAGATCAAAACCGCGATCGCTGACGTACGGTGCAAAGACCAGTCGCATCTCATCGCCGCATGGTCGACAGAGGAAGCAAAGATCCAGAAGGCATATATCCAAAAACACCGCACATACTTTGCCGACCTGAAGTCTTCCAAGGATCGGTACTTGAACAACGCGCGACTGACACTAAAGCCCGGTTACCGGTAGTTTGCTAGACTCTGCGTAGCTAGGATTGACGTCAGGGCGGAGTGGAGGACGCGCCTTTCGCCTTTGATTCCTGGGAAGGTCCCATAAATTGTCGCCGGCTCACGCCGTTACAATCGTTCAATACCGTCCACGATATCTTCCAAGCCTGGGAGAAGGCACATGCGATGCAAAATTCACTTACTCGCTGGTGCAGTCTTGATCAGCGCGCTATCAGTCGTCACACTTGCGGTGCCTTCCCCTGCTCATGCGGACGCTCGCGCGGGCGCACTCACGGTCTACAAGGACGCTGGATTCAGGGGAGGTTGGTACACCTTCACCGGCAGTGACAGCAACCTTGAGGACAACAGTTGGAACGATGGCACCGGGTCTGTCAGTGACAGCATCAGCTCCTTGAAGAACACCTCGTCCCGCAGGATTGTCCTCTATACAGGCAAGGGCTACACCGGCCCGTCCATCGCTGTGGGTCCCGGCCAGCAGGACGGGGAGATCGAGGGAAACAACATAAGCTCGATCAAGTTCCTTTAGGAGCACCCGGGAATCGTGCACGAAGCCAGATGATGACGGCTACCACTGTGGCGGTGTCGAGGAAGACATAGCCGGGTTTGTCGTGACGAGTGGCCCTTCGCCTCAAGGTTGTTCCGTAAGTGATCTTGGAGTCGACACGGGTGAGGACGACCGGAGCGCGACCGACTCGGGTATCCGTTGAGGGCGAGATTGTGCAGGCGGGCGATGCCGAGCATGGTGTGGCGGACGCTGGCGCCTTTCACGCGGCAGTCGCAGAGGAACTTCCAACCCTTCGTGCGGGCGGAGGTGTGCTCGACGCGGGCGTGAACTCGCTTGCGGGAACAGTTGTGTTGCTCCTTCCAGACCAGAAGTTCCTCACCCTTCGTCCGGCGGTGCGGGATGACCAGTCCGGTGCCCTGGTAGCCACCGTCCGCTATGGCCATGGCGTGGCCGACCGAGTCCTTGACTCCGGACTCCTCCCAGCCGCGGGAGTCGTGCCGGTTGCTGGGCAACGGTCGACCGACCAACACGGCCAGGCGGCTGTCGGCGACCATCACCACCTGGTGAGCTGTGGAGTAGCGGTAGTTCTTCGACTGCTCGGCGATCGAGCGGTCGCGGGTGGGCACCAGGGCGCCGACGCCGTGATCACACCAGCCACGCCAAGATCATCTCACCCGTGACCAGCCGTTACAGGACAACCTTTAGCAGGGCCCCGCGTCCGAGAGCTCGCTCGTCGACCCCAACACCGTGCTCCGACCGGGCGGGGAGATCCCAACCGCGGCGGACGGCCGCGCGCTACACCGAGCGGGGCCGCCCAAGCCCGAACGAGGCGGATGGCAGCTGAACTGACACAGAGGCGAGGCGAAGCATGCCCTCGCCAACATGTCACTTCGCCCCTGGTGTGCAGGATGACGGAGGTTCAATCACCAGAAGGGGACGATAGTGCCCTACTGGGTAATCTTCGTCAACCAACTGGCCTTCCGCCTCAATCCAAGCGTGGGCAGCGAACGGAGTCGTGCGCACACCGGTGCACCAAGTCGGCCAGGTCCCCCTCATACGGCAAAGCAAGGCGGCGGCAATGGAGCGTTGCAAACAAGCCTGACCGGAACACCGCAAGCTTACCGATACCACTGCCTGCCGAGCTGCTCGAGCCTGTTCATAAGTTGCAGGTACAGCACCACGCCGAGCGAATTCAAGAATAACCCGAAGGCGCCCTGGGCGAGCCAGCGACAGTAATCTGGCGACTCCCACGGCAATATACGGAACTAGACGCCGATGAGGAGGTAGTTTACGTCGCGCCGACAATGCAACGGGCAGACTCATGACGCTTCCAGCAGCCGCGCAGAATTCAGTTGATTGACTACTCGTGTGACATCGTTGCGCGCCTCCTCATGGGTGATGTGATACCGGTCAGCGACTCCGATGGCGATCTGATCAATGGTTTGGCCGGCGAGTAGCTGGCGCAGCACATAGGAACCAGTGGCGTTGAGCTGCCAGTAACGCCCGGTGCGCTGGTGAAGTAGCACGGTAGCGTCATCGGTATCGGTGGTTGCCACGTCAGGATGTAGACGAACCGGCATCTTGCCTCCTCAAGGGAAGTCGACGTGCTGAACGGAACCAGGTCTCACATCCCAGCAGATGCTCAATCTCAGAATCCCTGGTGGAGTCTGGCTGTGGAGTCAGAAGTATTCTGCGTAGTGATTCAGAGTTCACTAGCCCTTGCTTGACCAATTCGGACTCGCCGAATATTTCGATCAGTAAGGGTAGCGCACGCCGCCACCCGATACGCACGTCCTCGCTAAATTCTCCCTTAGTGGACCGGTTCAGTACAGCGGGTGGAACCAATCCGCGCATAGCCTCGGCCAGTAGCGGCTTGTACTGCCACGGTGTGGCACGCTCGTGTAGTCGAACCGACAGGGCTGTTTCCACTACTTGGTCATCCAGGTAAGGCATGCGCAGGTGGATACCAGTTGATGCAAATATGCGTGCCAACTGCCCGTATGCCGACCCGGTGCTGCGCAGCGCGACTAGAAACTGGTGCTGTCCACGATTCCTGGAGAACGGCTGGACATGTTCGGCAGTGTGGCGCAGCGCTTCACGTGCCACATCGATCGCGTCCGGAGTTGCCCACTGTGGTGCACGCAGAGGGGCAAATCCCCAGCCTAGTGGCGGGAAGCGGTACGGCGGGGATGGATCGGTCAGTTGGTCAGCTTGCTCCCTCCACCATGTCGCAATGCCATCATTGCGAGCCAGCGCCGTGGCTGTAGCTGCGAGCGGCCAACGGCTCAGCGCCCGGTGCCCACGCACATGTCGAATCGCGGTAATGGGGTGGCGACGTAGCAGGGGGTGAAGATAGCCAGGGAACCTATGGAAGAGTTCGTCGGCGCCGTGCCCTGCCAGATGCTGCTGCGAGCCTCGTTCGGCCAACAGACGGGCGGTGTAGTAAGTACGGGCTAGTGTGCGACTAAACAGGTAGGGCTGCTCCGTATCAGCCTCCATGGATGGATCAGCGAAGACCGCCGGAAGCTCGCCCTGTGGTACGACGAGATGTTCAGCCTGCGGCAGAGTATTCGCCGCATGGGCAGCGAATATCGCGTCATCGTTACCTGTCTCGGCTTCACCCCATCGAAAGGTGAGCAGCTCTGGGGTGCTCCTAGCGGCAAGGAAACAGAGTGACGTTGAATCCATGCCTCCAGACAAGTCCGCGCTGAGGCGTCCTTCGCCTGGATGCCGACTATCCATCGAGGAGATCAGCGCCTCACGCAGGGCCGCAGCACCTTCGTTGAGTGACATCCGCGGTTCTGGAGGTCGCCATCTGCGGACCGCTCGCACCTGGTCAGAGTTCAAAAGCAAGTAGTGATCCGCAGGCGTTGTCGAGACGTCGGTCCACATACTTGCTTCGCTCAATGGTGGCGGCAACATGGCTCCACAAACCACCTGGGCGGCAAGCACCTGTTCGTTTACGCCGGCCCCTGTGGCTGCAGCGAGCACGTCGGCTCGGTCACTGGCGATCGGCATGCCCTGGTGACGGGTATGAAAGACGCGACGTACTCCGGTCAAGCTGCCCTGAACCCGCACTTGGCCGTTGATCGAAGCTACCAGGTGGAAGCTGCCCGGCAGCGCTTGTGCAAGTCCATCCAATTCCGGTATCGAATGGACCTTTTTGACCAGCGAGGTCAGCCGGTCGGTGGTGACCGGGCAGAACCCGATCACCACCACCTGCACCGATCCTGCCTCTGCCGTAACGATCTCGTCAGGCGAGAGGTTGCTAACGATCCACGCGCGACCGGACTTGTGCGAGATCACGTGTAACGCCTCGAAAGGAAGAGTCTCGAGGATGGATCGATCAGCGGCACCGTCTGGCAGTACGACAAAACCAGTGAGTTCAGGCATCAGCTTTAGAAGATGTTCTTGCCGTAGCTGTCAAAGCTCTTGGTGCCGAAGCCCAGGGTGTCCTCAGAGAAGTCTCCGACTTCCACGAGCGCCGGGGGTTCGTACACCACGGAGAACTCCTTCGGTGCCTGCTCTTCCATGACAACCTCCTACTTTTTCGTCTAGCAGGGATGATCATGCCGAGCGTATGCACAGGAGTGACTCTGCCCCTAACTAGAAGGATCGGTTCCGGACTAGATGGCGCAACTCGGGCTTGCCATAATGCGCCAGCCTCCCAGTGGCCCCTAGCTTCGGTTCATCAGAACAAAGGCAAGGTCGCAGGCATTCCATGCACGGGAGGAAGAGATACAAGGGATCCACCCTGCCGATTACAAGCCACATCGCACTGCGGCTTGATTCATGCAGCTTCCATGGAGTGCTCGACCATCCATGGCGATGCCGGCCCTCAAAAGGAAGCATCAACTACCGACACAAACGGGCTCAGCCTGCACCAATAGAAGGTTTCGGCCACGTAACCCTCGACCAGTGGCTCAAAATCCTCCTGTGCGGAGTGGCGCAGCAGCCACACGTCACGAATCGACCTCAGAAGAGCCAGACTGCTCTGCTAGATGCAGCTACCATTGCTGCCTCCCGGAAGCGATCGGTGACAGACAGGCATGGCGTAATGAAGAACGGATTGCGAACCTATGACCGACAGTGGAGCTCTACAGGCAAAGAGGTCACAAAGTTCGGTGTAGTTGGAGCACTTGGGTGGCTAGTCGACACCGCGGTGTTCAACCTGTGCCTGCATTTACTGCACCTTCAACCAGTTCGTTCTGGCCTAATCGCCACCGCAGTTGCGATGGGTGCTACCTACCTAGGAAATCGACACTGGACTTATCGCCACCACGACAAGAGCCGACGCACCCGCGAAGCCACCCTCTTCTTTCTATTTAGTGGTATCGGCATGGCTATACAGAACGGCGTACTGGCGATCTCACACTACGGGTTCGGCTACACCTCGGCCCTTGCGGACAACGTCGCCAAGAACGTGATCGGCCTCACCCTTGCAACCTTGTTCCGATTCAGCACTTACCGCACCGTGGTATTTTCCGCGCCACCCATCCCCCGAACGACAGGGGATGAGAACGACCTTCGAGGCAAGCGCAACGCCAACGTATGCACACGGGATTGACGGTTCGGGGCGCGGGGTGACTTGGTCGAGGCAGCGGGAAATCGACGACGATGAAGAACGCGGCATCGTCCATGAGCAGCAGCGGCTCGTCGAAGACGTCCATTAGCCGCTTCGCTGTCGGCGATGATCCTGTTGACATTTCCTTCCACGGCACCGGAGTTGTAGGACAGCGTGAGGTCGGCGGCACGGCGACGGCATGCCAGCACCTGCTGCTACCCAAGGGCGAACCCGCCACACTCGCCTGCACCGAAGACGGCTCCCTCACTCTCCTGTGAAAGGTCGGCGACGGCAAGGGCGAAGACAACGCGGGCGTGCTCCTGCCTGCGGGGCCGGACCGTCACTTCCCTTAAAGACATCACCACCCACGGCGACGTTCCGATCCGTGTCACGCCCAAGTGCGTGCGGGCCGGGAGACTGGCGGACCTGAACAAGATCGAGCTGAGTGGCGATCAGAAGAATCTGGTGCCCTATTACGTGACCCTCCAGTACCGCGACATCGGTAAGGAAACGCTCCTTTCTGCGACGGCGTAGGAATGGTCACTGCCGCCAGCCACGTTGTGCAACCGACACCGCTCTTCGACTTCTCCACCGGCACCGAAGGCCAGGGCATCGACCAGTGCCAGGGCCCGTGCCCAACACCCAGCTCAAGCCGACATCTACCCTGCCCCTCTGCACCGTCCACCTACTCACCAGGGGCGACCGGCCCGCCATAATCGGATTCGCTCCCCAGGACACGCAAGCCAAGACCCTTATGTGGCGCGCGAATTGACGTCCACTGCCCTGGACTACGGCCCGCCCTTGACGGCGACGGGAGTGCAGGAGCTATTCCCGGTGGCCGGATGGCTTTTCGATGCTGCCCGGCCGTAGGGCGTTCTGCATGATGGTGCGGCAGCGGTCCCAGGAGGCGGGGACGAGGTGGCCGTACACATCCACGGTGGTCTTGATGGATGTGTGGCCGAGCCAGCGGGACACCTCGTGGATCGGGATGCCGTGGGCCAGAGCGGTGGAGGCGAAGAAGTGCCGCAGCCCGTGCGGGGTGTACTTCGGCTTGCCGTCCGGCTTGACGATGCCCGCGTCCGTGAGGGCCTTGCGGAAGTGGTAGGCGTAGGTGTTGGCGGTGGGCATGGTGGACTTGCCGCGCTCGCGGGGAGCGAAGAGCACCTCGATTCCGCCCGCGGTGCGGGTGCCCCACTCTCGTAGGTGGGTGTCGATCTCGTCGGCGAGGAAGGCGGAGGTGGGGACATCCCGGTACTCGCCCTCGGCGCGGTGCTTGAGCGGGATGAACCGGGTGAAACAGTCCTCGCGGTGGGCCTTGGCGCTGACCTGGCGACGGATGCGGACGAACCCGTCGCGGTGGCAGTCGGCGGAGAACGCCAGCGTCTCGCTGATCCGCAGCCCGGCACCGGCCTGCAGGTAGATCGTGAGCCGGTACTGGGGGGAGATCTGCTTGGCGATGAGATCCACCTCGTGCAGGTAGGGGATCTCGTCCTCGTCGACCGCGTGCGATCCGGTGCGCGGCAGCTTGATTCCGTCAGTGGGATCGTCACGGCGCCGCTTCTCCTTGACCGCGGTCTTGAAGATGGCGCTCACCATCTTCATGCGGTCGCAGACCGTGCTGGCGGCGAGTTTCTTGCTGACGACGGCGACGAAGGTCTCGATGTCCTTGGCCTGGATGGCGATGACCGTCTTGTCTCCCAGGACGGGCAGGAGATGGATGCGTAGAAAGCTCTCGTAGTTGCGCCAGGTGCCCTCGGATACGACCTGGCGGGCCAGCCAGTCGACGGCGTACTCACGCAAGAGGACGTCGCCGCGCTTGGGGTCGAGGTAGAAGCCCTCGTACTTGTCGCGTTCCAGGCCCGAGGCGAACGCTTCGGCCTGGGTCTTCTTCTCGAAACTCGGCTGGCGTTCGGCCCGCGTGGTGCCGGGTTCGCGATAGCGGACAGTCCACGGATGCCCGCAACGGTCCTTCGTGCAGGGGTAGTTGGGGTTGCGTTTGTCGCTCTTGCAGCGCTGGTAGACGGTGGCCACCGCTCTGTCGTCCTCCTCCACGTCGGTCGGTGCGGAAACGCGCCGGCCGTCAGCCGTAGTGCTCGTCGAGGTAGCGGGTGATGTCGCGTTCGCGGAACCGCAGGAGGCGTCCGATCTTCTGGGGATTGATGCCCCACAGGCGGTACTTGTTCCTGACGGTGACCTGGCTGACCCGCAGCCACGCCGCGACCTCTTCCACGGTCAGCAGCCGGTCCCTTCCGTCCGGGGCGGTGCGTCCACACTCCGTGGTGGAGCGGGGGCGACCGCCTTTTCCTTTCCGGGAGTTGGTAGGGGGCAGGGTGGGTGGCGGCGGGGTAGCAGCTGCCGGTCCGCGGGTGGACCATGGACGCTCCCCGGTACCGGTGCTGTCAAGCGCAGGCGCAGGTTCGCCCGGACCGTCGCCGACGGGGCGGCTGTTACGCGGCATCGTCACGTCCCCTCCGCAGCGAGGTGGACCATGCGGGCAGACACGAGGCGGCTCGGCGAGAGGCATGCATGAGTTTTCGGGTCATACCTTCTATGGAGAAAGAGGCGCCGGATCGTGCCAAACGATCACTCGCCGCCGCACATGCCCACGGCCGCGCCGCCAACCACAGCAGATCGGAGAAGGTTCATCCACCGATATGCAGGCTGGCCTCGATTCTCGTGGCAGATCGGGCCGTGAGCTGGGAAGAAGTGGAGCGGCGGGTGCTCCCTTCCAAGCGGGACGACGGGCGGGACGACCGTGACGGGAGCGGGGGCAGGGCGGCGCGCAGGCCAAGCGGACTGTCCTTCTCCGCCTCGCTCGCAAGCCCACGGGCAAGACCTCCGGCAGGCGGGCTCAGCCTCTACGACAAGGCCCGCTGCCCCGCAACCGTGTCCCCGGACCGATCGGTCGGGCAGCGGGAGCTTCGAGACCCGCCGATCCGGCCTGCCCACCGTCGATCTGGATCTGTCCGGATGCCGCTCACCATGCCCGTGCCACCGTTCCGATCGGCGGACACCGATCGCCACGATTGGCCGAAGCCGTTGGTCGCGACGACAGGGCCAAATCCGACACCCTGCCGGGCTGGCACTGCGCAGACGGCGACAGCCCCGCACGCGGCCCAGCATGCCCGTAGACGGCCGCAGCGAGGTGCCTGCCGACGGGGGGCGTCAGCCATGCGCCGACCGCGTCAACACAACGGGCCCGGCCCGTGATTCACGTAGATCGGAATGCATACCTGCACCCGATATACAGTCGCCCTCACTGGCTCGGCGCTGACACCCTCTATGACCTGCGAACACCCTTGAATCCAGGCGTCGTTGGGGTGTCGTTTCCAAGCGCGACACCGGAAACGACACCAGAAGCGACGGGGGAAACGACAGGGCGAACGCCATCGCGCACTTCCACTGGCTCGGCAGTGGCTCGCTGCCGCCGTGAACTGCGCACATCGGTGGCCACGGACGCGGTCGGCACCGAAACCACTCAGGGCAACAACGTGAGCCCTGGGACATGGGACGGCGTGACGGCCCGGAAATGCCGGTGATCCAAGGTGGCCACCTCCGCCGCCTTCAGACGCTCCGCCGTCGCGATCACCGAAGCATCCGCGATCCCCAGCGGAAAGTCCCGATAGCGGCGGACCAGCTGCGCGATCCTCGCCATGTCCTGGCCGTCGGGAAACACCTGCGTCAGATCGCCGCCGGCGACGGACTCGACCAGATTGACCTCCGCCTCAGCCCCGACATACTTCCCTACCAGGTAGCAGCACTCGGTCAGCACGTACGGCGTGACGAGCAGCTCACCGTCGTACGACTCCATCAGATCGGCGCACCGCTCGTGATCCGGATCGTTGCGATTGAGGAAAGCGACCAGCGGTCCGGAATCAACGATCAGCATCGCCCTCGCCGATCTCCTCCCGGACGATCTCCTTCGCCCGGGCCCCCAGATCGCTCGACGGGCCGTCGAAACTCCGCAGTATCCGGAACCGGCTCGGCGCGGGCTTCACCAAGCGCAGCGCATGCCGCCGTACCTCTTCGGCCTGCTCCGGCTCCAGACGGTCGATGAGCTCGTGCAGATCGCTGTAGTCATACGCCGACGTCATGACCTGGCCCCTTCCTGCGCGGAACACATCCACGATAGCGCCGCCGACCAAGCCACCGGCCCGGGCCGGGCGCCCTACGGCCGCGACCTTCAGCCCAGGACGGGCCCGCTCCACGCGCCGCGGCCCCGCCGGTCCGCGTCCCCGCACTCGGCCCACAGCAGCTTCCCGCCCTGCCCGTCCGGGAACGTGTACGCGCCCCAGTCATCCGCGTAGGCCCGGACCAGAAACAGCCCGCGCCCGCCCTCCGCACACGCATCCGCGCGCGCCCCTCCCCGCTCGAACCCCGCCGGGATCTCCGGGTCACCGTCCCAGACCGCCACGCGAACCCGCCCCGGGTCGGCGGCACCGGGACCCAGGCGCAGAGCGTACGGGCCGGAGGTGTGCAGATGCGCGTTGGTCAGCAGCTCCGAACCCAACAGCTCGGCGGCCTCGACAAGTTCGGTCCTGCCGTGCGCTTCGAGGACCAGGCGGAGCAGGGCGCGGGCGATGCCGGGGGCGCGGGGGTCATGGGGGAGTTGGAGGGTGTACGCGCCCGGGAACAGGGCGGGGCCGCCCGAAAGCGGGGATACGGTGGTCATGGAAGTCTCCCTTCGAGTAGGCGAGTTGGGATGTCGGCCGAGCGGACCGCGTCAGCCGGGGCCCAGTGACCAGGTCGCTCCGTCGAGCGGGGTGCTTCTGGGCGAGGCGCCTGAATCGAAGGTAACGGAGGCATCTAAGGTATTAGACCTGATAGCTAGAATTCGTTAGACGTTCCGTCGTGTGGGTGACACGGCGGCAGGAAGCGAGAGCGACATTGGCGATGCGGGGCAGCCCAACTGGCCGTCAACTTCGGCTCGGTAGCGAGCTGCGGAAGCTACGAGAGCGTGCGGGCTTGTCATCCACGGAGGCCGCACAGAGCCTCGGCATCAAGCAGAACCAAGTCAGCAACATCGAAGCCGGCCGGCACGGGGTCAGCCCGGAGCGCGTTCACACCATGGCCTGCCGCTACGACTGTTCGGACAAAGCGCTGGTCGACGCACTGGCGGAGATGGCCAACGGACGGACGCGCGGCTGGTGGGAGGAGTACCGCGAGCTACTGCCCGACAGCATGCTCGACCTTGCCGAGGTCGAGCACCATTCCAAGCGCCTGCTGGCCGGGATCACCGCCCACATCCCCGGCCTGCTTCAGATCCACGACCACGCCCGCGAAGTCTTCCGCCAAGTCGTCCCGGAACTGTCACCTCCCGAGGTGGAACACCGGCTCTCGTTCCGCATCAAGCGGCAGGCCGTCCTCTTCGACGAGCCGCCGGTCCCGTATCAGGCGATCATTCACGAGGCGGCCCTGCGCATGCAGTTCGGCGGCCCTTCAGTCACAGAGCGCCAGTTGAAACACGTGCTGGACATGAGCGAACGAGACCACATCCGAGTAGGAGTGATCCCCTTTGCAGCAGGCGCCTACCCCGGCTCCGGACAGTCGATCCTTTACGCCGAAGGACCAGTGCCCCAGCTCGACACCGTGCATCTGGATCAGTCCCATGGCGCCGCGCTCGTCTCCGCAGAGGCTCAACTCGACAAGTACCGCATGCTCTTGGCCCGCATGGAGGACAGGGCACTGTCGCCCAGCGCTTCGCGGGACCTGATCCTCTCGATCGTCCACAACCTGTGAAGGAGCCGAAGTGCCCACTCCCGACTGGCAGAAGTCGTCCTATTGCGGCGAAGGCGAAGCCTGCCTGCATGTCGCCGCGACCTCGGACCACGTCCACATGACCGAATCCGCCGACCCCCGCGAACACATACTCACCGCCACTCCCGACGCCTTCTCCGCGCTCCTCTCCTTGCTGAAGGAGGAGGCTCCCCGCCGTGGCTGACAACAGCGACGTCCCGGTCGATCTCGCCTGGCAACGAGCCGCCCCCGACGACGCCACCGGCCCCGGCCCCTGGATCGAAATCGCCTTCGGGGACAGCGAGTTGGTGTACCTGCGCGAGACATCCGCGCCGGGCACCGTCGTCACCACGACCCGTGAAAAGTGGGACGCCTTCGTACTCGGCGTCCAGGCTGGGGAGTTCGACCACTTCGTAGAAGACATGCGACTCCCCATTCAGCCCCGCCCAGCCAATATCCAGCCAGCGTGCGGAGAACAACGGATGACGACAGGTGACGAACCGTCAGCCCGCCCAGCCAAAATCCAGCCACCGGTACGCGAACGGGGCCGCCCCGAACCCGGGACGACCCCACCTGACCTGGCGGTTTGCTAAACCGCCAAATCCACGGCAACGCGTGGCCTATACATTGAAGCGGAACTCCACCACATCCCCGTCCTGCATCACATAGTCCTTGCCCTCCATGCGCGCCTTGCCCGCCGACCGGGCCTCGGCGACCGAGCCCGTCTCGACCAAGTCGTCGAAGGAGATGACCTCGGCCTTGATGAAGCCCTTCTGGAAGTCGGTGTGGATGACACCGGCCGCCTCGGGGGCCGTCGCGCCCTTCTTGATGGTCCAGGCGCGGGACTCCTTGGGGCCTGCCGTGAGGTACGTCTGCAGGCCGAGGGTGTTGAAGCCGACGCGGGCGAGCGTGGCGAGGCCGGGCTCGTCCTGGCCGACGGACTGGAGGAGTTCGAGGGCCTCCTCGTCGTCGAGCTCGGCGAGGTCCGCCTCCAGCTTGGCGTTGAGGAAGATCGCCTCGGCGGGGGCGACGAGGGCGCGCTGCTCGGCCTTGAAGTCGTCGTCCGTCAGCTCGTCCTCGTCGACGTTGAAGACGTAGAGGAAGGGCTTGGTGGTGAGGAGGTGCAGGTCGTGCAGGAGCTCCTCGTTGCCGGAGCCCTGGACGATGCCCTGGGAGAAGAGCGTGTCGCCCTTCTCCAGGATCTCCTTGGCCGCCTCGACCGCCTTCACCTTCGGGGCGATGTCCTTCTTGATGCGCGACTCCTTCTGGAGGCGCGGCAGGACCTTCTCGATCGTCTGGAGGTCCGCGAGGATCAGCTCGGTGTTGATCGTCTCGATGTCGTCCTTGGGCGAGACCTTGCCGTCCACGTGCACGACGTTCTCGTCGGCGAAGGCGCGGATGACCTGGCAGATCGCGTCCGACTCGCGGATGTTCGCGAGGAACTTGTTGCCCAGGCCCTCGCCCTCGCTCGCACCGCGCACGATGCCCGCGATGTCGACGAAGTCGACCGTGGCCGGGAGGACCTTCTGGGAGGAGAAGATCTCGGCCAGTTTCGTGAGGCGGGTGTCGGGGACGCCCACCACGCCCACATTCGGCTCGATCGTCGCGAACGGGTAGTTGGCCGCAAGGACGTCGTTCTTGGTCAGGGCGTTGAACAGGGTCGACTTGCCGACGTTGGGCAGACCGACGATTCCGATCGTGAGCGACACGTTGCGACTTCCCGTACGTGGTGAGGAGGACAGTCCACCAAGGTCGGGCGGACAGTCCACCAGTCTACGGCGTTGCCGCCCCCGCCCCGGCGACGTATCGAACGCTTGGCCAAGGTCGGCGAAAGCGCGTGTCTCGCGCCGGATTCCGCGCGGGGCCCGACCTAGGTTGGTCCGGTGGAGCAACACAGGACGCGTCCCCCCTCCCAGGCCCGCCCGCGGCGGACCCCGCCGCTGCCCCCGCAGCAGGGCAGGGCCGCCGAGTCCGCCACGGTCTACCGGGCCGCGGCGCGCAGCCGCCGTCCCGTCCCGCCGTTCGTCCTCGCCCTGCGCCGCACCCGGCTGTTCCGGAAGGTGCGCCAGGTGCGGCAGCTGCCGCTCTACCGGACGCTGCGGCGGATGCCCAATCCGCGCCTGACCGGCCTCGGCAGCGGCCTGTTCTGCGGGGCCGCGATGTTCCTGCTCGCCTGTCTGCTGCGGGTCCTGTTCGGCGGCGCGGCATCCCTCGTCGCCTACGGGTTCCTCTTCCTGCCCGTCAGCGCGCTCACCGCGCTGTGGGTGCGGCCCGTGGACCTGGTGACGGCGCCGGTCGGGGTGCCGATCGCCTTCGCCGCCGGGATCCTGCCGATCTCCGGCGGGGAGGGCGGCTTCGGCGGCCAGTTCATGGGGCTTGTCACCTCGCTCGCGCTGCACGCGGGCTGGCTCTACGGCGGGACGCTCGTCGCCGGACTCATCGTGACCGTGCGCAAGATCCGGCTGATGGGGCAGCGGCGCCGGGCCAAGGCCGCGTCCCGGCCGGTGAGCAAGCCCCGCCGCCGCGTGCCCGCCTCCTGACGGGAAGCCGCGCCTACGCCCTGCCCGCCGCGGCCATCGCCGCGCCCACGATCCCCGCGTTGTTCTGCAGCTCGGCGGGGACCAGCTCGGCCCGGATGCCCTCGATCAGGGGCAGGAACTTGTGGGCCTTGCGGCTCACGCCGCCGCCGATGATGAACAGCTCCGGCGAGAACAGCATCTCCACGTGCGCCAGGTACTTCTGGACGCGTCGCGCCCAGTGCTCCCAGCTCAGGTCCTCGTCCTCGCGCGCCTTGGAGGACGCCTTCTTCTCCGCGTCGTGGCCGTTCAGCTCCAGGTGGCCGAGCTCCGTGTTGGGGACCAGGCGGCCGCCGGTGAAGACGGCGCTGCCGATGCCCGTGCCGAAGGTCAGCAGGATGACGGTGCCGGTGCGGTCGCGGCCCGCGCCGAAGTGCATCTCGGCGACGCCCGCGGCGTCCGCGTCGTTCAGGACCGTGACGGGGCACTGCGAAGGACCGCCGAGGCGGTCGGCGAGCAGGCTCCTGATGTCCGTGCCGATCCAGCTCTTGTCGACGTTGGCCGCGGTGCGCGCCGTCCCGTTCGTGATCACCCCGGGGAACGTGACCCCGACCGGGCCGGTCCAGTCGAAGTGCCCGACGACCTCCCGCACCCGGTCGGCCACGCCCTCGGGTGTCGCCGGCTGCGGGGTCAGGACCTTGTGCCGCTCCTGCGCCAGGTCTCCGCGGTCCAGGTCAACGGGAGCGCCCTTGATCCCGGATCCGCCGATGTCCACACCGAAGATCTGCATGAGGCCCACCGTACGACGGGAGCCCCGCCGCCACTTGTCGGACGGCGGGGCTCCCCAAGAGCCTCACTTCTCGGAGGCGGGCTCCACGAGGGCGGCGGCCTCGGCGCGCAGGTCGCGGCGGAGCTCCTTCGGCAGCGAGAAGGTGATGGACTCCTCGGCCGTCTTGACCGTCTCCACGTCGCCGTAGCCGCGCTCGGCCAGCCACTCGATGACGCCGTCGACCAGGACGTCGGGGACGGAGGCGCCCGAGGTCAGGCCGACCGTGGTGACGCCCTCCAGCCAGGCTTCGTCGATCTCGCCGGCGTTGTCGACCAGGTGCGAGGCGGCGGCGCCCGCGTCCAGGGCGACCTCGACCATGCGGATGGAGTTCGAGGAGTTCTTGGAGCCGACGACGATGACCAGCTCGGCGTCCTCGGCGAGCTTCTTCACCGCGGTCTGGCGGTTCTGCGTGGCGTAGCAGATGTCGTCGCTGGGCGGCGAGAGGAGGTTCGGGAACTTGCCCTTGAGGGCGTCGACCGTCTCCATGGTCTCGTCGACGGAGAGCGTGGTCTGGGAGAGCCAGACGACCTTGTCGGGGTCGCGGACCTCGACGTTCGCGACGTCGTCCGGGCCGTCGACCAGCGTGATGTGGTCGGGCGCCTCACCGGACGTACCGATGACTTCCTCGTGGCCCTCGTGCCCGATCAGGAGGATGTCGAAGTCGTCCTTGGCGTACCGGACGGCTTCCTTGTGGACCTTGGTGACCAGCGGGCAGGTGGCGTCGATGGTGGCGAGCTTGCGCTCGGCGGCCTCTGCGTGGACGGTCGGCGCGACGCCGTGCGCCGAGAACATGACGATGGATCCCTCGGGGACCTCGTCGGTCTGCTCGACGAAGATCGCGCCCTTCCGCTCCAGGGTCTGTACGACGTACTTGTTGTGGACGATCTCGTGGCGGACGTAGATCGGCGACCCGTACTGCTCCAGGGCCTTCTCGACGGCGATCACGGCACGGTCCACACCCGCGCAGTAGCCACGGGGAGCGGCGAGCAGGACACGGCGGGAGCCAGGCGTTGCAGTCATGCTCCCCATCGTAAGGCCGCACCCAGCGCGTCAAAGATCGCCTTCTTGGAGAGACTGGAAGCCTGCGTTCAGTTACGGAGGCACGATGTCCGGTCAGTCGGTCCCTTCTCCCGCGCCCCCCGCCGCCGAGGGCGAGGGGCTGCGCCGCAGTCTCGGCTTCCGGGACCTGGTGGTCTACGGGCTGCTCTTCATCGCCCCCATGGCGCCGGTCGGCGTCTTCGGGACGCTCGACGCCAAGTCGCACGGCGCCGTCGCGCTCGTCTACCTCATCGCGACGGTCGCGATGGCGTTCACCGCTTTCAGTTACGCGCAGATGGTGCGGGTCGTCCCCCAGGCGGGCTCGGTCTTCGCCTACGCGCGCGCGGGGCTCGGCAACGGCCCGGGGTTCATCGCCGGGTGGATGGCGATGCTGGACTACTTGCTGATCCCGGCGGTCGCCTACCTCTTCTCCGGGATCGCCATGAACTCGCTGGTCCCCTCGGTGTCGCGCTGGGTGTGGACGGCGCTCGCGGTGCTGGTGACCACGGTCCTGAACCTGTGGGGGGTGCGGACGGCCGCCCGCGTCGGCTTCCTCGTGCTGGCCATGGAGATCGTGGTGCTGCTGGTCTTCGTCGTGTCGGCGGTGGTGGTGCTGGTGCGGGACGGGGCCGAGCGGGGGTGGCTGTCGCCGCTCTCCGGAGACGGCTCGCAGGGCGCGTTCGCGCTGTCGGCGGTCGTGGGGGCGGTGTCGGTGGCGGTCCTCTCCTACCTGGGCTTCGACGCGATCGCCTCGTTCGCGGAGGAGGTCACGGGAGGCTCGGCGAAGGTGGCGCGGGCGGTGCTGTTCTGTCTGGCGCTGACCGGTGTGCTGTTCGTCGCGCAGACGTATCTGGTGGCGCTCCTCGAACCGGTCTCGTCGGCGGAGCTGGCGGCCGAGCCGGGCAGACAGGGGTCCGCCTTCTACGACGCCGTGGACGCGTCGGTCGGCGGGTGGCTGCACGATCTGGTGGCGGTCAGCAAGGCGATCGGGGCGGCGTTCGCGGCGCTGGCCGGGCAGGCGGCGGCGGGGCGGCTGCTGTTCGCGATGGCCCGCGACCGGCGGCTCCCGAAGGCGCTGTCCCGCACGGATTCGGGGGTGCCGCGGGTGGCCCTGCTGCTGGCCGCGGTGATCACGCTGGTGGCGGCGGTGTGGGCCGCGCGGCGGGACGACGGGATGGACCACCTGGTGTCGGTGGTCGACATCGGGGCGCTGACGGCGTTCCTGCTGCTGCACGCGAGCGTGGTGGGGTGGTTCGCGGTGCGGCGGCGGGGCGGGTCCGTGAACTGGTTGAGCCACGTGGTCGTTCCCGTGCTCGGTGCGGCGATCGTGGTGGCGGTCGTCTGGGAGGCGTCGCGCTCCGCGCAGGTGGTGGGTGTGGTGTGGCTGGCCGTGGGGCTCGTGGTGCTGTTCGTTCAGCGGGGGCGGGGTGTGGGGGCGGGTGCGGGTGCCGGTACGGGTGCGGGTGCGGGTGCGGGTGCCAGTACGGGTGCGGGCTAGAGCGACTTCCTTCCCCAGTCCCGCCGCTTCCCGAATCCGCGACTCCGTCGCCCTGGGGCACCCGTATCGCCGCTGACGCGGCTCGTCCTCAAACGCCGGACGGGCTGAGTGTGCTCGGCCTCGGCCACGGAGTCGCCGTTCGGGGACGGAAGAACTGTCAGACGCGCCCACTACGCTCGGCGCATGGCTCTCAACACGTCCGCCGACGCCCCCCTCCCCGTGGGCGAGGTGTCGCGGCTCATCGGCGGGTGGATCGACCGGCTCGGTGCGGTCTGGGTCGAGGGGCAGATCACGCAGCTGTCCCGCAGGCCCGGCGCCGGCGTCGTCTTCCTCACGCTGCGGGACCCCTCGCACGACATCTCCGTGAGCGTCACCTGCTACCGCCAGGTCTTCGACGCCGTCGCCGACGTCGTCTCCGAGGGCGCCCGCGTCGTCGTCCACGCCAAGCCCGAGTGGTACGCCCCGCGCGGCCAGCTCTCGCTGCGCGCCGCCGAGATAAGGCCGGTCGGCGTGGGTGAACTGCTGGCGCGCCTGGAGCAGTTGAAGAAGTCCCTCGCCGCCGAGGGCCTCTTCGCACCCGAGCGGAAGAAGCCGCTCCCCTTCCTGCCCCAGCTCATCGGGCTGGTCTGCGGGCGCGCGTCGGCCGCCGAGCGCGACGTCCTGGAGAACGCCCGCCACCGCTGGCCCGCCGTCCGCTTCGAGGTGCGCAACGTCCCGGTCCAGGGCGTACACGCGGTGGCGCAGGTCGTGCAGGCGGTGAAGGACCTCGACGCCGTCGAAGAGGTCGACGTGATCGTCGTCGCGCGTGGCGGCGGCAGCGTCGAGGACCTGCTGCCGTTCTCGGACGAGCAGCTCGTACGGGCTGTCGCCTCCTGCCGTACGCCCGTCGTCTCCGCCATCGGCCACGAGCCCGACAACCCCCTCCTCGACTACGTCGCGGACCTGCGCGCCTCCACCCCGACCGACGCCGCCAAGAAGGTCGTACCGGACGTCGGCGAGGAGTACGAGCGGGTGCGCTGGCTGCGGGACCGGGCCCGGCGCAGCGTGGAGGCGTTCCTCGACCGGGAGGAGCGCGGCCTCGCGCACGCCCTCGCCCGCCCCTCGATAGAGGACCCGTACCGGATGGTCGAGGAGCGGGAGGAGCAGGTCCAGGCGCTCGTCGACCGCGGCCGCCGTACCCTCGGCCACCTCCTGGACCGCGCCTCCTCCGAGCTGACGCACACGCACGCGCGCGTGGTCGCCCTCTCCCCCGCCGCCACGCTCCAGCGGGGGTACGCGGTGCTGCAGAAGCCCGACGGCGCGGTGGTCCGCGACCCCGAAGAGGTGGGCGCCGACGAGGAGTTGAGGGCTCGCGTCGCCGAGGGCGAGTTCACCGTACGAGTGACACAAGCACGAGAAGGCCGAGAAGGATCCGAAGGATGAGGACGGACGCATGACGAGCAAGACCGAAGAGGGCGCCGAGACGCTCGGCTACGAGCAGGCGCGGGACGAGCTGATCGAGGTCGTCCGGCGCATGGAGGCGGGCGGAACGACCCTGGAGGAGTCCCTCGCGCTCTGGGAGCGCGGCGAGGAGCTGGCCAAGGTCTGCCGCCGCTGGCTGGACGGCGCCCGCGCCCGCCTCGACGCGGCCCTCGCCGAGCAGGGCGAGGACGGGGACGAGGACGAGGGCTGAGACAGCGGCGGGAGCGGGAATGACCATCGCGGCCGCCAGGGTTAGTGAGGTCGATCACCCGGACCCGACTTTGGTTGAAAGTTAAACCGTGGCGGCGTACTGTCGGACGTACCGGCTGAACCGGATGTATCGGTTCCGGCCGGGACCCGACCCGTTCGTTCGTTCGCAGAAGGTTGATATGTCCCTCGTTCTTGACCCCGCCGCCCAGGACCTGCTCTTCCGTGAGGCCCGCACCGCCAACACCTTCACCGACGAGCCGGTCACCGAGGAGCAGGTCCAGGCGATCTACGACCTGATCAAGTTCGGCCCCACCGCCTTCAACCAGTCGCCGCTGCGCATCACGCTGGTCCGCTCCCCCGAGGCCCGTGAGCGCCTGGTGAAGCACATGGCCGAGGGCAACCAGCCGAAGACCGCGAAGGCCCCGCTCGTCGCGATCCTCTCCGCGGACAACGAGTTCCACGAGGAGCTCCCGGCGCTCTTCCCGCACTTCCCGCAGGCCAAGGACGCCTTCTTCTCCGAGCGTCCGGTCCGCGAGGGCGCCGCGCAGCTGAACGCCGCGCTGCAGGCCGCCTACTTCATCGTCGGCGTCCGCGCCGCCGGCCTGGCCGCGGGCCCGATGACGGGCTTCGACTTCGCGGGCGTCCAGAAGGAGTTCCTGGACGACGACCACACCCCGCTGATGGTCGTCAACATCGGCAAGCCGGGCGAGGACGCCTGGTTCCCGCGCTCCCCGCGCCTCGACATCGACCAGGTCATCACGACGGTCTGAGTCACCCGGCAGGACATACGAGAAGGGCCCCGGCGATCGCCGGGGCCCTTCTGCGTGTACGGCTGCGCGTGCGGTGTGTACGGCTGCGTGTACGGCTGCTTTTGCGGCAAGTCCCGGAAGTCGCGGACCGGGCGGAGACTCAGGACGACTTCAGCGACTCCACCATCTTGGTCAGCTGGCCGAACGACGCGGTCCCCGTGACGACCGTCGTCGCGCCCTTGTCCTGGCGCACCAGCGCGTCGTACGTGGAGCCCTTGTAGCGCTGCCACGTCTTGCCGGCGATCTTCTCGGTGGCCGACGTCTTCCGGGCGTCCTGCGTGGCCTGCTCGATGAACTCGGCGGGCTTGGCGGTGGACTGCTTGATCACCACGTACTCGCGCTCCGGGTCGAGAAAGCCCAGGTGCCAGCTGTGGTGTTCCTCGTCCTTGTACCGGACCGACGTCGCCATCCAGTCCTTGGACAGGCCCTCCGGGGCGAGCACCGGGTACGGCGCGGCCCGCCGGGCCCCGAGCAGTTCCACGCGGTAGTCCTTGCGCTCGACCGGGCTCTTGGAGTCGTCGTGCGGGACGAACACGTAGATGACTCCCGCGACGATGCCGATCACCGCCAGCGACCAGAGCATGTTCCGTACGGTCTGCTTGCCTTGTCTTCCTGCCACGCCCCCATCGTCGCAGGTGGCCCGCGCTCCCCTTACCCCAGGTGCCGGGCCTGCTCATGCGTGGGGCCCACTGCTCATTTTGTAAGGCTGGCGATAGAGTCAGGGCCACACCCTCACCGGCCGCCCACCCGTCACCCGCCACCGCCCTAACGGACGCCCTGCGGGCGCGGCCTATTGGTCGTATCAGAGAAAGGTGCGCTCCGATGACCGAGCACCATCATCTTCCGTCCGAACTCGAGGTGTCCCCCGAGGCACCCGACCGCAACCTCGCCCTGGAGCTGGTGCGGGTCACCGAGGCGGCCGCGATGGCCGCGGGCCGCTGGGTCGGCCGCGGCGACAAGATCGGCGCCGACGGCGCCGCCGTCAGGGCCATGCGCACCCTCGTCTCGACCGTCTCGATGAACGGCGTCGTCGTCATCGGTGAGGGCGAGAAGGACGAGGCACCGATGCTCTTCAACGGTGAGCGCATCGGGGACGGCACCGGCGCCGAGGTGGACATCGCCGTCGACCCGATCGACGGCACCACCCTGACCGCCAAGGGCATGCCCAACGCGATCGCCGTGCTCGCCGCCGCCGACCGGGGCACCATGTTCGACCCGTCCGCGGTCTTCTACATGGACAAGCTGGTCACCGGCCCCGAGGCCGCCGACTTCGTGGACATCAACGCCCCGGTCTCGGTGAACATCCGCCGGGTCGCCAAGGCCAAGAAGTCCGCCCCCGAGGACGTCACCGTGATGATCCTGGACCGCCCCCGGCACGAGGGCATCGTCAAGGAGATCCGCGAGACCGGCGCCCGCATCCAGTTCATCTCCGACGGCGACGTCGCGGGCTCGATCATGGCGGTGCGCGAGGGCACCGGCGTCGACCTGCTGATGGGCATCGGCGGCACCCCCGAGGGCATCATCTCGGCCTGTGCCATCAAGTGCCTGGGCGGCACCATCCAGGGCAAGCTGTGGCCCAAGGACGACGCCGAGAAGCAGCGCGCGATCGACGCCGGGCACGACCTGGACCGGACCCTGACCACCGGCGACCTGGTCTCGGGCGACAACGTCTTCTTCGTCGCCACCGGCATCACCGACGGCGAACTGCTGCGCGGTGCGCGCTACGGCGCCGAGACCGCGACCACCGAGTCCCTGGTGATGCGCTCCAAGTCCGGCACCATCCGCCAGATCGACTCCACTCACAAACTGTCGAAGCTGCGCGCGTACAGCGCGATCGACTTCGACCGCGCCAAGTAGGCGGACGACCAGCAGGCGTACGAGAAGCGGGCGTACGAGAAGCAGGCGTACGACGGACAGCAGCGCCGCGAGCACGACGGAGGGGGCGCCCCCGTGCGGGGGGACGCCCCCTTCGTCGTGCGGATGCGCGTGATCAGCCGGCGGCCGCATGGGTCGCCGGGCGGGCCGCCTTCTGCAGCTCCATCTCGCGCCGGCGCCTGCGGGCGAGCACGACGCGGCGCTCGGCAGCGGTGAGGCCGCCCCACACCCCGTAAGGCTCGGGCTGGAGCAGGGCGTGCTCCCGGCACTCGACGAGGACGGGACAGCGGGCGCAGACGCGCTTCGCGGCCTCCTCGCGGGAGAGGCGCGCGGCGGTCGGCTCCTTGGACGGAGCGAAGAAGAGCCCTGCCTCGTCCCTGCGGCACACGGCCTCGGTGTGCCAGGGGGAATCCTGGTCCCGATCACTCACTGGCACCACCGGCCCACGCTGCGCCGGAACGGCGGCGACCTGCAGGGACTGGTGCGACGGTTGCAGCACGGTCTACTCCTGACGACGGCTTCGCGAGCGAGAGACGATGCAGCAAGCTCTACCCGCTGTATGCGCGCCTATGCACTGAGTTCCGATGTACGGAAGTTCTCAGTCCAGTAATCCGTCCGGTAATCGCCGATCGAATTCCGGCCACCGGGGGTGCGCCGGGCATGCGCCCCGCCGCGCTCAACTCCCCAGGTGCTTGCGGAGCTTGGCGTGGAGATCGCGGATCAGCTTGCCGCGGCGGGGCTTCGCCTCGACGGAGCCGAAGAGCGCGAGCCCGTCCACGTACACCACCGGTGCGTCGCGCTCGGCGGAGTCGAGGGTGTCGACCTCGAAGGTGCCGAGCACCCCGCCGCCGTTGCCCCGCAGCGACACGTTCTGCGGGACGCGGACCTCGATCGAGCCGAAGAGGGCGACCGCCTTGATGACGACCTGGCGGTGCTCGAAGATCGCCTCGCTCAGGTCCAGTTCGACGTTCCCGAAGATCGCGTACGCGTGTGTCCTGCGGCTCACGCGCCAGTGGCCCCTGCGGGAGGCGGCGCTGAGCACCGCCACCACGTTCTCGTCGGCGACGGGGGGCATGGAGCCCTCCGCGGGGCGGACGGGGGCGGGCTCGTATGCCGGGGCGGGCCTGCGCGGGGCCTGGTGCGCGCCCGGCAAGTCCCTGATCAGCGGCTCCAGTTCGCCATGGGTCTTGGCGCGGTAGACGCCGTCGATGCGCTCGGCGTGCTCCTCCGCGGTCAGGCGGCCCTCGGCGAGGGCCTCGCGCAGGATGTCGGCCACCCGGTCGCGGTCGGCGTCCGACGCGCGCAGGCCCACGGGTGGCTCGGCGGTGTCCTGCTGAGGGCGCTTGTCCAGATCCACGTCCTTCAGCCTACCCACTCGCGATAGATCGCGACTAGGGGTGCGGCGGGCCTTGCCTGACGAAGCGGTGAGCCTTACCTCACAAGAACGGTGCCGAGCACGCGCTCTACGCTGGATGGCGCGCTGCCAATGGAGGCCGCGCCGCTGTCTGCCGAGTGAGGAATGGCCGTAATGCCAGAGTTTGCGTACTCCGATCTGCTCCCGCTGGGAGAGGACACCACCCCGTACCGGCTGGTGACCGCCGAGGGTGTCTCCACCTTCGAGGCCGACGGGCGCACGTTCCTCAAGGTCGAGCCGGAGGCGCTGCGCAAGCTCGCCGCCGAGGCGATCCACGACATCCAGCACTACCTGCGCCCCGCGCACCTGGCGCAGCTGCGGCGCATCGTGGACGACCCGGAGGCGTCCGGCAACGACAAGTTCGTCGCCCTCGACCTCCTGAAGAACGCGAACATCGCGGCCGCGGGCGTGCTCCCCATGTGCCAGGACACCGGCACCGCGATCGTCATGGGCAAGCGCGGCCAGAACGTCCTCACCGAGGGCGGTGACGAGGAGGCGCTGTCGCGCGGCATCTACGACGCGTACACGAAGCTGAACCTCCGCTACTCGCAGATGGCCCCGCTCACCATGTGGGAGGAGAAGAACACCGGCTCCAACCTCCCCGCGCAGATCGAGCTGTACGCGACCGACGGCGGCGCCTACAAGTTCCTCTTCATGGCGAAGGGCGGCGGAAGCGCCAATAAGTCGTTCCTGTACCAGGAGACGAAGGCCGTCCTGAACGAGTCCTCCATGATGAAGTTCCTGGAGGAGAAGATCCGCTCGCTCGGCACGGCGGCCTGCCCGCCGTACCACCTGGCGATCGTCGTCGGCGGCACGTCCGCCGAGTTCGCCCTGAAGACCGCGAAGTACGCCTCCGCGCACTACCTGGACGAGCTGCCCTCCGAGGGCTCCGCGCTCGGCCACGGCTTCCGGGACGAGGAGCTGGAGAAGAAGGTCTTCGAGCTGACGCAGAAGATCGGGATCGGCGCGCAGTTCGGCGGCAAGTACTTCTGCCACGACGTGCGCGTGGTGCGGCTGCCGCGGCACGGCGCCTCGCTGCCCGTCGCGATCGCCGTGTCCTGCTCGGCGGACCGCCAGGCCACCGCGAAGATCACCGCCGAGGGCGTCTTCCTGGAGCAGCTGGAGACGGACCCGGCGCGGTTCCTGCCGGAGACCGAGGACGCGCACCTGGAGGAGTCCGGCGCCGTCGTCGAGATCGACCTCAACCAGCCCATGGACGACATCCTCGCCGAGCTCACCAAGCACCCGGTGAAGACCCGGCTCTCTCTCACCGGCCCCCTCGTCGTGGCCCGCGACATCGCGCACGCCAAGATCAAGGAGCGCCTGGACGCGGGCGAGGAGATGCCGCAGTACCTGAAGGACCACCCGGTGTACTACGCGGGCCCGGCCAAGACGCCGGAGGGCTACGCGTCCGGTTCCTTCGGGCCGACGACGGCCGGGCGCATGGACTCGTACGTGGAGCAGTTCCAGGCGGCCGGCGGCTCCAAGGTGATGCTCGCCAAGGGCAACCGGAGCAAGCAGGTCACCGACGCGTGCGACGCGCACGGCGGCTTCTACCTGGGCTCGATCGGGGGTCCGGCGGCGCGGCTCGCGCAGGACTGCATCAAGAAGGTCGAGGTCGTCGAGTACGAGGAGCTCGGCATGGAGGCGGTCTGGAAGATCGAGGTCGAGGACTTCCCGGCGTTCATCGTCGTCGACGACAAGGGCAACGACTTCTTCCAGAACCCGGCCCCGGAGCCGACGTTCACGCACATTCCGGTACGGGGGCCGGGGCTGGCGTAGCACCCGCCCCGCCGGGGCCGACACACACATGGATCACCCTCCGCAGCCTTCCGATTGCGGAGGGTGATCTTGTGTCTGAGGGTGGTCCCATGTCCCGTAAGCACGCCCTGACCGCCGCCCTCAGCGTCGCCGTGTGCGGCGCGCTCGCCCTCGTGCCCGTCGCGGCCGCCGCACCGAAGGACCCGACGCCGCCGCCGGTGTCCACGCCCGGCGCGACCCCGCCGAGCCTGCCGCCGCTGCCCTCGCTGCCCTCGCCCACCCCGCAGCCGTGGGGCTGGCCGAACGCCGCGACGCCCACGCCCGCGGCCACTCCCACGCCCACGCCCACGCCGACCAAGACCGGCTCGCCGCTCACCATCCAGGAAGACCCGCGCCGGGACCGCGAGCGGCTCGCGCAGAGCTGGCGGACCATCGGCAAGTTCGGCGGCGCCACCGGCTCGACCGCGGACCTCGCGGGCATGGCTCTGGGCGGCGAGAAGGACCCGAAGAAGCTCGACGAGGGCGTGGCCGAGGCCAACAGGGGGCTCGACAACCTGCTCGCGATCATGCCGGGCGGCTCGCTGAACCGGGCCAAGGAGCGCGGCTTCGACATCAGGTCGACCATCGAACTGCTCAAGCAGGACAACCGCGCCTTCAAGGACGCCGGGGTCCGGGGTGACGTGGTGGCGATCATGACGCAGGCCGCCTTCACCATGTTCCACCTGGCGCTGCTCGCCTTCGACATCTTCTTCGGGCTCGGACTGAGCTTCGCCCAGGCGTTCCTGCCCTTCCCGCTGCCCGACTTCAAGCTTCCCGACCTGAGCAAGCAGGCCACCCAGACGCCCACGCCCACGCCCACGTCATCGGCCACGCCCTCCAAGCCATGACGGGCAAGCGGAACTGGCCGCGCCTCCTGGCACGGGCGAACCTCGTTCTGCTCGCCCTGTCCGTCGCGGCCACCGCCGTCTTCGCGGTGCGCTACTTCGGCGCGGACGGCGCCCCGGCCGGGCACACCCAGCGCTCCGGCTGGGCGCCGCTGCTCGCGAGCGTCGTCCTGCTGGTGCTGTTCCTCACCGCGGCGCTCCTGAAGCCGTTCGGCCAGGCCGGGCTCTCCGGGAAGCGGTACGCGCTCATGTCCGGGGTCGCGACGGTGCTCTTCGCGCTCGGCATCGGCGCGGTCTGGCAGATCGTCAGCCACGACCGCGTCACCGACACCATCGTCGGGAAGCCGCTCATGAACGACCGGGACAGCAGGGCGTATCTGAAGAAGACCTTCCCCACGGCGAAGCTGCGGCTCGTGCCCACCGGGGTCTTCATCCAGGGCGCGAAGTTCACCGACCCGCAGGAGGTCGAGGTCAGCGGGTACGTCTGGCAGCGCTATCCGAAGGACTATCCCGAGAAGGACATGGGGGTCGTCTTCCCGGAGGCGCCCGACGGCTACAGCCTCGACGAGGCGTACGACACCACGAACACCGACGGGCAGCGGCTCAAGGGCTGGCACTTCAACCTGACGCTGCGCCAGCGCTTCAACTACCAGAAGTACCCGCTGGACAAGCAGAACATCTGGCTCCGGCTGTGGACCAACGCCGCCTTCACCAATGACGTGCTGGTGCCGGACTTCGCCTCGTACCCGCCCTGGAAGTACGGGGAGATCGGCCTCGACCAGGACATCGTGACCAGCGGCTGGTCGCCGTACTACACCGCCTGGAGCTACGGGCAGCACAACTACACGATGACGCAGGGCGTGACGGACTGGGACAAGCCCTTCGTGTCGGCGCCCGAGCTGTACTTCAACATCGGGATGGAGCGGAAGTGGGCCGGGCCGCTGACGGGCAAGCTGCTGCAGTCCTTCTTCATCGCCGCGATCATGTTCCTGGCGCTCTTCGTCTACACCAAGGACGACACCAAGAACCCGCGCTTCGGCTTCTCCACCTGGACCGCGATCTCCTTCGCCGTCTCGCTGCTGCTCGTCGTGGTGGTGGACCAGACGCAGATCCGGGAGATCGCGGGCGACACGTCCCTGACGTATCTGGAGTACTTCGCGATCGCCCAGTACATCGTGATCATGGGCATCTTCGCCAACGCGATCCTGATCGGCTCCGACACCGACTTCCGCGCCCTGGAGTGGAAGGACAACCTGCTCCCGACGCTGCTGTACTGGCCGGTCCTGATCGGGCTCTTCTTCGCGTTCACGCTCTTCGTGTTCGCGAGCTAGGGCCTGTCCGGCGGATCCTGCCGGTGCGGCGGGGTCAGCGCAACTGGCCCGCCCGCCGGTGCAGTTCGCGTGCCGTGCCGTCGAACATCGCGCCCCAGGCCACGTCCTCGAAGCCGGGCTCCGTGGGGCGCGCGCTGGTGACGCCGACCTGGACGTCCTTGCCGTCGCCGGTGCGCGCGTACCAGGGGCCGCCGCTCGCGCCGTTGGTCATCCGGCAGGGCTTGAGCTGCTCGCCGCCCACAAGCCGGCCGTCCAGCACGGGTGTTGTGGGTCCGGAGCAGTACTGCAGGGTCTCGCCGTCGTACGGCTTCACGAAGGGATAGCCGAGCGCGGTCTTCTCGCCGGGCACGGGGGCGAAGACGGCCTCGCGGGCGCCGGTCACGTTCTGCACGGCGCGGCCCTTCTCGTCGGGCCCGAGCGTGACGAAGGCGAAGTCGGCCTTGTGCTCCTCGCGCTCGCGCCAGGCGTCGTCGACGCCGACGCCCTTGGCCACGTAACTCCCGTACGGCTTGGCGCCCTTGTCGTACGCGGGCACGAACAGCAGCTTCTTCATCGCGCCGCCCGCCGCCTTGAGGTGCACGCAGTGCCCGGCGGTGGCGATGACGCCGCGGTTGTCCGCGTCCACGACGGCGGCCGTGCAGGTGGCCTTCTTGCCGTCGGGGAGCTCCATGAAGAGGCGGCCGACGTTGCGCACGGAGTCGGTGCCGTACGTCCACGAGACGCCGTCGGGAGGGGTGTCCGGTGGGGCCTCGGAGGAAGCGGCGACCGCCTCCTCCATGGCCGCGGGGGTCCAGTACGCGCGTATCTCGTCGTCCTGGGCGGCGGCGTGCGCGCCCGCCGGGGTGAGCGCGGCCGCCGCGGTGAGTGCCGCCGCGGCCACGGAGAGTGCTGAGATCATGCTTCGAACGTAAGGCTTAGCCGAAGCGCTGGCTCGCCGAACCGTTGCACTTCTGGAGTCCAGCGGCTCCTTGGACGCGGAGAGCCCCAGGCAGAGGCCGGTGTCGGCGGCCGGGCGCAGGGCCCCCGATTGGCGTACGGACTGCTGGTTGGCGCCGCCCCGTGGCAGGTGTCGCCCGCCGTCTCCCACGGCTTCTACTGGCCAGTAGGGGCGGACGGGAATATCCAGAAATAGACAAGAGCTCAACTTTCCAACGGGGTTGAACGGAGAGGTAGGTTCGGAGCATGGCCAGCGGCGAGAGTGACAAGGACCAGGACGCGTCCGGGGACGCGTACCGGATCGAGCACGACTCCATGGGCGAGGTGCGGGTCCCCGCACACGCCAAGTGGCGGGCGCAGACCCAGCGCGCGGTGGAGAACTTCCCCGTCTCGGGGCAGCGCATCGAGCGCGCCCACATCGCGGCGCTCGCACAGATCAAGGGGGCCGCGGCGAAGGTGAACGCGGCCCTCGGGGTGCTCGACAAGGACGTCGCCGAAGCCATCGCGGACGCGGCCGCCGAGGTCGCCGAGGGCCGCTGGGACGAGCACTTCCCGGTCGACGTCTTCCAGACCGGCTCGGGCACCTCGTCCAACATGAACACCAACGAGGTCCTCGCCACCCTCGCCACCGAGCGGCTCGGCCACGACGTGCACCCCAACGACCATGTGAACGCCTCGCAGTCGTCCAACGACGTCTTCCCGTCCTCGATCCACATCGCGGCGACGGGCGCGGTCCTGAACGACCTGATCCCGGCCCTCGACCACCTGGCGGCGGCCCTGGAGCGCAAGTCGGCCGAGTTCGCGGACGTGGTCAAGTCCGGCCGCACGCACCTGATGGACGCGACCCCGGTCACCCTCGGCCAGGAGTTCGGCGGCTACGCGGCGCAGGTCCGCCACGGGGTCGAGCGGCTGCGCGCCTCGCTCCCCCGCCTGGCCGAACTCCCCCTGGGCGGCACGGCGGTCGGCACCGGCATCAACACGCCGCCCGGGTTCTCCGCCGCCGTCATCGCCGAGGTCGCGCGGGCCACCGGGCTGCCGCTGACCGAGGCCCGCGACCACTTCGAGGCGCAGGGCGCGCGGGACGGGATCGTGGAGACCTCGGGCCAGCTGCGGACCATCGCGGTGAGCCTGACGAAGATCGCCAACGATCTGCGCTGGATGGCGTCAGGACCGCGCACCGGTCTCGCCGAGATCACCCTGCCCGACCTCCAGCCCGGCTCGTCGATCATGCCGGGCAAGGTGAACCCGGTCATCCCGGAGGCGGTCCTCATGGTCGCCGCACAGGTCACCGGCAACGACGCGACGGTGGCGACCGCAGGGGCCGCGGGCAACTTCGAGCTGAACGTGATGCTCCCGGTCATCGCGAAGAACGTCCTGGAGTCCGTCCGGCTGCTCGCCAACGTCTCCCGGCTGCTCGCCGACCGCACGGTCGACGGGATCACCGCGAACCGCGAGCGGGCCCGCGAGTACGCGGAGTCCTCGCCGTCCGTCGTCACGCCCCTGAACAAGTACATCGGGTACGAGGCGGCGGCCAAGGTCGCCAAGCAGTCCCTGGCCGAGCGGAAGACGATCCGGGAGGTCGTGCTCGAGTCCGGCTACGTGGACCGCGGCGAGCTGACGCTGGAGCAACTGGACACCGCGCTCGACGTGTTGGGGATGACCCGTCCGTAGGAGCCCGCGCGGGGCGGCCAGCGGGTGCCGGGCCCACGGGTGGCGGGCGCCGGGCCCACGGGTGGCGGGCGCCGGGCCCAAGGTTGGCGGGCCTTCAACCCCTTCAACTGAACGGTCGGCACGCACACCGCCCGCGCCACCTAATATCTGTGCATGACAGACCACGACGGGACGACGACGAGAAGCAGACCGGGGGCCGGGCCCGGCGCCGAGCGGTGGGCTCCTGGGAGTCACATTCTGTGGCGGTACCGGGAGAACGCGGGATCCCGGTTCCACATCTGTCGTCCCGTCACCGTCGTGCAGGACACCGAGGAGCAGCTCGCCGTCTGGATGGCCCCGGGCACCGAGTGCGTGAAGCCGGTCATCCTGAACGGGGACGTCGGCACCCCCGTCCACCACGAGCCGCTCGCCACCCGCTACACCAAGCCCCGCTCGGTCAGCCGCGGCCACTGGTTCGGCTCCGGCGTCCTGAAGCTCGCCCGGCCCGGTGAGCCGTGGTCGGTGTGGCTGTTCTGGGAGCCGGGCTGGCGGTTCAAGAACTGGTACGTGAACTTGGAGGAGCCGCTGGTGCGGTGGTCCGGCGGCGTCGACTCCGAGGACCACTTCCTGGACATCTCCGTGCACCCGGACCGCAGTTGGCACTGGCGGGACGAGGACGAGTTCGCGCAGGCCCAGCGGGCCGGGCTGATGGACCCGGCGACGGCCCGGCACGTGCGCGCGGCCGGGCGGGCCGCGGTTGACGTGATCCGGTCCTGGGGGCCGCCGTTCTCACAGAACTGGCAGCAGTGGCGCCCCGACCCCGCCTGGTCGGTGCCGGTACTGCCGGATGATTGGGACCGTACGCCCGCGCACGTGTCGTCATGAGACCCTTGATGCGCCCCCACGGGGGAAACGTAGGATCGTCCTCCGCAAGAGCGCACTGGAGCACCAACCGGCGGCGAGCGCACGGTGCTTGACTGACAGTCATCGAGGGGTGGCGGGAACGTGAGCGAGGTGCACGAGCCGTACGTCGGCCGCGGGAGGCCGGGGCGTACGGGACAGGCCGAAGGCGTCGGCGCCGACGGCCTCCAGCATGACGAGCCGTTCCCGGGACACACGATCCGGGTATCCGGTTACCTGCGGGCTCCGGCGACCGCCCCGCACCCCCCGTGCAACGCTTGATCGGCGCGCGCGGCGCGCAGCCCCGGACGGACGGATTCTGAACGCGTGACGGAGCAAGCCACCCCCCACGAGGGCCACACGGCGAAAGCCGGCCGGCCGACCGCCCCCGCGGACCCCCGCGGGGCGATGCTGCGCGCCCCGGACGCCACCCCGCCCACGTCCGGTGCCGCCGCCTTACCGCCACAGGGCCGCGCGGGCGAACAGGCCGGCGACGGCGCGGCCACGTCGCACGGCACGGCGCACGGCGCCGAGCACACCCGACCGGAGGCCCACCCGTCTCCCACCGCCGCCCTCAACCGAGGGCCCTACGGGCCCGCCCCGGACCATTCCGAGGGCGTGCCCACACAGCCAGGACCCGAACAGGCCAGGCCCTCGGGCGCCCCGGGCTCCCCGGACGGCCAGGAGCGGCGCACCGGCGAGCCGCGGCCCCCGGGCCCCGCGGCCATGCGCCGCGACGGCGACCGGCTGCGCTTCGTGGGCGCCGCCACCCGGCGCATCGCCCGCGGCATAGACCTGGACGAGATCGTGATGGGCCTGTGCCGGGCCACCGTGCCGACGTTCTCGGACGCGATCCTCGTCTATCTGCGCGACCCGCTGCCCGTCGGCGACGAGCGGCCCGTGGGCCCGCTGGTCCTTCGGCTGCGCCGCACCGACCGGCTCCGCATGATCGAGGAGGGCGCCGAGGAGCAGGACACCGAAGGCAGCCGCCTGCCCGCGCTGCCCGTGCAGGCGGACATCGTCGCGGGCGCCGAGCTGTGCGAGGTCCACCTCGGCGGGGCGCTCGCCGAGGTGCTGCGCGGGGTGCGCCCGGTCTTCGCGGACTCCGCGGCGGCCCGCGCCGCCCTGACCGAACTCCTCGGCGAGGGACGGACCGTGCCGGGTGCGCGCCGGGCCATCCTGGCGCCGCTGCGCGGCCGGCGGCGGGTGATCGGCGCCGCCGTGTTCCTGCGCCGCCCGGACCGGCACGCGTTCGAGGGCGACGACCTGCTGGTCGCCGCCCAGCTCGCCACGCACAGCGCCCTCGGCATCGACAAGGCCGTCCTGTACGGGCGCGAGGCGTACATCGCCGACGAGCTGCAGCGCACCATGCTCCCCGAGACGCTGCCCCGGCCCACCGGCGTGCGGCTCGCCTCGCGCTACCTCCCGGCCGCCGAGACCGCTCGCGTGGGCGGTGACTGGTACGACGCGATTCCCTTGCCCGGCAGCCGAGTTGCCCTCGTCGTGGGCGATGTCATGGGCCACTCCATGACCTCGGCGGCGATCATGGGCCAGCTGCGCACGACCGCACAGACCCTCGCCGGGCTCGACCTGCCCCCGCAGGAGGTCCTGCACCACCTGGACGAGCAGGCCCAGCGGCTCGGCTCCGACCGCATGGCCACCTGTCTGTACGCGGTCTACGACCCGGTCTCGCACCGCATCACCATCGCGAACGCGGGCCATCCGCCGCCGGTGCTCCTGCACTTGGGCGGTCGCGCGGAGGTGCTGCGGGTGCCGCCGGGCGCCCCCATCGGCGTGGGCGGAGTGGACTTCGAGGCCGTCGAGCTGGACGCGCCCGCCGGGGCCACCCTGCTCCTGTACACCGACGGGCTGGTCGAGTCGCGCCTGCGGGACGTGTGGACCGGCATAGAGCAGCTGCGTGAACGTCTCGCCGCCACGGCCCAGTTGACGGGTCCGGACCACCCGCCGCCCCTGGAGGCCCTCTGCGACGAGGTGCTCGACATGCTCGGACCGGGCGACCGGGACGACGACATCGCGCTCCTCGCCGCCCGCTTCGACGGGATCGCGCCCAGCGACGTCGCGTACTGGTTCCTGGAACCGGAGGAGACCACGCCCTCACGCGCCCGCCGCCTGGCCCGCAGCGCCCTGGAGCGCTGGGACCTGCAGGAGCTGTCGGACTCGGTGGAGCTGCTCGTCAGCGAGGTCGTGACCAACGCCGTGCGGTACGCGTCGCGGCCCATCACGCTGCGGCTGCTCCGCACCGACGTGCTGCGCTGCGAGGTCGGCGACGACGTCGGCCAGCTCCCCCGGCTGCGGCAGGCTCGCGCCACGGACGAGGGCGGACGCGGGCTGTACCTGGTCAACAAGCTGGCGCGGCGGTGGGGCGCGACGCGCCTGAGCAACGGAAAGGTGGTCTGGTTCGAGCTCAACCGGAGCTGAGCCGGACCCGACCACCTTCCCGCGCGTTCCCGTCCCGCGCCCGGGCGCCCTAGTTCTTGCCCGGCCCCCGGCGCGGATCGTCCGGCGGGTCCGGGATCCACGTCTGGGTCGGGTCGTCGGTCGGCGGCTCCGTCGTCGGGTCCTGCGTCGGCGGCTGCGTGGTCGGGGTCTGCGTCGGCGGCTTCGTCGTCGGCGTCTCGGTCGGCTTCGTCGGCGTCTCGGTCGGCTTCTGGGTCGGCTTCGTCGGCTCGGTCGTCGGGGTCTGCGGGGCCTGCGTCGTCGGCTCGGTGGTGGGCGCGATGGCGGCGCCCATGTCCGTGTCCAGGTCGAACTCGCTGGGCGAGCCCATCGCGTCGAAGGTGTACGCCGCCCAGATCTCCGCCGGGAAGCTGCCGCCGTCGACGCGGGGCAGACCGCCGGCGCCCTTCATGGACACCTGCTGGCCCTGCTTGTACGTGCCGTCGCCCTTGGGCGCCTCACCGAAGAGGCCGACCGAGGTGACGAGCTTCGGCGTGTAGCCGGTGAACCAGGCCGACTTGTTGTCGTCCGAGGTACCGGTCTTGCCCGCGACGTCCTGCTCGTCGTCGCGCACCGCGTGGCCGGTTCCGTCGTCGACCACGCCGGTGAGGACCGAGGTGATCGAGTCGGCGACACCGCGCTTGACGACCTGCTCGCCGATCGGGTCCGGCAGGTCGATCTGGCGGTCCTTGTGCTCGACCGACTTCACGATCGACGGGGTGACCTTCTTGCCGTGGTTGTCGAGCGTCGCGTACACGCCCGCCATCTCCAGCGGGCTCGCACCCATCGAACCGAGGGTCTGGGCGGGCACGGCCTGCAGCCCCTCGACGTCCATGCCGAGCTTGCCCGCGGTCTCCATGACCTTGTCCATGCCGACGTCGACGCCCATCTGCGCGAAGACGGAGTTGATGGACTTGTTCATCGCCTTCTGGACGTTGACCTGGCCGTAGCTGCGGCCGTCCTCGTTGGGCGGCGCGAAGCCGACCTTCTTGCCGTCCTTGACGACGGGGCGCTTGCTGGTGCCGTCGTAGATGGTGTTCGCCGTGATCGGGTTGCCGGACTGGGTCGTCGAGCCGTTCTCCAGGGCGGCCGCGAGGATCAGCGGCTTGAAGGTGGAGGCGGCCTGGTAGTCGCGGCGGGTGGCGTTGTTCGTGTAGTGCCCGATGTAGTTGCGGCCGCCGTACATCGCGAGGACCTTGCCGGTCTTCGGGTCGACGGACGCGGCGCCCGCCTGCACCCGGGCGTCGGCCTTGTTCTTCTTGGGGTCGAGCTTGGCGTTGAGCTTCTTGTTGACGGCCTTCTCGAGCTGCTGCTGCTTCTTCTTGTCGATGCTGAGCGTGATCGTGTAGCCGCCGGCCTCGAACTGCTTCTCCGAGAGGTTGCCGGCCTTCATGACCTCACGCTTGGCCTGCTCGATGAGGTATCCGGTCTGGCCCTTGACCCCGCTCGGCGGCTTGGGCGTGTGCGGCGTCGGGAACTTCATGCCCGCGCGCTTGCCGGAGTCCAGCCAGCCCTCCTCGACCATGTTGTCGAGCACGTAGTTCCAGCGGGCCTTGGCGAGCCGCTTGCCGGTGTCGGAGGCGAGCGCCCAGTCGTACTGGTTCGGGGCCTGGAGGAGGGCGGCGAGATAGGCGCCCTGCTGCACGTTCAGCTTCTCGGCGTCCTTGTTGTAGTACGCCTGGGCAGCGGCCTGGATGCCGTAGGCGCCGCGGCCGTAGTAGCTGGTGTTGATGTAACCGGCGAGGATGTCGTCCTTGTTCTTCTCGCGGTCCACCTTCAGCGAGATGACCAGTTCCTTGAGCTTGCGGGTGACCGTCTGGTCCTGGTCGAGGTAGTAGTTCTTCACGTACTGCTGGGTGATGGTCGAGCCGCCCTGCTTGCCCTTGCCGGTCACCGTGTTGAGGACGCCGCGGGCGGTGCCCTTGAAGTCGACGCCCTGGTCCTTGTAGAACGACTTGTTCTCGGCGGCGACGAAGGTCCGCTGGACGTCCTTCGGGACCTTGTCCAGGTCGACGACCTCGCGGTTGATGTCGCCGGTGCGGGCTATGACCTCGCCGTTGCTGTACTTGTAGACGTTGCTCTGCTTGCGGGCCGCGGCGTTGCCCTCCGGTATGTCGATGACCAGGTAGAGCACGACGAAGCTGAGCATGCCGAGCAGGATCACGCCGAAGAAGGCGCCGAGGATCTTCTTCCAGGTGAAGAAGCGGCGTATGCCGGTCTTCTTGGGCTTGGCGGCCCGCTTCCGGGCGCCCTCGCTCCGGCTCGCCGTCGCGGTCCCGGTGCCGCTCTTGCTGTCGGGCGCGGCCGTGCCGCTGCCGCTCGTGCCCGCCCCACCGCCGGACGAGCGCCCCCGCGCTGCCCGGCGCGCGCCGCGCTGCCGCGCTTGTCGGTCTTCCGCTCGGCCCATGACTGTGAGTGCTCCGCTTCCGTGTCGTCCTGGTGCTTCTGGTGCTCCTGGCAAGTCAGCTCATGAAGCTAACACCGCACCTTGGGGCAAAGGTCTGCCGATCCGGTCTTTTCCGGACGTGACAATCAGCACCTGTCCCACCGGAACCGGTACTCATCCCCTATGAAACCGACGATCCCAGGGCCCGGAAGGTTGCCCCCACCCCGGAACCTGTGAGCTCTACACCCGGGGTATACACCGCACGTATACACACCATGTACAGTGCTCCTCATGTCCATCGGTCACACTCTCCTCGGCCTGCTCGAGTCCGGGCCCCGCCACGGCTATGACCTCAAGCGCGCCTTCGACGACAAGTTCGGCCACGACAAGCCGCTGCACTACGGGCAGGTCTACTCGACCATGTCCCGCCTCCTGAAGAACGGCCTGGTCGAGGTCGACGGCGTGGAGGCCGGCGGCGGACCGGAGCGGAAGCGGTACGCGATCACCGAGGCGGGGATCACCGACGTACAGCGCTGGCTCGCGACGCCGGAGAAGCCCGAGCCGTACCTCCAGTCCACCCTCTACACCAAGGTGGTCCTCGCCCTCCTCACCGAGCGCGACGCGACCGCGATACTCGACACCCAGCGCGCCGAGCACCTCCGGCTCATGCGGATCCTCACCGACCGCAAGCGCAAGGGCGACCTCGCCGACCAGCTGATCTGCGACCACGCCCTCTTCCATCTCGAAGCCGACCTGCGCTGGCTGGAGCTCACCTCCGCGCGCCTCGGCAAGCTCGCCCAGGAGGTTCGCTCCGCATGACCCCCGCAGGTTCCCTCCTGGCCGCCACCGGCCTGCGCAAGGCGTACGGTCCGACGACCGCGCTCGACGGCGCCGAATTCTCCATCCACCCGGGCGAGGTCGTCGCCGTCATGGGCCCCTCGGGCTCCGGCAAGTCGACGCTGCTGCACTGCCTCGCCGGGATCGTCCGGCCGGACGAGGGCTCGATCACGTACAACGGCCGTGAGCTCGCCGGGCTCCCGGACGCCCAGCTCAGCGCCCTGCGCCGCAGCGAGTTCGGCTTCGTCTTCCAATTCGGCCAGCTGGTGCCGGAGTTGACCTGCGTGGAGAACGTGGCGCTGCCGCTGCGGCTCAACGGCGCGAAGCGCAAGGACGCCGAGCGGACCGCGCTGACCTGGATGGAGCGCCTCGAGGTCGACGACGTGAGCGGCAAGCGGCCCGGTGAGGTCTCCGGCGGCCAGGGCCAGCGCGTGGCGGTCGCCCGCGCGCTCGCCACGAGCCCGCGCGTGCTCTTCGCCGACGAGCCGACCGGCGCCCTCGACTCCCTCAACGGCGAGCGCGTGATGGAGCTCCTCACCGACGCCGCCCGCTCCACCAACGCGGCCGTGGTCCTCGTCACGCACGAGACCCGCGTCGCCGCCTACTCGGACCGCGAGATCGTCGTGCGCGACGGCAAGTCCCGTGACATGGAGCGACTCGTATGAGCGCCACCCGTACGCGCCCCGCGGCGCCGCCGGTGATCGAGGACACCGCCCCGAAGGGCGTCCGCGCCTGGGGCCGCGACCTGCTCATGGGCATGCGCTTCGCGGTCGGCGGCGGCCGCGAGGGCTGGATCCGCACCATCCTCACCGCGGTCGGCGTCGGCCTCGGCGTGGCCCTGCTGCTCGGCGCGGCCTCCGTTCCGGACCTGCTGCAGCACCGGAACGCCCGCGCCGACGCCCGCCAGGCCGCCGACGTCTTCAGCGGCAAGAAGGTCGACCGCTCCGACTCCACGGTCCTGCTGATCGACGCGAACACCGACTACCGCGACTCCACGATCAACGGCCGCCTGCTCCAGGCGGAAGGCGGCCACCCGGTCCTGCCGCCCGGCGTGGGCAAGCTGCCCGCGCCCGGCGAGATGGTGGTCTCGCCCGCCCTGCGCGACCTGCTGAACAGCTCCGACGGCAAGCTCCTCAAGGAGCGCTTCGACCGCTACCGCATCACCGGCACCATCGGCGACGCGGGCCTCATCGGCCCCAAGGAGCTCTACTACTACGCCGGTTCCGACGCCCTCCGGATCGGCGAGGGCGCCCACCGCACCGCGGACTTCGGCTCCCACGTCGACGGTGAACCGCTCGACCCGCTCCTCGTCGTCCTGGTCGTGATGATCTGCGTGGTGCTGCTCACCCCGGTCATGATCTTCATCGGCACGGCCGTGCGGTTCGGCGGCGAGCGCCGCGACCGGCGCCTGGCCGCGCTGCGCCTGGTCGGCGCCGACGCCCGCGGAGTGCGCCGGATCGCCGCGGGCGAGGCCCTCTTCGGCTCGCTCCTCGGCCTCGTCGCGGGCGCCGGGTTCTTCGTCCTGATCCGGCAGTTGGTCGGCGTCATCGACATGGAGCGGATCAACGCGTTCCCGTCCGACGTGACGCCGGTGCCCGCCCTTGCCGCCCTGATCGTGGTCGCCGTGCCGGTCACCGCCGTCGTGGTCACGCTGATCTCGCTGCGCGCGGTCAGCATCGAACCGCTCGGCGTCTTCCGGCACTCGGCGCCCCGCAAGCGCCGCCTGTGGTGGCGGCTCGCGCTGCCCGTCATCGGCATCGCGGTGCTGCTCTCCACGGACCGGGTGAACGCGGCCACGTACGACGTGAACGTCTTCACCATCGCGGGCGGCGCGACGCTCACCCTGATCGGCTTCGCCACGCTCCTGCCGTGGCTGGTCGAGGCGGTCGTGTCCCGGCTGCGCGGCGGCCCGGTCCCCTGGCAACTGGCCACCCGCAGGCTCCAGTTGAACAGCGGCAACGCGGCCCGCGCGATCAGCGGGATCACGGTCGCGGTGGCGGGCGCGATCGCCCTGCAGATGCTCTTCGCGTCCATGCACGACGACTTCAACAAGGTCACCGACGCGAACCCGCGCCGCGCCCAGATCAACGTCAACTCGCAGCAGGCCAGCGGCGAGCTCGCCCAGCGCATGATCGACGAGTTCCGCGCCACGAAGGGCGTCAAGAGCGTCATCGGCCGCGTCGAGTCGTACGTCGTCAAGCCGGGCCCGCTGAAGAACCCGAAGGACGACATCCGGCCCACCACCGAACTCTCGGTCGGCAGCTGCGCCACCCTGCGCGAGATCGCCCACGTGAAGTCCTGCAAGGACGGCGACACGTTCATCGTGCGCGGCGGCGACCACGAGCAGGACGAGTGGATGGAGCAGACCGCGCGCCCCGGCAAGGAGATCGACCTCAACAGCGACAGCTGGGGCGACTACGCGGGCAAGGGGCACGGCAAGCACGAGCCGTGGACGCTGCCGAAGTCGACGAGCACCATCACCTCGCGGCCCGACCCGGCGGGCGACCGCTACGACGGCATCTACGCGACGCCCGGCGCCATCGACGTGCAGCGCATGGTCGGGGCCTCCACCCATGCGCTGGTCCAGGTCGACCAGTCGATGCCGGACGCGGAGGAGTACGTGCGCAACACGGCGGCCCGCGTCGACCCGATGGCCTCGGTCTACACCATCAAGATGATCGAGCGCGACAAGCAGTACGCGACGGTCCATCGGGGCCTGCAGATCGGCGCCATGGCCACCATGGTCCTGATCGCCTCGTCCATGCTGGTCTCGATGATCGAGCAACTGCGCGAGCGCAAGCGGCTGTTGGCGGTCCTCACCGCCTTCGGCACCAGGCGCGGCTCGATGGCGCTCTCGCTCCTGTGGCAGACGGCGATCCCGGTGGCGCTGGGCCTGGCCGTCGCGGTCGGGGGCGGCCTGGCGCTCGGCCAGGTCATGGTCCGCATGATCCAGAAGACGGCCACCGACTGGTGGGTCTTCCTGCCCCTGATGGGCGCGGGCGCCGCGATGGTCGCGGTGGTGACGCTGCTGAGCCTGCCACCGCTGTGGCGCATGATGCGCCCGGACGGCCTGCGCACGGAGTAACTCCCGCTGCCGTACGGCCCGTTGCCGGTACGAGGTCAGCCGGTCACGCGATCAGATCACTCGGTCACGCGATCACACGACCCGTACCGGCAACGGCCGTACGGCCTCCCGCAGGGCCCCCGCCAGCTCCTCGTACTCCGCCGCCCGCGCGGCCCCGGTCCGCATCGCGAGCGCGATCCGCCGGGTGGGCGCGGGCTCGGCGAAGAACCCGGTGAGCAGCTGACTGCTCCGGCTGGTCTCCACGCGTACGGCGGTCCGCGGCAGCAGCGTCACCCCGAGCCCGCCGGCCACGAGCTGCACCAGCGTGGAGAGCCCGGCGGCGGTGGTGGTGACCGGCGCATCGGCGCGCCCCGCCTCCCGGCAGATGTCCAGGGCCTGGTCGCGCAGGCAGTGCCCCTCGTCGAGCAGCAGCAGATGGAGCTCCTTCAGCGCGTCCCGAGGAATGCCCTCCCGCCCTCCGAGCCAGTGGTCGAGGGGCGTGACGAGCACGAAGTCCTCGTCGAACAGCGGCAGTTCGGTGATCCCGGGCACCCCCAGCGGCACGGCGAGCAGCAACAGGTCGAGCCGCCCGGCGGACAGGCCCTCCAGCAGCGACGACGTCTGCTCCTCATGCACCTGAAGGTCCAGGTCCGGGTACTTCTCGTGCGCGAGGGTGAGCACGGTGGGCAGCAGATAGGGCGCGACGGTCGGGATGACCCCGAGCCGCAGCACCCCCGTGAAGGGCGCCCGCACGGCATCGGCCTCTTCGAGGAGCGCGCCCACCTCGTCGAGCACGACCTTCGCCCGTACGGCGAGCCGCTCCCCCGCGGGCGAGAGCAGCACCTTGCGCGTGGTGCGCTCGAGCAGCGTCACCCCGAGCACGTCCTCCAGGGCGGAGACGGCACCCGAGAGCGCGGGCTGACTCATCCCGATCGCGGCGGCGGCGTCCCGGAAGTGCAGATGCTCGGCGACGGCGGAGAAGGCACGCAGCTGGGCCAGACTCGGCTGCCGCCCGCTCCTCTTACTGGTCACCACTGATAACAACCTCCGATCAACTCTCACCACTCTAGCTATTTCCGCAATCAATGCACTCTGTGCCACCATCGGTTTCCGTCCAACCCACTGGAAAGCGCCCAAAAGGCACCTTTCCGCCTCGCAAGTTCGCAAGGAGAGCGCGTGCTCACTGTCGGTGACAAGTTCCCCGAGTTCGACCTGACTGCCTGTGTCTCGCTGGAGAAGGGCTCGGAGTTCGAGCAGATCAACCACAAGACCTACGAGGGCAAGTGGAAGATCGTCTTCGCGTGGCCCAAGGACTTCACCTTCGTGTGCCCGACCGAGATCGCGGCCTTCGGCAAGCTGAACGACGAGTTCGCCGACCGTGACGCCCAGGTCCTCGGCTTCTCCGGCGACTCCGAGTTCGTGCACCACGCCTGGCGCAAGGACCACCCGGACCTCACCGACCTGCCCTTCCCGATGCTGGCCGACTCGAAGCACGAGCTCATGCGTGACCTCGGCATCGAGGGCGAGGACGGCTTCGCGCAGCGCGCCGTCTTCATCGTCGACCAGAACAACGAGATCCAGTTCACGATGGTGACCGCCGGCTCCGTCGGCCGTAACCCCAAGGAGGTCCTCCGGGTCCTCGACGCTCTCCAGACGGACGAGCTGTGCCCGTGCAACTGGAGCAAGGGCGACGAGACCCTGGACCCGGTCGCGCTCCTCTCGGGCGAGTGACGGGGCTCAGGTAACTGACATGGCTCTCGACGAACTGAAGTCCGCCATACCGGACTACGCGAAGGACCTGAAGCTCAACCTGGGCTCGGTCATCGGCAACAGCGAGCTTCCGCAGCAGCAGCTGTGGGGCACGGTGCTGGCGTGCGCGATCGCGTCGCGCTCGCCGCGGGTGCTGCGCGAGCTGGAGCCCGAGGCGAAGGCGAACCTCTCCCCCGAGGCGTACACGGCCGCGAAGTCGGCCGCCGCCATCATGGCGATGAACAACGTCTTCTACCGCACGCGCCACCTGCTCTCCGACCCGGAGTACGGGACGATGCGGGCGGGCCTGCGGATGAACGTCATCGGCAACCCGGGCGTGGAGAAGGTCGACTTCGAGCTCTGGTCCCTCGCCGTCTCGGCGATCAACGGCTGCGGCCAGTGCCTGGACTCGCACGAGCAGGTGCTCCGCAAGGCGGGCGTGGACCGCGAGACGATCCAGGAGGCCGTGAAGATCGCGTCGGTCCTCCAGGCGGTCGGCGCGACGCTGGACGCGGAGTCGGTCCTGGCGTAACGCGCCGCTTGGCTACGCACGTTGGCCCACCCGGAACCTCCCGGGTGGGCCGACTGCGTTTCGTCTCCCCCGACCCCGCCCGTTCCCGAATCCGCCGACTCCGCCGGCCCTGGGTGGGCCTGTATCGCCGGAGGGGCTATCTCTAGCCCGTCCGGAGGCGAGGGCTCAGCCCCCACTCCCCGCACCCGAAGACGCAGACGAAGACGCCGTCGGCTCCACCGGCGCGACCTCCACCGCCGTGGCCCCCCGCGGCTGCGGCGCCTGCTTCAGCGCCGCCTCCCGCGCATACGCCCGCAAGTACCCGACCACCGTGTTCGTCACGGCGACCAACGGCACCGCGACAACAGCCCCGCCGATCCCGGCGACCAGCCCACCCGCCGCCACCGAGAGCACCACGGCCAGCGGATGCACCCGCACGGCCCGCCCCAGGATGAACGGCTGCAGGATGTGCCCCTCGATCTGCTGCACCGCGAGCACGACCACCAGCGTCATGACGCCCACGAACACGCCCTGCGTGACCAGCGCGACGACGACGGCCAACGCCCCGGAGATGACCGCGCCCACCAGCGGGATGAACGCGAACAGGAAGATGAAGACGGCCAGCGGCACGGCCATCGGGACGCCGAGGAAGTAGATCCCGAGCCCGATGAAGATGGCGTCGATCAGGGCCACTATCACCGTGCCCCGCACATACGCGGTCAGCGTCCGCCACGCCCGCGGCCCCGCCCCCGCGATCCCGGGCCGCGCCGCCGCCGGCACCAGCTTCAGGACCCACTGCCAGATCCGCTTCCCGTCGTACAGCAGGAAGAGGGTCGAGAACATCGTGAGCAGAATGCCCGTCATCGTCTCGACAATGACCGTCACGCCCTCCAGACCGGCCGACGTGATCTCGTCCGTGTTCGCGCCGATCGCCTCGCGCAGCGACTTCGCGATCTCGTTGATCTGGTCTTCCGTCACATGGAAGGGGCTGTTGAGGAGCCACTTGCGCAGATCGTCGATGCCGCTCTGGACCTGGTCGGAGAGCGTGTCGATGTTCTCCATGACCTGCCACACCACGAACCAGCCGACCAGGCCCATCACCACGAAGCCGAGGATCGCGGTGACGGCGGTGGCGAGGCCGCGGGGCAGACCGAGGTTCTTCAGGCGCGCGACCGTCGGCTGGAGCATCGCGGTGATGAGGAGCGCCGCGACGAAGGCGAGCACCACCAGCTGCACGGCGCTGATGACCTTCATCAGCACCCACACGGTGCCCGCGAGGACGAGCAGCCGCCACCCGGCCTCGGCCGCGACCCGCATCCCCCACGGCACGGCCGCGACGGGGTCGGGCCTGGCCGCTATGGCGGGCGCGTACTGGGGCGGCGCGGGCACCTGCCCGTCGAAGCCCGCCTCGTCGGAGGCGGAGGCAGAGGGAGAAGCAGCGCCGGAGGGAGAAGCAGCGCCGGAGGGAGAAGCAGCGCCGGAGGGAGAAGCAGCGCCGGAGGCGGAGGTGGTGGAAGCGGAGGGGCGGTGCGAGTCGGTCGGGGCCGAGCCGTCGGCCCGGTGGGCGGACTTGCCGTCGGGTGAGGCATCGGCCTCCACCTCGGCCTCCGCCTCGCCCAACCGCTCTCCCATCCGGGTCAGGCCCGCGCCGATCCGGCCGAGCCACCCTGGAATTCGCGACATGATCCGTCCTCTACCCCCGTCTGTCCCCACTGCTCCCCCCTGGCGCTCCTGAACCGTACACGGACGAGGCCCCTCACCGAAGGACGGTGAGGGGCCTCGAAAGGTTGAGCGCGGCACAAGCCGGGTGGGGCTCAGTACCAGCTGTTGGCCTGCCAGAAGTTCCAGGCACCGCAGGGGCTGCCGTACCGGTCGTTCATGTAGCCGAGGCCCCACTTTATCTGTGTGGCCGGGTTGGTCTGCCAGTCGGCGCCGGCGGACGCCATCTTGGAACCGGGCAGCGCCTGGACGAGGCCGTAGGCACCCGAACCGGGGTTGCTGGCCTTGTAGTTCCAGGTCGACTCGTGGTTGACGATGTTGCTGAAGCACTGGAACTGGTCCGCCGGGACCATCTGCCGTGCCATCGCCTGGACCTGCGCGACCGTGTACGAGCTCTGCTTGGCGAAGTCGGAGGCGTCCCGCGAGGAGGAGCGGCTGGCCTTGGTCTCGGCGGCCTCCTCACGCTCCTTCTTCTCCGCGGCCTTCTTGGCGGCTTCTTCCTTCTCCGCCTTGGCCGCGGCCTTCTGCTTCGCGATCGCGTCTTCGGCCGCCTGCTTGCGCGCTGCCTCCGCCGCAGTCTTCTTGGCGGCCGTGTCGGCAGCCGCGGCCTGTGCGTCGGCCTGCTGCGACAGGGAAGCGCCCTGCACCTGGGCCTGCTGGCCCGCGGGTATGTCTGCGAGGAGAGTCGCGTCGCTCGCCGTTGCCTCGAGGTCGTTCGAGCTCGAGTGCTGGGTGTTGCCCGAGGCAACGCCCACGACAGCGCCGACGGTGGTGACCGCCGTGGCCGAGGCCACTGCGAATCCCCGGACCGAAATCCGGCTCACACGGTTTCCTTCCAGCGTCGCCCGCATAGGTGACCTCGCGGACGCAATCGTGCCCCTGACGCTGGCCTCCACTTGTTGCTCGGTCACAGGAGGCACGGGCCCGGTGGACAACTCCCGTTACGGGAGTGCCGCTTGGTGCTCGGGCGGCATACGACGGTCACTATGAAGTTCTGTGGTGCATGAGTTGCAGTGCCGCTGGGGGCACAGGTGTGTCGTATGCGGGGCCTGACAGGACTGAGACTCTGCCGTAGCCGGACGCCGCAAGGCAATTCTCCGTTGCGTGTGAAAGCTCACACCCCGTTTGCCCCAGGAGTTTTCCGGAAAGCGGCGAACGCGAAGACGCCGCCCGGCTAAGCTCTCTCGCTTCGCCAGGCGGCGCCAACTCCCGCGTAACCACTGTGAAGTGGGACCGAGCGGGCCGGAGTACGTCAGATGTGGCCGTCCTCCAGCATTTCGGTCACCAGGGCCGCGATCTGCGACCGCTCCGAGCGGGTGAGCGTGACATGCGCGAAGAGCGGATGGCCCTTCAGCTTCTCGACGACGGCAACTACCCCGTCGTACCGGCCCACTCGGAGGTTGTCGCGCTGGGCGACGTCATGGGTGAGGACGACACGGGAGTTCGCCCCGATCCTGGACAGAACGGTCAGAAGAACGTTCCTCTCCAGGGATTGGGCCTCATCCACGATCACGAAGGCGTCATGGAGCGAGCGCCCGCGGATATGGGTGAGCGGGAGCACTTCGAGCATCCCGCGCGCCACCACTTCCTCGATGACCTCCTTGCCCGCGACCGAGCCGAGGGTGTCGAAGACGGCCTGCGCCCACGGCCCCATCTTCTCGGCCTCCGTGCCGGGCAGATAGCCGAGCTCCTGCCCGCCCACCGCGTACAGCGGCCGGAAGACCATCACCTTCTGGTGCTGCCGACGCTCCAGGACCGCTTCCAGCCCGGCGCAGAGCGCGAGCGCCGACTTGCCGGTGCCCGCGCGCCCGCCCATCGACACGATGCCGACGTCCGGGTCGAGGAGCAGATCGAGCGCGACCCGCTGCTCGGCGCTGCGCCCCTTGAGCCCGAAGGCGTCCCGGTCCCCGCGCACGAGGCGGACGTTGCCCTCCGCCGTGACGCGGCCGAGCGCCTTGCCCTTCTCCGAGTGGATGGTGAGCCCGGTGTGCACGGGCAGCTCGGAGACCTCCGGCACGTACAGGCTCTCCTCCTCGAAGAGAAGGTCAACCTGCTCGCCGGAAAGGGTCAGTTCGGACATTCCGGTCCAGCCGGAGTCCGTGATGGCGAGCTCGGCGCGGTACTCCTCCGCGAGCAGCCCGACCGACGACGCCTTGATCCGCAGCGGCAGGTCCTTGGAGACGACGGTGACGTCGTACCCCTCGGCCTGGAGGTTGCGGGCGACGGCGAGGATCCGGGAGTCGTTGTCCCCCAATCGGTAGCCGGCCGGGAGCACGCCGGGATCGGAGTGGTTGAGCTCGACACGCAGGGATCCGCCCAGTTCCCCGATGGGGATGGGGGCGTCGAGGCGGCCGTGCCGGATGCGGAAGTCGTCGAGCAGGCGCAGGGCCTGCCGGGCGAAGTAGCCGAGCTCCGGATGGTGCCGCTTGGCCTCCAGCTCCGTCACCACGACGACGGGGAGCACGACTTCGTGCTCGTCGAAGCGGGTCAGGGCGTTCGGGTCGGCCAGCAGGACGCTGGTGTCGAGAACATAGGTGCGCCTGTCGGGCATGCGGCGCTTTGTGCTGGTCACCACGGAAGGACGTACCCCCTCGGATGAGGTCGGGGAGCGACAGAGGGATGCTGGGCCGGGTGAGGGCGGGAGAAACTCCGGCCGGTCAGCGGCCCCGCCGCACGGGCCGAGATCCGGCCCTCCCAAGTCCCGGCGGGGAGTTCGCTTCCCGCGCGGTCGTCCTGGTGCAAAGGGCCTCCCGGGCGGACGGCCCCGTGCCGTCCGCTGAGATGCGACGTCCCTACCTGGAACTGCCGGACGTCGACCTGGAAGGCTTATTCCCTCGAACAAGCGCAGCCATGCCATGGCATATGACGGCGCGTTGGTTAACTCTTGGTTACCCCGACCCCAGTCCCGCCGGGACGGTCATCCCCCGTAGCGACGGTGGCGCGCGGCGTAATCACGCAGCGCCCGAAGGAAGTCGACCTTGCGGAAGGCGGGCCAGAAGACTTCACAGAAGTAGTACTCAGAGTGAGCCGACTGCCAGAGCATGAAGCCGGACAGGCGCTGCTCTCCACTCGTTCGGATCACCAGATCGGGGTCCGGCTGGCCGCTCGTGTAGAGGTGCTTGGAGATCAGGCCGACGTCGACGCTCTCCGCGAGCTCCTCGAACGTGGCACCCTGCTCGGCCCCTTCGAGGAGCAGCGAGCGGACCGCGTCGGCGATCTCCTGGCGCCCGCCGTAGCCGACGGCGACGTTGACCAGTATCCCTCGATTGGAGGCGGTGGCCTCCTCCGCCTCCTTGAGCACCGTCTGGGTGCGGGCGGGCAGCAGGTCGAGGGTGCCGACGTGGTGGACGCGCCAGCGCCCGTCCTCGGCCAGGGAGCGGACGGTCGCCTCGATGATGCCGAGCAGCGGGGTCAGCTCTTCTTCCGGGCGGTCGAAGTTGTCCGTCGACAGCATCCACAGCGTGACGACCTCGACGTCCGTCTCGGCGCACCAGCCGAGGAACTCCTCAATCTTGTACGCGCCCGCCTGGTGGCCCTGCTCGGTGGTGCCCCCGGACGCCTTGGCCCAGCGCCGGTTGCCGTCGAGGATGACACCGATGTGCTTCGGCACCTGGTCGTGGTCGAGACGGCCCTCCACCCGGCGTGCGTAAAGTCCGTACACCAGGTCGCGCAGGTTCACGTGTTCAGCCCCTCCATGCAGACGGCGGTCCCCGAGGGCGACACCCTACCGCTGAACGGGCGGCCCTCGGCCCGGGGGTGACCCCGGTCTGACGTAGCTTCGTACCCATGAACGACACGTCTCTGTACCGCGCGGTTCCTGAACGCTACGACTCGATGGAATACCGGCGCACGGGCCGCAGCGGCCTGAAGCTGCCCGCGATCTCCCTCGGCCTGTGGCACAACTTCGGCGACGACAAGAGCCTGGAGTCCCAGCGGGCCATCCTGCGCCGCGCCTTCGACCTGGGCGTCACCCACTTCGACCTGGCGAACAACTACGGCCCGCCGCCCGGTTCGGCGGAGCTCAACTTCGGCAAGATCTTCGCGCAGGACTTCGCGGCATACCGGGACGAAATGGTCATCTCGACCAAGGCGGGCTACCTCATGCACCCCGGCCCGTACGGCGAGTGGGGCTCCCGCAAGTACCTGATGTCGTCGCTCGACGCCTCCCTGAAGCGCATGGGCGTGGACTACGTCGACATCTTCTACTCGCACCGCTTCGACCCGGACACCCCGCTCGAGGAGACGATGGGCGCGCTGGCCTCGGCGGTCCAGCAGGGCAAGGCCCTCTATGTGGGCGTGAGCTCGTACAACAGCGAGCAGACCGCCGAAGCGGCGCGCCTGCTGCGGGAGATGGGGGTGCGCCCCCTGATCCACCAGCCCTCGTACTCGATGATCAACCGCTGGACCGAGGACGACGGCCTGCTCGACACCCTCGAGACCGAGGGCATGGGCTGCATCTCCTTCGTCCCGCTCGCCCAGGGCCTGCTCACGAACAAGTACCTGAAGGGCATCCCCGAGGGCTCGCGCGCGACCCAGGGCAAGTCCCTGGACCCGAACCTCCTGAGCGACGAGGTGCTGCGCCGCCTGCGCGGCCTGAACGACATCGCGTCCCGCCGCGGCCAGTCGCTCGCCCAGCTCGCCCTCAACTGGGTGCTGCGGGACGAGCGGATGACGTCGGCGCTCATCGGGGCGTCCAGCGTGAAGCAGCTGGAGGAGAACGTCGCGGCGCTGTCCGGCGCGAAGCTCACGGAGTCGGAGCTGGCCGAGATCGACACGTTCGCGGTGTCGACGCCCGGCACCAACATCTGGGCCGACCGCTCCTGATCCCCTGCCCGGTCAGGGGCCGTAGGGGGTGCGCGGGCGCTTGAACCAGGCGCCCGCGGCCCCCTGCGACAGCAGGATGATCACGGCGATGGCGGCGCCGAGCGCGACCACCGCACCCCCGCCCCCGCGGCCCAGGGTGCCGAGCGCGACGAGGATCTCCACACTCATCAGCACGATGCAGGTGACCCGTGCGCCGTTGCCCGCCTTCCCGAAGTTGAAGGCGAAGCCCGCGCAGATGAAGAAGAAGATGTACGCGGCGGTCACCGCGCCCGCCAGCCTCGCGCCCCCGAGGGCGCCCGCGGCGGTGATGCCGAGCACACCGAGCCCGGCGAGCGACCACAGCACTATCTGCGCGGCGCGCACGACGCCCGGCATCGTCTGCGGGTGCTGCGGCGCGAATCCGTATCCGTATCCGCTTCCGTATCCGGGATCCTGCGCGGGACCGGGGTAACCCGGCAGTCCCTGCTGGGAGTTCTGCGGGTACTGGGGAGGCTGCGGCGGGGGGAACTGGTTCGACATGTCCCTGACCCTAACCGGGGCCGAAAAACCAGGGCAGAAAAAACGGGCCGGTCCGTGGGGGGGAGACGGACCGGCCCGAGGGGGGGTTTCCACCATAACCCTTCGTAAGTGATGCTGCGTGCATCGGCGTGCCGCAACTACGCTCCGAAATCGCGCGGCGACCGCGCGAGCCCGCTCTGCCAGTGAATTTCGGCCCCGCGGACGGTTTTTGGCCCGCGCGGGGCGGTCCCTCCCAGGGGTGACCCCGGCGACGAACGCGCGCTTGACGGCGCGAGGCCGCGCAGCCCCCTCCACTGCGCGGCCTCACTTTGCTGACGCGAATTCGCCTTGGTCTGAACTTACGTGAGGCTTAGGGGTGGATCGACCCAGTCTTGATAACGATGCGGAATCAAGGACCTTTCGAGGGCTACGAGATGACCGTTTTCCCCTTGATTGCCCGGTTAGTTGTCCGGTTGGCTGCCCGGTCCTTGTTGGCGATCAGCGTCTCCATGTGTGCGTCGCCCCACAGTCCGAGCGGCCCGAGAGCCGCGTTCAGGGACTGGCCGAGATCAGTGAGGGAGTACGCGACCTTCGGCGGAACCTCCTGGGCCCCTCGTGCAGCGCCCGCAGGATCATCGGCTTCCTTCTCCAAGCTCTCAACTGCGTTCGAGCAGGGGAGACCCCATTCCGCCGACGGCGTCCATCGCGGCGTCGAGCCCGCAGGCGTACGCCCCCCCGCCCTCGACATGCTGCTTCCCCATCCCCATCCCCGTCCCCATCCCCAACTCCTCCCCTGAGGCGAGCACTTGACCGCTCAACGCTTGCGGGCGTCGAAAAGATGGCGCGTACTGTGCGCGACGAAGGGGCCCTCCGCCTCGATCCGCTCGTGCAGCTCGCGCAGCCGCGGCCGGTAGGCGTCGACGGTGAAGCCGGGCACCATCCAGATCACCTTGCGCAGGAAGTGGACGACGGCGCCGATGTCGTAGAACTCGATCCGCAGCCGCTCGGCGGGCAGGCGGACGACCTCCAGACCCGCGGCCTCGGCCCGCGCCCGCTCCTCCTCCGGGTCGCGCGCGCCGCGCACCGCCGCCGGCTGCTCGCCGAGGAAGTACTCGACGAGCTCGAACACGCTGGCCGGGCCCACGTGCTGGGCGAAGTACGTGCCGCCGGGGGCGAGCACGCGGGCGATCTCGTCGAAGTGGGCGTGCACCGGGTGGCGGCTGGTGACGAGGTCGAACGTGCCGTCCGCGAACGGGAGTCGGGCGTCCTCCGGGGACGCCACGACGACGACCCCGCGGGGCGCGAGCAGCCGCGACGCCTTCGCGACGTTGGGCGGCCACCCCTCGGTGGCGGCGGCGAGTGACGGGAGGGAGGGCGCCTGGGCGAGCACTTCGCCGCCCCCGGTCTGGATGTCGAGCGAAGCCGACGCCTGGGCGAGCCGCTCCCCCATCGACTCCGCGTACCGCCACGACGGGCGCTCCTCGGTGGCCCGGCCCTCGAACCACGAGAAGTCCCAGCCGTCGACGGAGGCGGTCTCGGCCTCACGGACCAGGTCGTCGAAGGAGCGGGGTGCGGACTGAGGGGCGGGCTGAGGGGCGTGCGTCATTCCTTGATCGTCTCATCGAGGCGGTGCGTACGACGTGCGCGTTTCCGCGAACATCGTACGAAGCTTGCGTACGCCGTGCGCAACGCGTACAGTGTTCGCAACGAAGAACACCGTACGAAGACCCTCGAGAAGGAGCCCCCGATGAGTGCCCTCGCCCTGTCAGTGCTCCTCTCCCTCGTCTCCGCGGTGGCCTACGCGGGCGGCGCGATCATGCAGGAGCAGGTGGCGGCGAGCGCCTCCGAGGCCGGCTCCGCCGCACCGGTCCGGCGCCCCGCCTGGTGGATCGCGATCGGGCTCAACGGCCTCGGCGCCCTCCTCCACGTGGTCGCCCTCGCCTGCGGCCCGCTCAGCCTGGTCCAGCCGCTCGGCGCGCTGACCATCGTGTTCGCGCTGCCGATGGCGGCGGTCTTCGTCGGCCGCAAGGCCGGGGCCACCGCGTGGAAGGGCGCGGGAATGGCGACGGCCGGGCTCGCGGGTCTGCTCTCCCTGACCGGCAGCGCCGCGACCTCCACCCTCGGCGGCACGGAGCGGGTCTCCCTGTCGGCCGTCACCTTCGGGCTGATCGCGCTGCTGGTGATCGCCGCGCGGGCCATGAAGGAGAACGCGGTCCTGCGGGCGACCCTGCTGGCCGCCGCGGGCGGCGTCGCCTTCGGCATCGCCTCGGTCTTCACCAAGATGGTCGCGGACGAGTTCACCTGGGGCCCCGGCCTCATCGGTCAGCTGCCGAGCATCGCGGTCATGGTCGTGCTCGCCATCGGCGGGACGCTGCTCTGCCAGTCCTCGTACGAGGGTGCCGGGCTCGCCACTCCGCTGGCGGTCGTCACCGTGGTCAACCCGGTCGTCGCCGCCGTGGTCGGCCTCAGCCTCTTCGGCGAGACCTTCCAATACGGCACGGCGGGGACGCTGCTCGCGCTGGTCTTCGGTGCGGTGACGGTGGGCGGCCTGGTGCTCCTGACGGCCGGCCGCAACGCGGACTCCGCGCTCCCGGCGACGGCCACGGGGACGGTCACCGGGGCCCTGGGGGCCACCGAGGCGGCGACCGCCGCGACCGTCGCGGCCCTCATCGAGGTCCGGCCCATCGACATCTCCGCCCGGTACGCGGTGCGCACCGCCTTCACCGCCTCGGAGCAGGTCCTCGCGGGTCCTGCGGCCCGCTGACCCTCTCCCCCCTGAACTGCGGCGGCCTCCCCCGGAGGCCGTCGCACCCCTCGACCCGGACCGCCAAATCCCCCGCGGCGGCCGGGTCGAGGGCTTTCCTCTGCCGAGCGCTGCTCAGCTCTGTGGAGCGCTGCTCGTGCCGCTCTCGCCGCTCGTGCCGCTCTCGCCGCGCGGGAAGGACACCTCGACGCGGCGGTTCTTCTTCCGCCCCTCCTCGGAGGTGTTGTCCGCGATCGGATAGTCCTCGCTGTAGCCGCGTACGGCGTACGTGACGCTGGGGCCCAGGTACTTGGAGAGCTGCTCGTGGACCGCTTCGGCGCGCTGGCGGGAGAGCTTCTTGCCGTGGGAGTAGCTGCCCAGGTCGTCCGTGAAGCCGAAGACCCGTACGTCTGTGGCCTGTTGGGCCTTGGCCTCCTCGGCGATCGCCTTGATACGGGCGTTCGCCTCCGGGTTCAGCTTGGCGCTGTCCTTGGGGAACAGGACTTCCGCCTGGAGCGCGAACTTCACGTCCGTGTTGGTGTCCTCGCGGCGTTCGTCGCCCGAGAGGTCTTCCACGACTGACTTGATGTCGAGGACCTTGGCGGGGGCGAGGGTGGCTCCGTCGGCGAGCTTGAGGCCGGGGCTGGTGGGGTCGACCTTGGGGGGCGGGGAGGAGGTGGTGGAGCCGGGCGGCGCGCTGGGGTCGTCGGTCGCCGGGTCGTCCGCGTGGGCGATGGCTGGGGGGAGGGCCAGGGCCGCGAGGAGGGTCAGGGTGGTGGTGAGGGTGCGGTGGTGGGGGTGTGGCATGGGGTCACTCGCCCTCAGAGATCTCTATGGAGGCCGGGGGCATGGCGCCTATCTGAAAGTCGAGCTTGGTCGTCTCGGCCGGGGGTGCGGGGAATTGCGCGTACCAGTCCGCGCTCTCGCCCGCCTTCACGCCACCGCCGTCAAACTTCGTGCATAGGCAGCGGCCTTCGGTGTCACGCAGGACCAGGTACTTCTTCTTGCCCTGCTGGTCCACGAGTGCGGCCCCCGCCAACGATGCGCCGTTCTTGCTCAACTCGCGCTCGTCGCCCCGCCAGTTGTTGGCGATCCAGAACTTACCGCCGCCATTCTTGACCTGGCCGTTCACCGTGAGGAAGCCGCCTTCGTCACGGACGACCGAGGTGACGGTGAGCGTGATGCCGTCGGTACCCCGCACCTCGGCCAGTACCTTGTCCGCAGCCGGAGCCTGCGACTCTCCCTGCTTGCCGCCCGAACCGGTCTTCGTGGGGGCAGCGGCAGACTTCCCATTGTCGGACTTGGAGTCGTCGTCACCTCCGCCACCGCAACCGGCGACCGTGAGGACCAGTCCAGTCGCAATCGCCACGGCGGTCATTGCCCTGTGGGTCTTCATGGTGCACCGGATGTTCATCGTTACGGCTTCCCTTTCTTGTCGTTCGCTACGTCAGTCGGCCAGGTGCACGGAGAAAAGGACGGACGCATCCGGCAGATCCTCAGGGTCGAAGTCGTCCGGATCGAACTCGAAGGATTCATCGCCGTCACAGGTGAACTTCACGGCCTTCTCAGGGTCGTCGCCCTCGGCGACGTCACAGCGTGGCCTAATGACCGCGGTGGCATGCGCCTTGGCATGCCTGTTCTCCGTACCGGGGATGATCGAGTCGCCAACGGTGTAGTTGGTCTCGATCTCCGCTCGCCAACCGGGATAGCCATCGACTTCCGCAGCCTCGAAGGCGGTAACGGTGGAGTCGTTGTCGGCGGCCAGTGCATTGGCCGCGTCACGGGCACCGTCGCCCGTGAACTCGTCACCGCCCAGCCAGTCGAGCCACTTGTCACCGTCACCGATGGACTGGCTCAACCCCTCGACGAGTTCGTCCCGGGAATCCTGCGCAGCGGCCAACGCGGCAGCGTCAGCTGCAGATTGGGCGCCATTCCGTGCGGAAGCAGCCTGGGCGAAGGCGAAGAAGGCAAACGCAACGAAGAGGAGGATTCCCGTGATCCAGATGTAAATGGGGAGGGTTGACCCTCGATCGCCGCGCAGAGCTATCGGCATCAGCCGCCGGTGACCTCGGTGACCGCGTCCCGGATGGCGCCGGAGATGATGCCGTCCAGACCGATTTGGTCGATCAACGTGAAGATCCCGGCAATCAGAATCATCAACCCCGCATACTCCACAAACCCGGCCCCCCGGTCCCGCTCCCCGCCCCGCATCCGCGCAGCAACGGTTCGAGTCCACTCTCCGAGGGCTCGCTGGATGCCAACAGCCGCTCTCAGCGTCAGGTCCTGCGCCACGGTGACCCCTTCTTCCATCCCGTCCGGCCCGCCAAGTGCCGCACTCAACTACGGCAACGTAGCCGAGAAGTGACTGCGCGTAAGAGGGTCCAAAGAACGAACTCCTGGACACAGCCAGATGTTGGCCTGATTCAACCCCTCTGTCCAGCCCTCTTGTCGCGTCCCCCACCTGCCCCACCCCCACATTCGACGGCTACCTGACGCGCTCGTTCGACTGTGCCACAGCGGGTTGCACGTGCGAAGGGTTTTCACGCAACCGGAACGGCCCCGCCTCGATGAGAGGCGGGGCCGTCGGCCGTTACGGCAGTCCTACTTGCCCAACAGCTCAGCTCCTGGCGGCTTTTGCTGCGCGGAGCAGGGCGGCGAGGGCGCTGGGGGTGGTGCTGAGTATCGCTCGGGTGGGGTCGGCGCTTTCGGTTAGATGAACCGTTCCGGCGCCATTCGCCGCGACGTGCACACAGGAGTCGCCCTGTCCGCAGTACGACGACTTCTGCCATTGGTGAGCGTGGGCGGGCATGCAGTCTCCTTCACAGGTCATGGGCCAGGTTGTGGATGAGGTCCCGTGACTTGACGGGTCCGAGAGCCAGCGCTTCCAGTTTGCCGAGGAGTACGCGGTACATCTCCAACTGGGCCTCGGCGTCCAGGAACGCAGGACCGTGCGACTGGTCGAGGTGGACCGTGTCCAGGCGAGGCACCTCGCCGGTGGAGTAGAACAGCGATTGGCCCGAGCCAGGGAAAGAGCCGACCGCGAACGGGATCACCTTGAGCGTGACGTGATCCCGCTCGCTCATCTCCAGCAGGTGCCTCAACTGCCCCTTGGCTACGGCGGCTCCACCGAACTGCATGCGCAGGGCCGCTTCGTGGATGATCGCCAGGTAGGGAGTGGGCGAGTCCCTGTAGAGGACGTCCTGACGTTTGATGCGGAACGACACCCGGTGCTCCACCTCCGGTGGCGAGAACTCGGGAACCACTTGGCGGAACAGCTCGCGCGCGTGGTCGACGGTCTGGAGCAGCCCCGGGATGTGCACGGTGATGGCGGTACGCAGGCTCGTGGCGTAGTGCTCGACCTCGGCGAGGTCCAGCAGCGCCGCCGGGAGGATGTCGCGGTACTGCTCCCACCAGCCGCGAGTGCGCCCCTCGGCCATGTTGACGAGGGCATCGATGAAGGCGGTGTCCGAGCAGCCGTACGTGGAAGCCATGGCGCGGACGCGGGCTCCGCTCACTCCGAAGCGGGCGGACTCGACGTTGCTGAGCTGTCCCTGGCTGGTCCCCAGGGTGCGGGCGGCCTCGGTGGCGGTCACGCCCGCCTGCTCCCGGAGCTTCCGCAACTCGGCGGCTACACGGGTTCGGCGGACCGTTGGGGCTGACCTTCCGGCCATGCAACTCCTCCTAAAGACAGCCCAGTTCGTCACCCACACGAGGGGTTCCGCACTTTACTTCACGGGTTTTGAGCAAATTCAATTTGCGCGGCTCTACTGTGTGACCCAGGCCACCACCCGGAAGCACCCCGCTCGACGGAGCGACCTGGTCACCGGGCATCGCAGCGCACCCGCCAACTCCCCCTCACACACGGAGACTTCCATGCAACCCACCGTATCCGCCCCCTGGGCCTACACCCTCCAACTCCCCCACGACCCCCGCGCCCCAGGTGTCGCCCGCGCCACCCTCCGCGCGATCCTCGCCACCCACGACCTCCCCGAACTCACGGCCACCGCCGAGCTCTTGGCCTCCGAGATGCTCACCAACGCCCACCTCCACACCGACGGCCCCTACGCACTCCGCCTCCGCTCCAGCGCACCCCAGCGCGTACGCGTCGCCGTATGGGACTCCAACCCCCGGATCCCACCCGGCTTCGGCGACGGCGAACCCGGCACCGTCATGCAGCCACCGGGCACCCCCGGAACCGCCGTGAACGGACGCGGCCTGCACCTCGTGCGCGCCTGCTCCGACGCGTGGGGCGCCTACCTCCTGGGCGAGGCGCCCACCTCGCACGGCGGCAAACTCCTGTGGGCCGAGTGCGCACAGCACGAGTGAGGTGACCTACTCGGCGTCCTCCACGAAGTGGTCGAACTCCCCTGCCTGAACGCCCAGTACGAAGGCATCCCACTTCTTACGGGTCGTGGTGACAATCGTGGTGGGGTCGCCGGTCTCGCGGAGATAGACCGGGGCGTCGTCACCCTCTCCGTCGCCGAAGGCCATCTCGATCCAGGGGCCCGGCCCCTCTTCCCCTTCGGGGGCGGCGCGGACCCAGGTCAGATCGGCGGGGGTGCTGTCGGTCACGGAAGCACCGTACCGCCGCCGGGACCCTGTTTCGGCGAGAACCGAAACGCCTTCCGGCGTGCGCCTGCGATTCGGTTCCCTGATGTCGTCGGCACAGCCCACCACACAGGGGGACATGGCATGAAGAAGATCCGTATGGGCGTGGTGAGCGTCGCCGCTCTGGGCGCGGCGGCGTTCGCGGTTCCGGCCGGGGGCGCGCAGGCGCTGCCCGGCGCGCCAGCGACGGCGACGGCGAGCGGGACGGTGCAGAGCACCGGCGACGTGACGAGCGCTGCCAGCTGCAGCGGCTGGAAGTACGTCGCGGGTTCCGGTGGATACCTCAAGTACAAGGTGTGCAAGACCGCGACCAAGCGTCTCGTGAAGGGCGTCCTCAACGACACCAAGAGCGACGGCAGGTGCCTCCGCGCGACCGTCAGGTTCATTCCCAGGGGCCCGAGCAAGCAGCATCTCGACTGTGGCGGGGCCCCGACGACATTCACGGACGGCTGGTACAAGGCGCTGGGCGTCAGGGTCTCCCTGCGCTGACCCGCCCCCACCGCCACGAACCGCACCACCACACAAGCACCACCACACAAGATCGCCCCCATTCACGACGGGGGCGATCCCCCTGTGTGCGGCCGTTGGCACGCCCTTTACTGTGTGAGTCCTACACCCAGCTACCCGGACCCGGACGAGGACTCGTGCGGCACTATCTCCTGACCCTGTGCCTGGTCGCAGCCGTCACCTATCTACTGACCGAACCCGTACGGAAGTTCGCCCTGCACATCGGGGCCGCCCCGGAGATCCGCGCGCGCGATGTGCACAAGGTGCGCACCCCGCGGCTCGGCGGCATCGCGATGTTCGGCGGGCTGTGCGCGGGGCTCGTCATCGCCAGGGGGCTGCCCGAGCTCGAGAGCGTCTTCGACGGTGGGCAGCCGCAGGCTCTGCTCGCCGGGACCGCCGTCATCTGGCTCATCGGTGTGCTGGACGACAAGTTCGAGCTCGACGCCCTCATCAAGCTGGGCGGGCAGATCCTCGCCGCCGGGATCATGGTCCTGAAGGGGCTCACCATTCTGTGGCTGCCCGTGCCGGGGTACGGGACCGTCTACTTGAATGAGGCCCAAGGGGCGCTGCTCACCGTCGCGTTGGTCGTCGTCACCATCAACGCCGTCAATTTCGTCGATGGGCTCGATGGGCTCGCCGCAGGGATGTTGTGCATCGCTGCCGCCGCGTTTCTCATGCATGCGTATCGGCTCTGGTACGGATACGGGATCGAGGCCGCCCAGCCCGCCGCGCTCTTCTCCGCCGTTCTGGTGGGCATGTGTGTGGGGTTCCTGCCGCACAATCTGCATCCCGCGCGGATCTTCATGGGGGACTCGGGGTCGATGCTCATCGGGACCGTGCTGGCCGGGTCCGCGATATCCGTCACCGGGCAGGTCGACCCCGATCTGCTGGTGCAGGTCACCGGCAGCACCCGGAACGCCACCCAGACGATGGTGCCCATTTACATTCCGCTGCTGCTGCCGCTCACCGTGCTCGCCCTCCCGCTCGCCGACCTCGTGCTCGCCGTCGTACGCAGGAGCTGGCGCGGGCAGTCGCCGTTCGCCGCGGACAAGGGGCATCTGCACCATCGCCTGCTGCGCATCGGGCACTCGCACCCCCGCGCGGTGCTGATCATGTACTTCTGGTCGGCCCTCTTCGCCTTCGGCACCGTCGCGGTCTCCGCCAACGACGGGGCGCTGTGGATCGTCCTCGGGCTGATGGCCGCGAGCGCCGGAGGGCTCGTCCTACTGCTGCTTCCCCGATTCGCGCCCGGCAGGGGGCGGGCGGTGGAGCGGGTGGCCCCCGGTGACGGCGGCGGCGCCGTCACTCCTTCGTCAGCGGCTTCACGATGTCCTTGACCTTCGTCTCCGCGATCGGGCCGATGTGCGACGCCGCGATGCGGCCCTTGCGGTCGAAGAAGAGCGTGTAGGGGTAACTCGTGGGATTCGCGAGGCCCTTGGGCATCTGGAGCAGCTTGCGGCCCGACGGGTCGTGCAGGCTGGGGTAGGAGAGCTCCTTGTCCTTCTCGAAGGAGCGGGCGTTGGCGACGTTCGCGTCGGCGTTCATGCCGACCACGGCGACGTCCTTGTCCTTCATCTCCTTGTTGAAGCGGGAGAGGCCCGGAGCCTCCAGGCGGCACGGCGGGCACCAGGACGCCCACGCGTTGACCACCACGACCTTGCCCCGGTAGTCGGCGGCGAGGTCGATCTTCTTGCCGTCCACCGTCTCGCCCGACCAGGCCGGGGCCTGCTTGCGGTCGGCGGGCGCGTAGGACTTCAGGGGGCCGGTCCGCTTCCCCTTGTCCGCCGTACCGCCCGAGGAGCAGCCGCACACGAGGGCCAGGAGGGAGACGGCGGCGGCCGTGCGAAGCGTCAGTGTCTTCGTCTTCATGATCCGAGAGTCTGCCAGAGGGGGAAACGGGGGCCTGCAGTGGGGAAACAGGGGCCTGTAGGGGGGAAACAGGGACCGCCCAGCCGCGTGTGGTCAGCGGCTGGGCGGAGTTCCGGGCGGAGTTGGCGGGTCGGCGGAGTTAGCCGATGCCGCCGTACGCCTTCTTGTTCTTCACCGAGTACTTGAAGACGACGTAGTACTTGCCGGCCTTGTAGGACTTCCAGGCGGCCACGCGCTCGGCGCCCTCGTCCTTGCCCGTGACCGTCTGCACCTTGATGTCGTTCCCGCCGCCCTTCGCGCCCACGGCGCGGTACGCCACGGCCTTGAACCGGTGGTTCCCGTTGCCCTTGACGCCGGCGTGCAGGAAGTGCTTGCCCTTGTTGACCTTGTGGAGGCCCGTGGACTGCGTGCGGCCATTGGTCCTCCACTCGGTGTCCCAGCGGCCCCCCGCCGCGAAGGCGTCCGCTGAGGCGCTCAGGGCGAGGGCGGCAACCGCCGCGCCCACTCCGGCGGTCTTCGCTATCCGGCCCATGTGCTTCATCAAATGCCCCGTTGTATCGGTTGATCACCCGAAGGTGAAGGTTCGTTCCCGGGCGCGCATCGCCAGCGTCAGCCGGCCCGACGCCCAGCCCGACAGCAGGAGAGCCGCCGGGATCTGGAGGTTGAACATCGCCAGGAAACCCACCACGAAGGGTGCGTCCGCCGCTTCGGTCACGCCGTCGGGCAGCGTGACGAGGAAGGCGGCGAGCAGGAGCGTCAGCCCGTACAGGGAACAGTCGGTGACTATCACCCGCCAGCGGGGCAGCGCCGCGCACACCTTGCGGGCCACCGTCAGGACCGCGAACACCAAGGGCAGGAACGCCAGTTGGTAGCGGGAGACGATGAGCATCGTCCCCCACTCCGCTGTCCGTGGTCCCGACGCCAGGAGCCACGCCGCCTCCACCAGCGCTCCGATCGCCGCTGATCCCGCGGTGATCACGGCCGCGTAGAGGGCGGCGCTGCGCCAGGGAGTGAACATGGGGGGGTCTCCTGTCTGTGGCAACAGTGGTGCTCAGCGGGCTAGTAGCCGCCGCTGTTGCCGATCGTGCCACGCTCGCAAGCCGGCTGGGACAGGCACAGGAGGCTCTTGTTCCGCGACTGGTGCACCGTCTTCGTGCTGTGCCGGTTCTTGCTGGTGTAGCCGTAGATGTACATCTCGTGGTCCGGTGCCTTGCGGTACTTGCCCGAGACGTAGAAGTCGCCGTTGCGTGCGAGGCGCGCGTCGTAGGTGACTCCGATGCCCGCCCTGCGGATGCCGCCGGAGGGGCAGAACGGGTCCGTGGCCTCGATCCGCGCGCGCACGGCGCGGGTCTTGCCGTTGAAGCGCGTCATCGTCTTGAAGTCGATCTTCTTCGTCGACGCCTTGCGCTTCGCCACGAACTTGCCGTTGTTCTTGTAGACCTTCGTCCAGCCGGTCTTCGGGTACAGGGTGTACTTCGAGACCCTCCAGGACACCGAGCCACGGACGCCCGCACGGAACGACGGGCCCTTCACCGACCTGGAGAAGCCGCGGTTGTCGCCCCGGTACTTGTAGCCCTTGGTGTACTTGCAGCCGGAGATGCCGGAGAGCGCCTTCGGGACGGTGGCCCACTTCTGCCGGATGAAGGAGCGCCACACCACCGTGGTGTACCTGTACTTCTTCGCCTTCGCCTCGATCTGCTCGGCCGTCGACGCGAGCGTGGCCGCGTCGTCCTTGGCCGGGACCGTGGCGCTCAGGCCCCAGGTGTGACCGAGGCCGTCGACCACGCCGGTGATCTTGTAGTCGGCCTCGCTGCCCGCCGTCACACCGGAGTCGCGCAGGCTGTGCGCCGCCGTGTCCGCGATCTTGACGCCGTCGCGGTAGACCGCGTAGTGCTTGGCGCCGAGGTCGGGCCAGGACAGGTCGACGAACTTCGACGACGCGGCCCAGGCGGCGCGCTCGTTCTTGTTCGGCGACGAGGCGAGCGTGGTGTCGGCGATCACCTTCTGCTTGCCGGCCGACAGGATCTGGCTGTCCGTGGCCTTGCCGTTGTACGAGGCGGCGAGCGTGAGCTTGCCCGCCTTGGCCGCCGAGGCGGACGCGGACCGCGAACCCGCCGACGGCGCGCCGAACTTGCCGCTGTCGGCGTCGAGGACGAAGACCGCCTTCGACGCCGAAGTGACCTGCGGCGCGGCGCTGTCCGCCGAGGCGGCGGCCGAGGCGACCGCCGTCCCGGCGAACAGGGCCAGCGGCAGCACCGTCAGCGCGACAGCGCGGGGAACGCGCTGGAGGCGCGGGGTGCTGGGAACACCCTCGTTTTCAGGGGTGGTTGGCATGGGGTGTGTGCTCCGTGCTCCGGATCAGCCGAGGGTCAGCGGTTGTTGAGGCTGGCGGACCAGTAGGCGCCGGCCTTGGTGTGGGAGGCGCGGACGGTCGCGTCCTTGACGACCTTCTTGCCGAACGACTTCACCTGCGGGGTGGCGCGGAAGACGGTCTTGGCGATGACGTAGCCGCCCTTGGTCTTGACCTTGACGGCCTTCGGGCCGGAGATGCCGATCGCGGCGTTGGTGTTGACCACCTTGGCGGCGCCGGCCGCCTTGACGACCTTCTTGGCCTTGCCCTTCGAGGCGAGCTGGTACTTGACCGTGATCTGCTCGCTGGTGACCGGGATGCCGAAGATCTTCTCGGTCAGGCGGTACGAGATGGCCTTGGGGGCCTTGCCCGGGCCACTGACGACCTTCGACGAACGCGTGATCGTGACGGCCTTGTTCACGCTGACCGAGGAGGAGCGCTTGCCCGTCTTGACGCTGCCCTTGGTGGAGCCCGCGAGCGCCACGTACGCCTCGCGGTTCTGCAGCTGCTTCACGAACGTGACCTGCTTGCCCTTCGGCAGCGCGCGGAACGCCACCAGGGTCTTCTTCGCGGCGGGGGTGCGCTGCTTCTGCAGGTACGACTTGTAGCTCTTGACCGTGAGCTTGCCGGGCTTGGCGGCGGCGTCGGCAGCGGCGTGGCTGTCGGCGAAGGCGGCACCGGCGGGGGCGGCGACGGCGAGGGCGGCGAGGGTGGCCACCGTGGCGGTGCGAATGTTGCGGATGCGCATTTGGTCTCCTCGGTTCCGTGTTTCAGGGACGAGTTGAACGTAGAGACGCGGAACGAGCCACGGTATTGGATCTTCGGGCAGTGGCCCACAAGGCACTGCCCAAAAGGGCAACTGGCCGGATGAGAAGGTGTTGTCAGTGCCGTCGGATAGTTTGATCCATGCCTGCTGCCGCTCCGCCCAGCGGTGCCGGCGCAGGCGCCCGTCGTGCCTTTCACGGACGGGTTTGCAGTTTGCAGAACATGGGGGACATGTGCTCAATGCCCGTTTGCAGAAGTCGGCCGACCCTTGCCCGTACCGGACTCCCGGCAGCGATCCGATCGCTGAGACCGTCCACCTCGACCGGCTCACCGACCGAGAGCGCCAGGTGCTGCTGTTGCTCGGGACGGGGATGAGCAACCGCCAGCTGTCCAGAGCGCTGGGGATCTCGGAGCGCACGGTGAAGGCGCACACCGCACGCGTCCTGGACAAGCTGGAGCTGCCGTCGCGGCTGTCGGCCGCGGTGGTCTCCGTACTGCTGCATGAGGCGCTCTGCGAGGACGAGGGGTGTGCACGGGCACAGGAGGAGCCGGAGGACGTGCTCAGTTCCGTGGCCTGAAGCCCACTGCCTATGTAAGCGTCGGTTACATCCTTGTCATAGAAGTCGGGGCCCCACTTCCTCAACTCCCTTGCCACTGCCACTGTTTGGGCACGCGGCGACGGGCGGGGGAAGTGGGGCCACATGGCGGGAATGAAGCTGTACGGGCTGGAGTCGAGCGACCCGGAGCGGCTCGGTCCGTACCGGCTGCTGCGGCGCATCGCGACCGGCGGGATGGGCCGGATCTACCTCGCGCGGCAGGAGGCGCCCGGCACCCGCGCGAGCACTGCCGGGCCCACCGGGACCGCCGTGGACCACGGGCTCGTCGCCGTCAAGACGCTGCTCGCCGAGGGGTTCGTGAGCCGCCCCGACCGGGACCGGTTCGCGCGCGAGGTGGAGCTCGCGGGGCGCGTCGACAGCGCATACACCGCGACGGTGCTCGACGCCGACGCCCGGGCCGAACGGCCGTGGCTCGCCATCGAGTTCATCCCGGCGCCGAGCCTCACCGAACTCGTCCTCGGCGCCGGGACGCTGCCCGCCGCCGGGGTGCGCTGGGTGGCGGCCGGGGCCGCGCGGGCCCTGGTCGAGCTGCACGCCCTCGGCGTCGTGCACCGCGACATCAAGCCACTGAACGTGTTGCTCCCCCACGACGGCCCCCGCCTCATCGACTTCGGCATCTCGCACGCCCACGACCACACCAGCTCGACGACGACCATCGGCACGTTCGCGTTCACCTCGCCGGAGCAGGCGAGCGGCCGCAGGTCGACGGCCGCCTCCGACCTGTACTCGCTGGGGGCCACGCTGTTCTTCCTCGCGGTCGGCCGCCCGCCGTACGCGCAGACCGACCACTCCATCGGGGTCCTCGCCCTCGTCCAGCGCGGCGAGACCGACACGAGCGGACTGCCTCCGGAGCTCGAACCCCTGATCCTGCCCCTCCTCGACCCCGACCCCGCCCGCAGGCCCACCCCCGCGGACGTCCTGCGGGACTGCCGGGGCGCGGGGCGGCGGCTCCCGGACGAGTGGTGCTCACTGGTCGAGGCGTACGCGTCCCAGGGACGCCAACTCGCCGACGGGACGCTGGACTTGGCGGCCGCGGAGGCACGCACGCAGGTGCGGGCGGAATCCGGCCACGAGGGCGTGGCGGGCAGGGAGGGCACGGGGGCCGTCGACGAGGCGCTCACCGAGATGCGGGAGCAGCTGGAGGCGCTGCGGGTGCAGCGGGACGCGCTCGTACAGGCGCAGGCCGAGGAACAGGCGGAGGCCGAGTCCAGGGAGCAGGCGCGCGAGGAGGAAGAAGAGCGCAGGCGGCGGGAGCGGGAGCGGAAGGAGGCGGCGGAACAGAGGGAGCAGGAGAGGAAGGAGCGCGAGCGGGAGGAGAAGGCGCGCAAGGAGAGGGAGGCCAAGGAGAAGCAGCGGGAGGCGCGGGAACGCAAGGAGAAGGAACGCAAGGAGAAGGAACGGAAAGAGCGGGAGCGGAAAGAGCGGGAGCGTGCGGAACGTGAGCGGGTTGCGCGCGAGGCGACCCGGACCAGGACCACGTCCTCCGCGAACTCGTCCTCGTCCGCCACCAAGAGCACCGGTTCCGGTGCGAAGGCCCCCGCGAAGAAGCCCGCCTCCGGCGACAGCGGCGCGGGCCTGGGCGTTCTCCTCGTCGTCGCGGCCGTCATCGGGCTCATCGCCTGGCACCCCTGGGACAAGAAGGACGAGGACCCGGACAGCGGCCCGACCCCGAGCTACAGCCAGCCCCTGACCAGCGGCGGCAGCAGCGACGGCAGCAGTGGCAGCAGCTCCGGCGGGCTCGGTGACAGTGACAGTCTCGGTGACACCGACACGGACACAGACACGAGTTCGTCCAGCTCTGCCAGCTCTTCCAGCGGCGGCTCCGCACCCGACCCCGAGACCAGCTCACCGGAGCCCGACCCCACCGAAGAGGCATTCGAAGCCGTGTCGGCCGGCGACTGCCTCAGCACCTACGACACCGGGTACGGCGGCGACAGCTCGTACGACTGGAGCGAGGACGAGCCGTCCACGACCTCCTGCTCGGGATCGGGTACGCGCGTGCGGGTCACCGGGACCACGGGCGGCTGTCCGAGCGGCGGCGGGCGGGCCACCTGGTCGCACGGGGACGTCTCGCTGTGCCTGTCCGGCCGGTACGAGCACGGCTCCTGTCTGCTCGCCCGGCACGAGGGCAACAGCCTGCCCTCCATCGCGATGCTGTCGTCCGTGAACTGCACGGACCGCAAGGTCCCCGCCGCGTACAACGAGATCGTGGTCGTCACCAACATCTACCGGGCGTCGACCTTCAACCCCTCCGACTGCCACCACGGGTCGTACGACACGAACACGTACTGGTCCACGAAGGTGGACGGCGGCGAGACGGTGCTGTGCGTGAAGGCGTACGACTGACGCCCGCGTACCGCTAGCGGTTCAGGATCGAGCCGAAGTCCGAGCCCGAGCCGAGGAACATGCCCGCCGCGATCAGGATCATCGTCGCGGGGAGCATGAAGACCAGCGTGACCATCGTCGCCTTGGGGATGGTCTTGGCGGCGCGGCGGCGGGAGTTCTGGGCGTCGGTGCGGCGCATGTCCGTGGCGAGCTGGATCAGGGTCTCCGCGATCGGGGAGCCCAGTTCCTCGCCCTGCTGGAGGGCGGAGACGAACTGTGAGACCTGCTCGGAGGCGTTGCGGCGGCGCAGTTCGTCGAACGCCTGGCGGCGGCTGACGCCCATGTCCATCTGGCGCAGGGTGATGCGGAGTTCGTCGGCCCACGGCCCCTCGTACTTCTCCGCGACACGGTCCAGGGCCTGCCGGAAGCCGAGGCCCGCGGAGACCACGACGGCGAGGACGTCGAGGAAGTCGGGGAGCGTACGGTCGATGACCTCGCGGCGTTCGCGGATCGCCTGCCAGATCAGGGCGTCCGCGGCGAGCAGGCCGAAGGCGAAGGTCAGGACGGCGAAGAGGAGCTGGCCGTTGGTGAGGAAGACCAGGCCGAGGACGACGCCGAAGACGCCGTAGACCGCGCGGCGGGCGGCGTAGCGGTCGATCGTCAGGCCGCCGGGGTTGCCCGCCTGGTCGATCTTGCGGCGCTTGGCGTCGACCCGCTTGGGGCCCATGAGGCGGAGGATGAGCGGCGCGAAGCGCATGCCCAGGCGGTCCACGGCCGAGGAGGGCGCCGAGACGCGGGTCGCGCCGACCTCCAGGGCGACCGCGAGGTCGGAGGGGAGCTTGGCGTCCGCGCGGTACATGCGGACGCCCTGGAAGACGCCCACGACGGCCAGGGCCATCAGGGCGGCGAGTCCTAGAGCCAGCATGGTGTTCTCCGACTCCCTTCTCAGACTTCGATCTTGCCGAGGCGGCGGATCACGAAGAAGCCCACCGCGTACAGGCCGAGGGAGATCAGGATCAGGAGCTGGCCGACCGGGGAGCCGGTGACACGGGCCAGGGCGCCCTCGTTCGACGAGTTGATCAGGAGGAGCGAGCCGAGGCCGAGGAGCGGGACGGTGAAGGCCGTCGCGTTGACCTCCGAGAGCATGGTGCGGACCTCGCGCCGGGTCTCCTTGCGGTCCTCCAGGGTCTGCGTGAGGTTGCGGAGGGAGTTGACGACGGAGCCGCCCGCCTTGTTGGCGAGGACGAGGGTCGTCACGAGGACGATCAGCTCGCGGGACGGGAGGCGCTCCGCCAGTTCACCGAGGGTGTCGTCCACGGAACGGCCCATCGTCAACTGGTCGGCCACGTGCGAGAGTTCCTCACCCGCCGGGGCTTCGAGCTCCTCCGCCGCCATCGCCAGGGACGTGCGCAGGGCGAGGCCCGCCGCCGTCGCGTTGGCCAGGATGCGGGCCACGTCAGGGAGTTGCGCGATGAACGCCTCGATGCGCTTCTGGCGCTGCCAGTTGAGGAAGACGACGGCGCTCCACACCGCGACGACGCCCGCGATCGGGCCGAAGAAGGGCGCGAGGGTCGCGGCCGCCATCAGCCAGAGCGCGACGACCACCGACACCACGTACACGAAGAACTCGCCCGCCGTGAGGTCGAGTCCGGTCGCGGACAGGCGCAGGTGGATGGCGCGGCCGAGCCGGGTGCGGCGCAGCCGGCGGTCGACGCCCGCGAACCGGCGTCCCCGCGAGGCCCCGGCCCCCGCGCCGAGGTCCGCCGTCAACCGGTCCTCCAGCGCCTGGCGTTGGGCGCGCCCGGACGCGTACGTCTGGACTCCGGCGACGGCGAGGGTGCCCGTCAGGACCGTGGCGCCGAGGGCCAGGAGGGTCGGGTCGTTCATGAGGGTTCCTCCGAGGAAGCCGTCCGAGTCGTCCGTGTCATCCGATGGCTTCCCTTGTGTTCCGTACGTCGATGGCCTCCGCGACACCGAAGGCGGGCGGCACCGGTTCGTTCGCCACGTACAGGCGCTCGGCGACGGCGCGCGGCAGGGGCAGGTGCTCGTAGTAGCCGTGCACGGCGCGGGCGGAGCTGTCGGGGCCCAGCGGGCGCGGCACGAAGCGGGTGACGGGCGCGATGCGGAACTGCTGGCGGCCCTGCGAGACGAGCAGCACGATCTCGGCGATCTTGCGGGAGCCGTCGGCGTGCCGGGTGAGCTGCACGACGACGTCGACGGCCGAGTTGATCTGGTCCTTCAGCGCCTCGAAGGGGATCTGGACCTCCGACATCGAACCGAGGGTCTGGAGACGCATGAGGGCGTCCTCGGCGGTGTTGGCGTGGACGGTGGCGAGCGAGCCGTCGTGGCCCGTCGACATGGCCTGGAGCATGTCGAGGGTCTCGCCGCCGCGGACCTCGCCGACGATGATGCGGTCGGGCCGCATGCGCAGGCTGTTGCGGACCAGGTCGCGGATGGTGATCTGGCCCTTGCCCTCGACGTTCGGGGGGCGGGACTCCAGGCGGATGACGTGGTCCTGCTGGAGCTGGAGCTCGGCCGAGTCCTCGATGGTGATGATGCGCTCGTGGGCCGGCAGCAGGCCGGAGAGGGCGTTGAGGAGCGTCGTCTTCCCGGAGCCGGTGCCGCCGGACACGATGATGTTGAAGCGGGCGCGGACGAACGCCGAGAGCAGCATCACCATGTGCTCGTCGAGCGAGCCGAGTCCGATCAGCTCCTGGAGCGTGTAGGCGCGCGGGAAGCGGCGGATGGTGAGGGTCGCGCCGGTCAGGGCGAGCGGCGGAATGATCACGTTGACGCGCTCGCCGGTGGGGAGGCGGGCGTCGACCATGGGGTTCGACTCGTCGACGCGGCGGTTCACGGTGGAGACGATGCGCTCGATCGTCTGCATGAGCTGGTCGTTCGAGGCGAAGCGGAGCGGGAGTTGCTCGACCCTTCCGGCCCGCTCCACGAAGATCGCGTCGGGGCCGTTCACCATGATCTCGGTGATGGAGGCGTCCGCGAGGAGCGGTTCGAGGACGCCGAGGCCGAGGGCCTCGTCGACGACGCGGCGAATCAGGTGGGCGCGCTCGGCGGAGGAGAGGACCGGGCCCTCGCGGCTGATGATGTGGCCGAGGACGCGCTCCAGCCGGACGCGGCGGTCCGCCGCCGCGAGCGAGGACATCTCCGCGAGGTCGATCTCCTCCAGGAGCTTGGCGCGGTACACGGCCACGAGGCCGTCGTCGCGGCTGGGGGCGACGGGGCCCGTCGATGGAGTGGTGACGCGGGACCGCAGGCTCATCCTCCGGCTCAACCCCCTTGCTCTGTGTCGTCTTGCTCTGTGTCGTCGTTGGGCATCGTGGCCTTGCGGGTGACCGACCAGTCGCTGTCCACGAAGGGCAGGAGGGTGGGGACGTGGACCTTGACGGTGGCGGTGGTCGTGTCGCCGTTGTCGCTGGTGGTGATCTCGGCGGTCAGGCCGCCGTCCATGGCCGCGTAGCCCGCGGCGGTGCCGTCGTCGCCCTGGCTGGCGGTACGGGCGGCCGCGCGGGCCGCCGAGCCCGCCTGGTTGGCCGAGTAGCCGACGAGGCCGAGCTGGATGGCTGCGAGTCCTACGAGGAGGAGGATGGGGAGGAAGCCGGCGAACTCGAGCATGGAGACGCCGTCGTCGCGCCAACGGCGCTGGTGCGGCGCCCCCGTCGGCGCTGCGCGCCTCGTCCTCAAACGCCGGACGGGCTGGAAGGATCCCCCGGCCATCATCCGTCGCTCTCCCTTGCCGCCCCTGCCTCCGCCTTCACCTTCCAGCCCGCGTCGAACCCCGGGAAGAACAAGGGGACCTTCGCCTCCACGCGCGCCTTGACCACCGAGCCCTCCTCCGTGCAGGAGACCGCCGCGCTCTTCCACGCGCCGGGGAGGTGCTTGTGGGCGGCCGCCGCGCAGGAGTTGCCCACCGTGGCCGCGCGCGCCGCCTCGTCGGCCGCGTTGCCCGCGAGGGAGTACGTGTAGCCGTACAGGGCGCACTGCCAGAGGATCGTGATCAGGACCAGCAGGATCGGGAACATGCCCGCGAATTCCAGGGTGACCGCGCCACGGTCGCCGCCGAGGCCCCGCTCCAGAGCCGCGGGGCGGCGGCGGAGGGCCAGGGCACCGCGCTTGGCGCCCTCACCCTCTCCGGCGGGCCTGCCCTCGGGGCCGAGGCCCAGCTCCCCCGCCAGGGCCCACAGCGCCTGCTTCACGCTCGACTTGCCGTCGAGGTCCTGCATCCGGCCCGCGTCCACGACGGCCTGAAGCTCCTTGAAGGCGGCCGGGACCGTGGACTTGGCGACCCGCGTGCCGGTGACCCGCTGCACCAAGGATGGCTGGATCTCGACGGTGCGGGCGTGGCGGTTGACGACCGTGATCGTCTCCTCGGCCTTGCGGATCTGGAGCCGGTCCCACATCCGCACCATGCGCTTGGCGGCGCGCACCGCGACCACGTCCGGGGTGAGCAGCAGCAGCGCCTGGTCGGCGGTCTCGATGGCGGCGGCGGTCGCGGACGTCACGTACGTACCGCAGTCGACGATCACCACCTCGTAGCGGCCGCGCAGGGCGGTGAGGGTCTGACGGGCGACCCGGTCGGTGACCTCCTCGCCGCGTTCACCGTCGGCCGGGGCCAGCAGCAGGCCGATGCCGGACTCATGCGTAAAGACGGCGTCCTGAAGGACGCGCGGCGTGATGTCGCGGATGGTCGCGAGGTCGGCGACGGAGCGGCGGAACTGGACGTCCAGGTACGAGGCGACGTCGCCGGACTGCAGGTCGAGGTCGAAGAGCGCGACGGAGTGGCCGGACGCGTGGGCGGCGAGGGCGAGTTGGACGGCGGTGAGGGTGGTGCCGACGCCGCCCTTCGCGCCGGTCACGGCGATGACGCGGCCTCCGACGCCGTGCCCGCCGGGGACGAGGTCGGTGCTCGCGCTGCCCAGGTGCCGCCGCATCCCGGCGGACCAGGCCGCGGCGGCCTGGACGCGCTCGGCGAGGGCGTCGTACGCGAGCGGGAACCCGACGATGCCGCGGGCGCCGGAGTCCATGGCGGCCGTGAGCAGGGCGGGGCTGGTGTCGGCGGTGATGAGGACGACGCCGACGGCCGGGAAGCGGAGCACCAGGTCCCGGATGAGGTCGAGGGCGGGGACCGGCCCGATGCGCTCATGCACGAGCACGACCTCGGGCAGCTCCTCGACGGACTCGGCGGCGAGGCGGGCGAGGGTGTCGATGAGGGTGGTGGAGTCGGCGACGGGCAGGGCGGGTTCGGCGTCGGGGAGCTGCCCGATGAGGCTGGAGAGGGCGCGGCCGGCGTCGACGTCGGCGATGGCGGGGAGGATGCGGGTGCTCATGAGCGGCCCGCCTCTGCGATGGTGGCCATGCCGCTTGCTGCGGTGGGCATGCCGCGCCTCCTACTTGTCCTCGTCGAGGGTGTACGTCCGGTCGCCGGGCGGCACGTTCGTCGACCCGCCCCCGCCGACGAGGGCGAGCCGCACGTGCGTGGCGAACGACTCCGCGTACGCGACGCGCTGCGCGTCGGCGGTGTCCAGCGCGAAGGTGATCGGCACCCCGTCGGTCTGCTTGCGGCGGGTGCGGTCGTCCTGCTCCGGGTCGAACGGGGTCAGCTTGCCCACGTCGATGACCTTGGCATTCGCCACGATGACCTTGGACTGGTCCTTGCTCTTGTCGTTCTCGGCCTTGAAGGTGGCGTAGATGTTGACCTTCGAGCCCGGGGTGACCTTGCCCGCGACACCGGTGGACGCGTCGATCATGATCGCGATCTCCTGCTGCCCGGCGGCGAGTTCGGGCCGCTTGACGATCATGTCGGTCTGGAGAAGCGAACCCTTGCGGAGCTGGGTGACGGCGATCTTGCCCCGGATCTGCCGCAGATCGGTCACGGCGGTGTCCGACCGCCACCGCTCCGGCATCTCCGTCTTCTCGAACTGATCGGCCGTAAGCGCCTTGTAGGGCGCGACGTCCTCCTTGAGCCGGTACGCCGCGACTTCCGGCCCCACCTTCGAGTTCACGTCACGGATGACCGACAGCACGCCCGCGAACGCGCCGAACGCGGTCAGGACCGAAAGGACCAGCAGGATGACGCCGCGGCGCTGGCGTGAGTTCATGGGCCGTACTACCTCGATCGGGGACGTGTGCTGGGGACGTGTGGTGGTGGTTACGGTCGGTGAGGGGGGTGGGGCGTACTTCGGGCTCGCGTATGCGAGGAGTGAGGGCTGTTACGTCACGCCGCGGGGCAGGGCGTCCCGAGAGGCGGGCAGGACGGAGGCAGGGGCGGAGGCGGTGACGGGAGAAGCGGTGGGGCGCTCGTCCGGCGGGGGCAGCGGCGCGGCGCAGAACGCGCAGCGGTCACCGATGAGTTCGAGGCCGCACCAGTGGCACTCCTCTCTCCGAACCGACGACACCAGCTGATAGAGCACGGAAATATCCGGAATGGCGGCGGCAAACTCAACGAGCTTGCCGGTGGCCCACCACCGCGACGACTCTGCGGGCAACCGGACATCACTGACACCCTGGACGTTCCACTGCGAGGCGAGGGTCACGGCGACCCAGTCCGGGGCGAGCTGCCCCTGCGCGTACAGCAGCCGGGTGGCGAACCCGGGCCCGGCGGGGCAGGCATCCCCGCCCCCCTTCCCGTTCACCCTCACCAACTCGGGCCGGGGCGTGGCCAGCACGGCGAACTGGGCACCGGGCACCCACGACTTGGCGTGCGACTGCAGGCTTACGGGCACCCGGTCGAGCTTGGCGACGGAGCCGAGCAGGGCGCCCGCGTAGATGTAGTGGGAGAGCAGCCGCCCGGCACAGGCGAGGACGCCGGGGCTGAAGTCGCAGATGGACAACTGCCTTAGCTGCAGCGCGAGTACGGCAAGCCCGAGCGGCGGCAGTTCGGGCCGGAGCAAGGCGATCCGGTCGCTCTCCAGCACGGACCGGACGGCGTGCAGGCGCTGCACGACGGGCGCGGGCGCGGAGGCCGGGCAGAGCACGATCACGTAGCCGTGGTGCTCGATGAGCGTGTGCATCTCGGTGATCGCCCGGTCCAGCGAGTAGTCCTGGGCGGCTCCCCGCGGATCGCGCGCGGCGGCGACGGCGGACTGCAGTACGGCCGCGGAGGGGGTGTGCCGGTCGGGCGACGGCAGCACGAGGTCGGGGCCGGTGACGGCTATCGCGGTCGGCATGCGGACACCCCCGGTCGACGTGCACTGATACTCACCCTGCCGCTTCCCCCTGCTACTTCCCCTTCTGCTTCAGCACCATATCCAGGCAGGGGCCACGCCAACACCCAACTTCGCAGTGTTCACTTGTGAGGTGAGGGGGCCGCTGTCCGGATCGTTGCGTATGCGGGTGTCCGGTCCGCGTGCGACGATCACTCTGTGGAATGCCCGGGTAGCCGACGATCTTCTCGGGGGTGGGCCAGGTGAAAATCGATGAGATACGCGCGAGATTCGACGGCCGTGGACGCGTCGAACTGAGACTCCGGCATCTCAACGTCGGCCGACGAAACGACATCGACTGGATCGCCTTTGCGCTCGGCTACCGCCTGCTTGGCGTCCACAACCTCGGCAAAGCCGGGTTCCGACTCGACTTCGAACGCGACGACGGTCCACTGGCACGCCGCCGTGCCGAGTTGACCCGCGCACGGCTGCTCGCGGGCGGGCCGCTGCTGCCGGTGGTGGAACTGCCTCCGCCCCCGCCACCGGGGCCTCCCCCGTCGGCTCCCCCACCGGATGACTCTCGGCAGCGCCGGCCCCGCAGGTCCCTGTCCGAGCCGCCACCGCCGCCTGGGCCTCCGCCATCCAGAGGGCCAGAGTGAGGGAAGCAGTACGTCCCGTAGGAGAGTTGAGGAACCGTCTGCCCTCACGACAGATCACTGCGCCCCCACCAAGAGGGCCGCACCGGCACACCGTCGTCGTACCGTGCCTGCGCATCCAGGTCCGGGGCCTGCGGGTCCGTGGCCTGCGGTACAGCATCCTCGGGCCCAGGATCCGCCAGCGGTGCGGCGATTCGGGGATCCGCCGAGTCCTGGATCAGTTCCGCCACAGTGAGCCGGGTGCTGAAGTCCTGCAGGACACCGTCGATCAAGAGCAGGAACCCGTCACCGTGCCGGTACAGGCGGCGCCGCTTCGGGCTGCGCGGATGCTCGGGCTGATAGACGAGCGCGTGCCGCTCCAACTCCGCAAGCGCGTCCTCCCGGGTTCCTTCCACGTGACCGATCACGAATCCGGTGGGGTACTTGCGCTCCCCCGACCCCGTGGTCGTCTCGACCACCAAACCCCATTTCGCCATACGCGACCCCTTTCACTTCACGTCTCACTTCACGTCCGCCGACCAGGTCGACGCACCAACCCATACGCCGCCCCACCCTCACACGGCACCGTCCCCCACATCCGCGTCCCCCCACCCGGCTCCCGCGCCTCCCCGAACCCCCACTCCCCCTCACACGCACGCGCCACACAAGCCAGCAGGCGCAGGGCGGCACGGCGCCGAGCGTCGCAGGCGGCGGCGAGGCGCGGGTGGGTGTGCCGGGGGTGTGCGTCGTAGACGATGACGCGGAGGGCGCCGTCGCGGAAGCGGAGCGAGAGGTAAACCTCGGCGCTGGCCGCACCGAACTGACAGCCGGCCGAGATCAGTTCCGACACCATCTGCGTCGCCGGGTCGAGGAGGGCGGTGAGCCCGTGCGCGGCGAGAACGGTTCGGGTGGCCGCGCGGGCGATGGCAGGCGAGCTGAGGGCGGCGGGAAGGGTGAGGCTGTAGGCGAGGTCTTCGGGGGTGGGGGTGCGGTGGTCGCCGTTGGCGGGGCAGGGGGTGACGGCAGGCATGGAGGCTCCCTGAGTGACTGGGTCACGGGTGTGTGGTCGGGCAGCGGTGGCTCGTCTCCCTGGCGCGGACCCGCCCCTCCCAGGGGAGGAGAGTGCGGGCAGGCTCGCGCGATGCACTGCCAACTGCCGTGTGTAGCTTGTGCGTTACTTAACGTAGGGCAGTTGGGGGCTAATTTGGCCCTCGTCGGTGAAAGTTGCACCCGATCGTGGCTCGCTCACACGTGCAAGCGGCAGACTGCTCACGTCAGCACTTGGAGGAAGTGGCATGGCAGCGAGGACATCGCCCACGGAACGTCAGAAGCGCCTCGGGGCCGAAGTACGCAGGATGCGTACGGCAGCAGGCATGTCCGCCGAGTACGCCGCCGGACTGCTGGGAGTCGACCGCGGGAAGATTTCCCACATCGAGTCCGGTGTGCGCGCGATCAGTCCGGAGCGCGTGCGCACGCTTGCCTGCAACTGCGGCTGCGAAGACGCTGATTACGTGGATGCCCTGGCAGACATGGCCCGCCCCGGCCGACGCGGCTGGTGGGACCGCTACAGGGGTTCTCTACCTCAAGGCTTGCTGGACATCGCAGAATTGGAACAGCACTCCGTACGCATGCGGGCGGCGTACTCCATGCACATCCCCGGCCTGCTCCAGACCTCGGACCACGCCCTCGCCGTCTTCCGCGTCGTCATCCCACAGCTCCCACAGCACGAGATCGCCCTGCGCCTGGCCCATCGGGTGGAACGCCAGCAAGTCCTGGATGACGAAGACCCGACACCATTCGTCGCGATCGTGCACGAGGCGGCCCTACGTATGCGATTCGGCGGGCCCGACGTCGCCCGGGAACAACTCGACCACCTGGTCAAGCGATCCGAGGAACCCAACATCGAGATCAGAGTCATCCCATTCGAGGCCGGAGCATTCCCCGGGGCGGGTCAGACAGTCCTCTACGCGGAAGGGCCAGTGTCACAGCTGGACACCGTACAAGTCGACAACTCTCACGGACCAGACTTTCTGCATGCCGAGGGGCAGTTGGCGAAATACCGGGCTCATCTGGACTGGATGGAGAACATCGCTCTAGCCCCCGAAGCGTCCCGCGACTTCATCGCCCAAATCGCCACCACCTTCTGACTCTTGAGGAGAAGTAATCGTGTCCGAGATCAACTGGGACGACCCGTTCTGCGGCGAGGGAAACTCCTGCTTCCGCCTCGGCACCGACGAACTCGGCAACGCCTACATCGCCATAGCCGGCGAGGAGGACCACTACCTCACCGACTCCCACGAGGCACTCCGCACCATGATCCGCGACATCAAGGCAGGCAAAGCGGACCACTTGCTCTGACGCACGTTGCGATCCAGCCACTCCGCAATTACCCGACTGCAAACTGTCACACCTGACGACTAGAGTTTCCCGTGAGGCTTTGGCCATACGGGGAGGCATGGTGCAGTCAAGTCAAGGCGGGGGAAGCGGGGGCGGCACGAGCGGGCAGTCGTGGACAACGAGCCTGTTCGACGGAGCGAGGAACGCGACCGCCGACCTCTACACCGAGCTGTCGTCCTTCGCAAAGTTCCAGCGCCGCGTGGACGACCTGATTCGCGACCTCAAGGGGTCGGAAGCCGGACCGGGAAAGGTCGGTCAAGAGCGCCTGGCACGCCACCAGTTGGGTGGTGGAGAGGGCGGCTGGGCCGAGGCGGCGGGTCTGTTCGGCGCGTACGAAACGGTGATCACGGAGCTGGAGAGCCTGTCGAAGGTCCTCTCCGACTCCATCGAGGGCATGGGCATCGCGGTGATGGCCGCGCACAAGGGTTACGAGAACATCGACGTGGACATCCTCGACCGGATGAGGGCAATCACGGTGGGGATCGACAAGCACGGTGGCGGGACGAGCGGCGCCGAAGGCACTGGCGCGGGCCAGGAACAGCCCTCGGCCAACGACGCTGGAGGGTCGATCTGATGGCCACATCCTTCGAGGGCATGAGCCACGAGGAAATGCTCAAGTGGCTGGATCAGGCCAACAGCGGCCATGTGCAGGCCGCAGCGGACCGGCTGGTCGCGGCGGCCAAGGAGATCCGCAAGATCGGCGAAGAGCTCAAGGTCCGCCCGCAGTACGTGGAGTGGAAGGGCGAGGGCGCGGACGCGTTCCGTACGTGGAGCGCGGACCTGGCCAACTCGACGCTGCGCCTCGGCGACTTCAGCGAGGACTCCGGTACGTGGCTGTCCCGATCAGCGACGGCAATCGCCACGGCACAGGCCGCGATCCCTCGCGACAAGGGCAGCGCCGAGGGCAACTTGGCTGCGGCACAGGCCAACTCCAACGACCCGGACGCGCGGAAGGTGGGCACCAAGTCGGCGGACGAGCTGTCCGCGATTGCGGCGGGCAAGGAGAAGGTGCGGCAGGAAGCGGCTGCCGAGATGCGGAAGTTGGGGCAGTCTTACCAGCATTCGACTTCGCAGTTGGAGGGGTTGGAGCGGCCGAAATTCAGGAAGGTGCCCGAACAACTGGTGCCTGACCCGCGCATGATCAGCTCTAAGGAGTCATCGCCTGGCACCCATAGCCCTGGTACTGGGTCGGCCACACCCTCCAGCGGAGATTCCCCCTCCGGGGCAGGTGCAGAACACCGGAATCCCGGCCATGGCGTTGGGGGTGGCGGGGTGGGCACCGGTTCCGAAGTGCCCGACACAACTCGTCGGCCACTGCCTGAAGCCGTGGACCCCGTAGGTGTGGAGATCGACGGTACGGCGACGCTGCCACCGCAGCCCTCATCGCCTCCGACAAATCCAGTCGGTCCGCCGACCGGAGGTCGGCCTGAGGGGGGTGGTCCACAGCCCCTGAGCCCAATGCCGCCAACGTTCGGTGGCGGTCCGAACCTTTCCCCGCCCCCAGCGGGCCCAGGGCGCGGCACGGGCAGCGGTCGACTCCCGACCCCTTCTAGTGGCCGCACAGCACCGCCACCAGGTGGCCGCACGGCGACACCGCCCCCAGGACGTGCGGCCGGCAGGGGTACGCCAACGCCCGGCACGACCGGACCGGTACGCCCAGTGACCGGCGGGAGGCCATCGCCTCTGCCCGGAAGGGCGGGTGGCCCGACTCCCGGGCGAGTGCCGAACAACAACGGCATCGTCGGCGGGCGACCTACTCCCCCGGCCACAGGCAGGCCGTCAGCCGGAATACCTCGAGGCACAGTCATCGGTGGCGAGCGACAGAGCCCCGTCGGCCGTGGACCGAACGGACAAGGGGTCGGCACCCCACGACCCGGCCCCGGGCAGCGCGGGACGACTCCCCGGCAGCGGCCTACTGGAGCTGACAACGGCATCGTCGGCGGGCAGCCAAGACAACAAGGACGCCCTGGCGCCCGCCCGTCCGCCCCCGGTGGCGCAGGCATGGCAGGGGGCCAGGGTTCCCAACCGCCGACCACGCGCCGTGACCGCGATCGTGACCGAGACGAGAAGCGGAGCGACAGGCCCGACTACCTCACCGAAGACCAGGAGACCTGGCAGCAGGGCGGCCCTAGGGTCGTACCTCCGGTGATCGACTGACCGTGCCCAAAGAGACCAAGAGGACGTACATGTCTGCCAGCACGATGCTCCGCGGCCACATCGGCAGTAGGGGCGCCGCTGCTGTGGCCCTGCTGTTGATCGGCGTGGTGGCTACTCCCGCACAAGCGGATTCTTTTAGCGACAAGCAGTGGCACCTGAGCGCCATGAAGGCTGATCAGATGTGGCAGACGAGCACGGGTAAGGGTGTCACTGTCGCCGTCATCGATACGGGCGTTGATGACAAACAGCAGGATTTGCGAGGACGTGTGCTCCCTGGATTGGACGAGGCTCCGAAGTCAGCAGGAGATGAGCACACAGACTACGACGGCCACGGAACCGGTATGGCCATCCTCATCGCAGGCGCCAAGGGAAGCGGCGGGCTCGCCCCCGCAGCCAAGATCCTGCCGATTCGGCTGGCCGACCGTGGACTGGATTCTGGCCGGTACACCAAGGAGTTCAACGAAACAGTCAGTGCTGGAATCCGTCATGCAGTTGACTCCGGCGCGCGCGTCATCAATATCTCCATGCGTGCGTTCGAAGGGTCGAAGCAACTCACCTCTGCCGTGAAGTACGCCTTGGATAAGGGGGCATTGGTCTTTGCAGGAGTTGGGAACAACGGCGATTCTGACCTCGAGTACCCGGCGGCAACCCCTGGAGTAGTGGCGGTCGGGGCAATCGGGAAGAACCTCCGCAAGACGAAGGAGTCCCAGTACGGTCCACAGGTGGATGTCGCCGCCCCTGGCGAGGAGATCTACTCCACCTGCAACACCGGTGCCGGCTTGTGCAAGTCCCACGGCACCAGCGACGCCACAGCCTTGGCCTCCGCCAGCGCCGCCCTCATCTGGTCCAAACACCCCAACTGGACCAACAATCAGGTTCTCCGAGTCATGCTCAACACCATCGGCGCCCCCACGGACGGCTCCAAGCGCAACGACTCAATCGGCTACGGAGTCGTGCGCCCCCGGGTCGCCCTGGAGAACCCGGGCGACCCAGGTCCAGCCGACGAGTACCCGTTGCCCGACCTCAAGCAGGCATCAACCGCATCCCCCACCCCCTCAACCCCCAAGCCCGGCTCCGGCTCTGGGACTGGCGAAGAGAACCAGCCCAAGAACCGGCCGGCAGCATCAGCCTCTTCCAGCTCGGACGACTCCAGCAACACAACGCTCATGGTTTCCCTGGGCGTTGGAGCAGTAGCGGTGATCGGCGGGGCACTCATCGCCATGGCACTCCGCAAGCGACGCCATACCGCCTCGAGCTGACCGCGCAGCGGTGGCAACTCCGGGGAAGGGCCCGGCTGATGGCTTGGGACAAGCGGGGGAGCATCAAAGCCGAGACGACTGACTGACACTCGGCGAAGATGCAGCCCACCAAGCCGTGACACCAAGCGGCCCCGGAGGCCCCCAGCTCCGGCACAGGGCATGCCGCCATGCCACCGAAGAGGCGCACGGACCAGGACGATTGGCTTCGTCCAAAAGAACCTTGAGGTGACGTCGCCCTTCAGGTAATCCCGAACTACCCACGGAGCAGCACGGCTGAAGTCGCCTCAATGCTCTTTCGCATACGTCACAACCCACGCGATCGAGAGTGCCACGCCAGCCCCCCCTGCCGCGAGGAAGCCGAGGACTTGCAGGATTCCGGATCCCTCCATCATTCCTCTGACGGCACCCGCGAGGCCAACCACAGCGGCACCTATTCCGAGGATAAATGTGCGGTGGCCCCTCGGCTTCAGCCAGTTCAAGGAGAAGGGAGCCCGATACGAGGTGGGGGTGTTGCTTGCATGCCTCACTTGTATTTCACCTTTGATGGTACGTCGGGGGCGACTACCTTGTCTTCACCCGGCTCTCTGCTTGACCCTGGCGGGGTGTAATAGAAATCAATCATGGTGGCCGCGACGCCAAGCGGCGCCCCGAATACCTTGCCACCGAACTTTCCCAGAACATTTACCGCGGACGGTTTGCGGTGAAGTCCACCGCCCCCAATGTTCTTCTCAAGACCACCACTCACCAGGCCCCCAGCTGCCGACGGAAGTCCGCCCTTGAAGTACTCGACTCCCTTGTCAACATCGCCGTGAAGGAAGTACTGGCCACTATTCATCCACGAGCGGAAGCTGAGGAATTCAGCCACCGGTTTGATCGTGCCACTGCCCCACCTATTTCCGGGTTCGTATTCCGTCGTGTCCAGCTTTGTCCGCTCGTATTCGGCTGAGGCTGCCTTTGCTTCCTTGAGTGACCCGTAGTACTGGCTGTTGAACTCGTGCGGGTCCTTGGTGAGGCTGGCCAGGCCCCAGGCGCAAGCTGCGTCTGCGTCGGCCGCGCGCTGGAGTATGGCCTCCATCTGCTTGAGGAGCGTCTCCACCTCGCCATCGGGGACGTCGGAGTCCTGCTGGTGGCTGACGACGCCGTCCGGGGCGATGGTAAGGCCCCTGGGCGGGTTCTCGTAGATCGCCTGGAGGTCGGACTTGGCCTTACTGAACTCGCTGTACGCGTCCTTCAGGAGGTTGGTGATGCTCTCCGCCTGCGTCACCGCATCCTGGAACTCGTATGCCGTCTTGGTGACGAACGGCTTGGTGACGGAGGCGTTTTCGCCCCTCCAGGCCGTCCCTTTCGCGTAGCTGCCCATGTGTCCGGCATCCTTCGCGAGTTCCTTGAGCTTCTTGGTCATGACGACCCAGTCGTCGATCGCCGAGTCGAGCGGTTTCGTCTTCAGATTGAGAAGCTGCTGGAACAGCACCTGTGCCTCACCTGGAACCTGTCAATGGGGTGGGAATAGAGGAGGTGGAGCGGAAGACGCGTGTGGGCACCGCTCAGATGATGGGCCCTTCTGGCTTCGGTACCGAAGGCGCACCGGAAGAGCCCTGAGGTTCCCCCTCGGGCACATCGTAGTAATCAGATATCTTGGACGCACTGATCGTGGCGGCGACGAACTCATCGTCCTTCTTCTTCAACTTTTTAGAGAAGTCGAGATGATTAGAAATGTGAGCGCAGGCATCGAGCAGCGTCCCGATCTGCTTCTCCCATACCTTGGAGACCTCGATCAGCGCGGCACCGGTGGCGAACCCGTCGTCCTTCAGGCTGGCGCCGGCGGCCCTGGTCTGGGTCTGAGCGTGCTTGCCGTCGGACTTGAGATGGTTGTGCAGCAGATAGGCGGAATGGCCAATCTTGCCCAGCTCGTCGTCAAAGACGACGAGGTCAGCGTCGGACGGAGAAGGGTGCGGATCCATCTCGGGGGTACTGTTCAGCTCCATACGAGCAGCGGCCGCCGCCTTGAGACCAGCCCACTCCTCTTCGAAAGACATGGCCCTCCTCGCGTCGAGACGTATACGTGCAGGACCCAATTATGAACTGATCGCGTCGCGCACCGCATCCACCAACCAAAGTCATGACGTCGGAAGTTGGCCATATCCAACTGCTGCCAGTCAGTACCAGTGGCCGTTGACCACGACTGACACGATCAGTTGTTCCAGTGCTCGGTGCCCCGGCCCCCGGCGCTTACATGGCCCCCTGGACCGCAATACGAGATCACGGCTGACGGCAGCAATGCTCGCGACAGAAGGTTCGTGCGAGCCACGAGAGTCGCTACCGCGGCTTCACGGCATGCGCGGTCGGCCATGTGATCAGCCGAACCGGCCGAAGACCGCGGTCTTTCCGCTTACCTCCCACTGCCGATGGCTTGATCCCGCCTATTTCCGCAGTGATCCGACTGCGAACTGTGATTCCCGGGAGCTACAGTCACGCGGGAGTCTTTTGTCCATGCGGGGGCATGGTGCAGGCACGTCAAGTGAGGGAAGCGGGGGCGGCACGAGCGGGTGCCCGCTGCGGCCAGTGGTCGGAGGCAAGCCAGCACCTCTCTTCGGGCGAGCCGGTGGCCTTGCTCCACGGCGGGTGCCGGGCAGCACGTGTTTGCACTCAACTACCTCCACGACAGACACGCGGACACCTACCCCCTCCGCCGCTGCCCTGTCCCATTCACCACTCCCGCCTTGAAAGCGTTCGCCGACAGCGAAGTGCAGCAGCGTGACTGTTGCGACGTCCAGCTGACGCAGCACAATGAGCGCTTCCCCAATTCTGCTTCGACCGCGTGCGCACTACACAGGTGACGACTGGAACGCCTTCCGCACAGCAGGCCGAGCATGACAGTGCACTGAGAGATGTTCAGGAATCCGATCGCACAGTTCAGATAGAGAGTATCTGATGGGCCTTCGAGGCATGTTCAGCCGTACCCAAGACCGGCTGAACAGGTACCAAGTATCCCGACAGTGCAGCAACAGCACAGTCGACAGCGGCAGTTCGGGCCGCATTGCTCGCATTCAACAGCTCAGGGGCGCTCTTCCAAGTGCGTCAGGCTACCTCCGGCGAGAAGGCCGACCTCGTAGCGAACTGTCAGGTCCGGCAGGTGGGTCTGACCCTCAAGATCCGGATGCGCTTGGTTCCGGACAAGTGTGAGGTGCGGGCCCTGGAAGAACGATGGGAAAGCAGTTCGGGGATCAACGCCAGTCGCCAATACGGGCGCGGGCACGCGCCTGCGGTGTTTCGGTGGCGCGAGACTCGACAAGGGCCCGATGGCAGCAGCCAGAAGGTGACGCTCACATTCGACACACGAGTAGATATGACAGATCCTCTACGGAATGCAGTCCTTGACGCGGGGTGGACCTGGCGGGGAGCGCTCAAGCTCTGACGGTAGGGCCGATACAGGAACCGCCAGCGAAGACAAATAGGGTGCGACCAGTTCGCCTCCAGGTTTGTGCCGACGATTGGAACATCTGTCACCCTGCGCGCCATGGGATGGATCTAGACCTTCGCGGGCGCGTCGTTCGTCACCTTGGACCTCATCGACTGAGCTGACCCTCGCGGACCGGGGTGTGCTGGATTCCTTACACAAGAATCCCAATCTCCCAGTCAGATTTCGCTTTGAATGTGGACGAACACCTCAACACCGTGGCTCATCAGGGGACTTGGTGTAGCGTGCTGGCCCGTGCGAGGTTCCGGCACTGAGCCGCGCCTTTGGGGATATCGAGGCAACGACCACACGGGGGAGGCACTGAACCAATGGCCTGGGATGAATGGGAGAAGCTGAAAGCGGACGCTGCTGGGCGGCAGGCCGAGCGGATGCAACTGAACCAGTTGCCTGCCGAGCGCGGGGACGGGAGCGGGGGCGACAAGGACCTCGTCGTCCACGACAACGAGCTCGGGCGACTCGGCAATATGGCGTACGACCTGCGGGAGCGATTCCGCGGGGACAGCGACTTTGCTCGGCAGGCCACGTTCGATGCCTCCATCGAGCTGTTCAACGACGGCCTGGACACCGGCTCCGCGCTCACCGAGCTGCATGACGCGTGGAACAGCAAGACCGGGGTCCTCAAGGATGCCTGCGCCCACATCTCGAACGGACTGGACTTCGCCCGCTCTCAGCACGCCAAGGATGAGGACGAGGTCGCGGCAGCCATCAAAGCCTCGACCATCTCGCGGTACTTGACGTAGGGGGAACTGGTGTTGACCGTCTCGGAGCTGCTCGAGCTCCGCCTGGGGAAGCTACAGGAAGCCGTCAACGACTGGCAGACCGTGGCAACGCGCCTTCAGCGGCTGGCCGATGGCAAGGAAGGGATCTCCGCTGCCGACCTGGCCCAGCAGGCCGACGGGGCCGACTGGCGCGGCGTGAACGCCACCGTGACGCGGGAGTTCATCACCAAGACCAGCCGCGAGTTCGGCCATGCCGCCGCCGAGGCGAAAACAATTCTCGGCCTGCTGCGCGACGCGCACGGTGACTTTACCAAGTACAAGAGTGACCTCAAGGCGGCCGTCGACAACGGGATCGCGCGGCGGATCCGCTACGGGGAGGACGGCTCAGCGCACCATGCCTATCCGCAGGCGATCCGTGACGGCGAAATCAAGGATGCGCCCACCCAGGCGGAACTGGACGCCGCGGCCGAGCGGGTGACCCGGATCCTGTGGGAAGCCACAGAGACGGACAGGATCGCGGCCCGGGCCCTGCGTGACATCGCGAAGAACAAGCACGACTTCCGTACCGGCGGCCCCAAGGGCCTCGATGAGGCAGATGCCAGGCAGGGCAAGAAGGAAGCCGAGTACTGGGCGAAGAAGATCAAGGAGGGCGATGTCGACGAGTGGAGCGACAAGGACCTTGCCCGCTTCAACGAGGCGCTGAGGAACCAGCGGGACAACAAGGCTTTCACTGCCACGCTCGCCACCCGGCTGGGCGGCGAGGGGACCTTGCAGTTCTGGCGCGACCTCGCCGCCCCGCCCGGTGCCGACATCGAGGGCGACCGGGCGAAGATGCTTGGCCACGTCCAAGACAACCTGAGCATGTCGCTGGCGAACGCGAGCCACGTCGACACCCCGGCCATGGATGAGTGGAAACGCGACGTCATCGCGTCAGGCGACAAGCAGTTCCCGCTCCGCGAGGGCCTCCAAGGGCCTTACGGATTCCAGATCGCCAGCAGCCTCATGAAGAAGGGGAAATTCGAGTCGGGCTTCCTCAACGACTACGGCACGAACCTGATCGAGTTCGAGCGGAAGCAGGTGAAGGACCCCACCCTCGGCGCCCCCGCGACACTCTGGAACTTCGACAGCCAGCTCGACTACCCGCCCTCGAACAAGCCGAACGACCCCATGACCGGCTTCTTGGAGAGCTTGGCCCACAATCCTGATGCTTCAGCCGACTTCTTCAAGGGCTCCACACAGGGCGAGGGCCTCGAGGCGGTCGACAACTTCGACTACCTGGTAGGCGAGAAGGGCGATGAGGACAACGCACCCGACGCGCGCTCCTGGCCGCAGGGCGAGGACGGCAAGCCGGCCGGGTACGCGAGCCTGGGGCATGCGCTGGAGTCGGCGACGCTCGGGTACGCGTATGACGACAAGACACCCGAGATTCCCCCGATAAAGACCGACGCGCAGATCGAAGCACGTGAGGATCGAACTGACCTGATGGCCAAGGTCGTTGATCACTACAAGAGCGCCGACGTGATCGACGGACAGCCCGGGATACGGGACAGTCTGGCTCGCATGGCCGCGGGGCATGTGGACAGCATCACGTACTCCACGGCGGACTTCGGCGGCAGCAACGAGGTGACAAGCGTCAACGAGTTGCTGGACGCCGACAAAAGACACCTGGTCAATTTCGGATCGGGGACCCCGAACTTCCTTCACGCCCTGGCCTCGGACCAGGACTCCTACGCGACGGTGTCCAGTGCCCAACAGGTCTACGGGGCAAGCCTCATGGCGGCCCAGGGCGGCGACCATGACGCAGCCATGGACGCGGCCGGTCACAGCCTCAAGGTGCACGGCGCGCTTGATGAGGCCCGGATGGAGGCCATCGGCAAGGAGTTCGCCGACGAGAAGGAGGCGCGCAACCAGGCGCTGGAAAAGCAGGGGGAGTGGAGGAACTTCGCAGCAAGTGCCGCTATTGGCACGGTCGTTGGCGTGGGTACGGCCACCATTATCCCCGCGGGAGCCGCCGCCGCCATTGCGGTCCCTCTCGCCTTCGAGGCCGGGGGCGGCGCTGCCGAGACGGCGTTCAGCACAAACACCATCGGCTGGCTGAAGGACAACGAGTACGACAATAGTCAGCAGGCCATCGACACCATCGACAAAGCGAAGGCCGCAGGCCAGCATAACGCCATGGCTCCGATCATCAACTACGCACAATCCGAGGGGCTGTCCGGTAAACCGATGGAAAAATTCATGCCAGACCTAGAGGCCAGTTACGTTAATGGTGGCAGAGAGACGGACACTGACAATGCGAGAGGTTACTGATGCGGAACCTCCGCCTCGCCACGCTCACCCTGGCCTGTGCACTCCTCGCCGTGGGAGGCTGCACCAGTGGCGACAAGAAGAAGGACCGCGCCGAAAGCGAGAGCTGGGCATGCGCGAAACTGATGGGGAAAGAAGGAATGGCGTGGCTGAAGAATCCCACGCCGCCATCCGAGCCGGATCCTGACGACCCCGGGACGGTTGCTTATGCGCGCTCGGAATTCCGCAAACAAGTCCCCACTTGGAAACCCAAAGAGTTTGACTTCCCCCACACTGCGCGATCCGAAATGTGTGATATCGGAAACCCGAAGCGCGACCCCGGTGACGATTTTGTGCTGACCTATGGTGCGGCAGCATATCCCTTCGACAAACACCCCGGCCCCAACAGCGAGGAGATCTCGGTCCGCGTCGGGCCAGACGCAAAGCTCGTCTACGGAAAGGACCATCAACGCGACGAGTGGATGTACTACGTCTACGTCAAGTGTGGAGCGCCTGGAGCACCCGCCTCACAGCTGAACGACGTGACACTGGAAGGGTGGATGTCAGACCGCCTCACCGGCGACCCCAGCCACCGCACTCACCTCCGGTACCTCCTCCACTCCGCCAAGGTGATGGCCGACGCCTTCGACTGCACCAACAACCCTCAGATCCCCACCACCGTCCCTTCCTCCGTCAAGGACTGACCTCCACGCACAGAGATCACATGAATGTCCGGTTACAGGGGGGGGCAGCGATGGGCTTCAAAGCGCAACGTTACGAGGAGGACGCCCGGGTGCCGGTCGGGTAACAGTGTTTCTGAGGACTGCTGTTATCCATTGTCGCGGCCGTCATCCTCATTCGATTCGGGTTCGCGCTGATCGAGCCGTTCGATGGCTGCGGCTCGCTTGTCTTCACGACAACGATCGCGGCGGTTCGTACGGGGGTACGCGGGCGCACCGTGCACGGAGGGGATAGATCGGCTGCGGGAAGCCGAGAAGCGCTGAGCGCAGCCGCCGAGCGCCATCCCCAAGCCTGCCCGGCACCCCACCCTGCGACGAGCTCCGCGCAAAGGGTTGACATTGCTATTGGTCTGGACCAGATTGCTCGACCAAGCAAGCCCCTTGCCCACAGCAGTGGCCACCGTGACGCAAGTGCGCGTACCTGCACGCCCGTTGACGTGCGTACGCCCACGCACACCCGTGTACACGCACGACACGCAACACCTCCTCCCCCCACTCCCCCCACCCCCGGAGGCCCCAGTGCACCGCATACGGAGACGAACAGGCGCAGCCATGGCCGGCGGCCTCACCGCCCTTGCTCTCGCCCTCACCGGGCTCTTCACCACCGGCGCCCCCACCGCCGGCGCCGAGACCCGGGCCGTGCCCCAGCACGCCGTGACCGGGTACTGGCAGAACTTCAACAACGGCGCCACCGTGCAGAAGCTGAGCGACGTCCAGGACGACTACGACATCATCGCTGTCGCCTTCGCCGATGCCACCGCCACACCCGGGCAGCTCGCCTTCAACCTCGACTCGGCCGGGCTCGGCGGCTACACCGTCGAGCAGTTCAAGGCCGACATCAAGGCCAAGCAGGCCGACGGGAAGTCCGTGATCCTCTCCGTCGGTGGCGAGAAGGGGGCCGTCAGTGTCAATGACTCCGCCTCCGCCTCCGCCTTCGCCGACTCCGCGTACAAGCTCATGCAGGAGTACGGGTTCGACGGTGTCGACATCGACCTGGAGAACGGGCTCAACTCCACCTATATGGCGCAGGCGCTCAAGTCCCTTGCGGGTAAAGCTGGTTCTGGGTTCGTGCTGACCATGGCGCCCCAGACCATCGACATGCAGTCCACCTCCGCCGAGTACTTCAAGACCGCGCTCGCCGTGAAGGACATCCTCACCGTCGTCAACATGCAGTACTACAACAGCGGTTCGATGCTGGGCTGCGACGGCAAGGTCTACAGCCAGGGGTCCGTCGACTTTCTCACCGCTCTTGCCTGTATTCAGCTGGAAGGTGGGCTCGATCCGTCGCAAGTAGGGATCGGGACTCCCGCTTCCACCCGCGGTGCCGGATCCGGGTACGTCGAGCCGTCCGTCGTCAACGACGCCCTCGACTGTCTCGCCAAGGGGACCGGGTGCGGCTCCTTCAAGCCCTCCAAGACCTACCCGGGCATCCGCGGCGCCATGACCTGGTCCACCAACTGGGACGCGGCCAACGGCAACGCCTGGTCGAAATCCGTCGGGCCGCACGTTCACGGGCTTCCGTAGTCCCGGGCGGCCCCTCCCCCCACCCACCGAAAGACCGCAGCGCCGCCGCTCCCCCGGCGGCGCTGCCGTGTGTCCGCAGGCCAGACTCGAAGGACCGGCTAGAAGAAGCTGCCCCAGTCCACATCCCTGATCTGCTGCACGCACAGCACCAGGAACAGCAGCCCCGCGATCGCCAGCATGCCGTTGCTCAGCCAGCCGTTGCGCCACTGCTTCGGCGTGCGCGAGGTGTTGAGCAGCCAGAGGAGGGTCAGGGCCAGGAACGGCATGAAGGCCGCGCCCAGCACGCCGTAGATGATGACCAGGCGGAACGGCTGGTTCTGGAAGAGCAGGATCATCGGGGGGAAGGTCAGCCAGAGCAGGTACGCGCGGAACGGGAGGGACTTCTCGCGCTTGCCCGCCGCCACCTCCTCGACCATCTCGTCCGGAGTGCCGAGGGCCACCTCGCCGCCGTCCCCGCGCGCGGCCCCGTCGCCCGCCCGCCTGCTCTTGCGCTCCCGCTGGATCCGCTCCACGAAGTCCGCGAACATCAGGCTCACTCCGTGCCACACGCCCATCAGCGCGCCGAACGACGTGGCGAAGAAGCCGATGAGGAACAGGTTCGCGGTGGTCGCGCCGAAGCGGTCCTCCAGGACGTCGCCGAGCTGGACGAGGCCCTTGTCGCCGGTGGTGAGCGCGATGTTGGCGGAGTGCAGGAGCTCGGCGCCGATGATGAGCATGGCGACCACGAAGACGCCCGTCGTGATGTACGCGACGCGGTTGTCCAGGCGCATCACCTTGAGCCAGGTGATGTCGGTCCAGCCCTTGGAGTTCACCCAGTACCCGTACGCGGCCATGGTGATCGTGCCGCCGACGCCGCCGATCAGCCCCAGGGTGTAGAGGAGCGAGTCGTCCGGGAGGGACGGGACCAGGCCCGCGAGCGCGTCGCCGAGGTCGGGGGCGACCCTGATCGCCACGTACACGACGATCAGGAACTTCATGCCGATGACGACCGTCATGGCCTTCTCGAAGACCGCGTACCGGTTGAACCAGACGAAGGCCAGGCCGAGTACGCCGCAGATGATGGCCCACGTCTTGATCCCCGGGCCGCTCGGCCAGAGCGCGACCAGGGGCAGGGCGCTGGAAGACATCGCCGTGGCGCCGTACACGAAGCCCCAGATCACTACGTATATGGCGAAGTAGACCGTCGTCCACTGGCCCAGGCTGCGCCAGCCCTCGAAGAGGGTGCGGCCGGTGGCCAGATGCCAGCGGCCGGTCGCCTCCGCGAGGGAGATCTTGACGAGACAGCCGATGATCGCGGCCCACAGCAGCGTGTAGCCGAACTTGCTGCCCGCGATCAGCGTCGCGACCAGGTCACCCGCCCCGACGCCGGTCGCGGCCACGACGATGCCCGGCCCGACGTACTTCCAACTCGCCTTGCGGAGCCGCACGGTGCCGCCCGCCGAGCCCGTGGAGCCCGCCGAGCCCGTGGAGCCCGTGGAGCCCGCCGAACCCGTGGAGCCCGTGTCCCCCGTACTGATGTCGCCACCCGTGGAATCAGCCATGCGATCAAGAAAGCGCACTGACCGCCGGTGCACAAGAGGGAGGAGCATGGCCGATCCCGCATCTTGACCGGTCCATGCCACCCCACCATCCTGAGCGCCACCGCACCACGCACGTCGCACGGAGCCACCCCCCGCTCCACCCCCACACTCCACACCCAACTCCGCACCACGGAGAGCTTGGAGAACTGATGCGACTCCGCATACGCGGCAGACGGCGCTCCACCACCCTCGCCGCCCTCATCGCCCTGGCCCTGGCCGCCCCGGTCTCCGCCACCGTCGCGACCGCCTCGCCCCCGGACCACGCCGCGACCCCGGCGTCCGGCGCCGACACCGCCAGTACGCAGACCCGGCAGTACGAGATCGCGGGACCCTCGACTCCCGCCGCCCGCACGGTGATCGCCTCCACCGGCGTCTCCATCGACGAGTCCGACGCGCACTCCGTCGTCGTCTCGGCCAGCGCCGCCCAGGCCAGGAAGCTGCGCTCGCTCGGCTACAAGCTGACCGCGCTGCCCGCACCGCCCGCCCGCACCGACGGCAAGCAGGTCGGCGCCAAGGACTTCCCGCCCGCCGACTCCAAGTACCACAACTACGCGGAGGCGATGGCCGAGATCAACCAGCGCATCCAGCAGTACCCGAACCTGATGTCCAAGCGCGTCATCGGCAAGTCGTACGAGGGCCGGGACATCATCGCGGTCAAGATCAGCGACAACGTGGCGACCGACGAGAACGAGCCCGAGGTCCTCTTCACCCACCACCAGCACGCCCGTGAGCACCTGACGGTGGAGATGGCGCTGTATCTGATGCGCGAGCTCGGCGCGGGCTACGCAACCGACGCCCGGGTCAAGAAGATGCTCGACGAGCGCGAGATCTGGATCGTCCCGGACGTGAACCCGGACGGCGGCGAGTACGACATCGCGACCGGCCGCTACCGCAGCTGGCGGCTGAACCGGCAGCCCAACCCGGGCGGCGCCACCGGCACCGACCTGAACCGCAACTGGAACTACAAGTGGGCCTGTTGCGGCGGCTCCTCCAACACCCCCGGCTCGGAGACGTACCACGGCAAGGCGGGCGAGTCCGCCCCCGAGGTCAAGGTCGTCGCGGACTTCGTGCGCAGCCGGATCGTCGGCGGCAAACAGCAGATCAAGGCGGGCATCGACTTCCACACGTACAGCGAGCTCGTCCTGTGGCCCTACGGCTACACGTACAACGACACGGCCCCCGGCCTCACCCAGGACGACCGGGACGCGCACGCGGCGGTCGGCAAGAAGATGGCCGCGAGCAACGGCTACACGCCCGAGCAGTCCAGTGACCTGTACATCACGGACGGCACGATCGACGACTGGCTCTGGGGCAACCAGAAGATCTTCAGCTACACCTTCGAGATGTATCCGACGTCGTCCGGCGCCGGCGGCTTCTACCCGCCCGACGAGGTCATCGAGCGGGAGACCAGCCGGAACCGGGACGCGGTGCTCCAGCTCCTGGAGAACGCGGACTGTATGTACCGCTCGATCGGCAAGGAGCAGCAGTACTGCAAGAGTTGACGAGTGCGGCGGTGTCCCCGGCCGGGCGGCCGGGGACACCGTCTTGCACACCCGCCGTACCGGCTGGACCGGCTAGACCGGCTGCACCGCGAACAGCTCCAGGTGCCCGCACATCCGGCACCGGTGCGCGTCTATCTGCCAGCGATGCCGGCCCATCCTCTTCGCGCCGCCGAATATCCCGCGCTCCAGGGCGCCCTGGATCCACCGTGTGTACCCGGTGGCGCTCTGCCCTGTGTCCTCCAGGAATCCCGGTTCGAGCTCCGCCGCGCCACAGTGTGTGCACTTCATCTCAGCCATCGCAGGAGGATAGGCCACGAGGTCCTCCTACCTCCGTACACCCAGACGCGCGTAGTCGTAGCGCTCGTTGAAGGACACGCTCGTGAACACGTTGGTGAGGCGGGGCGCGCGCCAGCGGACCTCCTTCTCGAAGGTGACCGGGAGGTAGACCGCGTGCCGGGCGAGGGCCGCGTCGGCCGCCGCGTACTGGGCCGCCGCCTTGCGGGGGTCGCGCTGCGCCATCGCCGCGTCGAGCTGCCTGTCGAGTGAACGGTCGGACAGGAGCGGGTAGTTGCGGTTGCCGCCGGCCGGCTGGATGTACGCGGAGTGCGCCAGCCACGGCAGCATCGTGCGGGCCGACGGCAGGTCGGGGTACCAGCCGTCGACGACGATCCCGTAGCCCTTCCTCGCCACGACGTCCGGGTCGCCGACGGTGGCGGAGCGCGTCCCCTCGTACGTCGTCGTCCGCGCGCGGATGCCGGCCTTGCGCAGCGCCTCGCGCAGGGAGACGGCGACGGCGCGGTGGTCCGGCTCGTCCGCCGCGGCCACGATCGTCGTCGTGAAGCCGTGCGGCCGCCCGCACGCGCGGAGTTCGGCGCGGGCCTTCGCCAGGTCGGGGCGGCCGTCGCGGGCGGCGATGCCGTAGGGGTCGCGGTCGGGTCGGCTGCCCGGCATCACGGGCGGCAGCACGGTCGTGGCGACGTCGGCGGCGAGCAGGGTCGAGCTCGCCTCACGGGCCGCCGTGAGGTCGGCGGCGTACATGACGGCGCGGCGGCAGTGCACGTCGTCCAGGGGCTTCGCGCCGCCCGCGAAGGCCGCGTACGTGACGTATCCGGACCGCGGGTTGTCGAGGGAGCTCTCGCGGCCCTCGGCGCGGGTCTCGTCGTATGCCCGCTGGCCGAGGCCGGTGCCGAGGACGTTCAGGTCGTACGTCCCGGCGAGCAGCCCGCGCTCCGCCGCGGCCGGGTCGCCGAGGATCCGCAGGGTGATCCGGTCCGGGAGCGCGGTGCGGACCGGGTCGGTGGCGCGCCGCCAGTGCGGGTTGCGGACGAGGGTGAGGGAGTGGCCTGGCCGGTAGGAGTCCCACCGGTAGGGGCCGGAGGAGAACGGCCACCCTCCCTCAGTGCCCTTGGGGTCCCTGGTGCCCTCGGCGGCCGTCGCGCCCTTGTCCGCGCGCGCCGGTGAGCCCGCCGGCATCGCCAGCATCTGCTCGAAGTCCCCCACGGGTTCGAGGAGATGGAAGACGACGGTGCGGGAGTCGGGGGTCGTGACGGACTCGACGGCGTCACGGAGGTAGGCGGGGCCCTGCGGCGGGGCGGTCCCGCGGGCCCAGCCCCGCTCGATGCCGTACTTCACGTCACGGGAGGTGATCGGCCTCCCGTCCTCCCAGGTGACGCCCTTCTTCAGGGTGTACGTGTAGCTGCGCCCGCCGTCGCCGACCCGCGCCGTCGAGGTGGCGAGGTCAGGGACCAGCTCGTGGCCGCGCGCGCCGGGGGCGGGCCGGTAGGTGACCAGCTGCCGTGTGTAGTACCGCATGAAGTCCCGTACGAAGGCGTAGTCCGCGCGCTGCGGGTCCCAGGAGTCGGCGTCCTCGGTGCCGACGAATCTGAGGGTGCCGCCCCGGGTGCGGGAGGGGTTGACCACGCGGTGGGAGGCGGCGTCGTAGGTGGCGTGCGTGGCGGCGGGCTTGTCGTCCGGGGCGCCGCCCGGCTTGTGGTGCTCGGAGTAGAGCGTGCCGCCGGTGACCACGGCCGCCCCGACCACGAGGACGAACGCGAGCCGCCGGAGCACCCCCATGGACGGCAGTACCTGCCCGGTCTTCTCCTTGCCCGTGAGCAGGTGGTCGACGACCGGGCGCAGGCCGTGCCTGAGGGCGACGTACAGCTTGTCGCGGAACTCGGCGCACCGCACCATCGGCATCAGCTCGGCGTCCAGCCACACGAAGTACGGCCGCCAGGAGCCGCCGGTGGCCCGGCTGTAGTGGACGGCCGCCCTGATCCGGGCGGGCATGGCGGGGCTGTGCTGGCGGGGGTCGGGGGCGTACGGGGGCAGCGGGGGCGGGTCGGGCAGGATGCTCAGCTCGCGGCGGGCGATCGCGCGGAAGTCGTCGTACGCGGCGTGCTCCATCGGCACGAGCAGGACGAGCCGTTCGGGCGGCAGGATCCGCATGGCCTCGACGAGCTCCCACAGGGTGCCGGGCCCGGTGCCGAGGGCCAGGACGACGAGGCGGGCGTTCAGCATCATGTCGCGGACGGTGTCCTGCCAGTCGTCGAGCGGCAGGTACAGGCGGGACGCGCCCACGTAGGGCAGCCGCTCGCCGGGCTCCCCCACGGCGACGAGCGGCCCCAGGTCCCGTAAGGCGGCGGCGAGTTGCTCTTCCTCGCTCCGCCCCGAGATGAGGAAGTGGTGCATCACCGCCGAGCCCTCGCGGCGCTGCGGCCGGTCCAGGGGCGCGTCGTCGGTGAAGGACCTGAGGTAGAGGACGTAGCCGTCGGGGGTGAGCTCGCCTGGGGACGTGATGATGCGGACGAGGTGTCTGCGGCCGCGGCGGCGCAGGTTCAGGCCGACGGTGAACAGGGCGGGCGAGAGGAACACGACGACGGGCGGCGTGATGATGAGGAGGGGCCCGTCCACGCCGCCCCGGAAGCCCACCTGGACGGTGAGGCAGACGCAGAGGGCGACGACGGCGAGGTTCAGGAGGGTGCCCGCGGCGACCAGGAGCACACCGGTGGCGCGCGACTGTCCGCCGCTGAGCGGAGCCCGCTGCTCCGCGCCCGTTCCCCCGTCCCGGTGTGCCGCGCGCCGGGCCCTGGCCCACAGATAGATCCCGGCGGCCACCGAGTTGACGAAGACCATTTTGGCGACGTCGAGCCAGGGGCTGGAGGAGGCGGAGAAGAGCCTCAACTGCTCGCCGAACAGCTGGACTTCGTCCTTGGGTCGGGCCAGCAGGGCGCTGACGGCGGTGATGACGGCGAAGTTCCCGACGCCCATCAGCGCCATGCCGTGGACGAGGATCCGCACCCCGAACCGCCGGGGATCGGCGGCGGCCCGCTCCGGCACCTCGAAGCGCTCCGGGATCGGATGCCCCTTGGCGAAGCGCGTGCCCCATCGCATCCGGTACAGGCCGCGGAGCACCAGCACACAGCCGAGAGCGAGGTACAGGATGAGTAGCAGCATGCGGTGGTCCTTGTCTCAACGACGTGTGCCCCAGGCCATGTTGACCCAGGGCACACACGCGGACACGCGGAACGGACTACACGAACAGACTCACTACCGCGGCGACCGCGAAGCCCGCCACCGACAGGACCGACTCCAGCACCGTCCACGACTTCAGCGTGTCCCGCTCGGAGATGCCGAAGTACTTGGCGACCATCCAGAAGCCGCCGTCGTTGACGTGCGAGGCGAAGATCGAGCCCGCGGAGATCGCCATGATGACGAGGGCCACGAACGCCTGGGAGTAGTCGCCCTCGGCGAGGAGCGGGGCGACGATGCCCGCCGTCGTGACGATCGCGACCGTCGCGGAGCCCTGGGCGACGCGCAGGATCAGGGAGAGCAGATAGGCCAGGACGATGACCGGCAGGCCCACGTCGTGGAAGGTGTCGGAGAGGGCCTTGGCCACGCCGCTCGCCTTCAGGACGGCGCCGAAGATGCCGCCCGCGCCGACCACCAGGAGGATGTTGCCGACCGGCTTGAGCGATGAAGTGAACACCGTCTCAAGGGACTTGCGGGACCAGCCGCGGCGGATGCCCAGCAGGTAGTACGCCATGAGGAGGGCGATCGTCAGGGCGACGAAGGGGCTGCCGAAGAACTCGATGACCGAGCGGACGGAATGGGGCATCCCCTGCTCGGAGCCTGTCGAAGAGCTCGGGGAAGAGTCGAAGGCGATCGAGGAGAACGTGGCCAGGAGGATGAGGACCAGGGGCGTGCCGATGATCGCGAAGACGGTGCCGAGGGGGACCGGCTTCTCCGTCGGCTCGACGCCCGCGGCGCGCTGTTCCGCCACGACCGCCGCCTTCGCCTCCTCCGCCGCCTCGACCATGTCCTGCGGGACGGGCACGAAGATGCGCTTGCCGATCCACGCCGAGTAGACCCAGGCGGCGAGCACCGCGGGGATGCCGCAGACGATGCCCATGAGGATGACCCAGCCGAGGTCGACCTTGAGGAGGCCCGCCGCGGCCACCGGACCGGGGTGCGGGGGCAGGAACGCGTGGGTCATCGACAGACCCGCGAGCAGCGGGAGGCAGTACAGGAGGATCGACTTGCCGCTGCGCTTGGCGGCCGCGTAGACGATCGGCGCGAGGACGAAGATGCCGACGTCGAAGAAGACGGGGATGCCGAAGATCAGACCCGTCATGCCCATCGCGAGCGGGGCGCGCTTCTCGCCGAAGAGCCCGAGCAGGCGGGAGGCCAGCACCTCGGCGCCGCCGGAGACTTCGAGGATCGCGCCGAGCATCGTGCCGAGGCCGATGATGATCGCCACATGGCCGAGGATGCCGCCCATCCCGGACTCGATGACCGAGGTGACGTCGGACTTCTGGACCGTGCCGAAGAGCTCGGTGACGGAGAGACCGGCCGAGAGGCCGACGACTATGGAGACCGCGAGCAGCGCCACGAAGGGCTGCAGCCTGACCTTGATGATCAGGAAGAGCAACAGGAGGATGCCGAGCGCGGCGACGGTCAGCAGACCGGCCGTGCCGTCGACCAGCGTGAGGATTCCGCCGGTGTGGACTGGCTCCGGTGGGGCGGGCGCGGCGGCGAGCGGGAGCAGCGGGGACATGTGGGACCTCGTAAGTGCATGGGGCTTTCGGGGCAGGGGGGATCGCGGCACGGCGCCCCGTGCGGTCGGGGCGCCGTGCCGTGACGACGAACGGCTAGCTGGGGGTGGATGGCTGAGGACGCGTCAGCTCAGGACGGCGAGCGCGTCGATCTCGATGAGCAGGCCCGCCGGGAGCCCGACGTAGACCGTCGTACGGGCGGAGGCCGGGGCCTTCAGGCCCTGCTCCTCGAAGTACTCGTTGTAGATCTGGTTCATCTCCGCGAAGTGGTCCACGTCCGTGAGGTAGACGCGCATCATCATCACGTCGTCCCAGGTCGCGCCGCCCTCTTCGAGGATGGCCTTGACGTTGGCGAAGGTCTGCAGGCTCTGCTCGCGCAGGGTGGGGCCGGCGGGGGTGGGGGCCTTGCCCTCCTCGGCGGGCAGGAAGCCGACCTGACCGGCGACCTGGAGGATGTTGCCCTTCTTCACGCCGTGGGAGAACTTCGCGGGCGGGGTGGTGTGCGTGGCCGGGGTGAGAGCGATCTTCTCGGTCGACGTCGACTGCTCGGTCATGGTGGGTTCAGGCTTCCTTGAGGGGTGACTTGCCGGAGTACTCCCGGCTGATGGCGTCCGCCGTGCGGCGCACCAGCGGGAGAAGGGTGAGGAGTTCCTCGGCCGTGACGACGACGTTCGGCGCGGACACCGACATGGCGGCGACGACGCGGCCGTCCGCACCGCGGATGGGGGCCCCGATGCAGTTGATGGACTCCTCGTGGCCACCGAGGTCGGTGGCCCAGCCCTGTTCGCTCACCTTGTCCAACTCCCGCAGGAAGGCAGCGGCGTTGGGTGTCGAACGGGACGTGTACGTGGGGTAGTCGAGCTTCTCCGCGACGGCGCGGCGCTCGGCTTCGGGAAAGTCGGCGAGCAGCAGCTTCGCGACGGCGGCGACCGTGATGGCGACGGGCTTGCCGATGCGCGAGTACATCCGCACCGGGTAGCGGCTCTCCACCTTGTCGATGTAGAGGACCTCCTGCTCCTCGTAGACCGCGAGGTGGACCGTGTGGCCGCACTTCTCGTTCAGGGCGAGGAGGTGGGGGTGGGCGATCTCGCGCACGTCGAGGTTCTCGACGGCCTCCTGGGCGAGCGCGAAGAGCCGGGCGCCGAGGCGGTAGCGCTGGTCGGACTGGCGGAAGACCAGGCCGTGTTCGTGGAGCGTGCGCAGCAGGCGCAGCGCCGTGGACTTGTGGACGCCGAGGCGGTCGGCGACCTGGCCGAGGTCGGCGGGGCCCTCCGCGAGCAGCGGCAGGATGGACAGGGCGCGGTCGACGGTCTGGCTCATGACGTACGTACCTCCTGCGCGGCCTCGTGGTCGGCTGCCGTCCAGCCGGGGCCGAGGTGCAGTCTCCCCCAGGCGTCGGCGTCGAGGGCGGCGAGGCGGTCGGCGTGGTCGCGGGCGGGCGGGGTGGCGAGGTCGCCGGGGACGGTGAGGGCGGCGGCGGCCATCAGGTGTCCGTGGCGCAGGCGCTGTGCGACGGGCAGGCCGCGCAGCGTCGCGGACAGGAACCCGGCGGCGAAGGCGTCCCCGGCGCCGACGGCGGCGACGACGTCGACGCGCGGCGCGGGCTCCTCGTACCGCGTGTCGTCACCGTCGCCGTCGAAGGCGACGGCGCCCGCGGCACCCCGCTTGACGACGAGGAGCCGCGGCTCGGGCAGGGCGGCGCGGACGGCGTCGGGCCCGCCGGTGACTCCCCAGGCGTCGGCGGCCTCGTCCTCGCCGACGAAGACGAGGTCGGCGCCGCGGGCCAGGTCGAGGAGGACCCTCTCGCCGCCGTCGGGCCACAGGCCCGGCCGGTGGTTCACGTCGAAGGAGAGGAGGGAGCCGCGTGCGGGGCGGGCGCACAGGTGGCGGACGAGGTCCAGGCAGTCCGCCGAGAGGGCGGGCGTGATGCCCGAGAGGTGGAGCACGCGGCCCGAGCGGAGCGCGGCGTCCGGGACCGACTCCGTGGACATCGCGGAGGCGGCGGATCCGGCGCGGTAGTAGGCGACCTCGTGCGCGTCGGTGGCGCGGTCCCCTGCGGTACGGAAGTAGATGCCGGTCGGCCGGTCCGGGTCCCGGCGCACGGCGGAGGTGTCGACCCCGTACGCGGCGACGGCCTCGACGAGGTGGTCGCCGAAGCCGTCGGCGCCGACGCGGGAGACCCAGCGGGTGCGGTGTCCGGCGGCGGCCAGGACGCAGGCCACGTTGGACTCGGCGCCGCCGATGCCGCGCTCGAAGGAGGGGACGTCGGCGAGGCGGCCGGGACAGGAGGGCAGAAACGTGACCATGGACTCGCCTAGCGCGACGACGTCCACGTCGCCCAGTTCACCGTGTGCGGTCACGTCCGATCCCACTCCTCACCGGGCTTCCGGGTCCGTTGACCCGGCGTTGGCTCGGATGTTAGACAGCAGTAAGCGACATACGCAATGACCGTTGCACATTACGCAACGCACCTTTTCGAGGAGGCGCCGCATGGCCGCCGAGCACGCCGAGTCCGTCGAGTCCGCCGATTCAGCAGCCGAATCCGCAGCCGAGTCCGCGGCCGCCGAGTCCGTCGCATCCGCAGGCGCCGAGGCCCTGTCCCGACTGGCCGGGGAGCGGATCGACCACCGCTTCAAGGCCCTCCCGCCGGACGCCGAAGGACTGACCGTCGGCGAGCTCGCCGCCCAGCGCCGCAACCTCTTCACGGGCGGCTTCACCACGCCCGTGCTCGCCCTCTCCGCCGAGCGCCTGGAGCACAACCTCGCGCTGATGGAGCAGTACGCGACCCGCCACGGCCTCGCCTTCGCGCCGCACGGCAAGACGTCGATGGCCCCCGAGCTCTTCGCCCGCCAGCAGGCGCACGGCGCGGTCGGCATCACGCTCGCGGTCCCCCACCAGGTGCGCGTGGCACGGTCGTTCGGCGTCCCCTTCGTCTTCCTCGCCAACGAACTCGTCGACGCGGCCGCCCTGCGCTGGCTCGCCGCCGAGCTCGACGCCGACCCCGGCTTCCGCTTCGTCTGTTACGTGGACTCGGTGCGGGGCGTGGCCCTGATGGACGCCGCGCTGCGCGAGGCGGGCGCGCGCCGTCCCGTCGACGTGGTCGTCGAGCTGGCGGCGGGCGAGGGCGCGCGTACGGGCGTCCGCACCGAGGCGGAGTGCTTCGAGATCGCGGACGCGGTGGCGGCGGCGGACACGCTCCGCCTGGTGGGCGTCGCCGGGTACGAGGGCGAGGTCCCGGACGCGACCCCGGAGCGGGTGCACGCGTGGCTGCGCCGCCTGGTCGCCCTCCTGACGGACCTCGACAAGGCGAACCGGTTCGCGGACCTGCGGGAGATCGTGGTGAGCGCGGGGGGCAGCGCCTGGTTCGACGCGGTGGCGGACGTCTTCGCGGAGATCCCCGAACTCTCGGCCCCCGTCCTGAAGTTGCTCCGCTCGGGCGCGTACGTGTCCCACGACGACGGCCACTACCGGCACCTGACGCCCTTCAACCGGGTGCCCGAAGAGGGCGCCCTGCAGCCGGCGTTCCGCCTCTGGGCCCAGGTCGTCTCGCGCCCTTCCCCGGAGCAGGCGTTCCTCAACGCGGGCAAGCGGGACGCGGCCTACGACCTGGACCTGCCTCAGGCGCAGGTCGTACGGCGGGACGGGGCGGAGCGCGCCGCGACGGGGGTGAGCGTGACGGGCCTCTCCGACCAGCACGCCTGGGTGCGGACGACGCCGGAGGCGGACCTGGAGGTGGGCGACTGGGTCGGCCTCGGCCTGTCGCACCCGTGCACGGCGTTCGACAAGTGGCAGCTGATCCCGCTGGTCGAGTCGGACGGCACGGTCTCGGAGTACATCCGCACGTACTTCTGACCCTTGCGGGTGGGTGGGCGGTACTCGTGGGCGCCCCCTCACCTTTCTCACCCTCTGGGGCGGGGCCCCGCGGGAGCCGCCGACGGCGATCAGCCCCCACCAGCCCCCCCCCCGCACCCGACAACGGATCCGCACGAGTGGTGCGGGTGGGAATCCCATCCGCACCCAGCGACGAAAGAGGCACCCCCATGGACCGGGACCTGGTCATCCGAGACGCACAGGTCATCGACGGCAGCGGCGCCCCCTCGTACCGCGCTGACGTGGTCGTGCAGAGCGGCAGGATCACCGAGATCCACCGAGAGGGTCCGGGCCCCCGCCCCACGGCGGCCCGGACCCAGGACGCCGACGGCCTCGCCCTCTCCCCCGGCTTCATCGACATGCACGCCCACAGCGACCTCGCTCTCCTGCGCGACCCGGACCACAGCGCGAAGGCCGCCCAGGGAGTCACCCTCGAAGTCCTCGGCCAGGACGGGCTCAGCTACGCCCCCACCGACGACCGCACCCTCTCCGAGGTCCGCAAGGCCATCACCGGCTGGAACGGCAACGGGGACGACATCGACTTCGACTGGCGCACCGTCGGCGAGTACCTGGACCGGCTCGACCGCCAGGGCATCGCCGTCAACGCCGCCTACCTCATCCCCCAGGGCACCGTCCGCATGTACGCGATGGGCTGGGACGACCGCGAGGCGACCCCCGAGGAGCTCGCCCGCATGAAGCAGCTCGTCGCCGAGGGCATGGAGCAGGGCGCCGTCGGGATGTCGTCCGGGCTCACGTACACCCCCGGGATGTACGCCAAGGACGCCGAGCTCACCGAGCTCTGCCGGGTCGTCGCGGCCTACGACGGCTACTACTGCCCGCACCACCGCTCCTACGGCGCCGGCGCCCTGGAGGCGTACGAGGAGATGGTCGCCCTCACCCGCGACGCCGGCTGCGCCCTGCACCTCGCCCACGCCACCATGAACTTCGGCGTGAACAAGGGGAAGGCCCCCGACCTGCTCGCCCTCCTCGACGAGGCACTCGCCGGCGGCGCCGACATCAGCCTGGACACCTACCCGTACACCCCGGGCTGCACGACTCTGGTGGCGATGCTGCCCAGTTGGGCGAGCGAGGGCGGCCCGGAGGCGATCCTGGACCGGCTCCGGGACGACGCGACCGCCGAGCGGATCCGCCACCACATGGAGGTCATCGGCGCCGACGGCTGCCACGGCGTGCCCATCGAGTGGGACACCATCGAGATCTCCGGCGTGAGCGACCCCGGGCTCGCCTCCTGCGTGGGCAAGACCCTCGCGCAGTCCGCAGCCATGCGCGGCGAGGAGCCCTGGGTCACCGCCCGCCGCCTGCTCATCAACGACCGGCTCGGGTCCACCATCCTCCAGCACGTCGGGCACGAGGACAACGTCCGCGCGATCATGAAGCACCCGGTGCACACGGGCGGCAGCGACGGCATCCTCCAGGGCTTCAAGCCGCACCCGCGCGCGTACGGCACGTTCCCGCACTACCTCGGCCACTACGCGCGCGACCTCGGCGTCCTCTCCCTGGAGGAGACCGTCGCGCACCTCACCTCGCGCCCGGCCGCGCGCCTGCGCCTGCCGGACCGGGGCCTGGTCCGCGAGGGCTACCGGGCCGACCTGGTGCTCTTCGACCCGGAGACCGTCGCGGCGGGCTCCACCTTCGAGGCGCCGCGCACCCTGCCCACCGGCATCCCGCACGTCCTCGTCGACGGGAAGTTCGTCATCGAGGACGGCCGCAGGACGGACGTCCTGGCGGGCAGGTCGGTGCGCCGCACCCCCGGCAGTCGGCAGGTCGGGTGAGCGTCACGGCTTGGGCAGCACGCACCCCGGCCGCTTCGGGTCGATCACGCTCTTGGGGCCCACGCACGGCACGATGAGGTAGGTCTCCTGGGCGTAGTTGATGCCCTTGCGCACCGTCACCTTGCCGTTCTCGTCCACCTCGCACGGGTTGTTGAGCGTGCACCGCTCGCCGTCCTCGTTGCCCGTGTTGTTGACCGCCGTGACCTTGCCGGTCGTCCGGTCGATCACCGGGGAGCCGGAGGTGCCGCCGATGGTCTTGCAGGCGGAGGTGTAGCGGACCGAGTCCTTCCAGGTCCACTCGCCCTCCTTCAAGCGGTACACGAAGCCGTCGATGTTGCACGCGTACGTCTTCTTCCAGTACCCGGAGACGACGGTGATGGGCCGCCCCTGCACCGGGTGCCGGCTCTCCAGCTCCAGGGCCTTGATCCCGTACTTCTGCTCGATCTGGCCGTAGGTGCTGGTGAGTTGGTAGAGCGAGATGTCGGTGTCCGTCATCGTCGCGTACGAGATCTTGCTCGCCTTGAGCGTGGCGACCTGGTTCGCGGCGCCGTCGAGGAGCTTGAAGGTGCGGGTCGAGGGCCGGTTGACGATGACCTCGCCCGCGCTGGGGAAGCCCGTCTCCAGACAGTGCCCGTTCGACAGGACGAGCGCGGGGTCGTCGGGCTTGGACTGCGGGGTGCGCACGACGGAGCCGGAGCAGTTGCTGAGCGCCACGGTCCCGGCGAAGTCGACGGCCTTGGCCTTGACGGGCTTGACCGGCTTGGCGTCGGCCGCGACGGTGGGCGCCGCCATGCCCGTCCCGGCGAGGACAAGGGCGAAGACTCCGCCCGCGAACGCGTACTTCATGTTCTTCATCAAGTACCCCCCATACCTCGTGAGTTGGCATGCGCATTCTTGGGGGCGGGACACGGCGCGACAAGAGGGTGGGGGCGCACCGACGGCGCGCCCCCACCTTTTTCAGACGTACGGCCTACAGCCTGTGGCCGGTGGCCCCTGACCTACGGCTTGGGCAGCGTGCAGCCCTCACGGCCGAGGTCGATCTTGTTGCCCGCCCCGATGCACGGCACGATGATGTACGTCTCCTGGGCGTAGTTGATGCCCTTGCGCACCGTCACCTTGCCGTTCTCGTCCACCTCGCACGGGTTGTTGTCCGTGCACTCCTGGCCGTCCTCGTTGCCCGTGTTGTTGACGGCGACGACCTTGCCGGTGGCGTCGTCGACGACCGGGGAGCCCGAGGTGCCGCCGATGGTCTGGCAGTCAGGGGTGTAGCGGACCGAGTCCTTCCAGGTCCACTGGCCCTCCTTGAGGTTGTAGACGAACCCGTCGACGCTGCACTTGTACATCTTCTTCCAGTAGCCGGAGACGACGGTGATCGCCTTCCCCTGCTCCGGGTGCGCGGCGTTGAGCTCGAGGGCCTTGATGCCGTACTTGCTCTCGATGTCGGCGTAGGTGCTGGTGAGTTGGTACAGCGACACATCGGTGTCGGTCATGGTGGCGTACGCGACCTTGCTCGCCTTGACCGTCCCGGCGTCGCCGCCGCTGGAGTCGAGCAGCGTGAAGGAGCGCGACGAGGGCTGGTCGACGACGACCTCGCCGGGGCCGGGGAAGCCGGTCTCCAGGCAGTGGCCGTTCGACATGACGAGCGCGGGGTCCTCGGGCTTGGAGTCGGGCACGCGGACGACGGAGCCGGAACAGTTGCTGAGCGCCACGGTCCCGGCGAAGTCGACGGCCTTGGCCTTGGGCTTCTGCTGGTGCTTCTGCTGGGCCGGGTGCTGCTTCGCGGGCGCGGGTGCGTCGCCCTGACCGGCGGCGGTCGCGGGCGCCGCCATCGCTCCTCCTATGAGGAGGACGGCGAAAGCGGCACCGACGAGAGGCTTCTTCATGTGGGGGGTCCCCTCTGATGGCTATGTGGCCGAAGTTTCTTCGGTTTTGTCATGCGCATTCTTGGGGCAGTGTGGTCCGAGGGCAAGGGGCCCTGAAATCTCGGCAGTTGAGACGGCCGCCGCCACGGTGGTGCTCCCCCCTTCAACTGCACGGTCCCCGAAGTGGCCGAGAACACGAGACGGCCCGCGTTACCCGGCCGTAAGCTCGCTGACATGCAGGTCATCCAGTCAACGAAGCTCGCCAACGTCTGCTACGAGATCCGGGGCCCCGTACTCGAAGAGGCCATGCGGCTCGAGGCGGCCGGCCATCGCATCCTCAAGCTGAACACCGGCAACCCCGCCGCCTTCGGCTTCGAGTGCCCGCCGGAGATCCTGGAGGACATCCTCCGCAACGTCGGCAGCGCGCACGGCTACGGCGACGCGAAGGGCCTGCTCGCCGCCCGGCGCGCCGTCGTCATGAACTACCAGACGCAGGGCGTGGAGACCGACGTCGAGCACGTCTACATCGGCAACGGCGTCTCCGAGCTGATCGTGATGGCGATGCAGGGCCTGCTCGACGACGGCGACGAGGTCCTCGTCCCGGCGCCGGACTACCCCCTGTGGACGGCCGCCGTCTCCCTCTCCGGCGGCACCGCCGTGCACTACCGCTGCGACGAGCAGTCCGACTGGATGCCCGACCTGATCGACGTGGAGCGGAAGGTCACCGACCGCACCAAGGCGATCGTGATCATCAACCCGAACAACCCCACGGGCGCCGTCTACAGCGACGAGATGCTGCGCGGCCTCACCGACATCGCCCGCCGCCACAACCTCCTGGTCTGCTCGGACGAGATCTACGACAAGATCCTCTACGACGGCGCGACGCACACCCCGACGGCGGCGATCGCCCCCGACCTGCTCACCCTCACCTTCAACGGCATGTCGAAGGCGTACCGGGTCGCGGGCTACCGGGTGGGCTGGCTGGCCATCTCGGGCCCGAAGGCGCACGCGTCCTCGTACATCGAGGGGCTCACCATCCTGGCCAATATGCGCCTGTGCGCGAACATGCCGGGCCAGCACGGGGTGGTCGCCGCGCTGAGCGGCCGCCAGACCATCAACGAGCTGGTCCTGCCGGGCGGCCGCCTGCTCGAACAGCGCGACACGGCGTACGAGCTGCTGACCCGGATACCGGGCGTGACCTGCGTGAAGCCGAAGGGGGCGATGTACCTCTTCCCCCGGCTCGACCCGAAGGTCTTCAAGATCAAGGACGACCGCCAGATGGTCCTTGACCTGCTCAGGGCCGAAAAGATCATGGTGGTGAACGGCACGGGGTTCAACTGGCCGGAGCCGGATCACTTCCGCGTGGTGACGCTCCCGTCGGCGCGGGACCTCACGGACGCGGTGACGCGGATCGGCAAGTTCCTGGACGGCTACGGCCAGCCGTGACGCTCGCGCCGAGCGGGAACGGAACGTGGGGCCGGGCGCGGCGAGCGCCCGGCCCCACAGGGTTTTTCAGACTCCGCTCAACTTTAGACGAAATCTAAGCTAGGATGGAGCTCCAGCACCGCTTGGAGGCCATCCCATGTACGAGCCGATCCGCACCAAGTCGGTCCACTCGATGGCCGACGCGTCCGCGAACTTCCCGCACCGCTCCCGCGAGGAGGAGCTGGACATCCAGCTCGCCGGACACCTCGCCGCGCTGCTGGCCGTCACCGACGAGCTCCGCGCCCTGGCGCCCGATGCCGAACTGGACGGCGCCGCGGAGGAGTTGGCGTCCCAGGTGGCCCGTCTGCGCGGCGGCCTGCCGCCGGTCCGCTCCGCCGTGGTGACCGCCATCCACGAACCGCACCTCACGTCCCTGCACCAGCGCGCCCACGCCCTCGCGGGCCGCGCCCTGGTCGTGGCCGCCTCCCGCGCCGACACGAGGGCGGCGATCCTGGCGGCCCAGCGCATGGAGTCCCACGCCGCCGCGAGCCACCTGGTGGGCGCCCCCTGAGCCGCACGGCTCCCCCCCATCGGCCTCGGGCCGCGCGTACCCGCAGTCACGCGGCCCGGGTGCCCCTACGTGAAGGGCCCCGCACAGTTCTGTGCGGGGCCCTCGTCACGTACGAGAAGGCGCCGAGTCCCGTACGAGGGGCACTACGCGGTGATCTTCACCGTCGCCTGCGCCGACGAGCCCGCGTGCAGCGCGTCGCCCCCGTAGCTCACCTCGTACACCGTCCTGCCCCGCTTGCCCGGCAGGTCCCTGAGCCTGAACGTGCCGTCGGCCGCGACCTGCGCCGCCGTCAGCTCGCCCGTCGTGCCGGAGCGGTCCGTGCGGGTCACCTTCAGGGCGATCCCGGACGGCAGCGCGCGGCCCTGGCCGGTCAGCCTGCCGGTGATCTCGACGCCGCCCTTGCGGGTCGCCTCGGCGGGCGCCGTCAGCCCGATCGCCGTCGGGGCCTTCGCCACGTCCACGGTGAGCGTGACGTCCTCGGCCGGGCGGTGCGTGACGTCGCCGAGGAACCGCAGCGTGTACGTGGCCTCGCCGACGCGGTCCGGCACGTCGAGGACGGTGAAGCTGCCGTCGGCCGCGACCTTGGCGGCCGCCACCTCCTGCGTGCCGTCGGCGTCCTTGCGCACCGCCGTGACCTTCACCGGCTCCGCGGGCGCAGGTCCAGCCAGCTCCAACTTGCCGCGGATGCCCAGCGGTTCACCGACGACGGGCTTCGACGGCGAGGTGGTCAGGGCGCCCGTGAAGCGGGAGTCGTACTGCGCGGCGGGCGGCTTGATGACGTGCAGCCAGTAGCCGCCGCCCGCGGTCACCGCGAAGAGCCGCGAGCCGTCCGCGGCCCAGCCGAGCCCCCGCGGCACCACCCGCGCGCCGTCGAGCTCGCTCTCGAAGGCGAACTCCAGCGGCGCCGTGCCGTCCGCCGGGTCGGCCGGCTGGATCAGCAGATCGGGTGTGCTGCCGGAGGCGGCAGCGCCCCGCGCCACGTACTTGCCGTCGGCGCTCTGGGCGATGTCCGCCAGGTCGAGCGCGCCCTTGCCCTCGGCGTCCGCGAACCGCCGCTGGGGCCCCCGCACGAGGGTCCCGCCGCTCGCGTCGAACGTGGTGAGGAACGGGTTCGCCGTGTCCCCCGCGCCCGACTGCCCCATCACGAGCCGGTCCGGCGCCTCGGGCCCCGCCGCCAGCTTCAGCCGCCCCTGGGCGCTCCAGCCGGTCCCGATCGGATAGGGGTCGCCGACCTGGTTGAGCGACGTGTTGTTGTCGGCCCGGTCGCAGTACGGCTCGTAGTACGGCGTCTCCGTGTACCACGTCTTGCCGCCCGCCACCGCCAGCTCACGGCCGCACGTCACGTCGTACGACGTGAACGCGGCGCCGCTCTTGGCCTGCGTCGCCGTGTCGAAGCTCAGGATCCGGTCGGACTGCGACACCTGGAGCGTCGCGCCGTCCGCGCTGAGCGCCATCCCGGAGACCGCCTTGTCGGTGGGGGCTCTTGCCGCCGTCGGTGAGTAGACGCGCTCGTGCGCGGAGTCCACCACCATCGCCCCGAACGACCCGACGGGCAGCTTCGCCACCGCCCCCTTTGCGGCTAAGCCGCCGCCGCTCTCGCGGACCGCAATACTCGCCGTTAAGTTGCTCAATTGATGGTTACGGTCCGTGGGTTCCTTCTGAGCGGATCAGACACCATCCGCGGGAAGACTCCGGGGCCCGCCCATTGCGCGGGCCCCGGAGTCACGTCCAGCTCTCAGCCGAGCCGCTTCACCAGCGCCCGGTACTCGTCCCACAGCTCCTTCGGCGTGTGGTCGCCGAAGGTGTTGAGGTGCTCGGGGACCAGGGCGGCCTCCTCGCGCCAGACCTCCTTGTCGACCGTGAGCAGGAACTCCAGGTCGGCGTCGGCCAGTTGGAGGCCGTTCGTGTCCAGCGAGTCGACCGTCGGCAGGATGCCGATGGGGGTCTCGACGCCCTCCGCGCGGCCGTCGAGGCGGTCGACGATCCACTTCAGGACGCGGGAGTTCTCACCGAAGCCGGGCCACACGAACTTGCCGTCGGCGTTCTTCCGGAACCAGTTCACGTAGTAGATCTTCGGCAGCTTCGCCTGGTCCTTGTCGGCGCCGACCTTGACCCAGTGCGCCATGTAGTCGCCCATGTTGTAGCCGCAGAACGGCAGCATGGCGAAGGGGTCGCGGCGCAGCTCGCCGACCTTGCCCTCGGCGGCGGCGGTCTTCTCGGAGGCGACGTTGGCGCCCAGGAAGACCCCGTGGTTCCAGTCGAAGGACTCGGTCACCAGCGGCACCGCCGAGGCGCGGCGGCCGCCGAAGAGGATCGCCGAGATCGGCACGCCCTTCGGGTCCTCCCACTCGGGCGCGATGATCGGGCACTGCGAGGCCGGGACGGTGAAGCGGGCGTTCGGGTGAGCGGCCGGGGTGCCGGACTCCGGCGTCCAGTCGTTGCCCTTCCAGTCGGTGAGGTGGGCCGGGGTCTCCTCCGTCATGCCCTCCCACCAGATGTCGTTGTCGTCGGTGAGGGCGACGTTGGTGAAGACCGAGTTGCCCCAGAGGGTCTTCATCGCGTTGGCGTTGGTGTGCTCGCCGGTGCCCGGCGCGACGCCGAAGAAGCCCGCCTCCGGGTTGATCGCGTACAGCCGCCCGTCCTCGCCGAACCGCATCCAGGCGATGTCGTCACCGATCGTCTCGACCGTCCAGCCGGAGATCGTGGGCTCCAGCATGGCGAGGTTGGTCTTGCCGCAGGCGGACGGGAACGCGGCGGCGACGTACTTCGACTCGCCCTGCGGCGGCGTCAGCTTGAGGATCAGCATGTGCTCGGCGAGCCAGCCCTCGTCCCGCGCCATGACGGAGGCGATGCGCAGCGCGTAGCACTTCTTGCCGAGCAGCGCGTTGCCGCCGTACCCGGAGCCGTACGACCAGATCTCGCGGGACTCCGGGAAGTGCGAGATGTACTTGGTGCTGTTGCACGGCCAGGGGACGTCCGCCTCGCCCTCGGCGAGCGGCGCACCCAGCGTGTGGACGGCCTTCACGAAGAAGCCGTCGGAGCCGAGCTCGTCCAGGACCGGCCGGCCCATGCGGGTCATGGTGCGCATGGAGACGGCGACGTAGGCGGAGTCGGTGATCTCGACGCCGATCGCGGACAGCGGCGAGCCGAGCGGACCCATGCAGAACGGCACGACGTACATCGTCCGGCCGCGCATCGAGCCGCGGAAGATCCCCTTCTCACCGGCGAAGACGTCCCGCATCTCCGCCGGGGCCTTCCAGTGGTTGGTCGGTCCCGCGTCCTCTTCCTTCTCGGAGCAGATGAAGGTGCGGTCCTCGACGCGCGCGACATCGGTCGGGTCGGAGGCCGCGTAGTAGGAGTTGGGGCGCTTGATCGAGTCGAGCTTCTTGAAGGTGCCCTTGGCGACGAGCTCCTCTGCCAGGCGCTCGTACTCGGCCTCGGACCCGTCGCACCAGACCACGCTGTCCGGCTGGGTCAGTTCGGCGATCTCGTTCACCCAGGAGATGAGGCCCTGGTGGTTGGTGGGGGGAGCCGCGATGTCGCGCGCCACGATTGCTCCTAAAGCGAGGGGTTTTGTTTGTTGTGCCCCTTGGGGGCCACGGTCCGGACGCATTCACGTACTCGATCATTGGCGCTCATCCGGTACCGACCACACTCATTTGATCATCCGACGGGACCGCGCATATGTCCAGAGGGCCTCACACCTGAGCAAAGTGACCATCACCACTCGCTACCTTGGGATGTCCACGTGAGGCTCGCCACTTGTAGGCTCTGCGTTCACGGCAGCCTGATGTGTAACTTACGGTTCCGTAGGTACGATGCCGCATATGACCGCTCCCGTCCCCGACGCGATCACGAACTCCCCGGCCACGGGCCCCGGTTCGACAGCGCTCCCCCTTCCGCATCCGGCGAAGCCGCTTCCGGTGAAGCCGATGATGCGCGGCTGGCTGCACGCCGGCATGTTCCCGGCGGTGCTCGTCTCCGGCCTGGTGCTCACCGCACTCGCGGACTCCACCCGGGGCCGCATCGCCTGCGGCATCTTCGCCCTGACGGCCTGCCTCCTCTTCGGCGTCAGCGCCCTCTACCACCGGGGCAACTGGAGCCCCCGGATGGACGGCGTGCTCCGCAGACTCGACCACTCCAACATCTTCCTGATCATCGCGGGGACGTACACGCCCCTGACGATGCTGCTGCTCCCCGAGGCCAAGGGGCAGTGGCTGCTCTGGGGCGTATGGGGCGCAGCCGTGGCCGGGATCGCCTTCCGCGTCTTCTGGGTCGGCGCGCCCCGCTGGCTCTACACCCCGTGCTACATCGCGATGGGCTGGGCGGCGGTCTTCTTCCTGCCGGACTTCATGCGCGCGGGCGGCATCGCCGTCCTCGTCCTGGTGATCGTCGGCGGCCTCCTCTACAGCGTGGGCGGCGTGATCTACGGCATCAAGCGCCCCAACCCCTCCCCCCGCTTCTTCGGCTTCCACGAGGTCTTCCACTCGCTGACCCTCGCGGCCTTCGCCGTCCACTACGTGGGCATCTCGCTGGTGGCCTACCAGCACGCCTGACCCTTCCCACCCCTCCCCTCTTCCCCCCCCTCATCCCTACGCCCCTTCGGTGGCCGTGGCTCCTCGGAGCCGCGGCCACTTTTCGTGTGCCCGAGGGAAGCAGACCCATTGACAGTAGCCATCTTTTGAGAGCTACTCTCATTTTATGGCTACTGTCACTCAGGCTGCCGAGGTGCAGCAGAACCCCCGTCGCTGGTGGGCGCTCGGCGCCCTGGTCGCGAGCATGCTGGTGCTCGGCTTCGACATGACGATCCTGAACGTGGCGCTGCCGACGATGGCCGAGCAGCTCGGCGCCGACACCGGTCAGCAGCAGTGGATGGCCGACGCCTACGTCGTCGTCTTCGCCGCCCTGATGCTCCCGGCCGGAATGCTCGGCGACCGCTTCGGGCGGCGCCGGATGCTCATCGTCGGGCTCGGCGTCTTCCTCGCCGGCTCGCTCGTCGGCGCCCTCGCCGGGGACGTGGCGCCCGTCATCGTGGCCCGCGCCGTGATGGGCGTCGGCGGCGCCCTGGTGATGCCGCTCGCGATGTCCGTGCTGCCCTCGCTGTTCGCGCCCGCCGAGCGCGCCAAGGCCATCGGCGCGGTCACGGCCTCCTCGGCGCTCGGCATCCCGCTCGGGCCGATCGTCGGCGGCTGGCTCCTCGACCACTTCTGGTGGGGCTCGATCTTCCTGATCAACGTCCCGATGGTGGCCATCGGCATCGCCGCCTGCCTCTTCCTGCTGCCCGAGACCCACGACCCGTCCTCGCCCAGGGTCGACCCGCTCTCCACGGCGCTCACCGCGGGCGGGCTCGGCGCCCTCGTCTACGCGGTCATCGAGGCCCCGCACCGCGGCTGGGGCGACCCGCTGTGCCTCGCGCTGTTCGGCACCTCGGCGGTCCTTGTCGCTCTTCTCGTCGTACGGGAGCGGGGGCGCGTGCGGCCGATGCTGGACCTGGCGCTGCTCGCCCGGCGCGGCTTCCTGCTCAACACCCTCGCCGCGACGCTCGGGATGTTCGTGCTCTCCGGCCTGATGTTCATGCTGCCCCAGTACCTGCAGGCCGTGCTCGGCCACGACGCGTTCGGCACCGGGGTGCGGCTGCTGCCGATGATGGGCGGGCTGCTCGTCGCGGCGAAGGGCGCGCCGCCGCTGGTCGCGAAGTTCGGCTCGCGCGGAGTGATCAGCGCGGGGCTCGTCACGCTGTCCTTCGCCGCGTTCCTCGGCGCCCGCACCACCGTCGACTCCGGCTACGGCTTCGCCGCGCTCTGGCTCGCCATCACCGGGCTCGGCTTCGGCTTCGCGATGGTGCCGCCCATGACCGCGGCCATCAACGCGCTGCCCGCCGACCGCGCGGGCTCCGGCTCGGGCCTGCTCCTCACGGTGCGCCAGGTCGGCAGCGCCCTCGGCATCGCGCTGCTCGGCTCACTGCTGGCGAGCGCGTACAGCGACCGGCTCGACGTGGCCGGGCTCCCGGAGCAGGCCGCCGACGCGGCCGGGGACTCCGTGGTCGGCGCACACCTGGTCGCCGGCCGGCTCGGCAACGACGCGCTCGCGGCGTCCGCCGACTCCGCGTACATCCACGGCATGACCGTCGCGCTGGTCGTCATCGGCGTCGCCGCCCTGGTCACGGCGCTGCTCGCGGCGGCCCTGCTGCCGAAGGACACGGCCGGGGAGCAGGACACCGCCGCCGCTCCGGGCGACGGGCCGGACCCGGCCGCCGACGTGGCCGCGGCCCGGCTGGATGCCTGACAATGACCGACATGGCCGCCACCGCACGCACCCCCGACTCCGCCGCAGCCGCTCCCGCCGCCCCGAAGCCGAGCCTGCGCGAGCGGAAGAAGCAGAAGACCCGCGTCGCGATCCGCACGGCGACGTACCGGCTCATCACCGAGCAGGGGTACGACGCGACGACCGTCGAGCAGATCGCGGAGGCGGCGGAGGTCTCGCCGAGCACGGTGTTCCGGTACTTCCCCACCAAGGAAGACATCGTGCTCACCGACGAGTACGACTCGCTGATGGAGGCCCAGTTGCGGGCCCGGCCCGCGGACGAGCCGTTCCTCGCCTCGCTGCGGCACGTCATCCGCAGCTCCGTGACGCTCAGCGTCTACGACGCGATGGACCGCACGGACGAGACCCGCATCCGCACCCAGCTGATGATCGACTCGCCCGCGGTGCGCTCCCGGATGCTGGAGTCCATGTCGGTCACCGGCCGCATGATGTGCCAGGTCCTGGCCGACCGCACCGGCCGCGACGCCGACGACCTGGAGGTCCGCGCGTACTGCATGGGCATCGTCGGCGCGCTTCTGGAGGCGTCGATCTACTGGGGGGAGAACGGCTACAAGGACGATCTGCGGGACCTGGTCGACCGGGTCCTGGTGGCGTTCGAGGGCGGACTCACGGACTGAGCCCGCCCCCTCCTTCTCGCTGCTTCCCGCTACTTCCTGCTACTTCCTGCTACTTCCCGCTCAACGGGTCCAGCTGCTCGGCCAGTTGCTCCGCGTCCGTCGTCGGCGCGTGGCACACGAAGTTCCGGCACACGTACGCCGTCTCCCTGCCGTCCACCTCGGGCCGGTCCACCAGGAGCGGCAGCTCGGCCGCGTCCGCGCCGCCCGCCGGACCCGCCGCCACCACCGCGCCGGGCGCCCTCCCCAGCAGCGCCGTCCGGTGCAGCGAGCCGCCGACCGCCCCGACCACGGCCACCTCGCGCGGCCCGTCCAGGGCGGCCTCCGCGACCGCGAGGCCGTGCCCGATGAAGCGCGGGGCGCGCGGGCCGATGGCCGTGACGACGCCCAACGCCCGCTCGGCGGCGGTGCGATGGGGCTCGGAGCCGGTGTGCGCGGCGTACGAGAGCAGGGCTCCGGCGGCGGCGGTCCAGCCGGACGGGGTGGCGTTGTCGGTGGGGTCCTGGGGGCGCCGGATGAGGCGCTCGGCGTCGGCGGCCGTGTCGAAGAGGGCGCCGGTCTCCGGGTCCGTGAACTGGTCCAGGACGTGGTCGAGCAGGAACCCGGCGAACTCCAGCCACACCCCCTCCCCCGTCACCGACGCGAGCGCGAGGAAGCCCTCCGCGACGTCCGCGTAGTCCTCCAGCACCCCCGCGTTGGCGGCGGCCTGCCCGTCCTTGGAGGTGCGGGCGAGCCGCGCCCGCGGGTCCATGTGCAGACGTACGAGGAGGTCGCCCGCCGCGACCGCGGCCGCTACCAGGTCCGGGCGGCCGAAGTAGGCGCCGGTCTCGGCGAGCGCGGCGACGGCGAGGCCGTTCCAGGCGGCGACCACCTTGTCGTCGCGGCCGGGCGCGGGGCGCTCGGCGCGCGCGGCGAGCAGCCGCTCGCGGATGGAGGCGATCCGCCCGGCGTCGGCCAACTCACTGTCCCGCTGGGGCAGTTGAAGAACCGAGGCGCCCTTCTCGAAGGTGCCATCGGCCGTCACGCCGAAGTGGGCGGCCGCCAGCTCGGCGTCCGCGTCGCCGAGGGCCTCGCGCAGCTGCTCCGGGGTCCACACGTAGTAGGCGCCCTCGACATGGGCGCCCGTCGCGGGGTCCTCGCTGTCGGCGTCGAGCGCGGAGGCGAACCCGCCCTCGTTCGTACGGAGTTCGCGCACCATGAAGTCCGCGGTCTCCAGGGCGATGCGCCGCGCGAGCTCCGAGCCGGTGGCGCGCCACAGGTGGGCGTAGGCGCGGCACAGCAGCGCGTTGTCGTACAGCATCTTCTCGAAGTGCGGCACCACCCACTCGCGGTCCACCGAGTAGCGGGCGAAGCCGCCGCCGAGCTGGTCGTAGATGCCGCCGCGCGCCATCCGCTCACAGGTGTCCGCGGCCATCTGCAGGGCACCCTCCGCGCCGGTGCGGGCGTGGTGGCGCAGCAGGAACTCGATCACCATGGACGGCGGGAACTTGGGCGCGCCGCCGAAGCCGCCGTGCGTCGCGTCGTACTCCCGGACCAGGCCGAGCAGCGCCTGCGACAGCTCCTCCTCGCCGGGAAGGCCGCCCTCACCGAGCCCGAGGCGGCGCTCCGAGAGGTCCGCAACGATCTTCCCCGCGACCTCGGCGACCTCTTCGCGCCGCCCCGTCCACGCCTGGTGGACGCCCTCCAGGACCTGGGCGAAGGACGGCATGCCGTGGCGCGGCTCGGGCGGGAAGTACGTACCGAAGTAGAAGGGCTCGGCGTCCCCGGTCAGGAACACCGTCATGGGCCAGCCGCCCTGGCCCGTCGCGGCCTGCACCGCCTCCATGTAGACGGCGTCGACGTCGGGCCGCTCCTCGCGGTCCACCTTGATGTTCACGAACTTCTCGTTCATGAGCGCCGCGGTCTCCGCGTCCTCGAACGACTCGTGGGCCATGACGTGACACCAGTGGCAGGCGGAGTACCCGACCGAGAGGAGGACGGGCACCCCGCGCCTGCGGGCCTCTTCGAAGGCTGCGTCACACCACGGCCACCAGTCGACCGGGTTGTCGGCGTGCTGGAGCAGGTAGGGCGACTGCGAGTCGGCCAGTCGGTTCATACCGGCATCGTCGCACGAGTGGTCCGGGCGCTAGTTCTTCGGCGCCGCGAAGTGGTCACGGATGGCGTCGGTCTGCTTCTCCATCATGGCGATGATGCCCTCGACGGTCTCCGGGTCGTGGTCCTCGGCGATCGTCAGCTCGCGCGACCACTCGAAGTAGCTGCGGGCCGGGTCGTTGGTGATCTCCCGGACGCGGATCGTGGCCACATAGGCGTCGACGCCCGTCGTCGGGGCGATGGCGCGGTAGGTCTGGGAGCGGTCCACCTCGCTGCGGCCCGCGACCTCCTGCTGGACGAGGCCGTCGCAGAACACCAGCGTGAAGTCGTAGCGCGACGGCACCCGCTCCACCGCGCCGCCGTCGGCCCAGCCCACGTCCTTCGCCGCGGGACCGGACACGATCTGCACCACCTGGAGGGCGTCCCGGACCACGGACCAGACGGTGTCCGGGTCGGCCTCGACGATCGTCGAGTGGAACATCGTGTGCTTCCGCTGGATCGCCACGAGAACTCCTTTTCAGGCAAGGCGGATCCCTTGGGGAGCACCTTGCTTCGTCTTGCTGCGTCGCGCCTTGTGCGAGGAAGTACATCGCCGATGGTGCAGATCCGGCCAGGGCCGAAAGCTATGAAAAGGTCCGCAGACTGAGACAAGTCTTCGTGTCTTCCGTCACTGGCTGGCCTCGCCCGGCGGGCTGTCTACTCCTCAACGCACGTCGAACGAGCGGGAATTGTGCACGTACGAAAGGGAAAGCCTTGCCTGAGTCTTTGTCCGGTCGGCACATCGAGATCGTCTGGCCTGATCTGGGTATCACCGTCACCGCGGAACTGGACGGCCGCAACCCCGAGTTGGCAGACGCCCTGTGGGAGTCACTGCCCTACCAGAGCCTGCAGGGGCACGCGCTCGTGGCGGGCCAGCACCTGTACCACCACGTACCGATCCCCAAGCTGCTGCACGTACACCCCTCCGAGCGCATCGCCGACCGGCGCGACGCGCCCAACGGGACGGTGTTCTGCTCGGGGCTGCAGCATCTGGGCATCAAGTACGGCGAGTTGACCGAGCCGATGCCCGCGGCGCCCGTGGGCCGGATCCGGGACGCGGACATACCCGCCCTGGACGAGGCCGCGCAGGCGGTCTGGGACGCGGTCTACTCGACGAAGAAGGAGATCCTCGTCGAGGTCCGCAAGGCGGGCACGGCGGGCGGCCACAGCATCCCGCGCCTGACCGCCGCCGACGCCGCCGCCGACGGCCTGCTCCAGGACGTGTACGCGGAGACCGAGCGGATCTGGCTGACCGCGCCGCCCGAGCTCGACGACATGCACCGGGGCCTGATCCCCTCCGGCGCCGGGTCGTACGAGACGGTGCTGCCCACCCTGCTGTTCGTCAACGGCGAGACCCGCCCGCTGGGTTACGCCAGCTACGGCGGCCTCGTCCGGGCCGCCGTCGGGGACATGCCGATGGACTCGCTGCGCCAGATGACCCGGCTGCTGGTCGGCGTCCCGGCCGAGTTCCTCGGCTACTGCGGCCTGGAGAAGCTGTGGGGCTTCACCCAGCGCTTCCTGGCCTGCCTCGACGACCTCGACCGCGACGACTTCCTGGCCGTGGTCAGCCAGATGGCGCTCTACATCAACTGCCTGGGCGGCTGGAACCTGCACCTGTTCCCGTGGGACGCCACCGACGGCCTGCGCCAGCTGCGCTCCGCCGAGGCGGTCCGCCCGTCATGAGCGCCCTGCCCCACAGCGCCCTGCCCGACCGCACCGACGCCCTCGTCATCGGCGGCGGCGTCATCGGCACCGCGATCGCCTGCGAACTCGCCGAGGCCGGGGTCGGCACCGTCCTGCTCGAGCGCGGCACGCTCGGCTCGGGCTCGTCCGGGTCCACCGCGAACGTCGTACGGACCTACTTCCCCGGCGAGGCCCGCACCGGCGCCCTCGCCGTGCGCAGCATGGCCGCGTACCGGTCCTTCGCCGAACGGACCGGAACCCCGCTCGGCCTGGAGCGCGTCGGCTTCATGGTGCTGTTCACCGAGGAGCGGCAGGTCGAGGAGTTCCACCGGGACCACGCCGCCCAGCGCGAGGCGGGCGTGGACGTCCAGCTCGTGTCCGCGGCCGAGGCGGCACAGCTGAACCCGCTGCTCGACGAGAGCACGATCCTGGCGGCGGCCTGGTCGCCCGAGGCGTACTCCTGCGACCCGGTCGCGATCGTGCGCGGCTACGCCGCGGCGGCCCAGGAGGCCGGGGCGGTCCTGCGCACGGAGACCCCCGTCACCGGCATCGACCCCGACGGGCGGGTCCACACCCCGGCGGGCAGCATCCTCGCGGGCACCGTCATCTGCGCGGCCGGCGCCTGGTCGGGAGAGGTGGCCGCGCTGGCGGGCGTCCGGCTCCCGGTGGCCCCGGAGCCCATCGAACTGCTCCTCACGGACCCTCCGGCACAGCCGGCCGGCGCCCTGCCGATGACGCTGCACCCCTCCAGCCTGCGGATCCGCGCCTGGAAGGACCGCATCCTCGTCGGGATGGGCCGCCCCCAGGACGGCGAGTCCCGGGACGCCTGGCTCCAGCGGCTCGCGCGGCAGCTCGGCACCACCTACCCGGCGCTCGACGGCATCCGGCTGCGCCGCGGCTGGGGCGGTGCCCTCGACGCCAGTCCCGACGGACTCCCCCTCATCGGCCGCGCCCCCTCCCGCCCCTTCCTCTACGCGGCGGGGTTCTCGGGCCAGGGACTGTGCCAGGCGCCCGCGGCCGGAGAGCTCGTCCGCGACCTCTACCTCGGCAAGGAAGGCAACTGACATGAAGGTCCTGGGGTGGAACGGCTTCACCCGCGTCTCGGACTTCTTCGCCGAGCACTTCGGCGCGGTCGGCACCGAGAAGCACTACCTCCTCGGCCATGACGCGGGCGCCTCGCTGCTCGTGGACGGCGAACTGGTCGCGGCCGTCGAGGAGGAGCGGCTCAACCGCGAGAAGAAGACCACCGACTTCCCGGTCAACGCGGTCAACTGGTGCCTCGAGCAGGCAGGGTTGGACTTCTCCGACATCGACCTGATCGCCATTCCGTGGAACTGGTCCGCCGAGGTCGAGGAAGAGATCGTCGCGGACATCACGGCGGCGCCGATGGAGCCCGCGGCACGGGAGTACCTCGTGGCCGCCATGCGCAAGCTGTTCGCCGAGGTCGTCAGCCCCGAGGCGGTCCTCGCCGACTTCGCCGCGCGCACCGGCTTCACCCCTGACCCGGCCAAGGTGGTGTTCGTCCCGCACCACCTCGCGCACGCCATGACCGGCTGGTACCTGGCGGGCGGGAAGGACGCCGCGTTCCTCGTCAGCGACGGCCGCGCCGAGCGGTTCTCCACGCTGCTCGGCGAGATCCGCGACGGCCGGATCCGCGTCTTCGACGAGTCGACCATCGGCGCCGAGCACTCGATCGGGCTCCTCTTCGGCGCGATCACGCGGTTCCTCGGCTTCGTGCCCAACAACGACGAGTACAAGGTCATGGGCCTGGCCGGATACGCCGATCCGCCGGCGGTGAACCCCTTCGTCGAGCACCTCGTCGAACTGCACGAGGAGGGGCGCTACACCTTCATCCGGCCCCTGGAGACCGATGACCCGCGCAGCCTGGAACCCGTATTCGAGGAGTACTTCGGCCCCCGGCAGGACACCCTGGAATACCAGGCCCGGGTGGCCGCGGCGGCCCAGGAGATGCTCGGCGTCGTCACCCGCCACCAGGTCCGCGCCCTGGAGGAGAAGTCGGACCTGAACCACCTGCTGTTCGAGGGCGGCGTGGCACTGAACTGCCTCAACAACACGCCGTTGCTGGAGGGTTCGCGCTTCGACGACATGGACGTGAGCTTCGGCGCCAGCGACACGGGAATCGTCATCGGCGCCGCGGTGCACGCCTGGGTCAACCACCCCGACAGGAAGGGAGAGTTGACGTTCCCGTCGCGGGTCACCCCGTATCTCGGGCCGGAGTACGACGACGCGGCGATCGAGCGGACGCTGCGGGACTTCGACGGGCGGGTGCGCTGGACCCGGCTGAGCGACGACGAGGTCGTCGACCAGGTGGCGAAGCTGCTCACCGAGAAGACCGTCGTCGGCTACTTCGAGGGGCGGGTCGAGCACGGCCCGCGGGCCCTGGGGCACCGCAGCATCCTGGCGAACCCCAGCTTCCCGGACATCAAGGACATCATCAACACGAAGGTCAAGCACCGGGAGCCGTTCCGCCCGTTCGCCCCGCTCGTCATCGAGTCGGACGCGCCGAGGGTCTTCGAGATGGGGCGCAAGTCCCGCTCCCCGTACATGACGTTCGTGTTCCCGGTGCGGCCGGAGTTCCACGAGGTCATCCCCGGGGCGACCCATGTGGACGGCACGTCCCGGGTGCAGACGGTCACCGACGAGGACACCCCTCGCCTCGCGGCCCTGCTGCGCAGGTTCACGGCCCTGACCGACGTCCCCTGCCTGATCAACACCTCGTTCAACGTGGCGGGCGAGCCGATCGTGTGCACTCCGGCCGACGCGCTGAACTGCTTCCTGGGCACGGAGATCGACCACCTGGTCCTCGGCAACCACCTCGTCACGAAGGTCTGAGCGGCGTGCGCACGACGCTGCTGTTGCTGCGGCACGGTGAGACGGCGCTGACCGCGCACCAGCGGCTCTCGGGCAGCGGCGGAGACGATCCGCCGCTGTCCGGCACGGGCCGCGGGCAGGCGGACGCCGCGGCCGAGTTGCTCGCGGCGCGCGGCGGTGTCCAGGCCGTGGTGTCCTCGCCGCTGCGCCGGTGCCGGGAGACGGCCGGGGCCGCGGCGCGCCGCCTCGGCCTGGCGGTGCGGGTCGACGAAGGGCTGCGCGAGGCGGACTTCGGCGCCTGGGAGGGGCTGACGTTCGCCGAGGTGCGCGAGCGGTACCCGCGGGAGTTCGCGGCGTGGCAGGCGGACCCCGCGGCGGTGCCGGGCGGCACGGGCGAGAGCTTCGCGTCCGTGACCAACCGGGTCGAGCAGGCCCGGGACAAGCTGCTCGCGGAGTACGCGGGCCAGGTGGTCCTGGTCGTCTCGCACGTGGCGCCGCTGCGCACCCTGGTCCGGCTCGCGCTCGGCGCACCGCCGCGGACGCTGTTCCGGATGGACCTCGCGGCGGCCTCGCTGTCCAAGGTGACGTACGACGGGGCGGGCGAGGCCACGCTGCGCTGCCTCAACGACACCTCGCACCTATGACCCAAGACCCCCGTAGAGCAAGCGATGAGGCCGACGCCCGGTGTTCGTGCACCGGGCGTCGGCCTCATCCGTCTCGACAGCGACCGACCTCAACAGCGGTCGATACGGTCAGTAGTCGATGCGGTCCGTCTTGGCCAGCCACGCGTCGAACGGCGCCGTGCGGTTCGGCAGCTCGATCCGCTCGACCGACATCGGCCACAGCTCCGGCGACTTCTTCTCGAGCAGGTCGTAGAAGCGGCGGTCGTCGAAGCCCGCCACCGCGGCGTCGTCACGGTCGGCGGCGAAGTAGACGCGCTCGACGCGGGCCCACAGCGCGGAGGTCAGACACATCGGGCACGGCTCGCACGAGGTGATCAGGACACAGCCCTCGAGCGAGAAGGTGCCGAGCTCCTTGCAGGCGGCGCGGATCGCGCTGACCTCGGCGTGCGCCGTGGGGTCCAGGTTCTCGGTGACGTGGTTGTTCTCAAGAGCGACGATCTCGCCGTCCTTGGCGATCAGCGCGCCGAAGGGACCGCCTCCGTTGTTGACACTCTCGACGGCACGGTTGATCGCCTTGTCCAGCCAGGCGCGCTCGAGCTCGAGGGTGCTCGTTTCCAGGGTGTGCGCGGTCACTGTCGCTCCTTTTCGGAGGTTGGTGGAGGATTCCCCGGGCCGCGCTGCGGGTTCGCGGTTTCGGGTCGTTCTTTTCGAGCCAGGAGACCGAAGTCCCTTACGTGTTTCGTTCACGTGCTGTTAACGCGGAATAACGCAAGTACACCCGGCCGCCCCCTCCGAGGGTCAGTCACCGAAACCATGAAGGAAGTGACTGGTCGGCCGACCTGGCTTGTAGATTCACATGAAAGGTGACCCTCAGCGAGTGCACGTATTTGCCTGCGGAACCAAAGGCGGGCAAAAAGGTCTCTCCCGGCGGCAAGATCAAGACAGGGAGGCCCTCGCGCCCCCGCCCCCCACGCAGGACACTTGTGACCAGACGCGTCGTGTACGTCGGAGGGGGACCCTGTGCGAGAGAGCCATCGGGCCGAAGCCGAGCGCCTTCTGGTGCGTGCGGTGGAGGAGGAGGTCCGCCGCTCGGGCGGGCGCGTCGACGGTCCGGTGCTGCTCTCCCGGGCGCGCGGCGCACTCGACGGGATGGCGAGGACCGCGGCCGAGGAGTACGAGACGTACACCAAGGCCCTGGACGAGGCGGCGGCCGGACAGATCGGCTTCGGGCAGCGGTTCGCGAAGGAGAAGGCCGGAACCCCCTTACTGGTGACCGCCGTTGCCGCGGTCGCGGCGGGCGTCGCCGACGTGGCGCTCGGTACGGACGGCTCCACGGCCCTCGCCGCCGGGGCGGCCGTCGGCGTGGTGGGCGCGGCCGTGACCGTCGGCAAGGTCGCCGCAGCGCATCTGCCCGCCGCCAGCCGCCACGCGGGCGCGGTGGGCCAGCCCGGCGGCCCCGAGCAGCTGCGCCTGCAGTGGCTGACGGCCCTGGAGGTGCGCGGCGTGCGCCCCTTCTTCGACCAGCAGCGGGTCCTCGCCTCCAGCTCCGGCACGAAGACCGCGGCGGCGCCCCAGCTGCGCCGCACCGACAAAAGCGCGGCCGCGCGGCGCCGGGCCGTCCTGGAGCAGTCGTTCGGCCAGCTGCCGCAGCCCGAGGGCCCCTTCTCGGGGCGGCGGGCCGAGCTCGGGCAGATAGGCCAGTGGGTGCGGGCGGCCCGCGCGAGCACCGACACCCGGCCCACGGTGGTGGTGCTGCACGGCGCACCGGGCGCGGGCCGCACGACCCTCGCCGTCCGGGCCGCGCACGAGCTGCGCGACCAGTTCCGGGGCGCGTGCGTGGTGGACCTGCGCGGCGACAGCCCCACGGACCCGCCCCTGACCACCCGGGACGCCCTCCTCCACCTCCTGAACCGCCTCGGCGCCCCTCGAGAGCAGCTCCTGTTCCGTGAGCGGTCCACCCAGGACCAGCAGGTCAGGCGCCTGGCCGAGCTCTATCACCAGCAGCTGACCGGCCTGCCCGTGACGGTCGTCCTGGACGACGCGAGCGACCCCGAGCAGGTCCGTGCCCTGATCCCGGAGCGCTCCGACAGCCTGGTCCTGGTCACCGCCCGTGACGCCCTGGAACTCCCCGACGACCTGGCCGCCTGGGTGCACCACCTGCCGGTGGAGGCGCTGGACGCGGCGGGCGCCGAGGAGCTCCTCGCGGCGTCGGCGGCCCCCGAGGCGCACGCCCCGTACGACGCCGAAGCCACCGAATCCGTACGGGAGTTGTGCGGCGGTCTCCCGCTGGCGCTGCGCATCGCCGGGTCCGCGCTCGGCCCCCGTACGCCCGCGGAGCTGGCCGCCGACCTCGCGGCGTACGGCCCCGCCGGGTCGGCCACGGCGATCAGTCCCGTCGAGCGGGTCCTGTGGCTGCGCTACACCGACCAGTCCGAGCCCGCCCGCCGGCTGCTGCGGCGCCTCGCCCTCGCCGGGCGCGCCTCGCTCGGGGCGGCGGCCGCGGCGGCCCTGCTCGGCACCGACACCCGGGACCCGCAGACCGCCGAGCGCCACCTGGCCGAGCTCTCCCGGGCGGGCCTGGTCGACCGCGTACGGGGCAGCCGCTACCGCCTGCACGACCTGGTGCGCGCCTTCGCGCAGGCCCGCCTCCTGGACGAGGAGGAGCCGGGCGAGCGCACCGCCGCCCAGGAGCGCCTCATCGTCAGCTACAGCGAGCTGGCGGACGCGGTGATCCGCCTCGTCGACGGCAAGATGTCGACGCGCGCGGGCCAGTTCGACGGCCACGGCTTCACGTCCCTGGACGCCGCGCTGCGCTGGCTCGACGACGAGTCGAGCTTCATCACGGCGGCGCTGCGGCACGCGGAGGGCGTCAACCAGGACGCGGTCCTGCGCCTCCTCGGCGCGCTCTGCGACTACTGCCTGCTGCGCGGCGACCTCTACCGCCTCGGCGAGATCAGCGAGCTGACGCAGGCGGTCGACCAGGGCCTCCTCGTCCGCTCCGTGCAGTGGCGCACCGGCATCGCCTCGCGCCAGCTCGGCGAGCTGGACCAGGCCCGCACGACGCTCACCTCCGTCGTCGACCTCTACTTCGAGGCCCGCCACGACGCGGGCGCGGCCCTGGCCCTGTGCTCCCTCGGCATCACGCTCCACCACCAGGGCCAGCTCACGGAGGCGGCGGAACGCCTCCACGAGGCCCTCGCGCTCCAGTCCGCCGAGGCCCTCGCGGGCGACCGCGCCTGGACCCTGCACGCCCTGGCCGCGGTGGAGCGGGACCGCTCGCAACTGGCGGACGCCCTGGCCCACTTGGAGGAGTCGCTGCGGCTGCACCGGGCCAACGAGTCGATGCACGGCGAAGCCTGGGCCCACTTCCAGCTGGGCCAGCTCTGTCTGCGCCTCGGCGACGTGCCCCGCGCGGAGGCCGAACTGCGCGAGGCCCTCGGCCTGTACGGCAAGACCCGCGACGGCCGCGGCGAAGCCTGGGCCCTGACCCAGCTGGCCCGGGCCCGCCTGGTCGACGGCGACGCGACGGCGGCCTGCGAGTCCCTGCGCCACGCCGTCTCCCGGCACCGCGACAACGAGGACGCGCGCGGCGAGGCGTGGTCGGCCTACTACCTGGGCCAGGCCCTGGAGGAGACGGGCAACCTCGACCAGGCGGTCCGCGAGCTGGAGCGCTCCCGCACGATGTTCTCGCGCATGCGCGACGTCTACGGTCTGGCCTGCGCCCGCCACCACTCCGCCCGCGTCACCCGCGACCAACGGGCCGCCCAGACCGGCTCGTTGCGCAACTCCGGCTTCGCCCGCCAGCTCCTGATGGACGCCCGCGCCGACTTCCAGCGCATCGGCGTCGCCCACGGCGAGGCGTGGACCTGCCTGGAGCTCGCGGTGGTCGACGCGGGCAACACCCGCGCCGCCCAGGCCCTCTCCCTCTGCGACGACGCCCTGGAGCTCTTCACCTCGTACGGCGACCACCGGGGCGCCGACTGGGCCCGCTTCCTGCGCTGCACCCTGCTGCCCTTCGCCTCCCCGGGCGGCTCGGAGGTGGGCACGGCGGTGGCGCTGGAGGACCTGTCCGAACTGGCCCGCTCCGGCCACCCGACGCGCGACGGGAAGCTGGACGCGTACGTGGAGGCGTACCAGCTGATGCTGGAGCGGGGCGCGGACCTGGAGGCCGGGTGGCAGGCGTGGCGCCTGGGGATGGTGCCGGACCGGCATGCGCGGGAGGTCATGGGGGTCAGCGGAACCGGGACTCCCTAGGCCCTTCCCCCGTGGGCTCCCCGCGGGCTCCGCGCGGACGTCGGGACGTCGGCGGACGCGCCCGTGCGGCATGCGGCACCCCTTGAAGTCCCGGTGGCGAGGGACCAAGCCTCGCGCGCCGGGATGAGAGTGCCTCTTACGGGATGAGAGTGCCTCTTATCGGCTCCGCCCGCTCGCGCCACCGGGCACGGGCGGGCGGAGTCGCTACTTCTGCGGCGCCGCGCCCGGCTCCGCGGCCGCCTTGTCCGACGACTCCTTGAAGTCGACCTTCCGCATGTGCTTGTTCATCGACTTCATCAGGCCCCAGACCGCCAGAGCCATCACCGCGAAGACGATGAACCCCAGGACGCCGGGGGTCACCTTGTCGTCGTCGACCTCCTTGGCGAGGGGGACGAGGTGCGTCAGTGCCAGATCTACTCGCGCGCTCATATCAGGCATTGTCGCGGATGCCCGCAAAGAGGTCGTCCTCGGGGAGGGAGGTATCGACGAGAGACTTCGCCAGCTCGTACTCCTCGGTGGGCCAGACCTCCTTCTGGAGCTCCATCGGGACCGTGAACCAGCCGCCGTCGGGGTCGATCTGCGTGGCGTGCGCGATCAGCGCCTTGTCGCGGATCTCGAAGAAGTCGCCGCACGGGATGTGCGTGGTCAGCGTCCGCTCGACCCGCTCGAACTCGTCCCAGCGCTTGAGCCAGTCCCCGTACGGCGACTCCAGGCCCCGGTCGAGCAGCGCGTGGTGCAGCGCCTCGGTGCGGGGGCGGTTGAAGCCCTGGTTGTAGTAGAGCTTCTGCGGCTGGAACGCCGGGCCGAACTCCGACTCCGGGTACTTCTCGGCGTCCGCCGCGCCCTCGAAGGCCACCATCGTGATCTTGTGGGTCATGATGTGGTCAGGGTGCGGATAGCCGCCGTTCTCGTCGTACGTCGTGATGACCTGCGGCCGGAACGAGCGGATCTGCTTGACCAGCTCCCCCGCCGCCTTGTCGACGTCCTCCAGCGCGAAGCAGCCCTCGGGCAGCGGCGGCAGCGGGTCGCCCTCGGGCAGCCCGGAGTCGACGAAGCCGAGCCACTCCTGCTTGACGCCGAGGATCTCGCGCGCCTCGTCCATCTCCTTCTTGCGCACCTCGTGGATGTGCTCCTGGATGTAGGCGTCGCCCTGGAGCTTCGGGTTCAGGATGTCGCCGCGCTCGCCGCCCGTGCAGGTCACGACGAGCACGTCCACCCCCTCGGACACGTACTTGGCCATGGTGGCCGCGCCCTTCGACGACTCGTCGTCGGGGTGGGCGTGAACGGCCATCAGTCGCAGCTGCTCAGTCAAGACAAGATCCTCAGCGGTGATAAAGGTCAGCGGGACGCCCTCGGTCGGTGCACGCAATTATCAGGTGCCGCCCCGCAGGGGCGTCGATGAGGGGCGGCGGTCGGGTGGCGGGTGGGAGGCTTCTATAGTGACGGAACCGGGGGGCGGAAAATTCCGGCATCCCCCTGTCCTGGAGGACGATCATGAGTGCGGTCAGCGGCGGCGACCTCGACGGCTCGGCCGCGCAGATCCCCGCTCAGCGCCCCGAGGGCCGCTACGGCCGCTCCTCGGACGAGCGCGCCGACCGCACTCTGAAGCTCGTGGGCGCCGCACTCGGCGCGGTGCTGCTCGTGGTGATCGGCTGGTTCGCCTACCACTACGTCGCCGGGACGAAGATCAGCGCCGAGGTGATCACGTTCGACCCGGTCTCGGACAAGGCCGTGAAGGTCCACCTCGAAGTGCGCAAGGACGCCGACGCGAACGGCTACTGCACGGTGCGCTCGCAGGCGAAGGACGGCTCCGAGGTGGGGCGCGCGGACTTCCGCTTCGACCAGGACTCCGGCCGCATCGACAAGGTCGTCACCCTGCGTACGACGGGGCGCGGCAACACCGCCGAGCTGCTCGGCTGCCACGCGGACTGACCCGTCAGCCCCGGGCCGCCGCTGCCGCCCCGCGCTCCCCGGCGGCCACATACCGCCTCACCTGCGTTGACGTATTTCTGATGGCTTATGTCCTCCCCCTCGCGCGCCTGAATTGTTAGGCTCGTGGTTTCGCCCACCCGTGAGGGAACATCCTTCTGGGTAGGGCGTGCTTTGTATTCCCAGTACCTACGAGGAGCACCTGTGACCCAGACCAGCGAGAACGTCACCTGGCTCACCCAGGAGGCGTACAACCAGCTCAAGGCCGAGCTGGAGTACCTGTCTGGTCCTGCGCGCACCGAGATCGCGACCAAGATCGCGGCGGCGCGCGAGGAGGGCGACCTGCGGGAGAACGGCGGGTACCACGCGGCCAAGGAGGAGCAGGGCAAGCAGGAGCTCCGCGTCCGGCAGCTGACCCAGCTCCTGGAGCACGCGAAGGTCGGCGAGGCCCCGGCCGCGGACGGCGTGGTGGCTCCCGGCATGGTCGTCACGATCGCCTTCGACGGCGACGAGGACGACACCCTGGAATTCCTGCTCGCCTCCCGCGAGTACGCGAGCTCGGACATCGAGACGTACTCGCCGCAGTCCCCGCTGGGTTCCGGCGTGAACGGCAAGAAGATCGGCGAGGACGCGGAGTACGAGCTGCCGAACGGCAAGCTCGCCTCGGTGAAGATCCTCGCGGCGAAGCCGTACCAGGGCTGACCGCCCCGCGGACCAGACCGTACGCCAGAGCCCCCGGCACACGCTGTGTGCCGGGGGCTCTGGCGTACGCGCCCCCTTCGCGCGGGCCCTCGCGGGCGTCGTTGCCCCTTGAGGCAGTGCACGAAGAGCCAATGGCGGCGCCCGTGCGGCCGACCCGAGGATGATCCGCGCGGGGCGGCCCCGAGCCGTCCCGTTTCCTCAGCAGAAGGAGTTGCGATCTCGTGCAGATGAAACACTCCCTCGCGGCCACCGCCACGGCCGTCGCGCTGCTCGCCGGTGGTGCCGCCACCGCCACCGCGGCGCAGGATTCCGCCCCTGCCCACAAGAGCACCGTCAGCTCCCAGCAGGTCGAGGCCAAGAAGGCCGCCAAGCTGACGCCGCTGTACCCGAAGAAGCACAAGAAGAACGGGAAGTGGCGCATCTACGCGCAGGCGAAGGTCAACAAGGGCGGCAAGCTGCCGAAGGGCGCGGTGGCCTGCGTCTCGCTGCTGCAGGCCCACCCGTACACACCCGACCTGGAGGTGGCCAACTCCTGCTCGAAGAAGAAGCGGCGCACCGGCCTGTTCTGGACGTCGGCCCAGGCGAGCCCCTGTGGGTCGTACAAGTCCCTGTCGTACTACAAGTACAAGGGCAAGACGCACCAGTTCAAGCGCAGCAGGAGCGTCGCGTACTGCATCTGAGCGCGCGTGGGGCGGGACCCCGGGTCCCGCCCCACGTCGGTGTCAGGCCGTGGCCGAGCGGTACTTGCGGACCGCCAGCGTCCGGAAGACCACGATGATCAGGACGGACCAGATGATCGAGGCCAGGACCGGCTGTTCCATGGGCCAGGCGCCGGTCAGTGACTTGGGCTGGCCCGCGATGGTGTTGCCGAAGAGCTGGCGGGCCGCCGCGACGGTCGCGCTGAAGGGGTTCCACTCGGCGACGTGCTGGAGGAACGTGGGCATGCCCCTGACCGGCACGAAGGCGTTCGAGATGAACGTCAGCGGGAAGAGCCAGATCAGGCCGCCGGAGGTGGCGGCTTCCGGGGTGCGCACCGACAGGCCGATGAGCGCGCCGATCCACGAGAACGCGTAGCCGAGCAGGAGCAGCAGGGCGAATCCCGCGAGCACCTTGGCGAAGTTCTCGTGCGTGCGCCAGCCGACGAGCAGGGCGACGACCGCGAGCACGACCAGCGTGAGAGCGGTCTGCACCAGGTCGGCGAGGGTGCGGCCGGTGAGCACCGCGCCGCGGGCCATCGGCAGCGAGCGGAAGCGGTCGATGAGGCCCTTGTGCATGTCGTCCGCGATGCCCGCGCCGGCGCCCGCCGTGGCGAACGTGACGGTCTGGGCGAAGATGCCCGCCATCAGGAACTCGCGGTACGCCTGGGCGTTCCCGGGGGGTGCGCCGGGGATGTTGATGGACCCGCCGAAGACGTACGTGAACAGCACCACGAACATGATCGGCTGGATCAGGCCGAAGATGACCATCTCCGGTATGCGGCTCATGCGGATCAGGTTGCGCTTGGCGACGACCAGGGAGTCCCTGATCGACTGGCCGATGCCACCGGATCCGGCGGGGGCCAGGCTCGGCACGGTGTCGGTCACGGCGCTCACTTGGCCGCCTCCTTCTGGGACTTGGCCTGGGACGCGGCCTCCTGGGATCCGGCCCCGTCCCCGTCGTCCTCCTCCTTCTCCGCGGCGTGGCCGGTGAGGGAGATGAAGACGTCGTCGAGGGTGGGGCGGCGCAGACCGATGTCGTCGATCTCGACGCCGCGCTGGTCGAGCTCGCGGATGACCTCGGCGAGCAGCTTGGCGCCGCCGACCACCGGGGCGATGAGTTTGCGGGTGTGCTCCTCGACCGCCGGGGCCGCGCCGTCCTTGGAGAAGGCGCGCAGCACCTCCGCCGCGATCGGCAGCTGTTCCCGGCCGTGCACGACGATCTCGACGCGCTCCCCGCCGGTCCGGGCCTTGAGCTCGTCCGACGTGCCGCGCGCGATGACGCGGCCGTGGTCGACGACGCAGATGTCGTGCGCCAGGTTGTCGGCCTCTTCCAGGTACTGGGTGGTGAGCAGGAGGGTCGTGCCGCTGCCCACGAGGTCCCGGATCACGTCCCACAGGGCCTGGCGGTTACGGGGGTCGAGGCCCGTCGTCGGCTCGTCCATGAACATCACGGGTGGCCTGACCACCAGGGCGGCGGCGAGGTCGAGGCGGCGGCGCATGCCTCCGGAGTACGTCTTCGCCTGGCGGTCGGCGGCGTCCGTGAGGTTGAACTGCTCCAGCAGCTCACCGGCCCGCTTCTTCGCGTCCCGCGCACTCATCTGGTAGAGCTGGCCGACCATCTGGAGGTTCTCCCGGCCGGTCAAGTACTCGTCCACCGCGGCGAATTGGCCCGACAGGCCGATGGAGCGGCGCACGCGGTTGGGATGCTTCAGGACGTCGATGCCGGCGACGAGAGCCGTGCCGCTGTCGGGCGTGAGGAGCGTGGTCAGACAGCGGACCGTCGTCGTCTTCCCCGCGCCGTTCGGCCCGAGGAGGCCGAGGACCGTGCCCTCCGGGACATCGATGTCGACGCCGTCGAGCGCTTTGACGTCACCGAAGGTCTTCACCAGACCTTCCGCGTAGATGGCGCCTGGCATGAGAGTTCTCCCAGCAGTTGGGTCACTTCTGAGGAAAAGCTTAGATTTGTCCGCCTCTGCCCGCCCGGCGGCAGCCCGCCCGACGCGACTCACCATAACGCGATGTATCGCGTCTCACAAGAGATTTTCCCCGAGGTGCGGGGCCCTCGGGGAGCCGCCCGCCCCGGGGAGCCGCCGCCCCTGCGCCCTGTCAGTCCATGACCGTGTAGCCGGACTTCCGCAGCGCCGTGCTCACTTCCGTGCAGTGCACGGGCCCCTTCGTCTCCAGCTGGAGCTCGACCTCGACCTCCGTGAGCCCGAGCCGCGGATCGGTCCTGACGTGGCTGATGTCGATGACGTTGGCGTCCACCTCGGACAGCACCCCGAGCAGCGTCGCCAGGGCGCCCGGCCGGTCCGTCAGGCGCAGCCGCAGCGACAGGTAGCGGCCCGCCGCGGCCATGCCGTGGCGCAGGATGCGCTGCATCAGGAGCGGGTCCACGTTGCCGCCCGACAGGAGCGCGACCACCGGGCCCTCGAAGCCGTGCGGATCGCTCAGGAGGGCCGCCACCGGGCTCGCACCCGCCGGCTCGACCACCAGCTTGGCCCGCTCCAGGCAGAGCAGCAGCGCACCGGACAGCGCGTCCTCGGAGACGGTGACGACGCCGTCGAGCAGCTCCTCGATGATCTCGAACGGGACGTCGCCGGGGCGGCCCACCTTGATGCCGTCCGCCATCGTCGAGGGGTTCACGACCGACACCGGGTGCCCGGCCGCGAGCGAGGGCGGGTAGGCGGCCGCGCCCCTGGCCTGCACGCCGATCACGCGCACGTCCGGGCGCAGCGTCTTCACGGCGACAGCGATCCCCGCGGCGAGCCCGCCGCCCCCGACGCCCACGAGCAGCGTGCGCACCTCCGGGCACTGCTCCAGGATTTCAAGGCCGACCGTGCCCTGGCCCGCGATGATGTCCGGGTGGTCGAAGGGGTGGATGAAGACGGCGCCCGTCTTCTCCGCGTACTCCTCGGCGGCGGCCAGCGTCTCGTCGACCACCTGACCGTGCAGCCGGACCTCGGCGCCGTAGTCGCGCGTCGCCGCGACCTTGGGCAGCGGGGCGCCTGCGGGCATGAAGACCGTGGCGCGCACGCCGAGCAGCGAGGAGGCGAGGGCGACGCCCTGCGCGTGGTTGCCCGCGCTCGCCGCGACCACGCCCGCGGCCCGCTCCTCCGGCATCAGGCCGGCGATCCGCACGTACGCGCCGCGCAGCTTGAACGAGCCGGTCCGCTGGAGGTTCTCGCACTTCAGGTGCACGGGGGCGCCCACCAGCTGGGACAGGTGGTGGCTGTTCGCCATGGCGGTGATCCGGGCCACGCCCGAGAGCATCTTCTGGGCACCGCGCACATCGTCGAGGGTCACCTTCGGCAAGGAGTCACGTGTGCGGTAGCTCATGACGGCAAGTCTCCCAGTTCACGCCGGGTGGCTCCTCCCGGGACCACGGGTCGAGACTGGTTTGTGCAGCGCAGGTACGGGCGGCGCCCCGGCCGCGTACCCTGTCCCCCACACCGACGCCCCTCTCCATGAAGCGAGCCCACGGCCATGCCCACAACTCCGGACATGACGACCGCCAGTGACACCGGCCTTCTCGACACCCTGCAGCACCAGGTGGCAGTTTTCGCCCGCCGTGCCGAGCAGACCCGCCTCGGCGGCGTCGGCCAGGTCCGCAACTCCATGGACCGCGCGGCATATCTGCTGCTCAACCGCCTGGACAAGGAAGGCCCGATGGGCGTCAAGGCGCTCGCCGCGAGCATGGGCATCGACTCCTCGACGGTGACCCGCCAGGTCGCGCCGCTGGTCGACACCGGTCTCGTCAAGCGCACCTCGCACCCGGAGGACGGGCGGGCGGTGGTGCTCCAGCTGTCGCCGCGCGGCCAGGCGCGCCTGGACGAGGTGCGTTCGTCGCGGCGCTCGCTCATGGCGGAGCTGACGGAGGACTGGGAGCCGGAGGAGCGCGAGAGCTTCTGCGCGCTCCTCACGCGCTTCAACTCCGCTCTCTCCGCACGCCAGTCCGCCCACGGGGCGGCGGTCGTGGAGCCCCAGGCCGACTGAGGCGCAGGTCGCCCCCTCCCGTAACTGAAGCCGGGATTCCGCTCGTTGCCCGCCCGCACCGCGGAGAATCAGCCACCTCCCGCCTCTTGACCCTGCCCCGCGGCTGGCCTCAGATGAGACCGAAGTCCCCTTCGGGAGGCGCGGTGCGCAGACGGCAGGCGTCCCAGAACGCCCGCCGTGCCCGGGAGTTCGAGGCGTTCGTCGCGGGCGCGGCAGGGCGGCTCCTGCATGCCGCGACGCTCCTCACCGCGGAGCCGCCGGACGCCAACCCACGCGCGCGGGCCCTCCTGACGGGCGCGCTCGCCCACACGTACGCGAGCTGGGACCGGCTGCGCGGCGAGGACCCGTACGACCGGGCCCGCCAGCAGCTGGCCATCCGGTTCCTGCGGGCCGCGTGGCGGATGCACCGGGGCCACGGCGGGATCCTGGCGCGACTCTCCCCCCAGGAGCGGCTCATTCTCGTGCTGCGGCTCTACGAAGGGGTGGCCGAGGAACAGACCGCGGCGCTCCTCGCACTGCCCACCGAGCGCGTCTCGGCCGTCTGCGCCCGCGCGACGGCCACCGTCCTGCACCCGCCGCGCGGCCCGGCGCCGAGCCGGGCCCTGGGCGAGGCGGCGCCGTCATGAGGGTTCCGGTGCGGGAAGAGAGCGTTCCGGTGCGGGAAGAGAGTGTTCCGGTGCGGGAGGCGGTGACCTCATGAGTCAGCACGAGCGCAAGGAGAGCGCGGTCCGCCGCATCCTGGACGCCGCCCCGCCCTCCGTGCCGCCCGAGCTCTACGAAGAGGCGGTGCGGCGCGGAGGGCGCATCCTGCGGCGCCGGACGCTGCTGCGGCGCGTCCTGTGGCTGCTGCTGTTCGCCGCCTCCGTGGCGTTCATCGTGTGGGCGGCGGCGGTGCACCCCTGGGTGGAGCCGCCGTCGGACACGACTCCACCCGTGACGGGCTGGTAACGCCCTTCTGCGGCAGCGGCGTTACGGATGTCAGCCCAGGGCCTGCTGCAGGTCGGCGATCAGGTCGTCGGCCGACTCGATGCCCACGGAGAGGCGCACGAGGTCGGCGGGGACCTCCAGGGCCGAGCCCGCCACCGAGGCGTGCGTCATGCGGCCCGGGTGCTCGATCAGGGACTCCACGCCGCCGAGGGACTCCCCGAGGGTGAACAGCTGCGCCTTGTTGCAGACCTCCACGGCGGCCTCCTCGCCGCCCTCGACCTGGAAGGACACCATGCCGCCGAACGCCCGCATCTGCTTGGCGGCGATCTCGTGGCCGGGGTGCTCCGGGAGGCCCGGGTAGAGGACGTTCGTCACGCGCGCGTGCCGGGAGAGCAGCTCGGCGACCTTCGTGGCGTTCTCGCTGTGCCGGTCCATGCGCACGGCGAGGGTCTTGATGCCGCGCAGCACCAGCCAGGCGTCGAAGGGCCCGGCGACCGCGCCCATCGCGTTCTGGTGGAACGCCAACTCCTCGCCCAGGGACGGGTCGTCGACGACGAGGGCGCCGCCCACGACATCGGAGTGCCCGCCCATGTACTTCGTCATGGAGTGCACGACGACGTCGGCGCCGAGCGCCAGGGGCTGCTGGAGGTAGGGGCTGGCGAAGGTGTTGTCGACGACGAGGCGGGCCCCGGCGTCCTTGGCGATCTGCGCGACCGCGGCGATGTCGGTGATGCCGAGCAGCGGGTTGGAGGGGGTCTCCACCCAGATCGCCTTCGTACGGGGGGTCACGGCGGCCCGGACCGAGGCGGGGTCGGAGGTGTCGGCCACGGACCACTCCACACCCCAGCGCGAGACGACCTTCGCGAAGAGCCGGAACGTGCCGCCGTACGCGTCGTTGGGGATGACCACGTGGTCACCGGGGCTGAGCAGCGTACGCAGGAGGCAGTCCTCGGCGGCGAGTCCGGAGGCGAAGGCGAGCCCACGGGTGCCCCCCTCCAGGGCGGCGAGGTTCTCCTCCAGGGCGGTGCGGGTGGGATTGGCGCTGCGGCTGTACTCGTAGCCGCCGCGCAGTCCGCCGACGCCGTCCTGCTTGTACGTCGACACCTGGTAGATGGGCGGAACGACGGCGCCGGTCAGCGGGTCGGCGGTGTTGCCCGCGTGGATGGCGACGGTCTCGAAGCTCTGGCCGGGGTGCGAGCTCTGGCTGCGGTGCGTATCGGTCATGCGGCCAGAGCGTAATGCGGCGGGGGTGCCCCGCGCCGGGCGAGGCGGCGGAAGGGCGGGCTCCGCGGGCGCAGGTTGGCCAATTGTCGGAGCAGTCTGGTTCGCTTGGAGGCATGGAGATTCTCTGGGTCCTGATGGCGGTGCTTCTGATGGGGGCGGCACTCGGCCCGTTCCTGCTGCGCAGGCGCGGGATCCGGCGGGTCGCCCCGGGCTCCCCGGACGCGGCGGACCCGGCGAACTACGGCTTCACACGCCAGGAGGACCTCGACATCCGCGTCCCCGGCCCGGACGACGACCTCCTCGAGGTCCTCTCCCTGGTCCAGCGCACCCAGGACTGGCGGGCCGCCTCCCAGCTGCTCGCGGGCACCGAGGTCCACGGCGAGCGCCGCTGGCAGCGCGTCCAGGCGTTCGCGGGCGCGGCCTCCCTGGAGCTCCAGCAGCGTCCCGGCGGGGTCAGCGACACCCCCGGCGGGCAGTGGCTGCGGGTCTGGCGGGCCGAGGCGCCCAAGGACGCCGGGGGCGCGGCGGTGCACGCGGAGTTCCTGGTCCAGCAGGCGTGGCGCACGTCGACGCGCGGGACGGACGAGTTCCGCATCATCCTGGAGGAGGCGAAGGAAGCCTGCTCCCAGGCCGCCCTCCTCTCCCCCGGCGACCCCATCCCGTACATCATCGAACTCTCCATCGCGCGCGGACTGGCGTACTCCCGCGAGGAGTTCGAGCAGCTGTGGCTGAAGATCCTCGACCGCGCGCCCGCGCACATGGGCGCGCATCTGGCGGCGCTGCACTACTGGTGCGAGAAGTGGCACGGCTCGCGCGACCTCGCGTACAACTTCGCGGAGGCGGCCGCGGCCCGCGCCCCGCAGGGCTCGCTCCTCGCCGCCCTCCCCCTCTTCGCGGTCCACGAGCACCTTCCGGAGGTGAACCTGGTCCGCGGCTTCTACCAGAGCGAGGTCGTGACGAAGGCGGTCGAGGGCGCCCTCTACGCGGTCCACTCCGCCCGCGCCGACGACCCGGTCCTCCCCCACGTACGCCACCTCCTGGTCCTCTTCCTTGTCCGCAGCGAGCGCTGGGCGGAGGCCATGAACCAGCTGCTCCAGGTGGACGGCCACGTCGGCGCGCTCCCCTGGACCCTCTCGGAGGACCCGGCGGCGGAGTACGCGGTCTACCGGGCCCTGGCGGTCGGCGGCTACGAGGCGAACGGGGGCAGCCCGGCGACGCTGCCGCACTGACGCCGTGGGCGGCACGCCCCTGGACGGCACGCCCTGGAATGCCCGCCACCCCCCAAACGTTGAAGTCCGTGCACGCAGTGCAACGCCAAGCACACCAAGCACACCAAGCAAAGCCGCCCCCTCCGGAGGACACCCGATGCTCATCGGCCGCCGCAGCCCGCAGCTCCCCACCCAGGAGGAGGCCCTGAAGGGCCGCCCCACCCCCGAGTTCGAGGTGCCCTCCCGCCACACCGTGCTCGGCAACGCACTCCTCGGCCCCTACCCCGACGGCCTGGAGGTCGCGGACTTCGCCCTCGGCTGCTTCTGGGGCGCCGAGCGCAAGTTCTGGCAGACGGAGGGCGTCTGGACGACGTACGTCGGCTACCAGGGCGGCTACACGGAGAACCCCTCGTACGAGGAGGTCTGCTCCGGCGTGACGGCCCACGCGGAGGCGGTCCGCGTGGTCTTCGACCCGACCCGCGTCTCCTACCCGGAGCTCCTGAAGCTCTTCTGGGAGTCCCACGACCCCACGCAGGGCTTCCGCCAGGGCAACGACGTGGGCACGCAGTACCGCTCCGCGATCTACACCCACTCCCCCGCCCAGCAGGCCGCCGCGGAGTCCTCCCGCGACGCCTACCAGAAGGTCCTCACGGCCTCGGGCCACGGCGAGATCACCACGGCCGTCCTCCCCGCCGAAGACCGCCCCTTCTGGCCGGCGGAGCCGTACCACCAGCAGTATTTGGACAAGAATCCGGCGGGGTACTGCGGGATCGGCGGGACGGGGGTCTCCTGCCCGATCGGTGTGGCGCCCGCCGACGGATGAGGAACTCAAGTTCTCCAGAGGTCGACGCTCTCGCCCGCCGGGCGCTCGACGCGCTGGACGAGCGCTACAGGAACGTCACAACAGCCGATGGGGGCGCCGAACTCGCCCAGTACTGGCGCCCCTTGGCGGAAGGCCGTGAGGGCCGTTGGTGGTGGCTGCGCAGGCCGGCGACGCTGCCGACGGGTTGGTGACGAGACCACTGCCCGCGCTTCGCACCCGGTGTCCCCGCAGCCGGCCAGGGGCGCCAGTTGAAGGCACGGCGCATGGTCAGCCGACGCCAGGTACGCACATCACGCCTGCCGCTGCTGCGCCCCCGCCCGGCTCGCGTCCGTCCCCCAGCTGGAGAGCAGCCGCAGCGCCTCCGCCGAGGAGGAGTCCGGCTCCGCGTGGTACGTGATCAGGGACTGGTCGTGGTCGTCGGGCAGGCGCAGCGTCTCGAAGGAGAGCACCAGCTCGCCCACCAGGCCGTGGTGCATCCGCTTCACCCCGTGCCCCTTCTCCCGCACGTCGTGGGTGGCCCACAGCGACCTGAACTCCTCGCTCTTGAGCGACAGTTCGCCGACGAGCGCGGCCAGCTGCGGGTCGTTCGGGTAGCAGCCCGCGTCCATCCGCAGATGGCTGACGATGTCCGACGCCTTCTTGTCCCAGTCCACGAACAGGTCCCGCATGGCCGGGTCGAGGAAGCAGAGCCGCGCCCAGTTCCGCTCCTGTGCGGGCAGCGCGCCCCAGTCGCCGAAGAGCGCCGCCGCGAGCCGGTTCCACGCGAGGATGTCCGCGCGCCGCCCCACCACGTACGCCGGGACGCCCTCCATCGCGTCGAGCAGCTGCCGCAGCGCGGGCCGCACCTGCTGCTGCGGGCGCACCTGCTTCTTCTTCTTGTGCTGCGGCGGCTTCGCCAGATGCGTGAGGTGCGCGTGCTCGGCGTCGGTCAGCCGCAGCGCCCGGGCGATCGCGTCCAGGACCTCCACCGAGACATTGCGGCCGTTGCCCTGCTCGAGCCGGGTGTAGTACGCCACCGAGACCCCGGCGAGCTGGGCCAGCTCCTCGCGGCGCAGGCCCGGGACCCTGCGGTGCCTGCCGAAGTCCGGGAGCCCGACGTCCGAGGGCTTCAGGCGGGCCCGGCGGGTGCGCAGGAACTCGCTGAGCTCGGCACGGCGGTCCAGGGTTCCCGGGGGCGCGGGAGCGCCGGGGCTTCCCGCGGTGCCCGGGTTCTCGGTGGGCTTCATGACTTCCAGTATCCAAGGTCGTACGCCGTCGAACCTGACCCCACCAGTAGTAGGACCGCTGGTCGTAGGCAGAACGGAGACCTGGGTGGCGGCCCGCCGAATCGGCAGCCTGGAGGCATGAGCGCAGCTACGGACAGCACCACCACGAACAGCACGAACGCCGCCGTCAGCGCGGACGGCACCCGCGTCGCCGCCTGGGCCGCCCCCTCCGCCAAGGCCCCGCTGGAGCGCACCACCATCCCGCGCCGCCCGGTCGGCGCCACGGACGTACGCATCGAGATCAAGTACGCCGGGATCTGCCACTCCGACATCCACCAGGCCCAGGACGGCTGGGGCGAGGGCATCTACCCGATGGTCCCCGGCCACGAGATCGCCGGTGTCGTGACGGAGGTCGGCCCCGCCGTCACCAAGTTCGCCGTCGGCGACCGCGTGGGCGTCGGCTGCCTCGTCGACTCCTGCCGCGAGTGCGACAACTGCAAGGCGGGCTTCGAGCAGCACTGCACCGGCGGCAACGTCGGCACGTACAACGCCATCGGCAAGGACGGCGAACCCACCTACGGCGGCTACTCCACGCACGTCGTCGTGGACGAGGCGTTCACGGTCCGCATCCCCGACGCCCTCTCCCTGGACGTCGCCGCACCGCTCCTGTGCGCGGGCATCACCACGTACTCCCCGCTCAAGCGCTGGGGCGCCGCCCCCGGCAAGAAGGTCGCCGTGATCGGCCTGGGCGGCCTCGGCCACATGGCCGTCAAGATCGCGCACGCCATGGGCGCCGAGGTCACCGTCCTCTCCCAGTCGCTGCGCAAGAAGGACGACGGCCTGAAGCTGGGCGCCGACCACTACTACGCGACCAGCGACCCGCAGACCTTCGAGGAGCTCGCCGGCTCCTTCGACGTGATCGTCTCCACGGTCTCCGCACCGCTGGACTTCGGCGCGTACCTGGGCCTGCTCGGGACGCGCGGCACCCTGGTGAACGTCGGCGCCCCCGAGGAGCCGGTCTCCCTCAACCTCTTCTCGCTCATCGGTGGCAACAAGACCCTCGCCGGTTCGGCGATCGGCGGCATCGCCGAGACCCAGGAGATGCTGGACTTCTGCGCCGAGCACGGCCTCGGCTCCGAGATCGAGCTGATCCGCGCGGACCAGATCAACGAGGCGTACGAGCGGGTCCTCGCCAGCGACGTCCGCTACCGCTTCGTGATCGACGCGGCGACGATCGGCTGATCCTTCCTGATGGCTTGTTCCGGCCTCCGACCAGGGGTCTAGGACGCGCGGAGCAAAGGGCGGGGACCGTTGGGAGGATGGCAACTCCCGGTCCCCGCCCTAGCGTTGTCCGTGCACCACAAGCAGCAGCAGTAGCAAGCAGTGGCCGCCGAAGGAGGCACGCACCATGTCCGTCGAGCTGAACCACACCATCGTCGCCGCCCACGACAAGAAGGCGTCGGCACACTTCGCCGCCGACCTGCTGGGCCTCGAAGTCGCCCCGCAGTACGGCCCGTTCCTGCCGGTCGTCACCGCGAACGGGGTCGCCCTCGACTACATGGAGGTGTCCGCCGACGAGCCGATCACGCCGCAGCACTACGCGTTCATCGTCGCGGACGAGGAGTTCGACGCGATCTTCGGCCGCATCAAGGACGCGGGCCTGACGTACTGGGCCGACCCCATGCACACGCGCGTGAACGAGATCAACACGAACGACGGCGGCCGGGGCGTGTACTGGGACGACCCGAACGGCCACGTCCTGGAGATCATCACGAAGCCGTACGGCAGCGGTTCCTGACCCCTTCCGCCGGAAGCCCGGTCATCGGGGTTTCGCCGGGGGCGGAACCCTGATCACTGCCGTACGGGAGCCATGGCTCCTACCCTGAGAGGGTGACAAGCCACGCGCCGTACCAGTCGGACTCGCCGGACCGAGCCGCCCGGATCATCCCCCTGCGCCCGGCCACGGGCCCGCACCGCCTGACCCGGAAGCCCCAGAAGCTCGGGCAGCCCGGGCGGCACGGGCAGCACGGGCAGCCCGCTGAGCCCTCGGGGGATGAGGCCAAGAAGCCTTCGAGGGAACCGCTGTGGCGGGACCTGGTGGGCGACGTCCTGCGCCGTGAACGGAAGGCGCAGAAGCGGACGTTGAAGGAGGTGGCCGAGGCCGCCCGCATCTCGATGCCGTACCTCTCGGAGGTCGAGCGCGGCCTCAAGGAGGCGTCTTCCGAGGTCCTGGCGGCCGCGGCCCAGGCGCTCGGCCTGAGCCTGGCCGACCTCCTGGGCCTGGTCCAGGGCGACTTGGTGAGCCTGACGCAGGCGCGGTACGACCGCCGCGACCGTGCGGCGGCCCCGCGTACGTCGGTGACCCGCACGTCGCTCTCGCGCACCCCGGCCTCCCGCACCTCGGTCTCGCCCACCTCCGTGTCCCGCACACCCGTGTCCCGCTCCCGTCAGGGAGAGGTCAGGCTCTCGCTGGTGGCGTGACGACGGTGGCTCTCAGGCGGCATACGTGCCGGCGGCGACCCCGCCCCCCAACTGCCGCCTGCTGAGCACCTGGTCGGCGACCCCGTACGCCACCGCTTCCTCGGCGGTCAGGATCTTGTCCCGGTCCATGTCGGCGCGCAGCGTCCCGGTGTCGTGCCCGGTGTGCCGTCCGAGCACCTCCTCGACCTGGGCCCGGATCCGCATCATCTCCTTGGCCTGGAGGCTGAGGTCGGACGCGGTGCCCTGTGACCCCCCGCTCGCGGGCTGCCCGAGCAGCACCCGCGCGTGTTCGAGCACGAACCGCCGCCCCGGGTCGCCCCCGGCGAGCAGCACGGCCGCGGTGGAGGCGGCCTGCCCCACGCAGAAGGTGGAGATGGGGGCGCTGATGAAGGACATCGTGTCGTAGATGGCCATCAGTGAAGTGAAGGAGCCACCGGGCGAGTTGATGTAGATGGCGATCTCGCGCTCGGGGCTCTCGGACTCCAGATGCAGCAGCTGGGCGATGACGACGTTGGCGACGCCGTCGTCGATCTCGGTCCCGAGGAAGATGATCCGCTCGTTCAGGAGCCGGCTGAAGACGTCGTAGGACCGCTCGCCCTGCGGGGTGCGCTCGACGACGTTGGGAATGGTGTAACTGCCCATGGCTCTCAGACCCCCAGTCCGATACGCGGCTTGTTCCCCGCCGCGGGCCGCACGTCGGCCAGCGACTCGACGACCCGGTCGACCATCCCGTACTCCTTTGCCTGCTCGGCCGTGAACCACCGGTCGCGGTCCCCGTCCCGCGAAATGGTCTCGGCCGTCTGGCCGGTGTGCTCGGCGGTGATCCGCTCGATGGTCGTCTTCGCGAACTCCAGGTTCTCCGCCTGAATGGCGATGTCGGCGGTCGTCCCGCCGATCCCCCCGGACGGCTGGTGCATCATGATCCGCGCGTTGGGCAGCGCGAACCGCTTCCCCGCGGTCCCCACGGTGAGCAGGAACTGCCCCATGCTGGCGGCGAATCCCATGGCCAGGGTGGACACGTCGTTCGGGATGAGCCGCATGGTGTCGTAGATCGCGAGGCCCGCGGTCACGGACCCGCCCGGGCTGTTGATGTACAGGCTGATGTCGGTCCGCGGATCCTCGGCGGACAGCAGCAGCATCTGCGCGCACACCCGGTTCGCGGACACCTCGTCGACCTGGGTGCCGAGGAACACGATGCGCTGGGCGAGCAGTTGGGCCGCGAGATGATCGTCGAACCGAGAGGGCGCCGTGTCCCCTTCCTCGGCCCGCGGGCCGGACCCGCGTCCCCAGCCGCGGTCTTCGTTCAGTGGAGCCATCGCTACGGACCTCCTCCGCGCAGTGGGGCGGCACTGTCACCGCCACCGTCCCCACCACTGTCGACGCGGAGCGCCGCCACCGTAAGGGATCTCTGCCGGGGGCAGATCTGCTGTGGGCAGACCGGGCGGAGTGGGCGGAGTGGGCGGAGGAGCACCGGCGCCCGGCCCGGCCCGGCACCGGCGCTCAGAGCCCGTCCGGGCGGCCCGACAGCCACCCCCGGTACCGCTCGCGCAGCCGGTCCCGCTCCCCGGGCGTGGCGAGGATGACGTCGGCGCCACCGTCGTACGGATGGTGGATGCGGCGCAGCCCCGTGTCCGTGACGAACACCCTGGCGAGGGTGTCATCGGCGACGGCGCGCAACAACCCGTCGGCACAGCCGCGCCGCCAGGGCCGCCGGTCGGCGTACAGGCGCGTGTACGTGTGGAACTCGGGGTCGGGATCGCTCTCGTCCGCCTCGGTCCACCAGCGGACACCGCCGGGATGGAGCGACTCCCGCGCCGAGGCGTGCCCGGCGGCTCCGGCGGGCGTGGACGCCCAGTCCGCGGTCACGACGAACACGGCCTGCCCCGCGAAGAGTTCGTCGAGTACGTCGTTGTACCGCCCGAGCACGACCGCGTACTCGTCCTCCGACTCCGGATACCGCTTCGCCCCGGGAAGACTGTGGAACCGCACCCAGCGCTCCGCGTACGTCGTGCGGAAGGTGTGGGCGACGGGGGGCGCGGAGGGGTGCCGGGCCCGCCACAACTCCCTTTCTAGCACGGCGGATTCGCCTCAGCACATGCCTGCCGGTGACGCTCCCGCACCACGTCGAGGAAGACCGAGCGCAGGTCGTCTCTCGTGCTGCCGCGAGTCTTGACGGCGTGGCAGTTCGGGCACAGGGCGATCATCTGGCTCGGGTGGTCGCGGCCGTCGCCCGCGATGTCGACGATGTGGTCGACCTCCAGAATCGGGCCGCCGGTGTCCGTCACGTCGTCGGGCTGACCGCCGCACCCCGGGTTCTCGCAGAGCCCTTCACTGCGGATGAGCACCGCCCGCCGGGCCGACCCCGACCGGATGGGGTCTCGGGAGACGCCCGCACGCCGACGTCCGCGCTGAGACTCCTCGCGGCGCTCCACGAGACTGCACAGTCGTTCATACTGTGCGGCCGAGGCGACCGGATCCACCGCGGAAGAAGCCGTGGAAGTACTCTCCGGACCACCGTGCAGGTCATCGGCGACCGACTCCTCGTACAGGCCGACCGCCTGGAGGAGCGGAGTCTCGTCGAGGCCGTCGAAGAATCGCTCCGTGATCGCCTGAATCACGGCGACGCGGGCCTGCCCGGAGACTCGCATGAGTTCGTGCACCGGCTCGACCAGGCCGCCGGCCGGCTGCTGTGCGGCGAACCAGCGACGAGGCACGGCATCGCCGTGCGCGGGCGGGACGGTCCCCTCGTAGTCGTGGAGCGACCACAGCCCGGCGTGGTACAGCGCCAGGACCGGGTAGTCGGGCCGGGGCCGCTCGCCCCGGAGGCCGCATCGCTCCAGCAGCCCGCTCAGGGATGTGCTCGTCTCCCTCCAGGACAGGGTGCGGGGCTCGCTGCGCAGCGCTCGTCCGATCGCCCACAGGAGGGCGATCGGCTGGTAGAGGCGGGGGCCGCCCTCCGCGTGAGCGACGCGGAGGTGGGCGATGCGGTCGACCAGACCGTCGGGGTCCGCTTCGGTGACCGCCCTCTGGGACACCACCTGGAACCCGAGCGCACCGAGCAGCTTCGCCGCGTGATCACGGCCACCGGAAAACTCCGAGGCCGCGAGCGGAGCCTGCCCGGCAAGGTGGCCATGGGCGGCTCCGACGACGGCTTTGGAGTCATAGAAGCGATCGTCGACGACCAGCAGATACGCACGAGACGCCTTGAAGCCGTACCGGCGCAGAAAGACGTCCCGGCCGAGCCGGTCGAACTCCTCGACGGCCCTCAGCACTTCCTGTCTGCCTATGTCGCCCAGCGCCATGCCACCCACGATAAACGGGCCACCGCCCGCCCTCAGGACTCAGTCCCGCACCCCCAAGTCCTCCCGCATCAACCTCCGCATCCCCGCCAGCGGCACCTCCGCCGCCTTGAGGTCGAGCAGCGCGGCCTGCGCCGACTCGCCCTCCCTCGGGACGCCCCGGTCGATCCGCTTGGCCACCGCGTCCATGCCCGCGAGGACCTTGTTCAGCTCGCGCGAGGCCGCGAGGATCCGCTCCGGGACGATCATCTGGGCCTCGGCGTAGCGGTCCCGGAAGTCCCGGCGGGCCTCTTCGAGGTGGGTGCGGTCCTCGTCGGTGTAGACGCCGTCGCGGAGGCGGTGCAGGGCGTCCTTGAGGAGGGTGTGGAACAGCTCGGAGGCGCGGTTCATCGCCGTGTACGCGGCCCTGCGCTCCTCGAACGTCCGCCGCCGCTCGGCGAGTTGCGCCTCGGCGGCCCGCTCCCGCGCGTTGAAGCGCTGCGGCAGCAGGGCACCGAGCAGCGCGCCGCCCACCCCTGCCGCCGCGGTGATCGCGGCCGCTATCGCTTCTGCCATACGGGGACCCTAGCGGCGCCCGCCACCCACACCTCGCCCACACCTCCCCCGCACCAGGGCCGACCCGCACCAGGGCCGACCCGCACCACGTCCGGACCCACACCCCGGCCGGAGTGAGCACTCACTCCACTCTTGACGGAGTGAGTGCTCACTCCGTAGCGTGGACGCATGACGCCGAAAGCAGAGACGAACCCAGCGAAGGAAGAACCCCGGCGGCGGGCTCCCGGCATGAGCCCCGAGCAGCGCCGCGCGATGATCGTCGCCGCCGCGCTGCCCCTCGTCGCCGAGTACGGCGGCGCCGTCACCACCGGGCAGATCGCGCGGGCCGCCGGGATCGGGGAGGCCACGATCTTCCGGGCGTTCAAGGACAAGGACGAGGTCCTGGACGCCGTGGTGGCGGCGGCCGTGAGTCCGGAGCACGTGGTGCGCGAGCTCGCTTCCGTACCGCTCGACCAGCCGCTCCGGGAGCGCCTCACCGAGGCCGCCGAAGCCCTGCGGGCCCACCTCGAGCGCATGGGCGCCGTCGTCGGCGGGCTGCACGCCTCAGGGCGCCGCCGCGGCCGCGCCGACCGCGAGGAGCCGCCGCGCGACAACCGCCGGGAGTTCGGCCGGGCCTTGCGCGACGGCCTCGCCGACCTCCTCGAACCCGACCGCGACGCCCTCCGCCTGCCCCCCGAGAAGATCGCGGGCATCTTCCTCGGCATGCTCTTCACCCAACTCCCCGGCAGCAGCGACGAGTTGGACCCGGCCACCGCGGATCTCATCGACGTACTCCTGGACGGGTCGCTGAAGAGGCTGGAGGCCACCGCGTGACCGTTTCCCTCAACCACACCATCGTCCCGGCCCGCGACCACCGGGCCGCCGCCCGCTTCTTCGCCGATGTCATGGGCCTCGAAGCGCTGCCGCCCGCCGGCCGGAACGGGCACTTCGCACCGGTCCGCGTCAATGAGTCCCTGACGCTCGACTTCATGGCGACGGGCGCCGACGTCGACGGGCACCATCTCGCCTTCGACGTCGACCCAGGCACGTTCGACGGCATCCTGGAGCGCGTCCGGCGCCTCGGCGTCCCGTACGGGAGCTCCCCGCTCGAACCCGACAACGGCCGCATCGACCATCCCCTGTGCCCCCGCGGCCTGTTCTTCACCGACGACGCCCACAACCTCTTCGAGGTCATGTCGCCCGCGTAGGACCCGCGCAGGACCCGCGTGGGACCCGCGCAGGAAGGGAGTTCAGGCCGCTACGGCTGGTACGGGGGCGCCGCGCCCCAGTTCCACGCCGGGACCGGCTGGTCCGTGGGGCGGGTCGCGTCGGGGCCCGAGAAGCAGACCGCCAGACGGGTGCCCCACTCCACGTAGGCGACGAAGGCCGAGCGGAACTCCGCGTCCGTCGGGAGGCCCGCCTCGTCCGCCGCGTCCTGGATCAGGTTGACCCAGCGGCGGCGCTGCGGCTCCGTGATGGACTTGCCGAAGTGCTGGGCGACCATGTGCGCGTGGCCGCCGCTGCCGCCACTGCCGCCGTGACCGTCCGAGTAGGCCGTGGGGCCGCCGAAGACCTCGCCCAGCCACAGGGCGACGTGCTCGGCGTGCTCGGGCGGGAGGTCCGCGAAGAGCGGGGAGAGCAGGTCGTCCCGCAGGACCTTCTCGTAGAAGATCCCGGTGAGCCGCGTGAAGGACTCCGCGCCGCCCGCCCAGGCGTACAGCGTCGGCGTGGACGCGCCCGTGCCGCGCACCGCCGTCGGCGTGTAGTGGCGCATCTCCTCGATGTTCTCGACGTACGGGCGGATGTGCGCGAAGAACTCCTTGAAGCGCTCCGAGCCCCGGAAGCCCTCCATGTGGTCCTTGGTGGAGGTCCAGGTGATGCGCAGGACGTAGTGCTCGAAGTCCTCCTCGCAGCGCGTCAGTTCATAGTCGACGCACTCCGGCGCCGCGGCCAGCGGCACCGCGGCATGCGTGTAGGCGGCCAGGAACTCGGCGGAGCGCTCCGCGGGGATGCGGTAGCGGATGTACTCGACGGTGCGCGGGGGCGTGGTGGTCATGGGGCGTCGGTGTCCTCTTCCGTGGAAGGCGGAGCGGGAGGCGGGCTGAGGGGAGGAGCCGGTGCGCTGTTCGCTCCCCAGTCCCACAGCGCCTGCAGGACCGGGCCCAGCTCGCGGCCCCTGGGCGTGAGTTCGTACGTGACCGTGGAGGGCCAGCCGGGGGTACGGGTGCGCCGGGCCACTCCGGCCGAAACCAGCTGGGCCAGCCGCTCCGCGAGCACCTTGTCCGACAACTCCGTTAGGGCGGAGGCCAGTTCGCTGTACGCATAGGCGCCGCCCCGCAGCATTTCGCGCACCACGAGCGTCGTCCAGCGCCCGCGCAGCACCGCCAGGGTCACCTCGACCGGGCAGCCGGGGTCGGGGGCCGTGACCCGCGCCCGGGGATCGTCGGGCAATCCCGGATCGGGCAGCCTCTGAGCCCCGTGAGCCCCGTGAGCCCCGTGAGGCTCGTGAGACCCGTGAGGCTCGTGAGCCCCGTAAGGCTCGTAAGACCCGTGGCTCACCGTTCGGTGAGCCGCGACGGTCCCTCCTACCGTGGCCCCCATGTCTGTTCCCACGCCTACGCCTACGCCCACGCCCACGCCCACGCCTTCCACTGTCCCGCCTGCCCTTCCCGCTCTGCCCACCCGCCCCGAAGACGTCCCCGCCGCGTTCGCCGAGCGCTTCAACAGCGGCGACCCGCGCGCCGTGCGTGAACTGTACGAGGACCACGCCGCCTTCGTTCCCGAGTCGGGGGACGCCGTGCACGGCGGCGCGCGCATCGCCGAGGCGAACGCGCCCTTCCTCGGCCTCGGCCTGCCGATCTCCGTGCGCCCCCGGCAGGTGCACGTCGCCGGTGACGTCGCGCTCCTCGTCGTCGACTGGGAGATCGCGGGTGCCGTGCGCGCCACCGCCACGGACGTGGCTCGGCGCGGCGCCGACGGGTACTGGCGATATGTGATCGACAGTCCCTTCGGAGTCGCCGCCGCACCGCCGCCTTCGGACGGTCAACCCTCTCCGCCGGAGGGCTACTTGCCGTAGTACGCCCCGCCGCCAGCGCCACCGCCACAGCCGCCGCGACGGCCGCCCCGCCCGCTGTCCTCACTTGTCTGCGCAACTCTCCCCCTGGAGACGAGATTTCGGGGATCTCCCCTGCATCTGCCCGCTGCAGGAAGTGAGTTCCGCTCAGTACTGAGGAGATGGTGACGTGCCCGTCAGCGAGGCGTCCGGCCCCGCGAGCCGCCCCTCCCGGACCGTCACGACCCGCGGCACCCGGCGGGCGATCGCGCGGTCGTCCGTGACCAGCACATAGGTCAGTCCGTGCTCCCGCCAGGCGCCGTCGAGCAGCTCCATGACCTCGTCGCGCGCGGCCGGGTCGAGATCGCCGGCGGGCTCGTCGGCGAGCAGCACCTTCGGGCGCTTGACCAGCGCGCGGGCGATCGCAACCCTCCGCTGCTGACCATCCGTGAGCTCGGCGGGCAGCCGGCGGCGGCGCGCCGCGAGACCCACCGACTCCAGGGCGTCGGCGGCCCGTTCGCGGCGGGCGGCGGGCCCGAGGCCGAGCGGCACGAGCGCCGTCTCGACGTTCTCCTCGGCGCTGAGCGTGGGGACGAGCCCGAAGGACCGGAGGACGAACCCGATCGACTCGGCGCGCACCCGGCTGAGCCGGGCCTCGGGCAGCGCGGCCAGGTCGGTCCCGTCGAGTTCGACGCGGCCCGCCGTGGGCCGGTCGAGCCCGCCGAGCACCTGGAGGAGCGTGGACTTGCCGCCTCCGGCCGGGCCCTGGACGACGAGCCGGTCGCCGTCGCCGACGACCAGGTCCACGCCCGCGAGCGCGTCGACCGTGCCCTCGCCCCGGCGGTACTGCTTGGTGACGCCGCTGAGCTGGTACATGGCCGCGAAGGTAGGAGAGCGCGATGACGAAGGCTTAAGGCGGTGCTGAGAGCGCCATGAGAAACGCGAGCGGCCCGCATCTCCACCGAGATGCGGGCCGCTGCCTACGTCCTACGGAAGCCGCAGCGTACGTCGTACGGAAAGCCGCAGCGTACGTCCTGCGGAAAACAGCCGGCCTAGACGGCCGAACCCGCCTTCCACTGCGCCCAGTCCATGTTCCAGCCGTTCAGGCCGTTGTCCGGGGCGACGGTCTTGTCGCCGGTGTTGCGGATGTCGACGACGTCACCGGTGATGGAGTTGTCGTAGAACCAGGCACCCGGCGTGTTCTTGTCGCCCGCGCCCTTGGCGTCCTGGAGGCCGACGCAGCCGTGGCTGGTGTTGGCCGTGCCGAAGATGCCCTTGCCCCAGTAGTTGCCGTGGATGAAGGTGCCGGAGTTCGACAGGCGCATGGCGTGCGGGACGTCCTTGATGTCGTACTCGCCCTTGCCGTCGTCGTCGGTGAAGCCCACCGTCGCGCCGTTCATCCGGGTCTCCTTGAACTTCTCGGAGATCACCATCTGGCCCTTGTACGTCTTGTTCTCGGGCGAACCGGCGGAGATCGGGATGGTCTTGACGACCTTGCCGTCCCGCGTGACCTTCATGGTCTTGGTCTTGGCGTCGACGATCGAGACCTGGTTGCGCCCGATCTTGAAGGTGACGGTCTTCTCTTGGACGCCGGTGACCCCGTCGGCCCCCTCGACGCCGTCGAGGTCCAGCTTCAGCGTGACCGTGGAGTTGCTCTTCCAGTACTCCTGGGGCCGGATGTCCAGGCGGTTGTTGCCGAACCAGTGGCCGACGACTTCCTGGTTGCTGGTGGAGCTGACCTTGATGTGGGACTGAACGTCCTTCTTGTTGGTGATCGCCTTGTCGAAGTTGATCGACACCGGCATACCCACGCCGACGGTCGAGCCGTCCTCCGGGGTGAAGTTCGCGATGAAGCTGTTGGCCTGCGAGACGGTCGTGAACGACGAGTTCTCGTGCGCCTTGCGGCCGTCGGAGTCCTTGGCGGTGGCGACGATGGTGTACTTCGTTGCCCGCTCCAGCTGCTTGGCGGGCTTCCAGCTCTTCTTGTCGCCGGATATCTGCCCGGAGACGACGGTCCCGGCGTCGGTCTTCATCGTGACGTCGGTCAGGGTGCCGTCGCTCACGGTGACCTTGGCGTCACTGTTGATGCTCGCGTTGTCGGAGCCGTTCTTCGGCGAGATCTTGATCTGCGCGGCGGAGGTCTTCTTGGCCGCGGCCTCGTCGACCTGGTTCTGCGACTCCTTGCCGCCGGAACCGCCGTCGTCGCCGTCGCTGCTGCAGGCCGAGAGCACCAGGACGCCGCCGACCAGGGCGGACACGGCCGCTATCCCCTTGTGCCGACCGGTGCGCCGAACGCGCGGGCGCCTACTGTCCGTCATCACACGCTTCTCCATCGTTGCCGAATCCCCAACCCCGAGAGTCCCCGCAACCCCGCATAACGCATTGCCGGATCATCCCGTTCCATTACTGCCGAAGATGTGGGGAACGCCACGTCGTGCGATGCCCCGGTGACGGCCGTGCACCCCTGAGACGACGGAACCCCAGGCGCCGGTTGCCGCACCTGGGGTCACGTCCACCTCACGGGCGACTCAGACCGACCCCGAGCGCACTCCCCGCGCCTCTTCCTGCTCTTCGGCCTCTTCTGCTTCTTCCGCTTCTTCTGCTTCGCGTACGTCTTCTGCGTACCCCATTGCGTCTTCGTCTCCCTCATCATCCTCGTCGGGATCCCAGTCGGGCGAATCAGGGTCGTAGTCGATCAGTTCGCTGCTCCAGGACGCCTGGGTGAGCTCCACCCCCGGGATGTCGCTCACCAGGTCGAAGGGGTCGACGAGATAGGCGAGCGCCTCGGCCTCGTCCTCCTTCACGGCGGCCTCGGCGTGGACGCGCTCCTCGGCGGGCATGTGCTCGTCCTCGCCGATCCGCCGCAGGGCGGCGCCGGTCACCCCGCCTCCGCCGCCGCCCTCGCGCACCTCGACGACCATTTCGACGCGCAGCCGCACAAACCGTGACGTGTCTTCTCCAGTCATGCCCCGGAGCGTAGGGCCCACGTGAGCCGCGACTTTCCCGCGACCCGCGCCTTTCACTAGCATCAGCCCTCACGGTCAATTCGCCAGCGCCACAAGGGGGATCCATCTCCGTGACCGCACGCCGATCGCTGCTCACCACCGCCGCCGCCGGGGCCCTCCTGGCAGCGATGTGGTTCGTCCCGTCCGCCAACGCGACGGCGACGCACCCGTCCGCACAGCACGAGCAGCGCGTACGCACGGTGGCGGCCGCTTCGGACGACGCCCCGGACGCCCCGGACGCCCCGGACGAGGCTTCGGGCCGGGCCGCCCACGAGCGGAGCGAGCAGACCGCGACCGCGCCGGACGGCCGCCTCGCCGACACCGGCACGGGCGTCGACACCACCCCGTACGTGATCGGCGGCACGGCGTTCCTGGGCCTGGGCGCGGGGTTCGTGGCGTTCTCGGTGCGCCGGGACCGGACCGGGCCGGCAACTGCCCGCTGACCGGCGCCACTTGAACTCACCCGCCATGCCCCCGGCTCCGGCCCCGTCCACACCCCCGCCCCCGTCCCGGGCCGCCCGGCGCCGCCGTATCGCCCTGGGCGCCGCGGTCGTCGCCCTCGCGGCGGCCGCCGCCATCGCCTACGAGTACGCGGCCTCGCCCGCCCGCGACCTCAAGGCAGCCCCGCGCGCCCACTCCGCCGCGTGCGCCCGGCTCGCCGCCGCCTTCCCCGACCGGCTCGCCGACGCGGACCGCGACTCCACCGACGTAGCGGGCGCCGCCGTGTGGGGCGACGGCGCGGTCACCGTCCGCTGCGGCCTGCCCACGCCCCTGCCCACCGGCGACCCCTGCTCCGAGGTCGACGGCGTGGACTGGGTCTGGCGCGCCCGGCAGGACGAGCCGGACAGCAGGCTCCTGATCACATACGGGCGCTCACCGGCCGTCGAGGTCCGCGTGGACACCCGGCACGCGGCCCCCGACGCCGTCCTGATCGACCTGAGCCGCCTGGTCAAGCCGATCCGCCAGGTCCGCGAGTGCCTCTAGGGCCTGTCCGGCGGATCAGGCCGCAGATGTGCGTGCCAGACCCCGCGACCGCGGCAGGATCCGCCGGACAGGTCCTAGCGCCCCGCGCGTGCGGCTAGAAGTTGTTCTTCAGCGCCCGCAGCCCCGCCTTGTCCCACTTCGTGTACTCCCCCGCGTGCGCCTTCGTCCGCGCCACGCTCCCGCCCTTGCCCATCGCGTAGCCGCCGTTGGGCGAGCACAGCACCGGCAGGTCCTTGCTGCTGTTCGTCGCGCACTCGTACTTGTCGGCCGTCCTGTTCGCGTCGCGCCCGTCCACGTTCGGGTGGTCGAGGCCGACCGCGTGCCCCAGCTCGTGGCTCACCAGGTTGGAGAACCGCCACGGGTCGATCTTGTAGATCTCCGGCATCCAGTACTCGCTGTCGATCCAGATCCAGCCGCCCCACGCGCTGTGGTTGGCGCTCGCCGCGCACGGCCAGGTCCGGGACATGCCGCGCTTGTGACCGGGGTACGGGCGCCAGCGCAGGCCCACCACGATGACGTGGCGCTCGGCGCTCGCGCAGGAGCTCTCCGCGCGGTGATAGCCCTTGGCCACCGTGAACTTGGTGCCCGTGATCTCGGTCAGCTGTGCCGCCGAGCGCTTGAGGTCCCTCCGCAGCTGTGCCTCCGCCGCCTTGTTCCGCGCCGGGGTGAGCCGGTTGGACGAGGTGGGCTTCACCAGCTTGATGACGTACGGGTCGGGGCTCAGCGACTGGATGCCCTGGTCGGTCAGGATCTTCCACCCGGTGCCCCGGTACACGTCCGGTTCGGCGTGGGCCGGGAATCCGACCACCGCGGCGAGACCGACGGCGGCGGCGGACGCGGCAAGCACGCGGGTGCTCTTCTTCACGGTGACTGGCTCCTCAGTCCGGGGGACACGACCGCCCCATCATCCCGGCCCGCCCCAACAACTCCCCAACACCCCATCCCTCAAAGGAGGAAGAGGCCCTCACCTCCGCTCGAACACCACGTCCCGAGCCGTCCCCAGCGCCGTCGCCACCGCGCCGAGCACCACCGCGTCCTCCCCCAACTCCCCCGGCACGATGCGCGGCCGCAGCGGCGTCAGCTCCCGCAGCGCCGCCCGCATGGGGTCGAGCAGCAGGTCCACGCTGTGGCCGACGCCGCCGCCGAGCACGACCAGATCGGGGTCGAGCACGGCGCTCGCCGCCGCCACCGTGTGGGCGATGCGCTCCGCCTCCAGGCCCACCGCCTTGACCGCCGCCGCGTCCCCGGCCCGCGCGGCCTCGAACACGGCCTTCGCGGTCAACTGGCCGCCCACGAGCCCGAACCGGCGCGCGGACTCCACCACCGCGACCCCCGAGACCGCGTCCTCCAGGGTGTCGGGCCCCGTCCCCCGCCCGCCCCAGGGCAGCAGCCCGATCTCCCCCGCACCCCCGTGCGCCCCCGTGAACAGGCGCCCCGCGCTCACCACGCCCATCCCGAGCCCGGTGCCGATCATGATGTACGCGAAGAGGCGGCTGCCCGCGCCCACCCCGAAGGCGTACTCGCCGAGCGCCGCGAGGTTCGCGTCGTTGTGCACCTCCAGGGGGACGCCGAGCCGCTCGCTCATCCCGTCGAAAAGGCCCGCGCGGCCCCAGCCGGGCAGGTGGTTGGCGTAGCGGACCCGGCGCCGCTCCGGGTCGTAGACGCCGGGCGTGCCGACCACCGCGTGCGCGACCCGCCCCCCGGGGACGCCGGACTCGTCGGTCACCCGGCGGCAGGTGTCGACCACGAGGTCGGCGAGGGCCGCGGACGTACGGGCCTTGTTGCGCACGTCGGCCCGGCTCACCACGTCCCCGTCCAGGTCCGCGAGGGCCACCCGCAGCCAGCCCCGCCCGATGTCCACCCCGAGGGCGTACCCGGCCGCCGGGTCGGGGGCGTACAGGACGGCGACGCGGCCGCGCTCGGGGGCGTGCGTGCCGGCCTCGCGGACCAGCCCCGCGGCCTCCAGTGCGGCGAGCGCGCTCGACACCGTCGGCTTCGACAGGCCGGTGTCGCGGGCGAGTTGGGCGCGGGACGCGGGCCCCGCGGCGCGCAGGCGGTCGAGCAGCAGCCGCTCGTTGGTGTCCCGCAGCCGCCGCCGGTTCCAGGTTCGCTGCTCCGCGCCGCCGCGGGCGCCGTGGTCATTGCCGGGCATCGGCCCATTCTCGTACGTCATTCACGCCCTCTTGACGCACATAGTAAGTCTCCTTAACTTTATCGCCCAGGCGTCGCCGGCCACCCCTTCCCCCGCCTCTGGAGGCCCCATGTCCGCACCCGGAAAGCCTCCTTCCTCCGCGGAGAAGGGCAGCGGCTTCGTCCGCCGGGTGGGGCCCTTCCAGGCCACCGCCATCAACATGAGCCAGATGTGCGGCATCGGCCCCTTCGTCACGATCCCGCTGATGGTCGCCGCGTTCGGCGGTCCGCAGGCCGTCATCGGCTTTCTCGCGGGCGCGCTGCTCGCGCTCGCCGACGGGCTCATCTGGGCCGAGCTGGGCTCCTCGATGCCGGGCTCCGGCGGGAGTTACGTCTATCTGCGGCAGGCGTTCCAGTACCGGACGGGCCGCCTCATGCCGTTCCTCTTCGTGTGGACGGCGATGCTGTTCATCCCGCTCGCGATGTCCACCGGGATCGTCGGCTTCGTGCAGTATCTGGGCTATCTGGCCCCGGACCTGGGGCAGACGTCCGGCGATCTGATCGGGCTCGGCGTGATCGCGCTCGTGGTCGCGCTGCTGTGGCGGGGCGTCGAGCACATCGCGCGCCTGTCCACCGCGATGTGGGTCGTCATGATCGCCTCGGTGAGCCTCGTCATCCTCGCGGCGTTCACGCACTTCAGCGCGGACCGGGCCTTCACCTACCCCGCGCACGCCTTCGAGCTGACCAGCAACCACTTCTGGATCGGCTTCGCCGGGGGCCTGACCATCGGCATCTACGACTACCTCGGCTACAACACCGCCGCCTACATGGGCGCCGAGGTCAGGAATCCGGGCCGCACGCTGCCCCGCTCCATCATCTTCTCGATCCTCGGCATCATGGCGATCTATCTGCTCCTTCAGATCGGCACGCTCGGCGTCATCGACTGGCAGCGGATGACCGACCCGGGCGACATCGCCTCGACCTCCGTGGCCTCGGCGGTCCTCGAAGAGACCTGGGGCAAGGGCGCCGCCGACGTGGTCACGGTGCTCATCCTGATCACCGCCTTCGCCTCGGTCTTCGCGGGCCTGCTCGGCGGCTCCCGGGTGCCCTACGACGCGGCGCGCGACCGCGTCTTCTTCCGCCCGTACGCGAAGCTGCACCCCCGCCACCGCTTCCCGATGCTGGGGCTCGCGACGATGGGCGTGGTGACGGCGGTCGGCTTCCTCATCGGGCGGCACACCGACCTCGCCACCCTGATCCAGCTCCTGACCACCGTCATGGTGATCGTCCAGGCCCTCGCCCAGATCGTCGCCGTGACCGTGCTGCGCCGCCGCCAGCCCACCCTCCGCCGCCCCTACCGGATGTGGCTGTACCCGCTGCCGAGCCTGGTCGCCCTCGTCGGCTGGCTCGTCATCTACGGGTACGCCGACAAGAACTCGCCGGGCCGCCACCCCATCGAGTGGTCCCTGGCCTGGGTGGCGCTCGGCTGCGCGGCGTTCGCGGTGTGGGCGCGGTTCGAGAAGGTGTGGCCGTTCGGGCCCAAGGAGATCAGCGAGGACTTCCTCGAGCCCGAACCGCCCACGGAGAAGGCGGGCAGCCCCGCCTAGGGCCCGCCCGCCGAGAAGGCGGGCGGCACCCGGCTCCTCCTAGGCCAGCGGACCCGTCACCGGCTCAACCGCCGCGACCAGGGCGCCCGTTCGCACGAACTCCTCCGCCTGCGCGAGGTCGGGCGCGAGGAAGCGGTCCGGGCCAGGACCCTCGACGCCCGCCTTGCGCACCGCTTCGAGCACGGCGCGGGTCGCGGGGGCCGGGGTCAGGGCGGGCGACTGGCAGCGCAGCTCGACGGCGCGCGTGGCCGCGTACAGCTCGACGGCCACGATCCGGGTCAGGTTGGCGACGGCCGTGCGCAGCTTGCGGGCGGCGGACCAGCCCATCGAGACGTGGTCCTCCTGCATCGCGGAGGACGGGATGGAGTCGGCGGAGGCGGGCACCGCGAGCCGCTTCATCTCGCTCACCAGGGCGGCCTGCGTGTACTGGGCGATCATCAGGCCCGAGTCGACACCGGCGTCGTCGGCGAGGAACGGCGGCAGCCCGTGCGAACGGTTCTTGTCGAGCAGCCGGTCGGTGCGGCGCTCGGCGATCGAGCCCAGGTCCGCCGCGGCGATCGCGAGGAAGTCCAGGACGTACGCGACCGGGGCGCCGTGGAAGTTGCCGTTGGACTCGACGCGGCCGTCGGGCAGCACGACGGGGTTGTCCACGGCGGCGGCCAGCTCGCGCTCGGCGACCAGGCGGGCGTGCGCCATGGTGTCCCGGCCCGCGCCCGCGACCTGCGGGGCACAGCGCACCGAGTACGCGTCCTGGACGCGCGGCGCGTCGTCCTGGTGGTGGCCCGTGAGACCCGAACCGGCAAGGACGGCAAGCATGTTGGCGGCCGAGTCGGCCTGCCCCGGGTGCGGGCGGATGGCGTGCAGCTCGGGCGCGAGGACCTTGTCGGTGCCGAGCAGGGCCTCCAGGGAGAGGGCCGCGGTGATGTCGGCGGACTTGTAGAGGGTGTCGAGGTCGGCGAGCGCCATGACCAGCATGCCGAGCATGCCGTCGGTGCCGTTGAGGAGCGCGAGCCCCTCCTTCTCGCGCAGCTCGACGGGGGTGATGCCGTGCGCCGCGAGCAGCTCCCCGGCGGGCCGGACCTCTCCGTTCGGACCCTCCGCGTCGCCCTCGCCCATGAGCGTGAGCGCGCAGTGGCTGAGCGGGGCGAGGTCGCCGGAGCAGCCGAGCGAGCCGTACTCGTGGACGACCGGGGTGATCCCGGCGTTGAGGACGTCGGCCATGGTCTGCGCGACCTCGGGGCGCACTCCGGTGTGCCCCGAACAGACGGTCTTGAGACGCAGGAACATCAGCGCGCGCACCACCTCGCGCTCGACGCGCGGCCCCATCCCGGCGGCGTGCGAGCGCACGATGTTGCGCTGCAGCTGTGCCCGCAGGTCGGGGCCGATGTGCCGGGTGGCGAGGGCGCCGAAGCCGGTCGAGACGCCGTAGACCGGCTCGGGCTTGGCGGCCAGGGCGTCGACGATCTCGCGCGCGGCGGCGAGGCCGGAGCGGGCCTCGTCCGTCAGCTCGATGCGCGCGTTGTCGCGGGCGACGGCGATGACGTCGGCCGCGGTCGTCCCGGTCGTCCCAAGGGCCACAGTGTGCATATCCATATTCAGCAGCGTACGGATTGAATCGGTGCGTGTCACGGGTGGGTTGGGTTCGGACCTCTTACCGGTGAGGGCCTGGCGGTGGGGCGGGGTGGGGACGCGGCGGTATGTCCGTCCTCGAAACGCCTCGGGCGCCGAACGAGTACACAAGTACTGGCCTGGGTGGGGTGCTGTACTGCGGGCGGACATACCGCCGCGTCCCCACCCCTTGCGCCGTCGCCCGTCTGCAGGCCGTCTCCCTTCGGTCCCGGGGTGTGTGTCTTTTAGCCCGTCCGGCGTTTGAGGACGAGGCGCGTTCAGCGCCGATGGGGGGTCTGGGGGCGCAGCCCCCGGGTGGGCGCCCCCAGGGGCGACGGAGTCGCCGTATCGGGAAGGGGCGGGATTGGGGAAAAGCCCCCGGCAGGGGCGACCCGCACCCTCACAACGCCCCCCGCCCCCGGAACCGCCTCCGCTCCCCCTCACCACCCCGCTCCGACGCCGCGTCCGCGAGCCGGACCACGGGGTCGCTCTCCCCGCCCTGCCCCTCCCGCCCCGCGACCACCGGCTTGACCGAGCGGGCCGCCTTCGCCCGGTACTGCGCCGCATCCGCGAGCCGGAACAGCCGGCGAGCGGACCGCACCGCCCCGATCGGGTCGTCCGTCGACGCCACCCCGCACGCGACCCCCTCACCCAGCTCCAACTCGGCCGCCCGCACGCACAGTTCATCGGCGACCCGCACCACCTCGTCGGCCGAGGGCCCCACCGAGAGCAGACAGAACTCGTCGCCGCCGAGCCGTGCGGCCACCGTCCCGGGCAGCATCGCCCCGCACAGTGAGAGCACCGAGCCGAACCGTTCGAGCAGCCGGTCGCCGACGGCGTGGCCGAGGGTGTCGTTGACCCGCTTCAGCCCGTTGACGTCGCAGATGACGAGGGAGACGGGGACGCCGTCCTGCCGGTGCCGCTCCACCGCCTCGTCCAGGCGCAGATCGACGGCGCGGCGGTTGGCGAGCCCTGTCAGGGCGTCCGTGAAGGCGAGCCGACGGGCCTCTTCGAGCCGCTCGGTCTGCGCGATCCCGGCGGCGACGACGGCCGCGAGCACGGTCGCGAAGTCGGCGTCCGCGCGGTCGAAGACGGGCGCCCCCACGGGCCGCGCCACATAGAGCTCGCCCCAGGCCCGGCCGTGCAGCACGATGGGCGCGACCACGCAGCAGCCGCGGCCGCGGCGGCGCAGGGCGGCCACGCGCTGATGGCAGTACCCGGCGGAGCCGACACCCCCCGGCCCCCGCGCGGTCTCGACCCACGCGTGCGGCTCGCCGCCCCCGGCCCAGCGCTCGTGCAGGAACTCGGTGATCTCCGGGAACTGGTGCACCGGATAGGACTCCGCCTCGGGGAACTCGTCCTCCCCCTCGGCCCGTTCGCCCACGTTCACCAGGACCCGGAGCCGCCCCAGGTCCCGCTCCCACACGGACAGCGCGGCGAAGCTCCCCGCGAGGGCGTGCCGGGCACCCTGCGCGGCCGCGCGCCAGGACTCCCGTGGAGTGTGCGCGGCGGCCATCCCCTGCGCCAGCTCCACGACGGCCCGCAGCCGGACATCCTCACCCATTACCCCAGGTTAGGAGGTTTACGGAGATTTAGGGCACTCGGTCTACTCCCCCGGCCACTGCGGCGTGCGCTTCTCGTTGAAGGCGGCGACGCCCTCCGCCCGGTCGCCGGAGAAGGCCACGGAACGCCACGCGGCGTCCTCGACCTCAAGGCCCGCCCGCAGGTCGAGCCCGTGCCCGAGCCGCAGCGCACGCTTGGCCGCGCGCAGCCCGACCGGGGAGTTCGCGGCCATCCGGGCGGCGAGAGCGAGCGCCTCGTCCCGGTCGTCCCCCTCCCCCACGAGCTGGTCCACGAGCCCCAACTCCCGCGCCTCGCCCGCCTCCACGCGCCGCGCCGTGAACACCAGCTCGGCGGCGCGCGCGGCCCCCACGCGCCGGGGCAGCAGCTGCGTGCCGCCGCCCCCGGGGATGACGCCGACGGAGACCTCCGGCAGCCCGACGACGGCGGTGGCGTCGGCCACGATCACGTCGCAGGCGAGCGCGAGCTCGAAGCCGCCGCCGAGCGCGAAGCCGTGCACGGCCGCGACGGTCGGCATCGGCAGTTCGAGGACACCGGTGTAGGCGGCGCGCGCGGTGGGCCGCTGACGCACCAACTCGGCGTCGGAGAAGGAGTTCCGCTCCTTCAGATCGGCCCCGACGCAGAAGGCCCGCTCGTGCGTGGAGGTGAGCACGACGACGCGCGCGTCCCGGTCGTCCGCGAGGGCGGCGCAGGCGGCGGCGAGGGAGTGGGCCATCTCGGTGGAGACGGCGTTCATGGCCTTGGGCCGGTCGAGGGCGAGCTCGGCGACGTACCCGTGCCGCCGCACCACGACGAACTCCCCGAACCGTTCCTCAGCCATAGCCCTACCTCCACGTCCGACGGTTAACGACCGTTACCGTCCGGATCATGTCAGGAGCGCACCCCGTACGAAAGGGGCAGCCGCCGCCCGAAGAGACGGCGCAGATCAGCCGCGCCGCGCGAGCAGCCAGGGCTCGATGACGCCGAGCCCGCGCACGGGCCGCTGCCACATCGGCTGCAGCGCGAACCGGTACGAGGGGGGCTCCTCGCCCTCCTTCTCGGCGGCCGCCGCAGCCTCCGCCGCGGCCGCCTCGGAGGCGGGCGCGGCCTGCGTCCTGGTCAGCTCCTCGGCGAACGCCCCGTCCACCAGGACGGCGTCCCGCGGCGCTATCGAGGTCAGCCGGCTGGCCAGGTTCACCGTCGTCCCGAAGACGTCGCCCATGCGCGTCGTGACCGTCCCGAAGGCGATGCCGACGCGCAGCTCCGGCATCGTCTCGTCGCCCGCCATCGTCTCGATGAGGCGCAGCGCGATCTCGGCGGCGACGCCCGCGTCGTCGGCGGCGAAGAGCACCTCGTCCCCGAGCGTCTTGATCAGCCGCCCCCCGTGGGCGGCGACGAGGTCGGCGGCCGTCGTCTCGAACGCCTCGACGAGCTCCCCGAGCTCCTCCTCCTCCATACGACGGGTCAGCCGCGTGAACCCGACGAGGTCGGCGAAGCCGACGGCGAGCCGCCGGTCGACCATCTCTTCGTCGTCGGCGGCCTGCACGACCCGCCCGGTGGCGGCCGCGAGCTGCCGCCGCCACACGTAGACGAGGAACTCCTCCAGCTCCGGCAGGAGCAGCTCTATCAGCGGATACGTGACCTCGGTACGGGTCATGCCCGGCTCGGGCGGCTCGGTGAGCCCCTCCAGGAAGGAGTCGATCTGCCACTCGGCGAGCCGGGCGGTGGTCTGCCCCGTGGACCGGGCCACCTGCACGGCCATGGCCTCGCTGAGCAGCCCGGCCTCGACCAGACCCGCGAGCCGCCGCAGGGCGAGCACATCGGCCTCGGTCAGGGCCTTGGCCTGGCCGATGTCGGGGAAACCCATGGCCCGCCAGAACCGCGACGCCAGCTCCATGGAGACCCCGGCGCTGCGCGCGGCCTGGAAGGGGGTGTAGCGCCGGTCGGCCCCGAGGATCAGCTGCTCGAGCCGGAGAGCGAGCGGGTCCTCGACGGCCTCATCGGGCTTCTCGGGCACCTCACCGTCGGCGGAGGGAGCGGCCCCCTCACCGGAGCCCGTGTCGTCGACGGTCACGCCAGCTGCCCTTCCGATCTGCCACGGTCACGTATCGACCGGCGCCAACTTTACGGCAGGTGTGCCCCAGCTCACTCCCAAGTCGGGCGAGCTCAGCCCACGTATTGAGCTCGGGCTCGGGGCACCGGGTGCGGACCCGGCTCAGGCCACCGGCCGCACATGGACGATGTCGCCCGCCCCCACCGGCTGCTGCACCCCGTCCTCCGTGGCCAGCACGAGGCGCCCGTCGCCGTCCACCGCGACCGCCTCGCCCACCAGCGTCCGGTCCCCGGGCAGCTCGGCGCGGACCCGGCGGCCCAGCGTCGCGCACCCGGCGGCGTAGGTCTCCTGGAGGCCCGAGGCGGCCGGGTCGCCCTTGGCGGCGCGCCAGTCCCCGTACCACTGCTCCAGGGAGCGGAGCACGGCCCGCAGCAGCGGGTCGCGGTCCGTGCCGGTCGCCCCGGCGAGCGCGAGGGAACCGGCCTGCGGCACGGGGAGTTCGTCGGCGCGCAGCGTGACGTTGATGCCGATGCCGACCACGACGCCCGCGTCCCCGGAGCGCTCCGCGAGGATGCCGCCCGCCTTGCGCTCCTCGCCGTCCACGGTCACCAGCAGGTCGTTGGGCCACTTGAGTGCGGTGTCGACGCCCGCCGCCCGGGAGAGCCCGGTGGCGACGGCCACCCCGGTGAGGAGGGGGAGCCAGCCCCAGCGCTCGACCGGCACCTCCGAGGGGTTCAGGAGCACCGAGACGAAGAGGCCGGAGCGCGCGGGCGCGGACCACTGCCGGTCGAGGCGGCCGCGCCCGGACCGCTGCTCCTCGGCCACCAGGACCGCGCCCTCGCGCGCGCTCCCGTCGGCGGCGCGGGCCACCAGGTCCGTGTTGGTCGACCCGGTCTCGGGGACCACGTCGAGCGAGGTCCACAGGCCGCCCTCGCGGATCAGGGCACGCCGCAGCGCGGTGGCGTTCAGCGGCGGCCGACCGAGGTCGGACCAGGGATTCTCCGGGGGTTCAGCATCATTTCGCGGCGTCATGCAAGCCACCCTAGGTGTGGTAAACGCCGCACTGCGCAGGCGTATCCACGCCGATACGCTACGAGTCAGTAGCAAGCCGACACTCGCCCACGCCCCGCCCCGCAGCCAGGGAGCCACGCCTCGATGTCCGAGCCGCAAGAAACCGACATCCACACCACCGCGGGAAAGCTCGCGGACCTGCAGCGCCGCATCGAGGAGGCGAAGCACGCCGGCTCCGCGCGCGCGGTCGAAAAGCAGCACGCCAAGGGCAAGTTGACGGCCCGTGAGCGCGTCGACCTGCTGCTCGACGAGGGCTCCTTCGTCGAGTTCGACGAGTTCGCGCAGCACCGCTCGACCGACTTCGGCCTGGAGCAGAACCGCCCGTACGGGGACGGGGTCGTCACCGGCTACGGCACGGTGGACGGCCGCCCGGTCGCCGTGTTCTCGCAGGACTTCACCGTCTTCGGCGGCGCCCTCGGCGAGGTCTTCGGGCAGAAGATCGTGAAGGTCATGGACTTCGCCCTGAAGACGGGCTGTCCGGTCGTCGGCATCAACGACTCGGGCGGCGCCCGCATCCAGGAGGGCGTCATGGCCCTCGGCATGTACGGCGAGATCTTCCGCCGCAACACACACGCCTCGGGCGTGATTCCGCAGATCAGCCTGGTCGTCGGCCCGTGCGCGGGCGGCGCCGTCTACTCCCCGGCGATCACGGACTTCACGGTCATGGTCGACCAGACGTCGCACATGTTCATCACCGGCCCGGACGTCATCAAGACGGTCACCGGCGAGGACGTCGGCTTCGAGGAGCTCGGCGGCGCCCGCACCCACAACTCCACGTCGGGTGTGGCGCATCACATGGCGGGTGACGAGAAGGACGCCATCGAGTACGTCAAGTCGCTGCTGTCCTACCTCCCGTCCAACAACCTCTCCGAGCCGCCCGCCTTCCCCGAGGAGGCGGACCTGGAACTGTCGGACGAGGACCGGGAGTTGGACACCCTCATCCCGGACAGCGCCAACCAGCCGTACGACATGCACTCCGTCATCGAACACGTCCTGGACGACGCGGAGTTCTTCGAGACGCAGCCGCTGTTCGCGCCGAACATCATCACCGGCTTCGGCCGGATCGAGGGCCACCCGGTGGGCATCGTCGCCAACCAGCCGATGCAGTTCGCCGGCTGCCTCGACATCGACGCCTCCGAGAAGGCCGCCCGCTTCGTGCGCACCTGCGACGCCTTCAACGTCCCGGTCATCACCTTCGTCGACGTCCCCGGCTTCCTGCCGGGCGTCGAGCAGGAGCACACCGGCATCATCCGCCGCGGCGCCAAGCTGATCTTCGCGTACGCGGAGGCGACGGTCCCGCTGATCACGGTCATCACCCGCAAGGCGTTCGGCGGCGCCTACGACGTCATGGGCTCCAAGCACCTGGGCGCCGACCTCAACCTGGCCTGGCCGACGGCGCAGATCGCCGTCATGGGCGCGCAGGGCGCCGTGAACATCCTGCACCGCCGCACGATCGCCGAGGCCGGTGCCGACGTCGAGAGCGTCCGCGCGGAGCTCATCCAGGCGTACGAGGACCGGCTCCTCAACCCGTACACGGCCGCCGAGCGCGGCTACATCGACGCCGTGGTCATGCCGTCGGAGACCCGCCGCCACCTGGTGCGGGGCCTGCGTCAGCTGCGCACGAAGCGGGAATCACTGCCCCCGAAGAAGCACGGCAACATCCCCCTCTAGAGCCCAGGAGCGGTCATGATCAAGGTCGTACGGGGCAACCCCACCCCCGAGGAGCTGGCCGCCGCCCTGGCGGTGGTCAGGGCGCGCGCCGCGGCGGCGGCGAGCGCGCCGTCCGGCGCGCCCTCCGTGCCGGACGCCTGGGCGGACCCCGCCCGCGTCGCCCGCGACCGGCTGCCCGCTCCGGGCCCGGCCGCGTGGGGCCGCACCTACTGGCCTGCGTAAGGCAGTTGGCCCGCCGCCGACCTGAGTGGAACGGGCCGGGGAACTTGAGTACGCGTACTCAGGTGCCCCGGCCCGCCGCGCTCCACCATCGTTTCCATGCTGTGGTCGGATCCGGAGAACGATCCTCCGAAGGACATGCGGGACATGCAGGCGAAGATGAGCCGCGCCGGTGTCGTGCTCGCCCTGGCGATGGTGGTGGCCATGTTCGTGCTCGGACTGCTGTGAGTCCGTGCCCGCACCGCTGCGCGGCGGACGGGGAGCGCCCCTTGGTTACCCTGACGCCATGAGTGATCCGCGCCGCCGTCTCGTCCTCGCCTCCCAGTCGCCCGCCCGCCTCGGCCTGCTGCGCCAGGCAGGTCTGGCCCCCGAGGTGATCGTCAGCGGGGTCGACGAGGACGCCGTCTCCGCCCCTACCCCGGCCGAGCTCGCCCTCGCCCTCGCCGAGGCCAAGGCGTCGGTGGTGGCGGCCCGCCCGGACGCCCGGGGCGCCCTGGTGATCGGCTGCGACTCGGTCCTCGAGCTGGACGGGCAGGCGCTCGGCAAGCCCGCCGACGCCGAGGAGGCCACCGCCCGCTGGAAGGCCATGCGCGGCCGTGCGGGCACGCTGCAGACCGGCCACTGCGTCTACGACACCGCCGCCGAACGGCACGTCGCGGCCGTCGCCTCCACCGTCGTGCACTTCGGCGAGCCGACGGACGCGGAGATCGCCGCGTACGTCGCGAGCGGCGAACCCCTGTACGTGGCGGGCGCGTTCACCCTCGACGGCCGCTCGGCGCCCTTCGTCGACCGCATCGAGGGCGACCACGGCAACGTCATCGGCCTCTCGCTGCCGCTGCTGCGCCGCCTGCTTGCCGAACTGGGCGTCGGCATCACGGAGTTGTGGGCGCAGCCCTAGGAGCCCCTCAGACCGGCTGCCCCTAGAAGCACCTCAGACCGGCTGCGGGGCGCCGTTGTCGGGTGCCCCGTTGCTCGCGCTCCCGGTGTCGCTGCCCTTCTGGTCCTCGCCGTCCTTCTTGTCGTACGCGACGAGCGTCAGCACGATCAGGCCGAGCACGACCATCATGAAGACGAACGCGAGCCAGCCCACCAGGCCGATGGAGAAGGCGCCGAGCAGTCCGTGCACCACGGCGCAGCTGATCAGGAGCAGCCGGCCGAAGCCGCCGGGCGCCCGGTCCCGCGCCGCCGCGAGCGCCAACGTCAGCCCGCAGAAGGCGAGATAGAGCCCGAAGACGATCCCCGCGATCCACGTGGAGACGGACATCGCGCGCGGGTCGAGCCCCGCGAGGGACATGTCCTGCTTGTCGACGACGAGCCCGAGGAACCAGTTCAGGAGCGCGATCCCGACCGCCTCCGCCAAGAGCACCACCGCGCCCACCCACGCCACCGGTCTGCGCGCCACGGCGCCCACCCACTCTCTTCGAGCCGCTGTTACCCGAGGTACCTTTCGAGACACCCGAACGCTACTAACGGGTAAACCCCGGGACAAGGGTCCGGCCGAAGGCAAAGAATCGTTGGGCCATTCGTAGGGACTCCACAAAGAAAGGCGCCCTGCCGCAGCACGCCCTCACAGAGACCTTGACCACACCGGGACGCTAGTCTGCCGCAAAGGGACCCTGCGTACCGTGGTGTCACAAGGGAATTCGCGGACCGGGCAGACCTCGGATCACGCTCCGTGTGGGCAAGCTCACCACCGGGGACGGGTCGTAAGGCCGTGTCGGCAGTCCCTAAACTCGGCTTGTTTCAAGGAGGGAGCCATCGTGCGCAAGGTGCTCATCGCCAACCGTGGCGAAATCGCTGTCCGCGTTGCCCGGGCATGCCGGGATGCGGGGATCGCGAGCGTTGCCGTCTACGCGGATCCTGACCGGGACGCGTTGCATGTCCGTGCGGCTGATGAGGCGTTCGCGCTGGGTGGTGACACTCCGGCCACCAGCTATCTGGACATCGCCAAGGTGCTGGCCGCGGCCGCCGACGCGGGCGCGGACGCGGTCCACCCCGGTTACGGATTCCTGTCGGAGAACGCGGAGTTCGCCCAGGCGGTCCTGGACGCGGGCCTGATCTGGATCGGCCCGCCCCCGCACGCCATCCGCGACCTGGGCGACAAGGTCGCCGCCCGCCACATCGCCCAGCGCGCCGGGGCCCCGCTGGTCGCGGGCACCCCCGACCCGGTGGCCGGCGCGGACGAGGTGGTGGCCTTCGCCGAGGAGCACGGCCTGCCCATCGCCATCAAGGCGGCCTTCGGCGGCGGCGGCCGCGGCCTGAAGGTCGCCCGCACCCTCGAAGAGGTCCCCGAGCTGTACGAGTCGGCGGTCCGCGAGGCGGTGGCGGCCTTCGGCCGGGGCGAGTGCTTCGTGGAGCGCTACCTGGACAAGCCCCGCCACGTGGAGACCCAGTGCCTGGCCGACACCCACGGCAACGTGGTCGTCGTCTCCACCCGGGACTGCTCGCTGCAGCGCCGCCACCAGAAGCTGGTGGAGGAGGCCCCGGCCCCCTTCCTGTCCGAGGCGCAGGTCGAGCAGCTGTATGCCGCCTCCAAGGCCATCCTCAAGGAGGCCGGGTATGTGGGTGCGGGCACGGTGGAGTTCCTGGTCGGCGCGGACGGCACGATCTCGTTCCTGGAGGTCAACACGCGGCTGCAGGTGGAGCACCCGGTGACCGAGGAGGTCGCCGGGATCGACCTGGTCCGGGAGATGTTCCGCATCGCCGATGGCGAGGAACTGGGCTACGGCGACCCCGAACTGCGCGGTCACTCCTTCGAGTTCCGCATCAACGGCGAGGACCCCGGCCGCAACTTCCTGCCCGCCCCGGGCACGGTGACGCGCTTCGAGGCCCCGACGGGCCCGGGCGTGCGCCTGGACGCGGGCGTGGAGTCCGGCTCGGTGATCGGCCCGGCCTGGGACTCGCTCCTTGCGAAGCTGATCGTGACCGGCCGCACCCGCAAGGAAGCCCTGGAGCGTTCGGCGCGTGCTCTGGCGGAGTTCGAGGTGGAGGGCATGGCCACGGCCATCCCGTTCCACCGCAAGGTCGTCACCGACCCGGCCTTCGCCCCCGAACTGACCGGCTCCAGCGACCCGTTCACGATCTACACCCGCTGGATCGAGACCGACTTCGTCAACGACATCCCGCCCTTCGCCGCGACGGCGGACGCGGAGGGCGAGGACGAGCCCGGCCGCGAGACGGTCGTGGTCGAGGTCGGCGGCAAGCGCCTCGAGGTCTCCCTGCCCTCGTCCCTGGGCATGTCCCTCGCCCGTACGGGCCTGGCGGCGGGCGCGAAGCCGAAGCGGCGCGCGGCGAAGAAGTCGGGCCCGGCGGCGTCGGGTGACTCGCTGGCCTCCCCGATGCAGGGCACGATCGTGAAGGTCGCGGTCGAGGAGGGCCAGGAGGTCAAGGAGGGCGACCTCATCGTGGTCCTGGAGGCCATGAAGATGGAACAGCCCCTGAACGCGCACCGCTCGGGCACCGTCAAGGGCCTGACCGCGGAAGTCGGCGCGAGCCTCACGTCGGGCGCCGTCATCTGCGAGATCAAGGACTAGCTCCTGGTGGCCCGTTGGGCCCCCGAACCCGGTCAGGCCCGCGATGGGGCCCGGCCGGGTTCTTCTTTTCCCCGATCCCGCCCCTACCCGGATCCGCCGCTGCGGGGAAAGAGGAAACCGCTCCGCCCACTCACACGTCCTCCCCCACAGAAAGCTGAACCACCAGGCAGGGGGGCCACCGTGGGCAAGGCAAGGAACATCGCAGAGGGCACCGCCGCCCTGCTGGCCGCAGGCGTCATCGCACTCAACATCCACTACGCCTCCACCACCCCCACCGGCCACCACTACGAGGCGGGCCTCACCCTCGGCCTGGCCATCGCCCTCTCCGTGGCCCTGCTCCGCCGCTTCACCCACCTCCCCCTCGGCCGCACCCGTCCCTACGCCTTCCAACTCCCGGATCCGGCACCCGACTGGCGTGCCCCGGTACCCGATCCACGGGGCGACCCCGAGTCCCTGCGCCCGTACGCGGAGACCCGCGCCGCGCTGCTCAGCAACGCCTCGGCGCTCGTGGACGCGCTGCACCACAGCTGCGCGCTCCCCGACGAAGAACGCAGGAGGCTCCAGCGGATGGCCTCGGCGGCGTCCGTCCAGGCGAGCAACGCGGTGGTGATCCAGGCCGAGGGCGGGGGCGACGCGGCGTATGTGATCGGGGAGTTGACCGCGGCCGTGGAGTTCGCGCGGATCGGCATGCGGGCGGTGGAGGCGCTCACGGCGGAGCGCCCGCTGGTCGCGGACCCGCCCTGCTACTTCAACCCGCTGCACGAGCGCGGGCACGCGCGCGTGGACTCCCCGCTCGCCGTGGACGGTGCCACGGCGCAGGTCGCGGCCTGCCGGGGCTGCGCGGCGGCGGGCCCGGCACCACTGCTGGTGCCGACGCCGGACGAATCAGGCGGTGCGGTGCGAAGCACCTCCTTGGAGGGGCGGCGGGAGACGGGCGGGTGGGTGCCGTACTACGAGAGCGAGGCCGTGGAGCCCCGCTGGCGGCTGCGCGGCTACGGCGCGGTGCTGCCGGAGGACGACGGCTCCGCGATGCTCACGGCCGCGCACGACGGCTATCGGACCGACGCCTCGAAGAACCCCACCGAACCCCGTACGAAGGTGGGTTGACGGACATGGGAGATCTGCTCAGCGGCGTGCTCTCCGGGCTCGCCATCGGTACCTGCGTCACCTACCCGCTGCTCCTCTGGCTCACCAGGAACCTCAGGGGTTTGCCGCCGAGCCGGAGGGAGCGCAGGGCCCGCGCGGAGCTGGACACCTTCTTCAAGGGACAGCTCCCGTAGGCCCGTACGGAAACGGCGCTCCCAGTCAGCGGCGGCGCAGGTCGGCGACCCGTGCCGCCCGCTCGTTCGGCGGCTGCTCCCCGAGCACGGCCGCGGAGCGCAACTGCGCGCCGGGGCCGGGTCCGTGGGTGCGGCGCTGGCCCGGCAGCGGCACGTCCCGGCGCGGCTGCCGCCCCGCCGGGACGGAATCCACGCCGGGCCCCGAACCCGAGCCGGGTCCCGCCCCCGTCGCCGTGCCCGCCACCGCGATCTGCACGCCCTGGTCCGCCAGGGCCTGCAACTCGGTGGCCGCACGGTCGTCGTGGGCCGGCGGCTCGTCCGTGACGAGGCGGGTGATCACGTCCGTCGGCACCGTCTGGAACATCGTGTCGGTGCCGAGCTTGGTGTGGTCGGCGAGGACGACCACCTCGGCGGCCGCCTGGACCAGGGCGCGGTCCACGCTCGCCGAGAGCATGTTGGACGTGGACAGGCCCCGCTCGGCGGTCAGACCGCTGCCGGAGAGGAAGGCACGGGACACCCGCAGCCCCTGCAGGGACTGTTCGGCGCCGCTGCCCACCAGGGCGTAGTTGGATCCGCGCAGCGTGCCACCGGTCATGACGACCTCGACGCGGTTGGCATGGGCCAACGCCTGTGCCACCAAGAGGGAGTTGGTGACGACGGTGAGACCGGGCACGCGCGCGAGCCGGCGTGCCAGCTCCTGCGTGGTGGTGCCCGCACCGACGACGATGGCCTCGCCCTCTTCGACGAGGCCCGCCGCCAGGTCGGCGATGGCGGTCTTCTCCGCGGACGCGAGATGTGATTTCTGCGGAAAGCCGGACTCCCGCGTGAATCCGCCCGGCAATACCGCACCGCCATGTCGGCGGTCGAGGAGTCCTTCTGCCTCCAGCGCGCGCACGTCCCGCCGTACGGTCACTTCGGAGGTCTGGACGACGCGGGCGAGCTCACGGAGCGATACCGCTCCGTTGGCCCGCACCATTTCGAGGATCAATTGGCGACGTTCTGCAGCGAACACGAAACTGACAGTAACCCCAACGACCGTCTGCTTTCAGCAGTTTGCGCCGAATTACAGAAGTTGTTCGCACAGCAGGGTGGGAAGTGGTATAGGCGCCTATCCACCCCGCCTATGCCCGGCGAATGGGCGGCAACTGCGCGTGACCTGCGGGGAGTTCTTCCCGGCCACGTATTTGATCTGCGGCGATCTCCCGTCAGCCACGGGAGACCGCCCCCCGCGCTCAGCCCTCGCCGGCCGTCTTACGGGTGTGAAGTTGACGCGCCACCTCGGCGATCGACCCCGAAAGCGACGGGTACACCGTGAACGCATTCGCGATCTGCTCGACCGTCAGATTGTTGTCGACCGCGATCGAGATGGGGTGGATCAGTTCCGAAGCGCGCGGTGCGACGACCACGCCGCCGACCACGATGCCCGTACCGGGACGGCAGAAGATCTTGACGAAGCCGTCGCGGATGCCCTGCATCTTCGCGCGCGGGTTGCGAAGGAGCGGCAGCTTGACGACGCGGGCGTCGATCTTCCCGGCGTCCACGTCGGCCTGGGAGTAGCCGACGGTGGCGATCTCCGGGTCGGTGAAGACGTTCGACGACACGGTCTTCAGGTTCAGCGGCGTCACCGCGTCGCCCAGGAAGTGGTACATCGCGATGCGCCCCTGCATGGCGGCGACGGAGGCGAGCGCGAAGATCCCGGTGACGTCACCGGCCGCGTACACGCCGGACGCGGACGTCCTGGAGACCTTGTCGGTCCAGATGTGCCCGGAGTCCTTGAGCTTGACCCCGGCCTCCTCCAGGCCCATGCCCTCGGTGTTGGGGATGGCGCCGACGGCCATCAGACAGTGCGTGCCGGAGATGACGCGCCCGTCGGCGAGCGTCACCTCGACGCGGTCGCCCACGCGCTTGGCGGAGGAGGCGCGCGTACGCCCCATGACGTTCATGCCGCGCCGCCGGAACACGTCTTCGAGGACGGCGGCGGCGTCCGGGTCCTCACCGGGCAGCACCCGGTCACGGGACGACACGAGCGTGACCTTCGAACCCAGCGCCTGGTAGGCGCCCGCGAACTCGGCGCCGGTGACACCGGACCCGACCACGATGAGCTCCTCCGGGAGCTCGTCCAGGTCGTACACCTGCGTCCAGTTGAGGATCCGCTCGCCGTCGGGCTGGGCGTCGGGCAGCTCGCGCGGGTGCCCGCCGGTCGCGATGAGGATGGCGTCGGCGGTCAGCAGCGTCTCGGTGCCGTCGGCGGCGGTGACGATGACGTCCCGGGTGCCGTCGATGCCCTGCGGGCCCCCGAGGCGGCCGCGGCCGCGCATGACCTTGGCGCCCGCGCGGGTCACGGAGGCGGTGATGTCGTGCGACTGCGCGAGCGCGAGTCGCTTCACGCGCCGGTTCACCTTGCCGAGGTCGACGCCGACGACCCGGGCGGCCTGGTCGATGTGCGGGGTGTCGTCCTCGACGATGATCCCCAGCTCTTCGTACGACGAGTCGAAGGTGGTCATCACCTCGGCCGTCGCGATCAGAGTCTTCGACGGTACGCAGTCGGTGAGCACCGACGCCCCGCCCAGACCGTCGCAGTCGACGACGGTCACCTCCGCGCCGAGCTGGGCGGCCACCAGGGCCGCCTCATATCCGCCGGGTCCGCCGCCAATGATCACGATCCGAGTCACGTACTCCATTGTCCCGCACGCTTCAAGACCGTTCCCCTCGGGGGTTCCGTTAGGGGCAACGGGCGCCCGCTCCGCCGCCCCGACCACGGGTCGGTCACCGGCGGAAGCACCACCGGTCCCTGCCGTACCCTCGACCACATGTCGCTCTACGCCGCGTACGCCGGCAATCTCGACCCGCGGCTCATGTCACGCCGCGCCCCGCACTCACCGCTGCGCGCGACCGGCTGGCTGAACGGCTGGCGGCTCACCTTCGGCGGAGAGCACATGGGCTGGGAGGGCGCGCTCGCGACGATCGTCGAGGCCCCCCGCTCCCAGGTCTTCGTCACGCTGTACGACATCGCGCCCATGGACGAGGACTCCATGGACCGCTGGGAGGGCGTCGGCCTCGACATCTACCGGCGCATGCGCGTGCGCGTGCACACCCTGGAGGGCGAGGAGCCGGCCTGGGTGTACGTCCTCAACGGCTACGAGGGCGGCCTCCCCTCGGCCCGCTACCTGGGCGAGATCGCCGACGCCGCGGAGAGCGCGGGGGCGCCGCACGACTATGTGATGGAGCTGCGGAAGCGCCCCTGCTGAACCCGCTGCCCCACCGCCCCGCCGCGGGCGGGCGGCCCGGAGAAAGCCCCGCACACCCCTACGGCAGAATCTGAGCCCATGACGACGCCCGAGCCCGCAGAGCCCGAGTACCAGGACCGCACCTACCGTTCGCCCGCCGCCATCGCCGGCGGCGTGCTGCTGCTGGCCCTGGGCGCCTGGCTCGGCATCGACGCCCTGGTGCGCGGCGCGGGCCGCACCCCCTGGCTCGCCCTCGCGGGCCTGCTGTTCGCCGTGCCGCTGGTGGTCGCCTACACGATCCGGCCCGCCGTGTACGCGAACGACGAACGGCTGCGCATCCGCAACCCGTTCCGCACCATCACGCTCCCCTGGGGCGCCGTCTCGGGCCTGCGCTCCGGGTACACGAACGAGGTCTTCAGCCAGTCCGGCACCAAGTTCCAGCTCTGGGCCATCCCCGTGTCGCTGCGCGGCCGCAAGCGCGCGGCCCGCCGCCAGGCCCGGCAGACCGCAGCGGACGACCCGCAGGCCGGGCGCCCGCACCTCACCTCGCCGAGCAATCTGCGCTCGGCGGGCGACCAGGCCATGGACGACCTCCGGGAGATCTCCGAGCGCCAGGAGAACGCCGAGTCGGCCCAGGGCGAGCCGACGGTGCGCTGGTCCTACGAGACCCTCGCGCCCTGCCTGGCCGGAGCGGTCCTGCTGGTGATCCTGCTCGCGGTGACCTGAGACCCGCGGCACCGACAGCGCCCGCTCACACGGCACCGAAAGCGCCCGCTCACGGCGGCCCCATCCAGGCGAGCAGCATGTGCCCGCCGAACGCCGCCGACACCACCGCCGCCGCGCCCAGGACGGTCAGCGTCACATGCGGCCGCGCCCGGGCGAGCGCGACCGCCAGGGGAAGCAGCAAGGGGAAGCCGGGCATCAGGAAGCGGGCCCGCGGGAAGTACACGCCCTTGCTGCCGAGGACGATCGCGAGCAGCAGCCCCGTGAAGACGAGCAGCGGCAGCGGCTGGCGGTCCCCCACCGACAGCACGAACAGCAGCGCCGCCACGAGCAGCACGGCCGTCACCATCGCCAGGAACAGCTGGGGCCGCTCGATCCGGAACAGGTCCCACATCTCGCGCAGCGTCCCGACCCCGCCGTCCCACTCGTTGTGCCACAGCTTCTGGACGGCGAAGTACCCGTCCCAGCGCCCGAGCCGGAACCCGACCCACCCCACGTACAGGAGCCAGCCGAACGGCGCGAGCAGGGCGCCCGCGAGCGCCCGCCCGTCGAAGCCGCGGCGCAGCGCGAGCAGCGCCGTCAGGGAGACCGCCGCGGCGAGCGCGACGCCCGTCGGCCGGGTGAGCCCCGCGAGCGCGGCGAGCGTCCCCGCCCACACCCAGCGCCCGCTGAGCACGGCGTACAGGGACCATGCGGTGAGGGCCGTGAACAGGGACTCGGTGTAGCCCATCCACTGCACGAGGGCGATCGGCAGCGAGCCCCACAGGACGACGAGGACGGTGCCCACGCGGCGCCCGTAGAGCCGGGAGCCGACCGCGAAGACGCCCCACGCCGCGAGGAACGAGCACACCAGTGAGATCCCGAGCCCGACGGCGCCGCGCGGCTCGGGGGCGAGCATCTCGCCCGCCCTGATCAGCGCCGGGTAGAGCGGGAAGAAGGCGAGGTTGTTCGCGTCGAACTGGGTGCCGAGGACGTGCGCGTAGCCGTGCTCGGCGACCTTCAGGTACCAGTCGCAGTCCCAGGACTCGGCGAGCAGATGCCAGACCCCGCGGTGCTTGCGGTGCGCCCACGCGGCGAAGAGCAGGACTCCGAGGACGCGCACGGCCCCGTACGCGAGGAGGGCGGGCGAGGCGTACAGCAGGGCCCGCAGCGCGCGGGCGGAGCGCTCGCCGGGGGCGGGGCCCGGGGCGGGCCGGGGGCGGCGGGACAGGGGAACCCGGGACGGCGCGAGGGTGGCGGTCGAGGGCTCGGATGTCGGTCGTCCGTCGTACGGCACTGCGGCGGCTCCCGGAACGTGAACGTGCGCTACCGGTCGTCCCTTCCTGGGGGACCGGCAGCGCACCGGACCGCTGCGTCACCTGCCGTACGGGAACCACCCGGAAGGGTGGCTCCCGCAGGAATCCACGGGTACCGGGGGGCTCAGATGCCCGCCGCCTCCGAGAGGTCCCGCTTGAGCGCGCCGAGGAGTTCGGCGCCCCGCGCGCGGGCGGCCGGGAGCTCGTCGGCCGAACCCACCGGGACGACGACCTCCAGGTAGCACTTGAGCTTGGGCTCGGTGCCGCTCGGGCGCACGATGACGCGGGCCTTGTAGGCACCGTCGAGGTGGTAGCGCAGCCCGTCGGTGGGCGGCAGCTTCTCGGTGCCCCGGGTGAGGTCCTCGGCGGAGACGACCGTCAGGCCCGCGAGCGCGGTCGGCGGCTGCTCGCGCAGGCGCCGCATCGCGTCGGCGATCAGGGAGAGGTCCTGGACGCGCACGGACAGCTGGTCGGTGGCGTGCAGGCCGTGCTCGACGGCGAGGTCGTCGAGCAGGTCGAGCAGGGTCCGGCCCTCCTCCTTCAGCTCGGACGCCAGCTCCGTGATGAGCAGCGCCGCCGTGATCCCGTCCTTGTCGCGGACGCCCTCGGGGTCGACGCAGTAGCCGAGCGCCTCCTCGTACCCGTAGCGCAGGCCGTCGACGCGGGCGATCCACTTGAAGCCGGTCAGGGTCTCCTCGTACGGGAGTCCGGCCTTCTCCGCGATCCGGCCGAGCAGGGAGGACGAGACGATGGACTCGGCGAACGTACCCTGGGCGCCGCGCCGTACGAGGTGGGCAGCGAGCAGCGCGCCGACCTCGTCGCCGCGCAGCATCCGCCACTGCTCGCCGTCCTTGACGGCGGCCGCGCACCGGTCCGCGTCCGGGTCGTTGGCGACGATCAGGTCCGGCCGCACCTCGCCCGCCTTCGCGAAGGCGAGGTCCATCGCGCCCGGCTCCTCCGGGTTGGGGAACGCGACGGTCGGGAAGTCCGGGTCGGGCTCGGCCTGTTCGGCGACGAGCACCGGCTCCGGGAACCCGGCGCGCGCGAAGGCCGCGAGCACCGTGTCCTTGCCGACTCCGTGCATGGCCGTGTAGACGGTGCGGGCGGTGCGCGGCGACCCGGCGGCGAGCACGGCGTCGGTGCGCGCGAGATAGGCGTCGAGGACCTCGTCCCCGAGCGTCTCCCACCCGGACTCGGGCCGCGGCACGTCGTCCAGACTCCGGATGGCGTCGATCTCGGCGGCGATGCCGGTGTCGGCGGGCGGCACGATCTGCGAGCCGTCACCGAGGTAGACCTTGTAGCCGTTGTCACGCGGCGGGTTGTGGCTGGCGGTGACCTCCACGCCCGCGACGGCGCCCAAGTGCCGTATGGCGAAGGCGAGTACGGGCGTCGGCAGCGGGCGCGGCAGGACGGCGGCGCGCAGCCCGGCGCCGGTCATCACGGCGGCGGTGTCGCGCGCGAAGTCGGCCGACTTGTAGCGGGCGTCGTAGCCGATGACGACGAGCCCGTCGGTGTGGCCGGTGGACTTGAGGTACGCCGCGAGCCCGGCCGCGGCCCTGATGACGACCGACCGGTTCATGCGCATCGGCCCGGCGCCGAGCTCGCCGCGCAGCCCCGCGGTGCCGAACTGGAGGGTGCCGGCGAAGCGCTCGGCCAGCTCCTCGGTGTCCTGGGCGTCGATGAGCTTGCCGAGTTCCTCACGGGTCTCGGCGTCCGGGTCCTCGGCCTGCCAGGCCCGGGCCCGCGCGATGAGTTCTGCGTCGTCCTGCACGTCTCTTCAGCCTCTCGTGTACGTACGTACGTTCCCGTGGGCGTGCCGTGTGGGCAACAGCTAACAGCTACCCACACGGCACGGATCCCGGCGGCGCCCTTGGGCACCCACTGGCTAGATACGGCCGAGCACCTGGCCGAGGAGCTCGCCCATGCGCGTGGCGGAGTCCCGCCCGGCCTGGAGGACTTCCTCGTGGTTGAGGGGCTCGCCCGTCATGCCCGCGGCGAGGTTGGTGACGAGGGAGATGCCGAGCACCTCGGCGCCCGCCTCACGGGCGGCGATGGCCTCGAGCACGGTCGACATGCCCACGAGGTCGGCGCCGATGGTGCGGGCCATGCGGATCTCGGCCGGGGTCTCGTAGTGCGGGCCGGGGAACTGGGCGTACACGCCCTCTTCGAGGGAGGGGTCGATCTCCTTGCAGAGCGCGCGCAGCCGCGGCGAGTACAGGTCGGTCAGATCGACGAAGTTCGCGCCGACGATGGGCGAGGTGGCGGTGAGGTTGAGGTGATCGCTGATGAGCACGGGCTGCCCCGGACGCATGCCTTCACGAAGCCCTCCGCACCCGTTGGTGAGCACGATGGTCTTGCAGCCCGCGGCCACGGCGGTGCGCACGCCGTGGGCGACGGCGGCGACGCCCCGGCCCTCGTAGTAGTGGGTGCGCCCCAGGAAGACGAGGGCGCGCTTGTCCCCCACCTTGAACGAGCGGATGCGGCCGCCGTGGCCCGCGACGGCGGGGGGCGGGAAGCCGGGCAGCTCGGTGACGGGGAACTCGGCCTCGGGGGTGCCGAGCGCGTCCACGGCGGGCGCCCAGCCGGAGCCCATCACAAGGGCGACGTCATGGGACTCGGCCCCCGTCAGCTCACGAAGGCGCGCTGCGGCGGCGTCGGCGGCGGCGTAGGGGTCGGCGTCGCCCTGGATGTCGTCCGGAATCACTGAAGCGTTCACGTGGAGGAGAGTAGCCGGTCTTCCCCTACGCGCGTAGATGACGATGCTGACGGGATCGGGATCGTTGCGTTGTCGTTTCCCACGAGGCTGTGGCGGACGGGCTCCCCACCCCTCCCCAACCCCTCCCCACACGAAGGCGGCCCCCTCCAGCCTCGGGGAGGGGTGCCCTCCAGCCCGTCCGGCGTTTGAGGACGAGGCGCGTTCAGCGCCGATACGGGGGTCTAGGGGCGAAGCCCCAGGAAGGCCCACCCAGGGGCGACGGAGTCGCCGTATTCGGGAAGGGGCGGGGTTGGGGAAAAGGCCCCCGGCAGGGGCCACCCGCCGCCCCCGCACCAAGGGACCGCACACCCGCCCACCCCAAGGGCCCCCTGCCCAAGAGGGGACCGACCCCTGTACAGCCGCTACGCGCGTAGATATGCTCAGCTCGTGACCATGCCCACTGCACCCGCCCAAGGCCAAGGCCCCCTCGCAGAAGCGACCACGTCAGACCACACCCTCCGCCGTTTCCTGCACGGCCTCCCCGGCGTGGACCCGGTCGGCCTGGAGACTCGCGCGGCGGCCCTCGGCACCCGCTCGATCAAGACCACGGCGAAGGCGTACGCCATCGACCTGGCCATCTCGATGATCGACCTGACGACCCTGGAAGGCGCGGACACCCCGGGCAAGGTCCGGTCCCTGAGCACCAAGGCGCTCAACCCGGACCCGACCGACCGCTCCGCCCCGCGCACCGCGGCCGTCTGCGTCTACCCGGACATGGTGGCCACCGCCAAGGCCGCCCTCGCCGGCAGCGACGTCAAGGTCGCCTCCGTGGCCACCGCCTTCCCCGCCGGCCGCGCCGCCCTCGACGTGAAGCTCGGTGACGTGCGCGAGGCCGTCGCCGCGGGCGCCGACGAGATCGACATGGTCATCGACCGCGGCGCCTTCCTCGCGGGCGACTACATGAAGGTCTACGAGGAGATCCGCGCGGTCAAGGAAGCCTCGGGCCGGGCCCGTCTCAAGGTCATCTTCGAGACCGGGGAGCTGTCGACGTACGACAACATCCGGCGCGCCAGCTGGATCGGCATGCTCGCGGGCGCCGACTTCATCAAGACCTCGACGGGCAAGGTCGGCGTCAACGCCACTCCCGCCAACACGCTCCTCATGCTCGAAGCCGTGCGTGACTTCCGCGCCCAGACCGGCGTCCAGGTCGGCGTGAAGCCCGCCGGCGGCATCCGGACCACCAAGGACGCCATCAAGTTCCTCGTGCTGGTGAACGAGACGGTGGGCGCCGACTGGCTGGACAACCACTGGTTCCGCTTCGGTGCGTCGAGCCTTCTCAACGACCTGCTGATGCAGCGGCAGAAGCTGGCCACCGGACGCTACTCCGGTCCCGACTACGTGACGGTGGACTGAGACCCCATGGACATGGAAATGCCGACTTCTCCCTTCGCCTACGCACCGGCGCCCGAGTCCCGCTCCGTCGTGGACATCGCGCCCAGCTACGGCCTGTTCATCGACGGCGAGTTCACCGAAGCCGCCGACGGCAAGGTCTTCAAGACGGTCTCGCCGTCCACGGAAGAGGTCCTCTCCGAGGTCGCACAAGCCTCCTCCGAAGACGTCGACCGGGCCGTGAAGGCCGCCCGCAAGGCGTTCAGCGGCTGGTCCGCGCTGCCCGGCGCCGAGCGTGCCAAGTACCTGTTCCGGATCGCCCGCATCATCCAGGAGCGCAGCCGCGAGCTCGCCGTCCTGGAGACGCTCGACAACGGAAAGCCCATCAAGGAGACGAGGGACGCCGATCTGCCCCTCGTCGCCGCGCACTTCTTCTACTACGCGGGCTGGGCCGACAAGCTGGACCACGCGGGCTTCGGGCCGAACCCGAAGGCCCTCGGCGTCGCGGGCCAGGTCATCCCCTGGAACTTCCCGCTGCTCATGCTGGCGTGGAAGATCGCCCCGGCTCTCGCCACCGGCAACACCGTCGTCCTGAAGCCCGCCGAGACCACGCCGCTGTCGGCGCTGTTCTTCGCCGACATCTGCCGCCAGGCCGGTCTCCCCAAGGGCGTCGTCAACATCCTTCCCGGATACGGGGACGCGGGCGCGGCCCTGACCGCCCACCCGGACGTGAACAAGGTCGCCTTCACCGGCTCCACCGCCGTCGGCAAGCAGATCGCCCGCACCGTCGCCGGTACGGACAAGAAGCTCACGCTCGAACTCGGCGGCAAGGGCGCCAACATCGTCTTCGACGACGCCCCCGTCGACCAGGCGGTGGAAGGGATCGTCACCGGGATCTTCTTCAACCAGGGCCAGGTCTGCTGCGCCGGCTCCCGCCTCCTCGTACAGGAGTCGGTGCAGGACGAGGTGCTCGAGCGGCTCAAGGCGCGGCTCTCGACCCTGCGCCTCGGCGACCCGCTCGACAAGAACACCGACATCGGCGCCATCAACTCCGCCGAGCAGCTCGCCCGCATCACCGCGCTCGCGGAGACCGGCGAGGCCGAGGGTGCCGAGCGCTGGTCCGCGCCCTGTGAACTGCCCGGCTCCGGCTACTGGTTCGCGCCGACGCTCTTCACGAACGTCACGCAGGCCCACACCGTCGCCCGCGACGAGATCTTCGGCCCGGTCCTCTCGGTGCTCACGTTCCGTACGCCGGACGAGGCCGTCGCCAAGGCCAACAACACCCAGTACGGCCTGTCGGCGGGCATCTGGACCGAGAAGGGGGCGAGGATTCTCGCCGTGGCGAACAAGCTGCGCGCGGGCGTCGTCTGGGCCAACACGTTCAACAAGTTCGACCCGACCTCGCCCTTCGGCGGCTACAAGGAGTCGGGCTTCGGCCGCGAGGGCGGCCGCCACGGTCTGGAGGCTTACCTCGATGTCTGAGAAGTCCGAGAAGAAGGCCGAGCAGGCGCGGCTGTCCGTCTTCAAGACCTACAAGCTGTACGTGGGCGGGAAGTTCCCGCGTTCCGAGAGCGGCCGGGTGTACGAGGTGACCGACTCAAAGGGCAACTGGCTGGCGAACGCGCCGCTTTCGTCCCGCAAGGACGCCCGGGATGCCGTGGTCGCCGCGCGCAAGGCGTTCGGCGGCTGGTCGGGCGCGACCGCGTACAACCGCGGTCAGATCCTCTACCGCATCGCCGAGATGCTGGAGGGCCGCAAGGACCAGTTCGTCCGTGAAGTCGCCGACGCCGAGGGGCTGTCGAAGACCAAGGCCGCCGCCGTCGTGGACGCCGCGATCGACCGGTGGGTCTGGTACGCGGGCTGGACCGACAAGATCGCCCAGGTCGTGGGCGGGGCGAACCCGGTCGCGGGCCCGTTCTTCAACCTCTCGACCCCGGAGCCGACGGGTGTGGTGGCCGTGGTCGCCCCCCAGGAGTCGTCCTTCCTGGGCCTGGTCTCCGTCGTCGCCCCCGTGATCGCGACCGGCAACACCGCGGTCGTCGTCGCGAGCGAGAAGTCCCCGCTGCCCGCCCTCTCCCTGGGCGAGGTCCTGGCCACCTCGGACCTGCCGGGCGGCGTCGTGAACGTCCTGTCGGGCAGGGCCGCGGAGATCGCCCCGTCGCTCGCCGCGCACCAGGACGTGAACGGGATCGACCTCGCGGGCGCCGACGACGTCCTCGCCAAGGAGCTGGAGATCGCGGCCGCCGACAACCTGAAGCGGGTCCGCCGTCCACAGCCTGTGGACGACTGGTCGGCCGCCCCCGGCACGGACCGTCTGACGTCCTTCCTGGAGACCAAGACGGTCTGGCACCCCACGGGCTCCCTCGGCGCCTCCGGCTCCGCCTACTGAGCCGACGCGTGCTCAGGCCCCCTGAGCACGCCAGAAGCCCCGGCCTCCGCCGTCCAGGAGTCCGGGGCTTCGTCGCGCACGCAGTCGCGCACGCAGTCAGGCACGCAGTCAGGCGCGCAGTCGGGCGCGGGCGCTAGCCGGGCAGCAGCCCGGTCGCCCGACCCACCACCGGCACGTCGTCCAGGGAGCCGCCCTGCGTGAGCGGTCCGGTCAGGGCCGCCGAGCTCACCGGCTTGAAGTCCGCGACCTGGGTGCCCAGCGAGTTGTCCAGCGGGTCGACGCCCGTACCGGCGAGCGGGTCGAGCCGCAGGTGCTTGGCGGGAGCGAGGCCGCCCGCCGTCGAGCGGTGCACCGCCTCCGTCACGGCCTGCCCCGGCGTCGCCGCGTCGAAGTGGCCGACCGGCGTGGCCAGGCCCACGGCCTGCGACATCGACACCGGCGCCGCGCTCGCCGTCGCGGCGCCGCCGACACCGAGCGCCGCACCCGCGACACCGAAGGTCAGCCCCGCACGCAGGAGGGCGCGGGAGGGGGGTTGGGGACTTGCGTGTCGTCCTGCCATGGCTGCTGTTCCACCTGTCCTCGACGATGCGCACAGAACAGTAATCGAGCGCGCACGTAGAGTAGTTGAGGCGTGACGCAGAGACAAAGAGGCACCTTCGCCGCGCATGTGGGGTGGGCCGCGGCTTCTCGTGACTGTCGATGCTGTTGCGCAGGGCACCTTGGAGGCAGGGGGGCCTGGCGGGCTCATCCGTATGCGTGCGCCACGTGGTGCAGCCGGTCAGCGCGCGGACTCGTATGCACTGCTGCACTGTGAACGGGGCTCCACACGAGCCCAGGTGGATGACACGGAAGACGTGTCGACCGACATCCAGTCAGGCAGGATGTGACCATGCAGGCGGCTCTGGCCGACAGCGGGCCTCCTCTTCTGCGCGTCCTCTCTGGGACTGGAGACCCGCTGTCTTGAACACCGATCTTTGACGCTAAGCACCGGCATGGACTGCCCCTGACCTCTGGCGTCCGGAAAGCCGCGTCGGCCCGGACTCACTTGCCCGCGCTCCCACCCCGACGGACGACACCGGGCCCTTGGCCCCGCCGAACACGATGACGGACATCGGCTGCCCTCTCGCGGGTGACGGCGCACTGGCGGGTGTGCGGGCCCGTCCACAAGCCAACCCAGGCACGCGAGCTACACCCGAAGTGCGGTGGGCGCCGTTTCGCCCAGAGTCGGCGACCAACCACTCTCGACGGCGCCGACGAGGCCCGGGTAGCCCTTTCCAGTGCTCGCCAGGTCGCACGACACATTGCACTTAGTTACTTTCACGATACCTACAGCAACATCGCGGTGCTCGGGAAGTCCTTTACCAGCTCCCGGCCTCGCCGATATCCGTGTGACGTCCAGAAAGGATCCCCTATGCAAGGCTTCACCCGCCCCTTGGTCGTGCTGATCGCCGCCGCTGCCTTCACATCCGGTACCACGACAGCCATGGCCTCCGCCGCCACCGCCCAGCCTGCTGCAGCAGAACGAACGAACCACACAGCGGACCGCCAAAGTTGCCAGAAGGCCCTGGAGGAGTTCGGCGATTCCCTTCGGGAATTCTCCGCAGACGTGAGCCAAGAGACCCGGGCGGCTGTCCGCAAGGACATCGCCGATGCCATCGCTAAACTCCGTTCGGGCCAGCACCTCGACCGAAAGAGCCAAGAGAAGCTGGTGAACCATCTGTCCCAGGCCCGCAAGCAGCTCGGTGCAAGGCAGTTCGCCCGGCTGGCCGCCGCCTCAAGGCCAGTGGTGGCCGAATGCGCCTCTCTCCTCTCCCATGACGGGTCCTGACACGCCGGCCAGCCAGAGAAGACGATCAGCGAAAACAGGCGGAGCAACTGCCGGAACTGGCTGTGCTGTTCACGTCCTGCCTGATCCCCGGCCTCGTCAGAGCGCCGCTACCGACTCGGTGCTCCGCTTGCGTTGTGCGTGTACGCAGGGGTCGGCATCGCCCGTTTCACGAACGGCCTGGACGCCAGCTCATCAACCCACCGACAAACCCCGGTGAGGGAGCAGTGGCTCTGCGGGCCGTCACAGTGGACGGCAAAACCCTGCCTTCCAGCCCTCTGAGAAATGGGATCTCGCATGAAGTGCTACGACTGCGCGCAGATCGGACAGTTGGTGGATGCCGTCGCCGTGTGCCGCCGCTGCGGCGGCGGCATCTGCGTCGCACACGCCTCTGTCACCGACGAGGAGGTGCGCCACCTGACTGGCATGGGGCTAAGCCACGGGCCGCGCTCCGCACGCCGCATGACATGCACGGTCTGCCACGAGGCCGAGTCACTCGTGCCCGCCACACCCGCACCGCACGGAACCTGCGCCGATGTCGGTGTGAGGTCTCAAGGCGTCCTTGACGGTTCGTCGTCAGGAGATTCTTGACGGTTCTTCTGGGTTCCCATGCCTTTGATGTAGAGCCTGGTGATCGGTCCGAGCTTCTTGCGGGGGCGGACAGCGAGTTCGTCCTCGCCGTGCAGGATCCGGCAGTGAGTGTCCTCGATGACGACAGTGACGATCTTTCCGGCATGGCGTGGGCCGAGCTTGATGAACTGGCCGTGACGAGTTCGCAGGCGGCGAGGATGGCCGTGCCGCCTCGGGCCCTGGGCAGGGCGGCGGGCACGGGCTCGGGACCGGCCGGACAAGCGCCGTAGCGCATGGTCAGGTAGGCGCTGTCCTCCGGTCTCAGCCGGGACGGGACCGTAGTGACGCGGTGCCCGTCGAGGAGGAAGTGGACGCTGCGGTGGTTCGCCCAGACCGTCAGCGTCCGGCCGGCTAGCGCCTGGTGGATGCCGACGCGCTGCCTGCCCGTCACCAGGGTGATCTCACCGCTGGGAGGCACCCGCACCTCGAACTCGATCGCGGTGCGCTGCGGCGGCAGAACAGGCGGCTCGACGTCCTCGATGGACAACTCCGGCTCGGCGACTGCCCGTTCAGGATGTCCGTCGTCCTTTCGGGCAGCGGCGTGAGGCCGAAAGAGGCTGATGGGGGTGGCCATGTCCCATGCCTGGTGCGGGCGCTGCTGGCTGTAGGCGTGCACCCAGCCGTCGATCGCTTCCTGGGAACTGGTGCGCGCCTGCCGGGCAGCCGTACCCTCGCCGTCGCCAGCAACGGCCCCCGGGAACTGCTGGACACGGCACTGTGGTCGGCCGGTTCGACCACGACTCGCTGGGCACCAGCTTGGCCGGACCCGAATTGCTGGACTGGGCCCGGCAA
>NZ_JBNJLS010000016.1:0-207222 GCF_050510915.1 Streptomyces odontotermitis | reverse complement strand
CCCCAACCGCCCACTCCTCGCCGCCTGGACCCGGCGGTACACGAGGACGGTCGGGGGCCCGCCCGCGTCGTCCGGCACCGGGACGCGGTAGACCTTCGGCGGGTGACCCGTCGGGCCCAGCAGAACAGGAAGGACGCGGCCGTCCAGGGGCCCGCCCACGAACGGGGTGTCTTCGCTCTTCACCGGACCAGTGTCACAGCTGACCCCCACCACGCCTCACAGCAGATGCGCCGCGTCACTCACCACAGGCAGCACGCGCCGCGCCAGCGCGGCGACCGGCCCCTCCGACGTCTCCATGCCGAGCGCGGACCGCACGACGTCCGCGGTCTGCGCATCCCGCCCGGCCGTCACCGTGAGCACCGCCATGAACTGCTCCACGAGCCAGTCCCGCAACTCCTCCACCGGCGGTTCCTTCTCCGCGTCGAGCCAGATCAGCGAGGCCGCCTCCACGGACGTGATCCACATCCGGACGGTCATCCGCAGCCGGGGCCCCGGATCCGCCACGTCCAGGTGGGACAGGATGTGCTCGGCCGCGGCCCGCCGCACCCCGTCCACGATCGCCGTCGTCCGCGAGGTCTCCACCACGCTGCCGCCCTGCAGCAGCGCGCTGAACCCCGCGTCGTGCTCGTCGACGAAGGCCAGGTACCGGTCGAGCGCCCGCGCGAGCCGCAGCGAGAGCGGCCCCTCCGGCGGCTCGTCGAAGCAGTCGGTGAGCGCGTCGGCGGCGGAGGTCAGCGCGGCCTCGTACAACTGCTGCTTGCCGCCCGTGAAGTAGCGGTACACCAGCGGCCGCGACACCCCGGCCGCCTCCGCCACGTCGTCGAGGGAGACCTCTTCGGGGGCGCGGTGCGCGAAGAGGGTGAGCGCGGCGGTGATGATCTGCCGCCGCCGCTCCTCGACGCTGAGGCGCCGGTAGGCGCGGGTGGGAGCGGGCGAGGTCATGCTCCGCAGCGTAACCGTGTTTTCGCACACCTGAGGGGTGAGATGCCCTACCGGCAACCCGAAGCCGGCAACCCGAAGCCGCCAGCCCGAAGCCGCCAGCTCGAAGTCGCCAACCCGAAGCCGCCAGCTCGAAGTCGCCAACCCGAAGCCGCCGACCCAAAAGGGAAACGAACCCCTAAGCCAACAACCCCGAAGACCTCCAAAGCCTCCGCCCGACCCCCCGCATCCCCCCGATGTCGTCGAGAAAGTCCGTCAGCCGCTTCGCCCCGGTCTGCATGACCTCCCGCCGATGCCCGCTCGCCTTCACCTGCGCCACCGCCTGGCGCCGGTCGAGCCCGACGTCCGAGTAGACCTTGGGGTTCACGAAGGCGAGGGAGAAGACGCGCGCCGCCTCCCCGCAGCTGAGCCGCGTCAGCTCGCGCTCCCAGGCGGGCGCCGACACCATCTGGCGCCGCAACTCCTCGCGTGCGTACCGGACATGGCGGGCCTCCTCGACCACGTGGATGCGCGTGACGCCCCGTACGAGGGGCTGGACGCGCTCGTCCGGGAAGGTCAGCCGCTGCATCCAGTCCAGGATCTCCTCGCCGAGCAGCGTGCAGGCGAAGGAGCCGGGCGTCGTCGAGACCGTCTTCAGCACGCGGGCGAGGTTGTGGTTGATCCAGGTGACGGGGTACGTGGGGGCGCCGCCCTTCTGGATCATGCGCGCGAACATCATGGAGTGCCGGCACTCGTCGGCGATCTCCGTCAGCGCGTACCGCACGTGCTTGCTGGTCAACGGCTTGTCGTAGATGTGCCGGACGAGCAGCTGCATCAGGATGATCTCGAACCAGATGCCGAGCGAGGCAAGGGACGCCGCCTCGTGCCGGGCCAGGTCCATCCGCTGTTCCTCGGACATCCGCCGCCACAGCGGGGTGTCGTACAGCGACACCAGCTCCGGCGGCCAGAACCACTTGCCGTCCTCGACCGGCGCCTCCCAGTCGAGCTCCTGGTCGGGGTCGAAGGAGTGCTTGGCGGAGGACTCGAGGAGGCGCTCGGCCACCTGCTCACGGTCCTTGAGGAACCCGAGCGCGTCCCGCAGCGCGGTCAGGTCGTCGTCCGTCATGGTCGTCATGACTGCCCCTGAACTCTCGTGACGTACTGGGTGACTGGATATCTGGATAACTGGGTGTACTCGAACTCGCCTGCACAGGTGGCGAGTTACCGCCGGTCACTGTTTATGAGACTACCTGTCAGCAACGTCGTCAATCCCTCGCGCACGCCCCTGTACAACTTGTTGACCCCACGTCTAGGAGCGTGTGAGCCTGCGGAGTATGTCGACGCATGAGCTCTACACGAAGCCGCCGAGTGAGCCCAACTGGTCGGTGCCCGCGGCCGGTTCAGCCCGCTTCAGCTGGGAGTACGACGACGGGAGCGACCGCCTCCTCGCCCTCTACCAGAAGGGCAAGGACAAGCAGTGGGACGGCGCCAAGCGCATCGACTGGGACCTGGAGGTCGACCCGCAGGACCCCCTCGGCACCCCCGACGAGGCCCTGACGCTCTATGGCACCCGCCACTGGGCGAAGATGACCGACAAGGACAAGGGAGAGCTGCGCAACCACTACGCCTCCTGGCAGTTCAGCCAGTTCCTCCACGGCGAGCAGGGCGCGATGGTCTGCGCGGCCCGCATCGTGGAGTCCGTCCCCAACCTGGACGCGAAGTTCTACTCCGCGACCCAGACCATGGACGAGGCCCGGCACGCCGAGATCTTCGGCCGCTTCCTGCACGAGAAGGTCGGCCGGCTCTACCCGATCAACGACAACCTCCAGTCGCTGCTCGGCGACACCCTGCGCGACTCCCGCTGGGACATGCCGTACCTGGGCATGCAGGTCCTCATCGAGGGGCTCGCCCTGGCCGCCTTCGGCATGATCCGCGACACGACGGACCAGCCCCTGCCCAAGCAGATCCTCGCGTACGTGATGCAGGACGAGGCCCGCCACGTCGCCTTCGGCCGCATGGCGCTGCGCGACTACTACAAGCAGCTCACCGACGCCGAACTCCGCGAGCGCGAGGAGTTCGTCATCGAGGGCTGCTACCTGATGCGCGACCGCCTGCGCGGCGTCGAGGTCCTCGAGAACCTCGGCATCTCCAAGGCGGAGGCGGACGAGTACAGCGAACAGTCCGAATACCTGGCCCTCTTCCGCCAGTTGCTCTTCTCCCGCATCGTCCCCTGCGTCAAGGACATCGGCCTGTGGGGCAAACGCCTCCAGGAGGCATACGTGGACATGGGCGTCTTCGACCTGGGCAACGCCAACCTCGACCAGCTCATGGAGCAGGACGAGGAGATCGCGGAGAAGCTGGACGCGGAGAGGTTCGCGGCGGAGGAGCAGGAGCGGGTGGACGAGGTGCGCGAGGCCATCAAGGCAGGGGAGGGGGAATAGCCCGTCCGGCGTTTGAGGACGAGGCCGTTCAGGCCGATATGGGGGCAAGGGGCGAAGCCCCCAAGGGGTGCCCCAGGGGCGACGGAGTCGCCGTATTCGGGAAGGGGCGGGATCGGGGAAGAAGAACAAACGCTAGGAGCCCAGCACCGACTCCATCACGGCCCGAGCGATGGGCGCCGCACTCCCGCCCCCACTGATGTCCCCCCGGTCGGCGGACGCGTCCTCCACCACCACGGCCACCGCCACGGCCGGTTCCCCGTCATCGGGCCCCTGCGCCCACGAGATGAACCACGCGTACGGCGTCCCGGAGTTGTCGACCCCGTGCTGCGCCGTCCCCGTCTTGCCCCCCACCGTCACCCCGGGAATCGCCGCGTTCTTCCCGGTCCCCTCCTCCACGACGTCGGTCATCAGCTCCCGCAGCTGCATCGCGGTCCCGGGATTCATCGCCTGGTGCAGCGTCTTCGTGCCGCCGGAGTTCACCGTGTCCCCGTCCTCGGTGGTCGTCTTGTCCACCAGATACGGCGACTTGACGGACCCCCCGCTCGCCACGGCGGCCGAGACCATCGCCATCTGCAGGGGCGTGGCCCGGGTGTCGTACTGTCCGATCGAGGAAAGAGCCAGCTGGGCCTTGTCCATGGAGGTGTCGAAGTTCGACTTCGCCACGCTCGAAGGCACCTTCAGATCCCCCTCGTTGAAGCCGAAGTTCTGCGCGGTGGAGACCATGGGCGCGAGCCCCGTATCGGCCCCCAGCTTCGCGAAGACGGTGTTGCAGGACCACTCGAAGGCGTACCGCAGCGGCGCGTCGGTGCAGCCCTCCACCTCGTTGCTGAGCTGCGTGCTGGTGCCGGGCAGCGTGTACGGGTCGGGGGACTCGGTCGGCGCGTCCAGGTCGGTGACCGTCCCCGCGTCGAGCGCCGCCGCCGCCGTCACCACCTTGAACGTGGAGCCCGGCGGATACGTCTGCCGCAGCGCCCGGTTCAGCATCGGCTTGTCCGGGTCGGAGTTGAGCGAGGACCAGCTCTTGGCGACGGACGAGCTGGTGCCGGAGAGCCGTCCCGGGTCGTACGAGGGGGTGGAGACGAGGGCGAGGATCTTCCCGGTGGCGGGCTCGATCGCCGCGACGGCGCCCTTCTTGCCGCCGAGACCGGAGTAGGCGGCCTGCTGGGCGCCCGGCTTGAGGGTGGTGACGACCTTGCCGCCGGGGTTCTGGCTCCTGGTGATGTCGTTCCACAGGGGGAGCGGGGCGAGCATCGGGTCGGTGCCGGAGAGGATGTCGTCCTCGGCGTGCTCCAGGAAGGTGGTGCCGTAGACCTGGGAGGCGAAGCCGGTGACGGGGGCGTACAACGGCCCGTTCGTGTACGTCCGTTCATAGCGGAGCTGCTCGCCGGTGTCCTTGGACCCGGTGACCGCGCGCCCGTCCACCATGATGTCGCCGCGCGGCTGGTCGAAGCGGACGATGGCCTTGCGCCGGTTGGCGGGGTTGTCGTCGAGCGACCCGGACTGCACGACCTGCACGCGCGTGGCGTTGACGAGGAGCGCGACGAGCAGCAGCGCGCAGAAGGCGGCGGCGTGCCGGATGTACCTCGTCATGCGACCCCCTCCGCCAGGGGCTGGGAGCGTGCGGAGTCGCTGACCCGGATGAGCAGCGCGACGATGATCCAGTTCGTGACGACGGACGAACCTCCTTGCGCGAGGAAGGGCATGGCCATACCCGTCAGCGGAATGAGCCCCATGACGCCGCCCGCGATGACGAAGACCTGGAGCGCCACGATCGAGGCGAGCCCGATCGCGAGGAGCCGCCCGAAGGGGTCCCGCAGCGAGAGCCCGGCCCGGTAGCCGCGCTCCACGAGCAGCGCGTACAGCAGGAAGATCGCGCACAGCCCGGTGAGCCCGAGCTCCTCGCCCGCCGTCGCCAGGATGAAGTCGGACTTCGCGGCGAACCCGATGAGGATCGAATGGCCGAGCCCGAGCCCGGTGCCGAGCATGCCCCCGGCCGCGAACGCGAAGAGGGACTGGGCGAGTTGATTGGGCCCCTGCCCCGCGTCGATGGAGGCGAAAGGGTGCAGCCAGTCCTCGACGCGCTGGTGCACGTGCGGCTCCAGCGAGCCGACCACGAACGCCCCGACCCCCGCGAGCAGCAGCCCCACGGCGATCCACCCGATGCGCCCGGTGGCCACGTACAGCAGCACCACGAACAGCCCGAAGAACAGCAGGGACGTCCCGAGGTCCCGCTCAAGGACGAGCACCCCGACACTGATCAGCCAGATGGCGACGACCGGCCCGAGCACCCGGCCGGTGGGCAGCTGCAGCCACTTGAGGCGCTTCCACAGGGTGCGGCCGGTGTATGCGAGGGCGTTGCGGTTGGCGGCGAGGTAGCTGGCGAAGAAGACGGCGAGCAGGATCTTCGCGAACTCGCCCGGCTGGATGGAGAAGCCCCCGATCCGGATCCAGATGCGGGCCCCGTTCACGGCGGGGAAGAAGATGGGCACGATCATCAGCACGAGCGCGGCGACCACGGACACGTACGCGTACCGCTGCAGCACCCGGTGATCGCGCAGCAGCACCACGACCCCGATGAAGAGGGCGACCCCGACGGTCGACCAGACGAGCTGCGTGAGCGCGGCCTCGTCACCCGGTGTCTCCAGGTCGAGCCGGTAGATGAGCACGAGCCCGAGCCCGTTGAGCAGTACGGCGATGGGAAGGAGCAGCGGATCCGCGTACGGGGCGCGGAGGCGGACCGCGAGGTGCGCGAGGAGCGCGAGCACGCCGAGCCCGGCGCCGTAACCTGCGGCGCCGGGCGGGACGGAGCCGTTGTGCGCGAGGCCGACATCGCAGTAGCCGTACACGGAGAGCAGGACGGCGACGACGATCAGGGTGAGCTCGGTGCCACGCCGCCGGGGGAGTCGGACCGGGGGGACGGCGGGGACATCGGGGACACCGTGGGGTGCCTTGTCCGCGGTTGTTCCGGTCATGCCGGGAACGTAGCAAGCAAGGTGCCCCAATCGACTGATTGCGCACGATGTCGGCCAAATCGACCTAGGGGGCGCTCAGCACCAGCGGGGCACCTGCCCGATGTTGTCGATGTAGTACGCGGCGCCCCATGCCCAGGTGCCGTCGGTGAGCTGGTACCAGAGGTTGTTGCGGTTCACGGTGTCACCGGTGGTCTTGCAGAAGATGGTGACGACCTTGCCGTAGGGCTCACTGCGGATGACGTGGCTGCCCCGGGTGGGTGCGTCGCGGAGCAGCAGCCCGGACTTGGCGGTGACGCGCCCCTTGTAGACGGGCGGCGGGTTGTTGGCGCTGCCGGCGCTGCCGGCGCTGCCGGCGCTGTCGGCGGCGACGGCGGGACCGACGGCGGTGAGTGCGGTGAGAGCACCACCGGCGACGGCTATGCCGAACCGGGTGAGCGTACGGGTCGACCGCTGTGACATGGGGCCTCCTCTGAGGGAAGGACAGGACCGAGGCGGCCCATGGCCCACACAGGCCGCAATTCACACTAAAAGCGCCCTTGGGCCCCCGCACTTCCAGCGCACCCGAGCCTGTCCGGCGCTTGAGGACAAGGCCGTTCAGGCCGAACGGGGTCCGGGGCGGAGCCCCGGGAACGGGGACGGGCAGGGGTGGAGGGGGGGGCGAAGAAACCTACGGCTCGGCCACATCCGACCGATCCGGCACATCGGACCGATCACGCACATCCGGCCGATCACGCACATCCGGCCGATCCCGCACATCCGACCGCCCGGATACGCCAGTTGGGGCACCCTCGCCCGCGCCCCCGTCGACTCCCGGCAGGGTCAATGTGGCCACGGCACCCCCGTCCACCGCATTGGCGAACCCCAGCCGAGCCCCCAGCACCCGCGCCTGCCCCAGCGCGATCGTCAGCCCCAGCCCATGCCCCTTCGTGCCCCCCTCGGTACGGAACCGCTGCGGCCCGTGCTCCACCAGATAGTCCGGATACCCCTCCCCGTGATCCCGCACAGTGATCACGGGCCCGTCCACGGTGAGCACCACGGGCCCCGCCCCGTGCTTGTGCGCGTTGGCGACGAGATTCCCCAGCACCCGCTCAAGGCGCCGCCGGTCCGTCTCGACCCGCAGGTCCCGCACCACCTGGATCTCCGTCTCCGTCCCGGAAGCCCGCACCACCCGCTCCGCCAGTGGAGCGAGCCGGTCGGTGTCCAGGTCGAGGCGCTCACTGCGCGAGTCGAGCCGCGAGATCTCCAGCAGGTCCTCGGTGAGGGTGCGCAGCGCCGCGACCCGGTCCCGCACCAGCTCCGTCGGCCGCCCCGGTGGCAGCAGCTCGGCCGCCGCGTGCAGCCCGGTCAGCGGCGTCCGCAGCTCGTGCGCCACGTCCGCGGTGAACCGCTGCTCGCTCAGGAGCTTGCCCTGCAGCGTGGAGGCCATGGTGTCGAGGGCCCCGGCGACGGCGGCCACCTCGTCCTGGTGGCGTGCGGGGTCATGGGTCCGCAGGTCGTTCACGCGGGCGTCCAGGTCCCCCTTGCTGATCTTCCGCGCGACCTGCGCGGTCTGGTGCAGCCGCCGCGTCACCCGGGTCACGGCGAAGGCGCCCACGAGCAGCGTCGCCCCGATCGCGAGCGCCGAGGAACCGACGATCGCCCGGTCGAGCCCGTCGATGGTGCGGGCCCCCTGCCCGTAGTCGACCTCGACGGCGATCGCCCGGCCCCCGTCCGCGGGCCCGGCCGCCCACATCGTCGGCTGGGAGTCGTGGTCGCCGACCATCGTGGCGCGCTGCCCGCTCACCGCGAGCTTGCGCAGCTGTTCGGGGAGGCCCGGCGGATCGACGCCCGCCCCGGGCCCGAGGCGGTCGCCCGCCTGGTAGTGCGTGGTGGCGTCCTCGAGCCGGGTCAGCGCGCGCTCACGGGCCTGGTTCACGGTCTGGTTGGTCACCGAGACATGGACGAGGATGCCGAGCAGCGCGGCGAGCGCGCAGCACATGACGGTGATGAAGACCGCGGCCTTCCACGTCAGGGTCGAGGCCCACGCGGGCCACCGCGGCCCGCGCGGCAGCCGGTGCCCGGTCACCGCCCGCCCCCCGCGGAGGGCGAGGGCGACTCGGAGAGGGAAGGTGATTCCGGTGACGGCTTCGGCACCGCGGCCCCGGACGGCGGCGCACTCTTGGAGCGCACGATCTCGTCGTTCGCCGGCAGCATCGTCTTCTGGTGCGCGTCCCAGGACCAGGAGGTCCGGTACTCGTATCCGGGCAGGCTGGAGACGGCCCGGACGATCAGCTGCCGCCCCGCCAGCTCCACCCCGATGACGGCGTCCCCCATCTCCATGATCTGCGTCAGCTTCCCCTGCTCCATGGCGTAGACGCGGATGTCCAGCTCGTCGTTGGCCATGTGCACGCCGACGATCAGGTCGTCCTTGCCGTCCCCGGTCAGATCCCGGTAGTACGCCTTCTGGAGCGGACAGGAGCCGCCACTCCCTCCGCCGTCCCCGCCGCCCGCGTTCTCCCCGCACTTCTCCAACTGCTGGAGGGTCTTCTCGTACGCGGTGTCGCCGCGGCTGTACGTCCCCGGGTGGGCGGCGAAGTCGGCGCGCACGACCTTGACGGGGTCGACCTTGCGCAGGTCCCCGCCGGGCACGGCGACGTCGTCGACGGTCACGCTCTCTATGGCGCCGTAGTCCTCGGCGGGGGAGGACGCCGGGGGCAGATTCGGCCAGAGGCGGGTCGGCCCGTCCGCGGTCGGCGTCGGCCCCGCGCCGCGCACCCCGCCGGGATCGCCGCAGCCGCCGGCCAGCGCCGCGACGGACACGGCGAGGACGGCGGCGACCACGAGGTGGCTGCGGCGCTTCACGGCACTCCTGACTCCTGCGGGCCGCGCAGCCGCCGCCGGTGGTGGCGGTCTACTGCACGAGGTCGGCGTAGAGAATGATGTTGTCGGCGCGGTGACCGCCCACGATGGGCCCGCCGCAGGTCAGCAGGCGCAGCTCCGGACGGTCGGTCGCCCCGTACACCTTATTGGTGGGGAAATTCTTTTTGTCCACCTGCTGAATCTCGCGCACCTTGAACTTCGCCGTGGAACCGTCGGCCCGCGGCACCTCGATGGTGTCACCGACCTTCACCTTCGCGACGTTCTTCATCAGCGCGGGGCCGTTCGCGGTGTCGTAGTGCGCGACGAGCACGGACGCGCCCTTCTCGCCCGGAGTGACGCCCCCGGTCCACCAGCCCGGCTCGTCCGCCTTGCTGACCGGCGGGACCGCGAGCTCGCCGTCGTCGCCCACGCTGAGGTCCAGCATCGACGACGCGTCCACGCCCGCGGACGGGATGCGCAGGCCGGTGGGCTTGGACTTCTTCATCGGGGTGGCGCCCGACTTGGCGTGCGCGGCCGAGGCGTTGTCGACCTTCACGTCGGGCGCGTGCCCGCTGTTGCCGCTCTCGCCGCAGGCGATCAGGCCGAGGCCGAGCGCCGTGGTGAGGGCCGCGGCGACCGCGAGCCGGGTGCCGCGCCGCCGGGCGGGCGAGGGGGTCCCGTCGGCGGGGGACTCGGGCGGCAGGGTGTCGGTGGGGGTGCTCACGAGAACTCCTGAGGGGAGGTTAGGCACGGGGAAGGATGGCCCGCCAGGAGCGGGCCATCCGGGTGGGGACGGGGTGGATCAGCTCTCGCTCCGGCCGCGGCGCAGCATCGCGAAGCCGAGGCCCGCGGCACCGGCGGCCGCCATGCCGCCGCCCGCCACCAGGAAGGCCGGGTCCCCGCTCTCGCTCACGCCCTCGGCGCCGGCCTTGACGCCGCCCTTCGGGGTGACGGTCTTCTCGCCCTTGCGGTCCTGCGGCGTGACCTTGTGCTGGTCCTTCTTGTCGCCCTTGCCGCCCTGGTCCTTCTTGCCGTTCAGGTACGTGATGCCGACGTGGCCGTTGGAGGGGTAGACCTCGTACTTCACGCCGTTGTACGTGATCGTCGGGTGGGTGGAGGAGAGGGTGGCGATGTTCTTGCCGCCGACGATGATCGTCGCGACGTACGCGCCGCCGCGATTCTGGATCTTCGCCTTGGCGCCGTTGCCCAGGGTGACCTCGTAGACCGGCCCCCACTTGTTCCCGCCCTTGTCCTTGTCCTTCTCGCCCTTGTCCTGCTTCTTGCCGGACGTGTCGTCCGTCTTCTTGTCGGTGCCCTTGTCGTGGTCCGTGCCCTTGTCGCCGCCCTTGTCCTTGTCGGGCTGCGGCGTCTGGGTCTGGGTGGTGGGCTCCGTCGAGGGGGAGTCGGCGAAGGCGGCGGTGGCCGGTATCAGCAGGGCCCCGCTGACGACAGTGGTGAGGGCGGCGGTGCGGACGAGGGAGTGGCGGCGCTTGGTGCTCACGGGACGTTCCTTACGCTCTGTCGGCTGGCCTGCGGTCGGCCTGCTGCGGGTCGGTCGGCTGATCGTTTCCGGCCTCATCGGCTGGACAACAACGAACTTAGATGTCCGTTATTGCGGCGATTCTTCGGCTTTGTAACAGCGCGCCATAACTGTGCAGACGGTGCCGTTACGGAGTTCCCACGCCTCAGCCCGCACACGGCCCAAAACCGCCCCAACTTCCGTTGGCGGCTGCGAGGTTCTTGCCCCCGGGCCGTCCCTGCTGCTCCCATGGTCGAGGGGGTGGTGAGCGTGACCGGACTGCGTGTCATGCCGGCCTGGAGGCACGGTCAGGAACGCCTGTACGTCTGCCTTGCGAACGGCAGGAATGTCGCCTGGTACGACCGGGACGCGGCCCGGGTCAACCTCCTCAGCGAGGACCGCAAGGCGGATGTCATGCAGGTCCTGGCACCCTTCCTGACCGGCAGCGTCACGGTCGGCCCGCCGCCCGTGCCGACCCCGGCCGAGCTGGCCCGCCTCACCCTCCACCCGGACGACGACCTGGCCCCGAACCGCCCCGGCGAGGCCCTCCAGATCTCCCTCGACCGCGACCCGGTCCCGGCCCGCAGGCTGCGCTCCGACGCGCGCCACCGCGCCCTCACCGCCGAACAGGCCGTGGGGGACGCGCTCGACCGGCTCGACGGCGCGGGCTGGCACACCCTGCACTCCATCCCGCTGCCCGGCGGCTCCCGCATCCACCACCTGCTGATCGGCCCCGGCGGCCTCTTCTGCGTCACGACGCTCTACGCCCGCAAGCAGCGCGTGCGCATCGCCGACCCGATGGTCACGGTCGGCCGCACGGAGCCGCGGCCCGTCCTGCGCACGCTCCGCGCGGACGCGAGCCGCGCCTCCTTCGCCCTCACGGCCGAGGTCCGCCCCGTCCTGGCCGTGGCCGGGGGAGCGGACCTCGATGTCGCGGCACCGCCGCGCGACGTGCGGATCGTGTACGACACGGACGTGGCGGCGCTGGCCCGCGCGGGCGCCGTGCTGAAGGCGGCGGACGTGGAGGCCCTGCACGCACTGGCCCGCGACCGCCACACCTGGCTACGGGTCTGACCGCTGCCTGCGCTCGGCACCGCACGGGCTCACAGGTTGTCGCCCCACCCGCCCTGAATCATGGTCTGGAACGCCCACTGCCCGTCCCGCTTGACCAGGATGTCGGCGTACCGCAGCTGCTGGCTCTCACCGCCCGCGGTCATGGTCGAGTCGGTGAACACGACGGCAAGCGCGGAGGAGAGGAAGACGGGCGTCCGCCGGGACTCGAAGACGATGTCCTCGCTCCCTTCCCCCATCACCTGCGTCATGGTCGCGACGAACTGCTCCCGGTCCCACTGCGCCGTCCGCCCGTTCCCCGCGGAGTCGTCGCTGACCAGGTTGAGCGGGAACACGGCCAGGTCGGCCATGCCCTCCACATCGCGCTTGCCGCTCTGCACGTCATAAGCAGCGAACCAGGCATCGAGGCTGGCCCGGTCCTCATCGGTCGGGACGTATCCGGTCTCGGGAAGAAAGGTCACGCGGTCTCCTGTCACTTCGCCCTCCAGCAAGTCAAGTTTGACCAGCTGCCGAAGACCGTATACTCGAACCCACCATTAGTCAAACTTGATTACGAGCGTGACCCCGTGACCCCGTGACCCCGCCGTCCCGTGGCCACCTGCCTAGCTAGCGCCGTCAGCCCGTCAGCCCGTCAGCCCGGCAGTCAGTCCGCCGTCCCGTGGGCAGCTGGGCCGCCCAGGGGGCGGCACGGGTGGGCACGGGGCGGCCCCCGACGTCGCCGGGCTGCGACCCACCACCTCGGCCCACCACGACGACGGCGCCCCACCCGCACCCCCGGCGCCAGCGGCGACGACACCACCGGACTCCCGTCCCCCGGCAACACCACCACCAGCGCCCGCGGCCGCCCCCTGCTCCCCGTGAAGCCCACGACCACCGCGTCCCGCGTATCGCTGTGCCGCAGTTTCAGCCAGGCCCGCGCCCCACCCCGGTAGACCGAGTCGAGCCGCTTCGCCACCAGCCCCTCCACCCCGGTCGCGGGCAGCGTCTCGTACCAGATCAGGGCCTGCTCCCGGTCCGTCGTCATCGGTACCGCCTGCAGCGGCGGCCCGAGCGGCCCGAGCAGCCGTACGAGACGCGCGCGCCGCTCCTCGTAAGGCAGCCCCCGGCAGTCCGCACCGCCCTCCGCGAGCAGGTCGAAGGCGGCGTACGAGGCGGGGAGCGAGCGCGCGAGCGCGGCGGCACGCGCGCGTGTGCCGTTCGCCCGCTGCTGCACGGCACCGAAGTCGATGCGTCCGTCGCGCCACACGACGACCTCCCCGTCCAGGACCGTGCCCGGCGGTAGCCCCGCCGCGGCCGCGGCGAGATCGGGGAAGGCGGCGGTGACGGTCCGCCCGGACCGCGCCTGCAGCCCGACACCACCCCCACCCCCACCCTCACTCCCGCCTCGTACGAGGACGACGAGCCGATGCCCGTCGAACTTCGGCTCGTACGCCCAACCCCCGCCCTCCGGAAGCGAGTTGACCGCCTTGGCGAGCTCGACCGAGACCGGGGTGGGAAAGGGGAGTGCGGTCATGGCAGCGGCCGGGCGCGGTTGAGGTTGATGAGCGGGCCGAGCAGATCGCCGTACAGCCGCAGCCGCGGCGCGATGTCCGGCGCCCGGAAGACGAGCAGCGACGGGTCCGCCGTCTCCCGGCAGTGCTCGACCTCCTCCCACGTCACCGGCGTGGAGACGGTCGGCTCCGGCCGGGCCCGCAGCGTGTACGGGGCGGCGGTGGTCTTCGAGGCCGCGTTCTGGCTGAAGTCGACGAAGACCTTGCCGGGGCGCAGGCTCCGCGTCATGCGGTGCACGACGAGCTCCGGCAGCGCCTGCTCCGCCTCGACGGCGAGCTCCTTCGCATACGCCGTGACCCGTTCGGACGGCGTAGGCTCCAGCGGCGCGAGCAGGTGCAGCCCCTTGCTCCCGGAGGTCTTGGCGCAGACGTGCAGCCCGTCGGCGGCGAGCCGGTCGCGCAGCCAGAGCGCGGCCGCACAGCACTCCACGACGGTGGCCGGAGCGCCCGGGTCGAGGTCGAGCACGAGCCGGTCGGCCAGCCCCGGGGCGTCGGCCTGCCACTGCGGCGTATGGAACTCCGTCACCAGATTGGCCGCCCACATCAGCGTGGCCATGTCCTGGACGAGGATCTGCCGGGCGGTGCCGTCCGAGCGCGGGACGTCGGCGGTGCGCACCCAGGCGGGGGTCCCGGGCGGCACGTTCTTGGCGAAGAAGCGCTGGCCGTCGGGCCCGTCGGGGAAGCGCAGGAAGGAGACGGGCCGGTTGTAGAGGTGGGCGAGCAGCGACCCCGCGGCCGTCGCGTAGTAGTGCAGCATCTCGCCCTTGGTGAAGCCGCTCGCGGGATAGAGGACCTTGTCGAGATTGCTGAGCGCAAGGCGTCGGCCCTCCACCTCTGTGATCGGCGTCATACGATGAGACTCACACAAACACGGATAAACCGCCCCTACGGCGGGGGTGCCTTCCCTCCACCCCCCTCCCTACTGGTGTGAGGTGCCGGACGTGCGATCCATATGGAACGGTGCGATCTCCTTCGGTCTGGTCAGCATCCCGATCAAGCTCGTGAACGCGACCGAGAACCACTCGATCTCCTTCCGCCAGATCCACACGGAGGACGGCGGCCGCATCCGCTACCGCAAGGTCTGCGAGCTGGAGGACCGCGAGGTCACCCAGGCCGAGATCGGCAAGGGATACGAGGACGCGGACGGCTCGATCATCCCGATCACGGACGAGGACCTGTCGTCCCTCCCGATCCCCACGGCCAAGACGATCGAGATCGTGGCCTTCGTCCCCGCGGACCGCATCGACCCGCTCCAGATGGACGCGGCGTACTACCTGGCGGCCAACGGCGTCCCGGCGGCCAAGCCCTACACGCTCCTCCGCGAGGCCCTCAAGCGCAGCCAGAAGGTGGCCATCGCGAAGTTCGCCCTGCGCGGCCGCGAGCGCCTCGGCATGCTCCGCGTCGTGGACGACGTCATCGCGATGCACGGCCTCCTGTGGCCCGACGAGATCCGCGTCCCCGAGGGCGTGGCCCCCGACAGCCACGTGACCGTGCGGGACGCCGAACTCGACCTGGCGGACGCCCTGATGGACACCCTGGGCGAGGTCGACATCTCGACGCTGCACGACGACTACCGCGCGGCCGTCGAGGACCTCATCGCCGCGAAGGTCGAGGGCGGCACCCCCGAGGCCCCGGCTCCCGCGGCCGAGGCGGGCGGCGGCAAGGTCATCGACCTGATGGCCGCCCTGGAGAACAGCGTCCGCGCGGCCCGCACGGCCCGCGGCGAGGAACCGGACGACGGCAAGGCCGATGACAAGGACGACGGCAAGGTCGCCCGGGTCACCCCCCTCCCCGCCCGCAAGTCGGCCCGCGCGGAGCCCAAGCAGGTGGGCGGCAAGAAGTCGACGGCGAAGACGGCCAAGTCGGCGAAGAAGCCCCCGGCCAAGAAGGCGAAGTCGACATCGACATCGACATCGGCATCGACGTCGGCATCGACACCGGCGAAGAAGACGGGCACGGCGTCGTCATCGACGAGCGGGCGGAAGTCGACGACGGCGAAGAAGACGGCGCAGTCCAAGACGACGGCGAAGAAGACGACACCGAAGAAACGCGCGTCGGCCTGAGCCCTACGGCGCTCCCGGCCCTTTCCCCGGCCCTTTCCCTGGCCCTTCCCCGGCCCTTCTTGCGGCCCGAGCGCTACGCCCCCGACGCGGAGTGGACGCTCTCGTCATGGCCGCTCGGGGAATGAGTGCCCGCGGAAGGGGAGCTCTCAGGACCGGAGCTCTCGGGACCGGAGCTCTCGGGACCGGAGCTCTCGGGACGGGAACTCTCGGGACGGGAGCTCCAAGGATCCTCGGCCACGCCGTTCGCCACGAGTTCCTCGTAGACGCCGACCTTCCGCCGGATCAGGCCAAGGCAGGAGTCGAGTTCCGCGATCCGGCGCCGGACCTCCGCCTCGTGCTGCCGCAGCAGGGCGAGCCGCTCCGCCTCGTTCCCCGGTCCGCGGCGGGCGAGTTCGGCGAAGTGGCGGATGGTGGCGAGCGGCATCCCGGAGGCCCGGAACTTCATGCAGTTGCCGAGCCACTCCACGTCCAGCTCGCTGTAGAGACGACGGCCACCGGAATCCCGCCGCACCGGCTCGACGAGGAGCCCTTCGCGCTCGTACAGCCGCAGCGTGTGCACGCTCAACCCGGTGCGCTCGGAAACCTGCCCGATGCTCAGCCCGCCCCTGCTGTCCCCGCCGTCAACCATGCCCCCACGCTACGACGTTGACCTAGACCGCGGTCCAGCTCCTACGGTCCTGGCCATGGGAACACCGCAGCACAAGATCGGTTCGGGGTTCGGCGCCCGCAGCACCGCCGACGAGGTCCTGCACGGCACCGACCTCACGGGCAGGCTGGCCGTCGTCACCGGCGGCTACTCGGGCCTCGGCCTGGAGGTCACCCGCGCACTGTCCCGCGCGGGAGCACACGTCGTGGTCCCGGCCCGCCGCCCCGCGACGGCACAGCAGGCGACCGCCACGATCCCCCGAACCGAGACAGCACCTCTCGACCTGGCCGACCTGTCGGGCGTCGAGCACTTCGCCCGCACCTTCCTGGCGACGGGCCGCGCGATCGACCTCCTCATCACCAACGCGGGCATCGCGACGTGCCCCGAGCGCCGGGTGGGCCCCGGCTGGGAGGCCCAGTTCGCGGTCAACCACCTCGGTCACTACGCCCTCGTCAACCACCTCTGGCCCGCGCTCGCCCCCGGTGCCCGCGTCGTCGCGGTCTCCTCCGCGGGCCACCAGCTCTCGGACATCCGCTGGCACGACCCCCACTTCACCGAGGGCTACGACAAGTGGCTCGCCTACGGCCAGGCCAAGACGGCCAACGCCCTCTTCGCCACACACCTCGACACCCTCGCCGCGCCCTCCGGCATCCACGCCTACTCCCTCCACCCCGGCGCCATCGTCACCCCGCTCCTGCGCCACCTCGACCGGGCGGACCTGATCGCCAAGGGCTGGATCGACGAGGCCGGAACGGTCATCCACCCCGACTTCAAAACCCCCGAACAGGGCGCGGCGACCACGGTCTGGGCGGCCACGTCCCCCCTCCTCGACGACCGGGGCGGCGCCTACTGCGAGGACTGCGACATCGCCGAACTCACCACCAGCGAAGAGGCATGGACAGGCGTACGCGCCTACGCCACGGACCCCACCGCAGCGTCCCGCCTCTGGACCTTGTCGGCCGAACTCACGAACGTGAACGCCTTGTACTAGGCGGGTACTGGTTCCCCATCCAGACCCCGGAGGTTGGACACGGCCGCGCGCAGCGCTTGGTGCAGCGCCTTCGAGTCCGCCACGCCGGCGGTAAAGTGCGAGGCGCTGATGATCGTGTGCCCGACGCGGACCGCGATCACGTCCTGCCGGGTGGGCCCGCCCTCAGGGTCTCCATGGCTGGTGAGGCGAATCCCCGTCGACTCGTCGCCCAGGCCGTCCGGTTCCAACAGGCGATGCCGGTAGGTGAGTTTCTCCTGGGCGAAGGTCTTGGCCTTCGCCTCCCGGCAGGCGGGGAGCGCGCCGGCCTTGGACAGCTTCTTGGCCTCCTCCTTGAAGAAGTCCGCCGCTTCGCGCTCGTCGCCGTACGCGGCGACGCCCGTGAACATGAGACCGCTGCCGTCGCCGGTGACGAACCCCCGGGAGCCGTACGACTCGGGAACGAGACCGAGGAATCCACCGATGACACCGTCGAAGAGCGGCTGGCACGCGGACGAGTCCGCCAGCCCGATAGCAGCCTCGGCCGTCCCGAACTCCTCAGCGTCGGTGAGGCCCTTGTCCTCGCTCCACCCCCGAGGCAACTGCTGAGCCCGCGGCAACACGGAACCGAGCTGCGCTGTGGTGAGCGGCCCACTGCTGGGCGTGGGCGTGGGCGCGGGGGTGGCTGTCGGCGTGGGCGAGGCGCTGGGAGCGGCGGTCGCACTGCGCGTCGAGTCGGCACGAGGCGCGCCCGCCTCGGTGCAGGCCGCGGCCAGCGCCGACAGGGCGACGACGGATGCGGCGGTGGCGAGGCGGCGGGGCCGTGGGGCGGTGTGGTGCATGAGGAAAGCCTCATCGAAATGATCCAAAACAGGCAAATTACGGAAGGGTCCGTGCATCACCGAAGCCACAAGACCACAAGACGCGCCCCCCGGCGGCCTCTACCGCAGCGAACTGCTCGACCTGATCAGGTCGCTGGGACTGCGCGAGGCGGGCTGACCGCGCCACTGGTGCAGCGGCAATGCTCGCTTCTCACTCGGAACACACGCGCACACGCGTGAGAACGACGAAGAGCCGGACTCAGTGAGACTGAGTCCGGCTCTTCGTACGTGGCACTTGGCTGGTCAGCGACGTGATCGCGCTGTTCCGGCTGCTGTGCCCCCGGCAGGATTCGAACCTGCGCACACGGCTCCGGAGGCCGTTGCTCTATCCCCTGAGCTACGGGGGCGTGTCATCCGCGGCGGGCGCGGCGACGGGTAGAACCCTACCAGCTCCCACGGGCTCCCCATGAACAGGTATTTCCGCACCCGCAGGGGTCCGGCCCGACCCCGCCGCAGCCCCCGCCCCGAGCCCCCGCACGGGGCGGAAGTGGGGAAAACCCGGACGCGGCGGTGGGCGCGGACCTACTCTCGAGTTGTGTCAGGCGTGTCCGGCCGCGTGCTTGTTGTGGACGACAACAAGGTCATTCGGCAACTGATCAGGGTCAACCTCGAGCTGGAGGGCTTCGAGGTCGTGACCGCGGCCGATGGTGCCGAGTGCCTGGACGTCATCCACCAAGTGCGGCCCGACGTGGTCACGCTCGATGTGGTGATGCCCCGGCTCGACGGCCTGCGCACCGCGGCGCGACTGCGTGCCGACGCGCGGACGGCCGCCGTCCCCGTCGTCATCGTCAGCGCCTGCACCCAGTACGAGGTGGAGAGCGGCCTCGACGTCGGCGTGGACGCCTTCGTGGCCAAGCCCTTCGAGCCCACCGAACTCGTACGGACCGTACGGCAGTTGAGGGAGCGGGCCGCGGGCGGGGCCGCGGCCGGATCGGCGGTCGACCCGCTGGAGCCCAGGGACCGGACCGGCGAGACCGAGCGCGCCGGGCGCACCCGAGGCTGACCGCGCGACGTGGACGGGCGGGTCGGGGCAGCCCCGGAATCGGGAAACCGGGTCGCGGTCGGTGCCCCCTCCTCCCATACCCTTGCCTCATGACCCCCGTCGAGCTCTCCCGTACCGTGCTGCGCGCCATGCGCCGCGCGGTGGACGCGGGTGAGCTGTGCGGCGACGTGCCCGAGCGCGTCGTGGTGGAGCGGCCGCGGGCCGGAGGGCACGGGGACTACGCGACGAACCTGGCCCTGCAGGTGGCGCGGGACGCCGGCAAGCCCCCGCTGAGCGTCGCCGAGATCCTCTCCGCCCGGCTCCGCCAGGAGCCCGGCATCGGCGACGTCGGGATCACCGGCCCCGGGTTCCTCAACATCACCCTCGAAGCCGCCGGAGATCCCGAAGCCGCCGGAGATCTCGGAGGTCTCGGAGATGTCCGAGTCCTCGGAGGCGGTCGTTCCCCGGGGGGCGGAGGGTCCGCCCCGGGCGTCGAAGCAGCCGTCGTCCGCGACGTCCTCCAGCAAGGGCCGCACTACGGCCACGTCCACCCCGCCCAGGCGGCCGGCGGCGAGCAGCGCCTCGTCCGGCTCCACACCCCGCGCGAGCCCCGCGCCCTCGTCCTCGCCGACGCCCTGCGCCGCATCCTCCGCTCCCAGGGCGCCCTCGTCCGCGTCAGCTGCGACGCCGCCCCCGAGCCCGCCTGGGTGGAGGCGCTCGGGGTGCACGCCGATGTGTACGGGGCCCCGTCGGCCGAGGACCAGGAGAGGATCTCCGTTCTCCGGCCCGTGCCCGTCCGCCCGGCGGACCACGACGAACTGCTGCGGCTCGGCGCCGACGCCGCCCGCTGGGCCCTGCTGCACCCGGCCGCCCACGACCGGCCCCGCATCGACGGCTCCCACCTGGTGCAGGGCGAGGCCAACCCGCTCTTCCGCGTCCGGTACGCCCACGCCCGCACCCGCGCCCTCCTCCGCAATGCCGCCGATCTCGGTTTCGGACCCGAGCCCGGTGACGTACGGACGGAGCAGGCCGCGCCTCTGCGCACGCTCCTCGAAGCCCTCGCGGACTACCCCCGCACCCTGGCCGCCGCCGACCGCCGGCACGCACCCGACCGGCTCGCGCGGTATCTCGTCGACACCTCCGACGCCTTCCTGGCCTGCCAGCACACGGCCCTGCCGCTCGGTGACGAGAAACCCTCGGCCACCCACCGGTCCCGGCTCGCCCTCGCCGAAGCCACCGGGACGGTGCTCGCCGGTGGCCTGTCCCTGCTCGGCTTCAGCGCCCCTGAGTATTTGTGAGACGTGAGAGAGACGACTGAGACATGAGCCGTTCCGCACACCCCGCAGGCCCCCGCCACGCCGACGTCCTGCCCGAGGGCCACTACACCGCCCCGCCCGCCGACCTGAACGTCCTCGACCCGAAGGTCTGGTCCCGCACCGTGACCCGGGGCGCCGACGGTGCCGTGTCCGTCGGCGGGATCGAAGTGACGCGCCTCGCCGAGGAGTTCGGCACCCCCGCGTACTTCCTCGACGAGGACGACTTCCGCACCCGCTGCCGCTCCTGGCGGGACGCCTTCGGGCCCGACGCCGACGTCTTCTACGCCGGGAAGGCGTTCCTGTCCCGCGCCGTCGTGAAGTGGCTGGACGAGGAGGGGCTCAACCTCGACGTGTGCTCGGGCGGCGAGCTCGCCACCGCTCTCGCCGCCGGGATGCCCGCCGAGCGCATCGCCTTCCACGGCAACAACAAGTCGCAGGAGGAGATCGAGCGGGCCGTCGAGGCCGGGGTCGGCCGCATCGTGCTCGACTCCTTCCAGGAGATCGTCCGCGTCGCCCACACCGCCGAGCGCCTCGGCAAGCGGCAGCCCGTGCAGATCCGCGTGACCGTGGGCGTGGAGGCGCACACCCACGAGTTCATCGCCACCGCCCACGAGGACCAGAAGTTCGGCATCGCGCTGGCGGGCGGGCAGGCCGCGGAAGCCGTGCGGCGTGCGCTGAAGCTCGACGGGCTCGAACTCATCGGGATCCACTCGCACATCGGCTCGCAGATCTTCGACATGGCCGGGTTCGAGGTCTCCGCCCGCCGCGTCGTGCAGCTGCTCGCCGAGGTGCGCGACGAGCACGGCGTCGAGCTCCCCGAGATCGACCTCGGCGGCGGCCTCGGCATCGCGTACACGAGCGACGACGACCCGCGCGAGCCGCACGAGATCGCCAAGGCGCTCAACGAGATCGTGGCGCGCGAGTGCGAGGCGGCGAAGCTGCGCATGCCGCGCATCTCCGTCGAGCCCGGCCGCGCCATCGTCGGTCCGACCGCCTTCACGCTGTACGAGGTCGGCACCATCAAGCCGCTGGAGGGCCTGCGGACCTACGTGTCCGTGGACGGCGGCATGTCGGACAACATCCGCACCGCGCTGTACGACGCCGAGTACAGCGTCGCCCTGGTCTCCCGCACCTCGGACGCGGAGCCGATGCTCGCCCGCGTCGTCGGCAAGCACTGCGAGAGCGGCGACATCGTCGTACGGGACGCGTTCCTGCCCGCCGACCTGGCGCCCGGTGACCTCATCGCCGTGCCCGCGACCGGCGCGTACTGCCGCTCCATGGCCAGCAACTACAACCACTCCCTGCGCCCCCCGGTCGTCGCTGTGCGCGACGGTCGGGCGCGGGTCGTCGTCCGGCGCGAGACGGAGGAAGATCTCCTGCGTCTCGATGTCGGCTAATGAAATATACGTCTCACGATCCGGACAAGGGCTAGAAAGTCCGTTCCGGTGGGTGAGACTTAACCCGTCGTAAGTAGTAGAAGGAAACGAGGTCGCATGATGCGTACGCGTCCACTGAAGGTGGCGCTGCTGGGCTGTGGGGTAGTCGGCTCAGAGGTGGCGCGCATCATGACGACGCACGCCGATGACCTCACGGCGCGCATCGGCGCCCCGGTCGAGCTGGCCGGGGTGGCCGTCCGCCGCCCCTCGAAGGTGCGGGAGGGCATCGACCCCGCCCTGGTCACCACCGACGCCACGGCGCTCGTCAAACACGGTGACATCGACGTCGTCGTCGAGGTCATCGGCGGCATCGAGCCCGCCCGCTCGCTCATCACCACCGCCTTCGAGCACGGCGCCTCGGTCGTCTCCGCGAACAAGGCGCTCATCGCCCAGGACGGCGCGGCCCTGCACGCCGCCGCCGTCGAGCACGGCCGCGACCTGTACTACGAGGCCGCCGTCGCCGGTGCCATCCCGCTCATCCGGCCACTGCGCGAGTCCCTCGCCGGCGACAAGGTGAACCGCGTCCTCGGCATCGTGAACGGGACGACGAACTTCATCCTCGACGCCATGGACACGACGGGGGCGGGCTACCAGGAGGCCCTCGACGAGGCCACCGCGCTCGGCTACGCGGAGGCCGACCCGACCGCCGACGTCGAGGGCTTCGACGCCGCCGCCAAGGCCGCGATCCTCGCCGGCATCGGCTTCCACACCCGGGTGCGCCTGGACGACGTGCACCGCGAGGGCATGACCGAGGTGACCGCCGCCGACTTCGCGTCCGCGAAGCGCATGGGCTGCACCATCAAGCTGCTCGCCATCTGCGAGCGGGCCGCCGACGGGGGCTCCGTGACCGCCCGCGTCCACCCCGCGATGATCCCGCTCAGCCACCCGCTGGCCTCGGTGCGCGGCGCGTACAACGCCGTCTTCGTCGAGGCGGAGGCCGCCGGGCAGCTCATGTTCTACGGCCCCGGCGCGGGCGGCTCGCCCACCGCGTCCGCGGTCCTCGGCGACCTCGTCGCCGTCTGCCGCAACAAGCTCGCCGAGGCAACGGGGCCCGGCGACTCCGCGTACACCCAGCTGCCCGTCGGCTCCATGGGCGAGGTCGTCACGCGCTACCACATCAGCCTCGACGTGGCCGACAAGCCGGGCGTGCTCGCCCAGGTGGCGACGGTCTTCGCGGAGCACGGCGTATCCATCGATACGGTCCGCCAGTCGGGCAAGGACGGGGAAGCATCCCTCGTCGTCGTCACCCACCGCGCGCCCGACGCCGCCCTCAGCGGCACCGTCGACGCGCTGCGGAACCTCGACACCGTGCGTGGTGTCGCCAGCATCATGCGGGTTGAAGGAGAGTAACCAGCAATGACCCACCAGTGGCGCGGAATCATCGAGGAGTACCGGGACCGCCTCCCGGTCTCGGACACCACGCAGGTCGTCACGCTCCGCGAGGGCGGCACGCCGCTCGTGCCCGCGCAGGTGCTCTCCGAGCGCACCGGCTGCGAGGTCCACCTCAAGGTCGAGGGCGCCAACCCGACCGGGTCCTTCAAGGACCGCGGCATGACGATGGCGATCACGAAGGCCAAGGAGGAGGGCGCCAAGGCCGTCATCTGCGCCTCCACCGGCAACACCTCGGCCTCGGCCGCCGCCTATGCCGTACGCGCGGGCATGGTCTGCGCCGTCCTGGTGCCCCAGGGCAAGATCGCGCTCGGCAAGATGGGCCAGGCGCTCGTCTACGGCTCGAAGATCCTCCAGGTCGACGGCAACTTCGACGACTGCCTGAACCTGGCCCGCGGCCTCTCCGAGAACTACCCGGTGGCGCTGGTCAATTCGGTCAACCCGTTCCGCATCGAGGGCCAGAAGACCGCCTCGTTCGAGATCGTCGACGCGCTCGGCGACGCCCCGGACATCCACGTCCTGCCGGTGGGCAACGCCGGGAACATCACGGCCTATTGGAAGGGCTACAAGGAGTACGCGGCGGACTCGGTCTCCACGCGCACGCCGCGCATGTGGGGCTTCCAGGCGTCCGGCTCCGCGCCCCTCGTCCGCGGCGAAATCGTCAAGGACCCCTCGACCATCGCCACCGCGATTCGCATCGGCAACCCCGCGTCGTGGGACTTCGCGCTCGCCGCACGCGACGAGTCGGGCGGCTTCATCGACGAGGTGACGGACCGTGAGATCCTGCGCGCCTACAAGCTGTTGGCGTCCCAGGAGGGCGTCTTCGTGGAGCCCGCGTCGGCCGCCTCGGTCGCCGGTCTGCTGAAGGCCGCCGAGCAGGGCAAGGTCGACAAGGGCCAGAAGATCGTGTGCACGGTCACCGGCAACGGCCTCAAGGACCCGGACTGGGCGGTCGCGGGCGCCCCGCAGCCCGTCACGGTCCCGGTCGACGCGGCCGCCGCAGCCGAGCGCCTCGGCCTGGCATAACCTGCCTCGACCGGGGCACTACGCCCCGGAACCCCAAGCTCCATCCGGCGGCCGTCCGTTGGGGGTGCACAGGGGGCTCGCGACACGCATCGTGCGCCTCCTGTGCGCCCTATGTCGCCACAGAACCTTCCTTCGATAGGCTGTACCGAACCCGTCCCGCCGCATATGCCGCGGGACTGCCGCCGCCCAGGGCCTTCGGGCGATGTCGTTCATCCGGCACGTCGGTGGCACGTCCCACACATCACGCAGTTCAAGGAGAGTCATCGAGCGATGGCCGGTCCCGCGTTCCGCGCCGCCGCCGTCCGGGTGCGCACCCCCGCCACCAGCGCCAACCTCGGCCCGGGCTTCGACGCCCTCGGCCTGTCGCTGGGGCTGTACGACGACGTGGTCGTCCGGGTGGCCGACTCCGGCCTGAACATCGACATCGCAGGCGAGGGCAGCGAGACGCTCCCGCGCGACGAGTCACATCTCCTCGTGCGCTCCCTGCGCACGGCCTTCGACCTCCTCGGCGGCCAGCCGCGCGGACTGGAAATCGTCTGCGCCAACCGCATTCCGCACGGCCGCGGCCTCGGCTCCTCGTCCGCCGCCATCTGCGCGGGCATCGTCGCCGCGCGCGCCGTGACGATAGGGGGCGACGCCCGGCTCGACGACGCCGCGCTGCTCGAGCTCGCCACCGAGATCGAGGGACACCCCGACAACGTCGCGGCCTGTCTGCTCGGTGGCTTCACGCTCTCCTGGATGGACGGGGGAGCGGCGCGTGCGATCAGGATGGACCCCGTCGATTCCATCGTTCCGGTGGTTTTCGTACCGGGGAAGCCGGTACTCACCGAGACCGCCCGCGGGCTGCTCCCGCGCACCGTCCCGCACGTGGACGCGGCGGTCAACGCGGGCCGTGCGGCCCTGCTCGTCGAGGCCCTGACCAGGCGCCCCGAGCTGCTGCTGCCCGCCACCGAGGACCGGCTGCACCAGGAATACCGCTCTCCCGCGATGCCGGAGAGCGCCGCCCTGGTGGAGCGGCTCCGCGCGGACGGCGTCCCCGCGGTGATCTCCGGCGCCGGACCCACGGTCCTCGCGCTGGTCGACGACAGTGCGGCCGACAAGGTCGCACGGCTTGCGGGCGAGGGCTGGGCGGCCAACCGCCTCGCCCTTGATTCCGCGGGGGCGAGCGTGCTGCCGCTTGCGCCCTGACGCAGTGATGTCCGGTAGGTCGCCGGATTTCGAGAGGGGGAATGTTTGTTGGATCCGGTAGTGTTAACCTCAAGTCTGCACCCGACCCATCCATGGCGAGGTGCTTCGTGTCCCCGTCCGGGACAACCATCCTTCCGGGAGCCTCCCAAACTGCTCTGTGCCCTGCACTGAGCGGTGCCGAGCACGCTCCGGAACCGGCGTGACCGAGCCGGGTGACACAGCTCCTTTGTGGCATCGCATCGGGAATCGCCATCACCAGTGAATTCTTCCGCCGCGTTGGCGGACCACCGCCCCGGCACGGTCCACACAGCAAGGACCGCCGGACAGCACAACCGGTCGCCGAGCCAGAAGGCCGACGTCCGCTCCAGGGAAGGACCCTTCGTGAGCGACACCACCGATCTGATGGGCGTGACTGCCGACACGCCCGCCACGGACGCCTCTGCGGCGCCTGCCACCGGTGCTTCGGCCGGGTCCCGGCGGCGCCGCGGCACCGGCCTTGAGGGCATGGTGCTGGCGGAGCTGCAGCAGGTCGCATCGGGCCTCGGCATCAGGGGCACCGCGCGGATGCGCAAGAGCCAGCTGATCGAGGTCATCAAGGAGGCGCAGGCCGGGGGAGGGGCCCCGGCGAAGGCCGCCGACGCCGCTACCGAGACCAAGCCGAAGCGCAGGGCCACCTCGAAGGCCCGCACCGGCGAGGCCGCCGCCGACCAGGCGGAGAAGGCCGGCAAGGGCGACAGCGGTGACAAGGCCGCGAAGGCGGGCGGCGCCGACAAGAGCGAGGCCGAGAAGGCCACCTCGAAGGCCGCGGGCCAGCAGCAGATCGACATCCCGGGCCAGCCCGAGGGGGGTCCCTCCCTGCTCGAGCGCAGCCGAGAGCTCGGGGGAGACGACAAGGGCACGGGCGACCGCCGCCGGCGCCGGGCCACCGCGGACGCGGGCAGCCCGGAGACCGTCACCGCCGAGGCGAAGGGCGAGGCCAAGGCCGACGCGCAGCCCGAGGGCAAGAACAACGACGGCTCCGGGGACGGCAACACGGAGGGCCGCCAGGGCCGCCGCGACCGTCAGGGCCGTGGCCGCGACCGCGACCGCCGCGGCAACAAGGGCGACGACCAGCAGGGCGGCAACCGCCAGCAGCAGGGCGGCCGTCAGGACCGGCAGCGGGACAACGGCCCGCAGGACGACGACGACTTCGAGGGTGGCCGCCGCGGCCGCCGCGGTCGTTACCGGGACCGCCGTGGCCGTCGTGGCCGCGACGACTTCGGCAACGAGCCGCAGGTCTCCGAGGACGACGTCCTGATCCCCGTCGCGGGCATCCTGGACATCCTCGACAACTACGCCTTCATCCGTACGTCGGGCTACCTCCCCGGTCCCAACGACGTGTACGTCTCCCTCGCCCAGGTCCGCAAGAACGGTCTGCGCAAGGGCGATCACGTCACCGGCGCGGTGCGTCAGCCCAAGGACGGCGAGCGCCGCGAGAAGTTCAACGCGCTCGTGCGCCTCGACTCGGTCAACGGCATGGCGCCCGAATCCGGGCGCGGGCGGCCGGAGTTCAACAAGCTGACGCCTCTTTACCCGCAGGACCGGCTCCGTCTGGAGACCGACCCGGGCGTGCTCACCACCCGCATCATCGACCTCGTCTCGCCCATCGGTAAGGGCCAGCGCGGTCTGATCGTGGCCCCGCCGAAGACCGGCAAGACCATGATCATGCAGGCGGTCGCCAACGCGATCACGCACAACAACCCCGAGTGCCACCTGATGGTCGTCCTGGTCGACGAGCGTCCGGAAGAGGTCACCGACATGCAGCGGTCGGTGAAGGGCGAGGTCATCTCCTCGACCTTCGACCGTCCCGCCGAGGACCACACCACGGTCGCCGAGCTCGCCATCGAGCGCGCGAAGCGGCTCGTCGAGCTCGGTCACGACGTCGTCGTCCTGCTGGACTCCATCACCCGCCTCGGCCGTGCGTACAACCTCGCGGCCCCGGCCTCCGGGCGCATCCTGTCCGGTGGTGTGGACTCCACCGCCCTGTACCCCCCGAAGCGCTTCTTCGGTGCCGCGCGCAACATCGAGGACGGCGGCTCGCTGACCATCCTCGCGACCGCGCTCGTCGACACCGGCTCCCGCATGGACGAGGTGATCTTCGAGGAGTTCAAGGGCACCGGCAACATGGAGCTCAAGCTCGACCGGAAGCTCGCCGACAAGCGCATCTTCCCGGCGGTGGACGTGGACGCGTCCGGCACCCGTAAGGAAGAGATCCTGCTCGGCAGCGACGAGCTGTCCATCGTCTGGAAGCTGCGCCGGGTGCTGCACGCGCTCGACCAGCAGCAGGCGATCGAGCTCCTCCTGGACAAGATGAAGCAGACGAAGTCCAACGCGGAGTTCCTGCTGCAGATCCAGAAGACGACGCCGACGCCGGGCAACGGCAACGACTGACCCCGTCGTCAGCAGCTCAGAGGGCCGCCCCCGTCACGCCTGTGACGGGGGCGGCCCTCTGTCGTGACGTGCGGAAAGTGAGACCGAAGAGAGACCTTGGCCACACACATAAGAGATTCTCACGGTCACAGCCCGTAGCCCGCGTAAGGAAGAAACCGCAGGTGGGGGGCCAAAAGTACTAGACGTTCGGCCACGCTCCGGAGTCGTCGGACCCCGGGCCGCGCTCAACCTGCTGTGCAACCCTTCTTTCGGTTTCCACGTCTGACAAGTGACGACAAACCGCGCCTGACCCTGAAAGCAGGGGGTACCCGACCCGACGAGGACTGAGGAGCACATGACCGACGACAGCACGGCGGCGACTGCGAAGCCCAAGAGGGGCAAGGGCGGTGGCGGCCGACGCCGCAAGCCGACCAGCAGGGGCCGCAAGACCCTGGTCGTCACGGCCTGGACCGCGGCCTCGGTGATCGTGCTCGGCGGAGCGGGGCTCGGCTACGTCTACTTCAAGCTCAACGGGAACATCAAGGGCGTCGACATCAACGCCGCCCTCGGCACGGACCGCCCGGACGACGTCGACAACGGCTCGCAGGACATCCTCGTCCTCGGCTCCGACTCCCGCTCCGGCGACAACTCCAAGTACGGCAAGGACGAGGGCGGCGCCCGCTCGGACACCGCGATGATCGTCCACGTCTACAAGGGCCACAAGAAGGCGAGCGTCGTCTCCATACCCAGGGACACCCTCATCACCCGGCCCGAGTGCGCGACCGGCGACGGCAAGACCGACCCGGGCGGGCAGCGCCAGATGTTCAACACGGCCTACGAGGTGGGCGGCCCCGCCTGCGCCGTCAAGACCGTCGAGAAGATGTCCGGCATCCGCATGGACCACTACGTCGAGGTCGACTTCACGGGCTTCAAGAAGCTCATCGACACCCTCGGCGGCGTCGACATCACCACCAAGAAGGCCATCAACGACGACAAGAGCCACCTGAACCTGAAGCCCGGCTCGCACACCCTCAACGGTGAGCAGGCCCTCGGCCTGGTCCGCACCCGGCACGGCGTCGGCGACGGCAGCGACCTCGGCCGCATCCAGCTCCAGCAGGCGTTCATCAAGGCTCTGATCAACCAGGTCAAGGACGTTGGCATCTTCAGTAACTGGAAGAAGACCTTCGACCTCGCGGACGACGCCACCAGCGCCATCACCACCGACTCCGACCTGAACGACGTGAAGTCCCTCGCGAGCTTCGCAGGCGGGCTCAAGGGCATCGGCGCGGGCGACATGAAGATGGTGACGCTCCCCATCCAGTACGACCCGGCCGACCCCAACCGCGTCCTGCCCCTGGAGAAGGCCGACCAGGAGGTCTGGGACGCGCTCCGCGCCGACCAGCCCATTCCCAAGTCCGCCACCGACAAGTCCGCGGGCGACAAGGGCTCCGCGGGCGACGTGGTGACCAGTAACTGAGCGTGTCCGCAGCGTGTCCGGCCGGGGTGCGGGAATAGTTCCGCCCCCACCCCGGTTTGGGCAGATGCGGCCAGTCCTGGCAGACTGGTACGTCGGCTCCGGTTCACGCCCCCGCATCCCGCGTAGGCGACCCGGCGCCCTCCCGAAAATAGGAGACACCTTGAAGCGCGACATCCACCCCGAGTACGTCGAGACGCAGGTCAGCTGCACCTGTGGCGCGTCGTTCACCACCCGTAGCACGATCTCGAGCGGCACCGTCCGTGCCGAGGTCTGTTCCGAGTGCCACCCGTTCTACACGGGCAAGCAGAAGATCCTCGACACCGGTGGCCGTGTGGCCCGCTTCGAGGCCCGCTTCGGCAAGGCCGCCGGCTCCAAGAAGTAGCGAGCCACCTGCGCCGGTCCTCGGCCGCCCCTCGGGGTGGCCGGGACCGGCGTTTTTGGTCGCTCACACCCCTTCGTAAGAATTCAGGAGCCCGAGATGTTCGAGGCGGTCGAGGAACTCATCGGCGAGCACGCCGACCTGGAGAAGCAGCTCGCCGACCCTTCCGTGCACGCGGACCAGGCCAACGCGCGCAAGCTCAACAAGCGCTACGCCGAGCTGACCCCGATCGTCGCCACGTACCGGACCTGGAAGCAGACCGGCGACGACATCGAGACGGCCCGTGAACTCGCCGCGGACGACCCGGAGTTCGCCGCCGAGGTGAAGGACCTGGAGCAGCAGCGCGAGGAGATCACCGAGAAGCTGCGGCTGCTCCTGGTGCCCCGCGACCCGTCCGACGACAAGGACGTCATCCTCGAGATCAAGGCGGGCGCGGGCGGCGACGAGTCGGCCCTGTTCGCCGGCGACCTGCTGCGCATGTACCTGCGGTACGCGGAGCGCGTCGGCTGGAAGACCGAGATCATCGACTCCACCGAGTCCGAGCTCGGCGGCTACAAGGACGTCCAGGTCGCCGTGAAGACCAAGGGCGGGGGCGGCGCGACCGAGCCCGGCCAGGGCGTCTGGGCCCGGCTGAAGTACGAGGGCGGTGTGCACCGCGTGCAGCGCGTGCCCTCCACCGAGTCGCAGGGGCGCATCCACACCTCCGCCGCCGGTGTTCTCGTCACGCCCGAGGCCGAGGAGATCGACGTCGAGATCCACGCCAACGACCTGCGCATCGACGTCTACCGCTCGTCCGGGCCCGGCGGCCAGTCCGTCAACACGACCGACTCCGCGGTGCGGATCACGCACATCCCCACCGGCGTCGTCGCCTCCTGCCAGAACGAGAAGAGCCAGCTGCAGAACAAGGAGCAGGCGATGCGTATTCTGCGCTCCAGGCTCCTCGCGGCGGCCCAGGAGGAGGCGGAGAAGGAGGCCGCGGACGCCCGCCGCAGCCAGGTCCGCACCGTCGACCGCTCCGAGAAGATCCGGACGTACAACTTCCCGGAAAACCGGATCTCGGACCACCGCGTCGGCTTCAAGGCGTACAACTTGGACCAGGTGCTCGACGGCGAGCTGGACGCGGTCATCCAGGCGTGCGTCGACGCGGACTCCGCCGCCAAGCTCGCCGCCGCCTGAGGCAGCCCGCAACCGACCACCGCTCAGCCCGCTCAGCCCCGGAGGACCAGCGTGAACCTGCTGCTCGCGGAAGTGGCCCAGGCCACCCAGCGGCTGGCCGACGCAGGCGTGCCCTCGCCGCGCAACGACGCGGAGGAGCTCGCCGCGTTCGTGCACGGCGTCAAGCGGGGCGAGCTGCACTCCGTCAAGGACGCGGACTTCGACGCCCGGTACTGGGAGGCGATCGCGCGCCGTGAGGCCCGCGAACCGCTCCAGCACATCACCGGGCGCGCCTTCTTCCGCTACCTGGAGCTCCAGGTCGGGCCCGGCGTCTTCGTGCCGCGCCCGGAGACCGAGTCGGTCGTCGGGTGGGCCATAGACGCGGTGCGCGCGATGGACGTCGTGGAGCCCCTGATCGTCGACCTCTGCACCGGGTCCGGAGCCATCGCGCTCGCCATGGCGCAGGAGGTGCCCCGCTCCCGGGTGCACGCCGTGGAGCTCTCCGACGACGCCCTCAAGTGGACCCGCAAGAACGTCGAGGGGTCCAGGGTCCAGCTCCACCAGGGGGACGCGAGGGACGCGCTCCCGGAGCTCGACGGCCAGGTGGACCTGGTCGTCTCCAACCCGCCGTACATCCCGCTCACGGAGTGGGAGTACGTCGCCCCCGAGGCCCGGGACTACGATCCCGAACTCGCCCTGTTCTCCGGCGAGGACGGCCTCGACCTGATCCGCGGCATCGAGCGGACCGCACACCGCCTGCTCCGCCCCGGCGGCGTCGTCGTCATCGAGCACGCCGACACCCAGGGCGGCCAGGTGCCGTGGATCTTCACCGAGGAGCGGGGCTGGGCGGACGCAGCCGACCACCCCGACCTCAACAACAGGCCGCGCTTCGCGACCGCCCGCAAGGCGCTGCCGTAATGGCCGCCACCCCCTACTTCCTGACCCTGTACGTGTACGAGGAGGCCCGCTAAATGGCTCGGCGATACGACTGCAACGACGTGACCGACCGCGCGACCGGTCTGCGCGAGGCCGCGTCCGCCGTCCGCCGCGGCGAGCTTGTCGTGCTGCCCACGGACACCGTGTACGGGGTCGGGGCCGACGCGTTCAGCCCGGAGGCGGTCGCCGATCTCCTCGACGCCAAGGGCCGTGGCCGCGCCATGCCCACGCCCGTCCTGATCGGCTCCCCGAACACCCTCCACGGCCTGGTCACGGACTTCTCCGAGTCCGCCTGGGAGCTCGTCGACGCCTTCTGGCCGGGCGCCCTGACCCTCGTCGCCAAGCAGCAGCCCTCGCTCCAGTGGGACCTCGGCGACACCCGGGGCACGGTGGCGATCCGGATGCCGCTGCACCCCGTCGCGATCGAGTTGCTCACCGAGTTCGGCCCGATGGCCGTCTCCTCCGCCAACCTCACCGGGCACCCGGCGCCCGAGGACTGCGACGCCGCGCAGGAGATGCTCGGCGACTCCATCTCCGTCTACCTGGACGGCGGCCCCACCCCCGGCATCGTTCCCTCGTCCATCGTCGACGTGACCGGCAAGGTGCCCCTCCTGCTGCGCGCCGGCGCCCTCGACGCGGACGAGCTGCGCAAGGTCGTACCCGACCTTGAGGTGGCGAATTGACAGCCCCTGAGACGGGGCGTGGCATAGCGGGCGACCTCGACGACCTCTCTCGTACGAGGGACCCTCATACGGGGGACACCTTCCGCATCCTCCACGTCAGCACCGGCAATGTGTGCCGCTCGCCGATCACCGAGCGGCTGACCCGGCATGCCCTGAGCGACCGGCTCGGCGACCCCTCGACGGGCGGGCTGATCGTGGAGAGCGCGGGCACCTGGGGCCACGAGGGCGCCCCCATGGAGACCAACGCCGAGACGGTCCTCGCCGACTTCGGCGCGGACGCGACCGGGTTCTTCGGGCGCGAGCTCCTCGACGACCACGTGATCCGCGCGGACCTCGTCCTGACGGCGACGCGGGACCACCGGGCGCAGGTCATCTCGATGGGACACTCGGCGGGTCTGCGCACGTTCACGCTGAAGGAGTTCACCCGGCTCGTCCGGGCGATAGACCCGGCGACGCTGCCGGATCCGCTGGCCGACGGGGTCGTCGAGCGGGCCCGTGCGCTGGTGCGGGCCGCGGCGGCGCTGCGGGGGTGGCTGCTCGCTCCGAGTGTGGAGGCGGACGAGGTGTACGACCCGTACGGGGCGCCCTTGCCGTTCTTCCGCTCCGTCGGGGACGAGATCAGCCAGGCGCTGGACCCGGTGGTGACGGCGCTCACCGGCGTCCCCGCGCGGGCCTAGTCTCCCTTCCCCGATCCCGCCCCTACCCGAATCCGCGACTCCGTCGCCCCTGGGCGGGCCTCCTGGGGCTTCGCCCCTGGACCCCCTGTCGGCGCTGAATGCGCCTCGTCCTCAATCGCCGGACGGGCTGTCCCTGGCCCGTCCGGCGATATAGGACCGCCGGAGGCGCCACCTCGCACCCCGGCCTACATTGGAGGAAACTCCCGCCAAGGCCCGGAGCCCAAGATGCCGGTGACCACTGAACGGCCCGCCGCCCAGGCGTACGCGGACTTCGACGCGCTCCGCCGCCAGGACCCCGAGCTCGCCGGGATCCTCCTCGGCGAGCTCGACCGCCAGTCGACGACGCTCCAGCTGATCGCCGCCGAGAACTTCACCTCGCCCGCGGTGCTCGCCGCCCTCGGCTCCCCGCTCGCCAACAAGTACGCCGAGGGCTACCCCGGGGCCCGCCACCACGGCGGCTGCGAGCTGGTCGACGTCGCCGAGCGCACCGCGGTCGAGCGGGCCACCGCGCTGTTCGGCGCCGACCACGCCAACGTGCAGCCGCACTCGGGGTCCTCGGCGGTCCTCGCCGCGTACGCCGCGCTGCTCCGCCCCGGCGACACCGTCCTCGCCCTGGGCCTGCCGTACGGGGGCCACCTCACGCACGGTTCGCCCGCGAACTTCTCGGGGCGGTGGTTCGACTTCGTCGGGTACGGGGTCGACCCGGAGAGCGGGCTCATCGACTACGAGCAGGTGCACGCCCTCGCCCGCAGCCACCGGCCCAAGGCGCTGGTCTGCGGTTCCATCGCCTACCCCCGGCACATCGACTACGCGGCCTTCCGCGAGATCGCCGACGACGTGGGCGCCTATCTGATCGCGGACGCCGCGCACCCGATCGGTCTGGTCGCCGGGGGAGCGGCACCGAGCCCGGTGCCGTACGCCGACGTGGTGTGTGCGACGACGCACAAGGTGCTGCGCGGACCGCGCGGCGGGATGCTGCTGTGCGGGGCCGAGCTCGCGGAGCGCGTCGACCGGGCGGTGTTCCCCTTCACCCAGGGCGGCGCACAGATGAACGCCATCGCCGCGAAGGCCGTCGCCTTCGGGGAGGCGGCCACCCCGGCGTTCACCGGGTACGCCCATCAGGTGGTCGCCAACGCCCGGACCCTCGCCGAGGCGCTGGCCACCGCGGGGTTCGAGATCAGCACCGGCGGCACCGACACCCATGTCGTCCTGGCCGACCCCGCTCCGTACGGGGTGGAGGCACATGTCGCGCGCGGGCGTCTCGCCGCCGCCGGCCTCGTCCTGGACACCTGCGCGCTGCCGCACCGCGACGACCGCGGACTGCGCCTGGGCACCGCGGCCGTGACCACGCAGGGGATGGGGGAGGCGGAGATGGTGCGGATCGCGGGGCTGCTGCGGGACGCCGTACGGGAGGAGCCGCAGGCGCGTGCCGCGGTGCGTGAACTGGCCGCGAGATTTCCGCCCTATCCGGGGCAGTAAGGGGGCCGCCGGAGGGTAGGCGGGCCGGAGGAGCCGCGTATTCGTGCAACCATCGTCGCTACCCGAAAGTCCTCATCCTTATGCGCGCAAAGCTAGGGTGTGGGGCTGAGATGGCCAGCGATACCTGTGGGGAAGCCCGTGCGTGAATACCTGCTGACGCTCTGCATCACGGCCGCGGTGACCTATCTGCTGACCGGCCCGGTGCGGAAGTTCGCGATCGTGGCCGGGGCGATGCCGGAGATCCGCGCCCGTGACGTGCACCGTGAGCCCACGCCGCGGCTCGGCGGCATCGCCATGTTCTTCGGGCTGTGCGCGGGCCTGCTCGTGGCGGACCATCTGCCGAACCTCAGCGACGCCTTCGAGAACTCGCACGAGCCGCGGGCGCTCCTGTCCGGAGCCGCCCTGATCTGGCTGATCGGCGTCCTCGACGACAAGTTCGAGATCGACGCCCTGATCAAGCTCGGCGGCCAGATGATCTCCGCGGGCGTCATGGTGATGCAGGGTCTGACGATCCTGTGGATCCCGGTCCCCGGCGTCGGCACCGTCGCGCTCACCCAGTGGCAGGGCACGCTCCTCACCGTCGCCCTCGTGGTCATCACCATCAACGCCGTCAACTTCGTCGACGGTCTCGACGGTCTCGCCGCGGGCATGGTCTGCATCGCCGCCGCGGCGTTCTTCATGTACGCCTACCGCCTCTGGTACGGCTACGGGATCGAGGCCGCGGCCCCCGCCACGCTCTTCGCGGCCATCCTCATGGGCATGTGTCTGGGCTTCCTGCCGCACAACATGCACCCCGCGCGGATCTTCATGGGCGACTCGGGCTCGATGCTCATCGGCCTCGTGCTCTCCGCGGGCGCCATCTCCATCACCGGGCAGGTCGACCCGGACGCGATGAAGCTGAACTTCGGCGGCGTCCGGGACGCGACCCACGCGATGCTCCCCGTCTTCATCCCGCTCCTGATGCCGCTGACGATCATCGCGATCCCGTTCGCGGACCTGGTCCTCGCGATCGTCCGCCGCACCTGGAACGGCCAGTCGCCGTTCGCCGCCGACCGCGGCCACCTGCACCACCGGCTCCTGGAGATCGGCCACTCCCACAGCCGCGCGGTGCTGATCATGTACTTCTGGTCGGCGCTCATCGCCTTCGGCACCGTCTCGTACTCGGTGCACTCGACGAGCATGTGGATCCTGCTGGTGATCGTCGCGCTCAGCGCGGTGGGTCTGGTGCTGCTCCTGCTGCCCCGCTTCACTCCGCGCACCCCGCGCTGGGCGGAGGCGTTCGTGCCGCCGCGCTACCGCCGCGGGCGCGCTGCCGACGAGATCCCGGCCGACGTCTCGTACGAGACCGATAAGAACGAATCGGACACCGAAGAGCGGACCCCCGTCCCCGCAGGCGTCAACGGAGCGACAGCAGTTGGCCCCCGCTCGCGCTTCCAGGATCGGCGCAAGGCGGGTACGTCAGGTTGACGGCCAACGCCAAAGCACCCCAATACCAGACAAGTTGACGCCCTGGGTGCACAGACGCGCGGGTTACCTCTCACGTGTGACAGTGAGCACACCTACTAGGTAAAGACCGCATCAAATAGTTTGTGATACGGTTCACGAGACCCGGGGATAGAGCCGAAGGACCGTAGTGCGACGGTCCATTGGACCGAGGGACCTTCTCGACCCGGGACTACGCTCGTCCATGACGACACCCTGCCCCCATCAGCAAGCGGAGTTGCCGCCATGCCGTCTCAAGACACCCGTACTCTCCTTCAGTGCGCCGTACCCACGGCTGCCGTCGGCGCGATCGCAGCCGTCGTCAGTGCCGTGGTCGCCGGCGGCGAGGGGGCGCTCGGCGCTGTCGTCGGCACCGCGCTGGCCATCATCTTCATGGGGCTCGGAATGTTCGTCCTGCAGTGGACGGCAAAATCGCTTCCGCACCTTTTCCAGGCGATGGGGCTGATGCTCTATGTCGCCCAACTCCTGCTGCTGCTCATGTTCGTGGGCATCTTCAGGGACACCACGCTGTTCAACCCGAAGGCATTCGCCGCCGGACTTGTCGTGGCGACCGTCGTATGGATGGCGTCGCAGGCCCGAGCGCATATGAAGGCCAAGATCCTTTACGTAGAGCCCGATTCCGGCAAAAGCGACTCCTCGAAGAGTGACAAGCCGGAGAAGTCGGGGTCGTCCACGTGAAGGGTAGGGGCGGGATAAATGCACGTTCAGGTTGCTGCTATCGTCCGGTGCCAACTGCGGCACTGCTGGCGCGGGCATCTGAGCTGACGCCTGCACGATCGCGAGGCTCGATGCCTGATTGCCGCCCCCACATCCGAAACACCAGTCCGGTGCCGACTCGCGGCTGCGCGCCGCGCCGACACGACAACGAGGTTGCCGTACCTATGCGTCACGCCGAAGGAGCCCGCGGTGAGTGCTGACCAGACCGAGCTCGCCTTTGACTGGAGCTGTCGGATCATGTCCGACAACGGCTGCGGCTTCCCGGCTCCGGGCCTGCACTCGTTCCTCTTCAAGCCGATGTTCACCGTCGGCGGGTTCGAGTTCAACAAGGTGATGCTTCTTGCCCTGTTGACCACGCTCGTCGTTGTCACCTTCTTCTACGCCGCCTTCGGCAAGGCCAAGGTGGTCCCGGGCAAGCTCCAGCTGGCCGCCGAGGCCGGTTACGACTTCGTCCGGCGCGGCATCGTCTACGAGACGCTGGGCAAGAAGGAGGGCGAGAAGTACGTCCCCCTCATGGTCTCGATGTTCTTCTTCATCTGGATCATGAACATCTGGTCGGTCGTGCCGCTGACCCAGTTCCCCGTCTCGTCGGTCATCGCCTACCCGGCCGTGCTCGCCCTGATCGTCTACCTGATCTGGGTGCCGCTGACCTTCAAGCGTCACGGGTTCGTCGGCGGCTGGAAGAACATCACCGGCTACGACAACTCGCTCGGCCCGATCAAGTGGCTCGTTTCTTTCATCGAGCTCTTCTCGAACCTCCTCGTGCGTCCCTTCACGCACGCGGTGCGACTCTTCGCCAACATGTTCGCGGGTCACCTGATGCTGGTGATGTTCACCGTCGCCTCCTGGTACCTCCTGAACAGCTACATGATCCCGGCCGCCGGCGTCTCCTTCGTGATGACCATCACCATGGTCCTCTTCGAGCTCTTCGTGCAGGCCGTCCAGGCGTACGTCTTCGTGCTCCTCGCCTGCTCGTACATCCAGGGCGCCACCGCCGAGCACCACTGAGCTCCCTGAACCCGCCAAGCCCCCAGATCGTCCGGTGGCCAACCCCCACCGGCCAGTGAAAGAGAAGGAAGTAACGGCATGTCCGCTGCTCTCGACATGGTCAACATCGCCGCTGAGAAGGGCCTGCACGGCTCCACCGGCTCCATCGGCTACGGCCTCGCCGCGATCGGCCCCGGCATCGGCGTCGGCATCGTCTTCGGTAACGGCACCCAGGCCCTGGCCCGCCAGCCCGAGGCCGCCGGCCTGATCCGCGCCAACCAGATCCTTGGTTTCGCCTTCTGTGAGGCGCTCGCCCTCATCGGCATCGTTATGCCGTTCGTGTTCGGTAAGTAATCACCACTTACTGACACTTTTCGACGAAAGGCACTGATGTGATCGCCAACCTGGTTCAGCTGGCGGCCGAGGAGGAGCAGAACCCCCTCGTGCCTCCGGGCCCTGAGCTGCTCGTCGGCGCCATTGCCTTCGCCATCGTCTTCTTCTTCTTCTGGAAGAAGCTCCTCCCGAACATCAACAAGGTTCTGGAAGAGCGCCGCGAGGCGATCGAAGGCGGCATTGAGAAGGCCGAGGCCGCTCAGACCGAGGCCCAGAGCGTGCTCGAGCAGTACAAGGCTCAGCTCGCCGAGGCCCGGCACGAGGCCGCGCGTCTGCGCCAGGAGGCGCAGGAGCAGGGCGCCCAGCTCATCGCCGAGATGCGCGCCGAGGGTCAGCGGCAGCGCGAGGAGATCGTCGCCGCCGGTCACGCCCAGATCGAGGCCGACCGCAAGGCCGCCGCGCAGACCCTGCGCCAGGACGTGGGCCAGCTGGCCACCGACCTGGCCGGCAAGCTCGTCGGCGAGTCCCTCGAGGACAGCGCCCGGCAGAGCCGCACCATCGACCGGTTCCTCGACGAGCTCGAGGAGAAGGCCGAGGCGGCTCGATGACAGCGCACGGAGCCAGCCGCGAGGCCCTGGCCGCCGCGCGTGAGCGTCTCGACGCGCTGACCGACAACACGTCGGTCGACGCGAGGAAGCTCGGGGACGAGCTGGCCGCGGTCACCGCGCTGCTCGACCGCGAGGTGTCGCTGCGTCGGGTCCTGACCGACCCGGCGCAGGCCGGTGAGGCCAAGGCCGAGCTCGCCGGGCGTCTGCTGTCCGACAAGGTGGGCGGCGAGACCGCCGACCTCGTGTCCGGGATGGTGCGCTCGCGCTGGTCGCGCTCGCGTGACCTGGTCGACTCCCTGGAGGAGCTGGCCAACGTCGCCGACCTGACGGCCGCGCAGAAGGCGGGCTCGCTCGACGACGTCGAGGACGAGATCTTCCGGTTCGGCCGGATCGTCTCCTCCAGCACGGAGCTGCGGGCCGCGCTCACCGACCGCGCCGCCACCGGCGCAGCCAAGGGCGAGCTGCTGCGCAGCCTGCTCGGCGGCCGCGCCGACGAGGTCACGGAGCGACTCGTCTCGCGCCTTGTGACCGTGCCGCGTGGACGTAGCCTGGAAGGGGGACTCGAGTCCCTCTCCAAGCTGGCCGCGGACCGCCGGGACCGCATGGTCGCCGTCGTGACGTCCGCTGTTCCGCTCTCGGACCAGCAGAAGCAGCGACTCGGTGCCGTCCTGGCCAAGGTCTACGGCCGCCAGATGCACCTGAACCTGGACGTGGACCCCGAGGTCCTCGGCGGGATCACGGTGCAGGTGGGCGACGAGGTCATCAACGGCAGCATCGCGGACCGCATCGAGGACGCACACCGCCGCATGGCGGGCTAGTAACTCAACACGTATGACTACGGCCCTAGTTGGGCCGTGCAGAGGATTCCTGGGGGCCCGCGGCGCAAGCCGCTAAGGGACACAGCCCCAGACCCCCCAAGAACACTTCGGGCCCAACAAGGAGAGCAGGGAACCCAGATGGCGGAGCTCACGATCCGGCCGGAGGAGATCCGGGACGCGCTGGAGAACTTTGTCCAGGCGTACAAGCCGGACGCGGCCTCGCGCGAGGAGGTCGGTACGGTCACCCTTGCCGGCGACGGCATCGCGAAGGTCGAGGGCCTGCCCTCGGCCATGGCCAACGAGCTGCTGAAGTTCGAGGACGGCACGCTCGGTCTTGCGCTGAACCTGGAAGAGCGCGAGATCGGTTCGATCGTCCTCGGTGAGTTCAGCGGCATCGAGGAAGGCCAGTCGGTCAGCCGTACCGGCGAGGTGCTGTCGGTCGCCGTGGGCGAGGGCTACCTCGGCCGCGTCGTCGACCCGCTCGGCAACCCGATCGACGGCCTCGGCGAGATCGAGACCAGCGGTCGTCGCGCCCTCGAGCTGCAGGCCCCCACGGTCATGCAGCGCAAGTCGGTGCACGAGCCGATGGAGACCGGCTACAAGGCCGTCGACGCGATGACCCCGATCGGCCGTGGCCAGCGTCAGCTGATCATTGGTGACCGCCAGACCGGCAAGACCGCCCTGGCCGTCGACACGATCATCAACCAGCGCGACAACTGGCGCAGCGGTGACGTGAACAAGCAGGTGCGCTGCATCTACGTCGCCATCGGTCAGAAGGGTTCCACCATCGCCTCCGTGCGTGGTGCCCTCGAAGAGGCCGGCGCCCTGGAGTACACGACCATCGTCGCGGCTCCGGCGTCCGACCCGGCCGGCTTCAAGTACCTGGCGCCGTACACCGGTTCGGCCATCGGCCAGCACTGGATGTACGAGGGCAAGCACGTCCTCATCGTCTTCGACGACCTGTCAAAGCAGGCCGACGCCTACCGCGCCGTGTCGCTGCTCCTGCGCCGCCCGCCGGGGCGCGAGGCGTACCCGGGTGACGTCTTCTACCTGCACTCCCGTCTGCTCGAGCGCTGCGCGAAGCTCTCGGACGACATGGGCAAGGGCTCGATGACCGGTCTGCCGATCGTCGAGACGAAGGCGAACGACGTGTCGGCGTTCATCCCGACCAACGTCATCTCCATCACCGACGGCCAGTGCTTCCTGGAGTCGGACCTGTTCAACGCCGGTCAGCGCCCCGCGCTCAACGTCGGTATCTCCGTCTCCCGAGTCGGTGGTTCCGCGCAGCACAAGGCGATCCGTCAGGTGTCAGGACGTCTGAGGGTCGACCTCGCCCAGTTCCGTGAGCTCGAGGCGTTCGCCGCCTTCGGCTCCGACCTGGACGCCGCGTCCAAGGCCCAGCTGGAGCGCGGTCAGCGCATGGTCGAGCTGCTGAAGCAGCCCCAGTACCAGCCGATGGCCACCGAGGACCAGGTCATCTCCGTGTGGTCGGGCACCACCGGCAAGATGGACGAGGTCCCGGTCGCGGACATCCGCCGCTTCGAGCGCGAGCTGCTCGACTACCTGCACCGCAAGGAGCAGGGCCTGATGACCTCCATCAAGGAGGGCGGCAAGATGTCGGACGACACCATCCAGGCCATCGGTGACGCCGTCGCGGAGTTCAAGAAGCAGTTCGAGACCTCGGACGGCAAGCTTCTCGGCGAGGACGCTCCTGCCGCTGCCGGCAAGTGACGACGGAAGGGACCTGACTCATGGGAGCCCAGCTCCGGGTCTACAAGCGTCGCATCAAATCCGTCACCGCGACCAAGAAGATCACCAAGGCGATGGAGATGATCGCCGCCTCGCGCGTCGTCAAGGCGCAGCGCAAGGTGGCGGCCTCCACGCCGTACGCGACCGAGCTCACGCGCGCGGTCACGGCGGTCGGTACCGGTTCGAACACCAACCACCCGCTGACGACGGAGCCGGAGGCGGCCACGCGTGCCGCCGTCCTGCTCCTGACCAGCGACCGTGGTCTGGCCGGTGCGTTCAACTCCAGCGCCATCAAGGCCGCTGAGCAGCTGACCGCGCGGCTCGAGGAAGCGGGCAAGGAGGTCGACGTCTACATCGTCGGCCGCCGCGGTGTGGCCCACTACAACTTCCGCGAGCGCACGATCTCGGGGCAGTGGACGGGCTTCACGGATGAGCCCTCGTACGGTGACGCCAAGACCATCGCGGCGCCGCTGATCGAGGCCATCGAGAAGGAGACGGCGGAGGGCGGCGTGGACGAACTCCACATCGTCTACACCGAGTTCGTCTCGATGATGACGCAGACGGCGGTCGACGGCCGCCTGCTGCCGCTCAGCCTCGAAGAGGTAGCCGAGGAGTCGACGACGAAGAACGAGCTTCTTCCGCTGTACGACTTCGAGCCGTCGGCGGAGGACGTCCTCGACGCCCTGCTGCCGCGCTACGTCGAGAGCCGTATCTACAACGCGCTGCTCCAGTCGGCCGCCTCCAAGCACGCCGCCACGCGCCGTGCGATGAAGTCGGCCACCGACAACGCCGGGGACCTGATCACCAGCCTCACCCGGCTTGCCAACGCGGCCCGCCAGGCCGATATCACCCAGGAAATCAGCGAGATCGTCGGTGGCTCCGCAGCCCTGGCCGACGCGACCGCGGGGAGTGACAAGTAATGACGACCACTGTTGAGACGGCCACGGCTACGGGCCGCGTCGCCCGGGTCATCGGCCCGGTCGTCGACGTGGAGTTCCCCGTCGACGCGATGCCGGACATCTACAACGCTCTGCACGTCGAGGTCGACGACCCGGCGCTGGAGGGCGAGAAGAAGACGCTGACCCTCGAGGTCGCCCAGCACCTGGGTGACGGCGTGGTCCGCACCATCTCGATGCAGCCCACCGACGGCCTGGTCCGCCAGGCCCCGGTGACCGACACGGGCAACGCCATCTCGGTGCCGGTCGGCGACGTGACCAAGGGCCGGGTGTTCAACACCCTCGGCCAGGTCCTGAACGACGACCCGTCCTCCGTCGAGGGCGCCGAGCGCTGGGGCATCCACCGCAAGGCCCCGGCCTTCGACCAGCTCGAGTCCAAGACCGAGATGTTCGAGACCGGCCTGAAGGTCGTCGACCTTCTCACCCCGTACGTCAAGGGTGGAAAGATCGGTCTGTTCGGTGGTGCCGGTGTCGGTAAGACCGTTCTGATCCAGGAAATGATCGTCCGTGTGGCCAAGCTGCACGACGGTGTGTCGGTCTTCGCGGGCGTCGGTGAGCGCACCCGTGAGGGCAACGACCTCATGGTCGAGATGGAAGAGGCGGGCGTTCTCGACAAGACCGCCCTCGTCTTCGGTCAGATGGACGAGCCGCCGGGCACCCGTCTGCGCGTGGCCCTCGCGGGTCTGACGATGGCGGAGTACTTCCGTGACGTCCAGAAGCAGGACGTGCTGTTCTTCATCGACAACATCTTCCGCTTCACGCAGGCCGGTTCCGAGGTCTCGACCCTGCTCGGCCGCATGCCCTCCGCGGTGGGCTACCAGCCGAACCTGGCCGACGAGATGGGTCTCCTCCAGGAGCGCATCACCTCGACCCGTGGTCACTCGATCACCTCGATGCAGGCGATCTACGTCCCCGCGGACGACCTGACCGACCCGGCCCCGGCCACCACGTTCGCCCACCTCGACGCGACGACGGTGCTCTCCCGTCCGATCTCGGAGAAGGGCATCTACCCGGCCGTGGACCCGCTGGACTCCACGTCCCGCATCCTGGACCCGCGCTACATCGCGCAGGACCACTACGACGCCGCCATGCGCGTCAAGACGATCCTGCAGAAGTACAAGGACCTCCAGGACATCATCGCGATCCTCGGCATCGACGAGCTCGGCGAAGAGGACAAGCTCGTCGTCGCCCGTGCCCGTCGCGTGGAGCGCTTCCTGTCCCAGAACACCCACGCCGCCAAGCAGTTCACCGGTGTGGACGGTTCGGACGTGTCCCTCGACGAGTCGATCGCGGCCTTCAACGCGATCTGCGACGGCGAGTACGACCACTTCCCGGAGCAGGCGTTCTTCATGTGCGGTGGTCTCGAGGACCTCAAGAAGAACGCCAAGGAGCTCGGCGTCTCCTGAGCCCCGTAGCTCATCGGAGAGGGGCGGGTGCACCCCCTGACGGGGGACCGCGTCCCGCCCCTCTTCATACGCCCACTAGAATTTGACCCAACACCCGGCTGAACCCGCCGGGTGGTGACCCGAGGAGCCACCCTTGGCTGCTGAGCTGCATGTCGAGCTGGTCGCCGCGGACCGCAGTGTCTGGTCCGGCGAGGCCACCCTGGTCGTCGCGCGCACCACGTCCGGCGACATCGGCGTCATGCCCGGTCACCAGCCGCTGCTCGGTGTGCTGGAGTCGGGCCCGGTGACCATTCGTACGAGCGACGGCGGCACTGTCGTCGCCGCTGTCCACGGCGGATTCGTCTCCTTCGCGGACAACAAGCTGTCGCTGCTGGCCGAGATCGCCGAGCTGTCGGACGAGATCGACGTCCAGCGTGCGGAGCGGGCGCTCGAGCGCGCGAAGTCGGACGCGGACGCGTCCGCCGAGCGTCGCGCGGACGTCCGACTGCGGGCGGTGGCGACGCGCTGACCCTCGGCGCGTCGGCTTGATGTGACTCAGCCGCGGCTGGTTCCGGAGCTCCTCCGGAACCGGTCGCGGCTGAGGCGATGCGGGTGCAGTTCGGGTGCAATGTGTTGGTCCGTTGTCGGTCACGGTCCGTTGACCGACGGGAGAGGCGAGGAGGACGGCGGGAGATGATCCTCGTATCGCTTGTGTGCGGACTTGCGCTGGTCGCGCTGGTGCTGGTGGGACTGTTCGTCTTCGGTCTGCGGCGGCGGCTCATCCAGCGGTCCGGCGGCACCTTCGACTGCAGCCTGCGGTGGGACGCCCCCGAGAAGGGGGACACCTCCGGCAAAGGCTGGGGGTATGGGGTGGCCCGGTACAACGGTGACCGGGTCGAGTGGTTCCGTGTCTTCTCCTACGCTCCGAGGCCCAAGCGGGTCTTGGAGCGTTCTGCGATCGAGGTGGTGGACCGGCGGGCGCCGGACGGCGAGGAGGAGCTGGCGCTGCTGTCCGACGCCGTCGTGCTGGGGTGCTCGCACCGTGGGGTCCGCCTCGAGCTCGCCATGAGCGAGGACGCGCTGACGGGGTTCCTGGCGTGGCTGGAGGCGGCGCCTCCCGGCCAGCGGGTGAACGTGGCGTAGCCCGCTCCGGCGGGCAGGCCCGGCGAAGACTTCGTGGGCAGGGAAGAAGCCGGGCGAACGAGGGGCGTTCCCGTTCACCCGGCTTCGGTCAAGTGGAGCGAGCCGACGGCTACTTCAGGCCGTCGTTGATCGCGCTCACCAGTTCACCGTTGGCGGTGTCGCCGCTGAACTCCCAGAAGAAGGCGCCGCCGAGGCCCTGGTCCTTGGCCCAGGCCATCTTGGAGCGGATCGTCGCGGGAGTGTCGTACGACCACCAGTTGGAGCCGCAGTAGGCGTACGCCGTGCCGGCCACCGTGCCGTTGGACGGGCAGGAGTTCTTGAGGACCTTGTAGTCCTCGATGCCCTGCTCGTAGGTGCCGGCGGCGGGGCCGGTCGCCGTGCCGCCGGGCTCCTTCTGGGTGACGCCCGTCCAGCCTCTGCCGTAGAAGCCGATGCCCAGCAGGAGCTTCTTCGCCGGGACTCCCTTGGCCTTCAACTTGGCGATCGCCGCGGCGGAGTTGAAGCCGTCCTTGGGGATGCCCGAGTAGGAGGTGAGGGGGGAGTGCGGGGCCGTCGGGCCCTTCGCGTCCCATGCGCCGAAGAAGTCGTACGTCATCACGTTGTACCAGTCGGCGGAGGCCGCGGCGCCCGCGTAGTCCGTGGCGTCGATCTTGCCGCCGGAGGAGGCGTCGGCGGTGATGGCCGCCGTCACGAGGTTCTTCGAGCCGAACTTGGTGCGCAGGGCCGACATCAGGGTCTTGAAGGCCGCCGGGCCGCTCGTGTCGCAGGACAGGCCGCAGGCGTTGGGGTACTCCCAGTCGATGTCGATGCCGTCGAACACGTCCGCCCAGCGGGGGTCCTCGACCAGGTTGTAGCAGGACTCGGCGAACGCGGCCGGGTTCTTCGCGGCCTCCGTGAAGCCGCCCGACCAGGTCCAGCCGCCGAAGGACCAGATGACCTTCAGGTTCGGGTACTTGGCCTTCAGCTTGCGGAGCTGGTTGAAGTTGCCGCGCAGCGGCTGGTCCCAGGTGTCGGCCTTGCCGTCCACGGACTGGTCGGCGGTGTACGCCTTGTCGTAGTCGGCGTAGGCGTCGCCGATGGCGCACTTGCCGCCGGTGACGTTGCCGAAGGCGTAGTTGATGTGCGTGATCTTGCCGGCGGAGGCCGAGGTGTCGATGTTCTTCACGTGGTAGTTGCGGCCGTAGACGCCCCACTCGGTGAAGTAGCCCAGCTTGACCGTGTCACCGGGGCCGGGGCCCGGGTCGGTGCCGCCGCCCGTCGTGTGCACCTTCACGGCGTCCGAGGCGGGGCCGGTCTGGCCTGCGGTGTCGCGGGCCTGGACGGTGTAGGAGTAGTCCGTGCCCGCCGTCAGGCCGGTGTCCTTGTACGAAGTGCCGGTCACCGTCGTGACCTTGGCGCCGTCGCGCAGCACGTCGTAGTTCTTGATGCCCTTGTCGTCGGTGGCCGCCTTCCAGTCCAGCTGCACCGAGGTGTCGGTGATGCCGGAGGCGGTGGGGGTGCCGGGGGCGCTCGGCGGGTTGTCGCCGGGGACCTGGCCGCCGTCGCAACTGCCTCCGTTGACCGTGCAGTTGGCGGGCGCGCCGGAGCCGGTGCCGTTGAAGCCGAAGGAGACCGAGGCGCCGGGGGCGAGCGTCCCGTTCCAGCCGACGTTCTTCGCGGTCCAGTGGTCGCCGGAGTTGGTGACGGTGGCGTCCCAGGCGGAGGTGACCTTGGTGCCGGAGGGGAAGTCCCACTCGACGGCCCAGGCGCTGATCGAGGTGGTGCCGGTGTTCTTGACGGTCCACTTGCCCTCGAAGCCGCTGCCCCAGTCCTGCGTCTTCGTGTACGCGGCGGTGACCTGGGCAGCGGCGTCGGGTGCCGCCTTCGCCGGGCCGCCCAGGGCGACCAGGGTGGCGAGGGGGAGCGCCAGTGCGGTGAGCCCCACGCCGGCTCTGCGCGCGTGCGTGGATCTGTGTCTGGAGCGTATGTGGATGAAGCGCATGCTGCGCCTCCTCGGGAGAGGTACGGACGTGATGGGGGTGGAACGGTGGGACCAACCCTGCGCCGCCCGTGAGCACGCTCTGTCAGGAGCCGCTCACCGCAGTGAGCGTGAGATTAGAAAGGTCTGGACCAGGCGTCAAGAGGTCTGGACCTCGGACAGTGCGTCAGCGTCCGTCCGGGGGCGTCAGACCCCCAACTCCTGCGCCAGGACAGCCGCTTGGACCCGGCTGCGCAGCTCCAGCTTGGCGAGAAGCCGGCTGACATGAGTCTTCACCGTGGCCTCCGCCATGGCGAGACGGCCCGCGATCTCCGCGTTGGACAGCCCCTCGCCGAGACAGGACAGGACCTCGCGCTCGCGTCGGGTGAGGGCGTCCAGGACCGAGCGGTCGGCGGCCTTCTGGTCGCGTACGGCCTTCGGCGAGGCGAACTCGGCGATCAGGCGGCGGGTCACGGCCGGGGCGATCAGGCCCTCGCCACCCGCCACCGTGCGCACCGCCTCCAGCAGGGCCCGCGCCTCGGTGTTCTTGAGGAGGAAGCCGGCGGCGCCCGCGCGCAGCGCCCCGAAGACGTACTCGTCGAGGTCGAAGGTGGTCAGGACGAGCACGTCCGCGAGCTGTTCGGCGACGATCTGGCGGGTCGCGGAGACGCCGTCGAGGCGCGGCATCTGGACGTCCATGAGGACGACGTCGGGCCGCAGTTCGCGGGCGAGGGCCACCGCCTCCTCGCCGTCCGCGGCCTCTCCCGCCACCTCGATGTCGGGCGCGCTGCGCAGGATCAGGACCAGGCCCGCACGTACGGCGGACTGGTCCTCGGCGACCAGCACACGGATCAAAACTCTGCTCCTTCGTCTGCGGGGACGACGGGCAGCTGTGCCCGCACGTCCCAGATCTTGCCGCCCGGAACGTCCGGGGCGGGCTCGGGCCCGGCCTCGAAGCTGCCGCCGAGCAGCGCCGTGCGCTCCCGCATGCCGACCAGGCCCGCCCCCGAGCCGGGTGCGCGGGGCCCTTCGGAGGTCTCGCCGTAGGGGCTGGTGACGCGGACGCACAGGGCGTCCTCGCGCTGGGTGACGGACACGGAGACGGTGCCGGGCGAGGCGTGCTTGAGGGCGTTGGTCAGGGACTCCTGGACGATGCGGTACGCGGCGAGCTCGACCGGAGCCGGGAGCTTCGGTCCGTCCTCGGGGCGGGCGTCGTCGAGGCGCACCTCCAGGCCGTTGGTGCGGGCGCCCGCGACGAGGGCGGGGAGGCCGTCGAGGGTGGGGGCGGCGGCGGGCTCGCCGTTGTCGTCGGCGGCGTCGCGGAGGATGCCGATGAGGCGGCGCATCTCGGCGAGGCCGTCGACGCTGTTCTCGCGGATGACGGCGAGGGCGTCCTTCGTCGTCTTCGGGTCGTCGAGGGAGAGCGCGGCCGTGGAGTGGATGGCGATGGCGGAGAGGTGGTTGGCGACCATGTCGTGCAGCTCGCGGGCCATCCGGGCGCGCTCGGCGGCGACGGCCTGGGTGCGGTCCATCTCGGCCAGCAGGGCGGTCTGTTCGGCGCGCAGCCGGGCGGCGTCGGCGGCCTCGCGGTGGTTGCGCACGAGGACACCGGTGGCGGCGGGCGTGAAGGCGACGAGGCCCGTGGCGACGCCGATGAGCAGCGCCTCCGCCGTGTGCCACCAGGCCAGGAAGCCCACGGTCATGCCGACGGTGATGAGGGCCGTGGTGACGGGGATGCGGCGGGCGGCGGCCGGGGTCCCGTAGACCACGGCCGCGTACATGATGTCCGTGAACATCAGGACGGTGATCAGGTTCCCGGCCGTGAACTGGTCCGCGATCAGGAGCAGGGTGGCGAGGATGAGGGCGGGCTGCGGGGCCGTCCTGCGCAGCAGCTCCAGGCACGCCATCAGGACGAGCGGCACGAGGAGCCAGGCCCCGCCGATCGGCCGCGCCTGCTGCGTGGTCAGGCCGAGCCCCCACAGTGCGAGCCCGCCGAGCAGTCCGGCGACGGCGATGCGCACGTCGTCGCGGTGCGGGCGGAACGGGGATACGGCGGCCATGACCTCCATCCAACACGGTGGACGCGGCCCCGACCTCCGCATGCGGGGCGAACCCCGAGTACATCGAAGGATGCAGCCGCACTTCGTCACTGGCGACGACGATCGGGGCCGACCGCGGCGGGAGCCTTGAGGGGTGACCGAGAGGAGCGAGCCGTGATCGTCACACTCATCATCGTCTGCGAGGTCGGATTCTGGCTGCTGCTGGCCGGCGGCCTGGCCCTGCGCTACTGGGCGAAGAAGCCCCGCGCGAGCGTGGCCGTGCTGCTGTGCGAGCCGCTGCTCGAGGTGCTCCTGTTCGTGGTCACCGCCATCGACCTGAAGAACGGCGCCGAGCCGGACTGGAAGCACGGCCTGGCCGCCGTCTACATCGGCTACTCGATCGCGCTCGGCCACTACACGATCAAGTGGGTGGACGTCCGCGTCGCCCACCGCTTCGCGGGCGGCCCGCCGCCGGTCAAGCTCTACGGGGCCGCCCACGCGGTCAACGAGTGGAAGATCGCCGCCCGCTGGGTGCTCGCCGCGCTGATCGCGATGGGGCTGCTCCAGGGCGCGATCTGGTACGTCGGTCCGGACGGGGCGACCGACCCCCTGCGGCAGTGGCAGCAGCGCATGCTGTTCCTGATCGCCATCAACGTGATCATCGCGCTGAGCTACACGGTCTTCCCGAAGAAGGCGCCCGCGACGAGCGGGAGCGAGCGCCCGCAGTCCCTCAGCAAGCTCTGAGGCCGCGAGCTCCGAGGGCGCCGGGCGCGGGGGCTAGCGCTCCCCGCCCGGCACCCACAGCACGTCCCCGACCTCCTTGTTGGCCGTCCTGGCCAGGATGAACAGGAGGTCGGAGAGGCGGTTGAGGTAGGTGGCCGCGAGTGGGTTCATCGTCTCGCCGTGGACCTCAAGGGCCGACCAGGTGGAGCGCTCGGCCCGGCGCACCACCGTGCACGCCTGGTGCAGCAGTGCCGCGCCGGGGGTGCCGCCGGGCAGGATGAAGCTGCGCAGCTTCTCCAGCTCCCCGTTGAACCGGTCGCAGTCCGCCTCCAGCTTGTCGACGTAGGACTGCTCGACGCGCAGCGGCGGGTACTCCGGGTCCGGCACGACGGGGGTCGCCAGGTCGGCGCCGACGTCGAAGAGGTCGTTCTGGACCCGTACGAGGACCTTGACGACCTCCTCGGGGAGGCCGCCGAGGGCGATGGCGGTGCCGATGACGGCGTTGGCCTCGTTGGCGTCGGCGTAGGCGGAGATCCGCAGATCCGTCTTGGCGGTGCGGCTCATGTCCCCGAGGGCGGTCGTGCCCTGGTCGCCGGTACGGGTGTAGATGCGCGTCAGATTGACCATGCGGCCAGCGTAGTTAGGCCCCGGCCTTCCGGTAGACGCGTGTGCCCACCGTCACGGACAGCGCGGCGAACGCGAGGGCCATCAGGACGCCGTAGAGCATCGCCGTGCTCGCGTAGTCGCCGACATAGGCGGCCCGCACCGCGTCCACCAGGTAGCGGAACGGCGTGAAGTGCGACAGGACGTCCAGCCAGGCGGGGCCGAGCGCGATCGGCAGCATGAGGCCGGAGAGCAGCATCGAGGGCATGGTCAGCGCATTGATGACGGGGCCGAACTCGTGCGCCTTGTCGACCTTCAGCGCGAGGGCGTACGAGAGGGCGGCGAGCGCCGCCGACAGGAACGCCACGAAGGCGAACCCGATGAGGACGCCGCCCACCGGAGCGCGCAGCCCCATCGCCACCGCCGCCACGACCAGCAGCACCGACTGGAACACGAACAGCGCGGCGTCCCGCAGCACCCGCCCGAGCAGCAGCGCGAGCCGGCTGACCGGCGTCACCCGCATCCGCTCGACCACCCCGAACTGCTTCTCGATGATGAGCGCGAAGCCGCTGAACGAGGCTCCGAACAGGGCGAGTTGAAGCAGCAGCCCCGGCACCAGGACCTGCCAGGAGTCGCCCCGCGCACCGAGCGGCAGGTCGGTGAGGAGCGGGCCGAAGAAGAGCAGGTAGAGCAGCGGCATCAGGACGCCGAAGAGGATCTGGAACTTGGAGCGCAGGGTCTGGCGGGCATAGCGCCCGAAGACGAGTGCGATGTCGAAGAGGAAGGTCTGCATCGAGGTCACACCGCCACCGGGGTCTGGTCCACCGGCGCCGCACCGCGGCCGGTGATCGCGAGAAACGTGTCCTGGAGCGAGGCGTCGAGCGAGCCGCCGTACCGCAGCTTGAGCGCGCCCGGCGTGCCCTCGGCGGCGACGACTCCCCGGTCCACCACGACGATCCGGTCCGCGAGGGCGTCGGCCTCGTCCAGGTAGTGCGTGGTGAGGACGACCGTGGTGCCGTACTCGTCGCGCAGGCCGCGCACCAGCTGCCACAGGTCGGCGCGGCTGCCCGGGTCGAGCCCCGTCGTCGGCTCGTCGAGGAAGAGGATCTCCGGGCGGTGGGTGAGCCCCATGGCGAGGTCGAGGCGGCGCCGCTGGCCCCCGGAGAGCGCCGCGCACTTGCGGTCGAGCAGCTCGGTGAGGCCCAGGTCGTGCGCCAACTCCTCGGCGCGCACGGCTGCTTGGTCCTTGGGCAGGCGGTAGAGGCGGCCCTGGGTGACCAGCTCCTCGCGTACGGAGACGCTGAGGTCGACGCCGCCGGACTGGGCGACGTACCCGATCTTGCGGCGCACGCCCTGGGGGTCGCGGAGCAGGTCGTGGCCCGCGACCGTGGCGGCGCCGCCGGTGGGCGTCAGGAGCGTGGTGAGCATCCGCAGGGTCGTGGTCTTGCCCGCGCCGTTCGGGCCGAGGAAGCCGAGGATCTCGCCCGGCTGTACGCGCAGGTCGATGCCGCGCACGGCGTCGACGGTGCCCTGTTTGGTCCGGAACGTGTGGGCGAGTCCGGCGGTACTGATGATTGCCATGGCCCAAGAAAAACAGAGCGTCTTAAATTTTGCAATGCCACCAAGTTTTACGATGACTCCAAGTTTTCAGTGAGCCCGGCGACGCCTACGATGAACGCATGGCAGAGGCACGCGGCGCCAAGGCCGCCGAGGAGCCGCGGGCCGAGGGCCTGCGGGAGCGGAAGAAGCGCCGGACCAGGCAGCACATCTCCGACGTGGCGACGGGGCTGTTCCTGGAGCGCGGCTTCGACGCCGTGACGATCGCGGAGATCGCCGCCGCCGCGGACGTCTCCGTCAACACCGTCTACAACTACTTCCCGGCGAAGGAGGACCTCTTCCTCGACCGGATGGACGGCGTCCAGGGCCGCCTCTCGCGCACGGTGCGCGGCCGCGAGCCGGGAGAGTCGGCGGCCGCCGCCGTCGTGCGCGAGCTGCGCCACGACATCCAGGCCGTGTCGCCCCGGGTCGGCCTGGTCGACGGCTACGACCGCTTCATGCACGTGATCAACGGAGCGCCCACCCTCAAGGCCCGCCTCTTCCTCCTCCAGCAGCAGGTGCTCGACTCCATCGTGGCGACGCTGCGCGAGGAGACCGGGGCCGACGAGGACGACCCCCTGCCGCTGCTCATCGGCGGCCAGCTCGCCTGGGTCGAGAGCGCCCTCGTGCGCTACATCGGCGCGGAGATGATGAAGGGGCGCAAGGCCACCAAGGTGTCCCGCGACGCCCTCGCCCTGCTCGACGAGATGGCGGACCTGCTGAGCGACAAGGTCCTCAACTACGCGGTACGCGCGGCCAAATGAGCCCTCTCGGGGGCCTGATGGGCTCATCTCGAGTGTGATGTCCGTCAGATGAGACGTGACGCGCATCTCGAAGCGCCCCACACGGCGGTGACGGCCGCTAAGGTCCGGCAAAGAGCAATGTAAACCGTCGGTAAGGGGAGTCGCACAGTGGCACGGAAGCTCGCCGTCATCGGAGCCGGACTCATGGGGTCCGGCATCGCTCAGGTCTCCGCCCAGGCGGGCTGGGACGTCATTCTGCGCGATGTCACCGATGAGGCCCTGACCCGTGGCACCGACGGGATCAAGGCGTCGTACGAGAAGTTCGTGAGCAAGGGCAAGCTCGACGCGGCCGACGCCGAGGCGGCCCTCGGCCGCATCACGACCACCACCGACCTGGACGCGGCGGCCGACGCGGACATCGTCGTCGAGGCCGTCTTCGAGAAGCTCGAGGTCAAGCACGAGATCTTCCGCACCCTCGACAAGCTGGTGCGCGAGGACACCGTGCTCGCCTCCAACACCTCCGCCATCCCGATCACGAAGATCGCGGCTGTGACGGAGCGTCCGGAGCGGGTCGTCGGCGCCCACTTCTTCTCGCCGGTCCCGATGATGCAGCTGTGCGAGCTGGTCCGCGGCTACAAGACGAGCGACGAAACCCTCGCCCGTACAAGGGAGTTCGCGGAGTCGGTCGGCAAGACCTGCATCGTCGTCAACCGCGACGTCGCCGGGTTCGTGACGACCCGTCTGATCTCGGCGCTCGTCGTCGAGGCCGCCAAGCTGTACGAGTCGGGCGTCGCCACCGCCGAGGACATCGACATCGCCTGCAAGCTCGGCTTCGGGCACGCCATGGGCCCGCTCGCCACCGCCGACCTGACCGGCGTCGACATCCTGCTGCACGCCACCGAGAACATCTACACGGAGTCGCAGGACGAGAAGTTCGCGCCGCCGGAGCTGATGCGCCGGATGGTTGACGCCGGTGACATCGGGCGCAAGAGCGGGCAGGGCTTCTACAAGCACTGACACCGAACGTCACGCCCCGCGGGTCACCTCACGGAGTGAATTCGGTATCGGTTCGCTTACAGACGGCAACTTCTGGCCCCTTGGGCCAGTCAGTTGCAGTGACATACCCAGATCACATGGATACCTCTCGTATCTCGGGGAGCACATATGCACATCAGGGGCGACCAGGCCCAGCTGGTCGTCGGGGGACGCCTCGACGTACGCAGCGCGGCGGACGCCCGTACGGTCCTGCACTCGGCCGTCGACGACGGAGCCGGCGACCTGGTGCTCGACCTGTCCGAACTCGACTCGTGGGACGCCACGGGACTCGGCGTCATCATGGGCGCGCACCGGCGTGCCGGGCGGTGCGGGCGGCGGCTCGTACTGCGCCATGTGCCGCCCCAGATGCAGCGCCTCCTGGTGGCCACCCGACTGCACCGCATCCTCGCGATCGAGGGCGGCATCGGGGTCGAATCGCTCCCCAGAGCCTGAGCACCCACAATCCTCACGAGACTGTGACGTCTCGGGCAGGGCGGTACCCCGCCCTCCCGTAGATACTGAGCAAAGGTCTAGGGTTCGGTCGCCCACCGATATGAGACGAACCCACACGGGGGCACCGGACCAGAAGCGACAGCGCAGTGTGCACAAGGCCGGAGGGGGCCGGGCACACCACGCATCTGGGGGGCTTTGACCATGGACAACGGCATGACTGACGACGGCTCGGCGCGCCGCGGGAGGCGCGATACGCCGTTGACACCCGACTTCGGCCAGCCCGCGCCGGCGCTCGCCCGCACCGTGCAGCTCGTCACGGGCGACTTCCTGCTCACCGTGAACCCCGTCGACGGCAGTGAGATAGAGCCCTGCCCTCCGGGGGAGCGGCCCGAGCGGCCCATGAAGTACGGCGCCGCCGAGCGCACCGAGCTGCGCCGGGCCGCGGCACCGCCGCTGCCGCCCGGGCCCGCGCTGCCCCGCATGCCGCTGCTGCAGCGGCAGGAGGAGCGCGAGCGGCTCGTCCGGCTGCTCGCCCGCGGCCGCTCCGTGCGGCTCACCGGACCCGCGGGATCCGGGCGCACCTCGCTGCTCAACGCCGTCGCCGAGGACTGCGCGGACCTCGCGCCCGACGGCATCGTCCGCCTGAGCGGCCACCACCGCAGCGCGGCCGACCTGCTGTACGACCTCTTCACCTCCGTCTACAACGCGCCGCTGCACCGCCCCGACCGCGCGCTGCTGCTCGAACTCGTCCACGACATCGGCGCCGTCGTCGTCCTGGACGACCTGGAGTTCGGCGGGGCCGCCCTGGAGGAGCTGCTCGACGCGACGCCCGAGTGCGCCTTCCTGGTCGCGGCGACGCCCGACGTCGCCGCGCCGTCCCCGGACTCCCACCTCGAGGAGGTCTTCCTCGGCGGGCTCGACCGCAGTGGCGGCCTGGAGCTCCTGGAGCGCGTCGTGGGGCGGGTCCTCACCGACGAGGAGGCGAACTGGGCGGGCGACCTGTGGTTCGAGTCCGAGGGGCTGCCGCTGCGCTTCGTCCAGGCCGGAGCGCTGCTCGCCCAGCGCGACCAGCTGCGCGCCGACCCCCACGCCTTTGCCGCGTACGGCGATGACGAGGGGGCCGGCGCCGCTCCGGTCGACGCGCCCTTCGACTCCCCCTTCGACGCGCCCTTCGGCTCGGACGGCGGCCACGGTCCTCAGGACGTGCCGCTGCCCTCGCTCGCCGACGGTGCCGCGCCCGCGGCCCTGCTCGCCTCGCGGCTGAGCCCCTCGGCCCGCGCCACGCTGCGGTTCGCGATGGCGCTCGGCGGCCGGCTGCCGCACCCCGCGCACCTGCCCGCGCTCGTCGGCGACACCCACGCGGACGCCGCCCTGTCCGAGCTGGTCTCCACCGCCCTGGTCACGCCGGTCGGCGCGCACTACCGGCTCGCGGCGGGCGTGCACGTTCAGCTGGAGGCCGCCGGGTACGCGGACGACGCGGCGGAGCGCGCGCAGACCGCGGCCCAGCACTACGCGTGGTGGGCCGGGCATCCCTCGGTCGGCCCGGAGCGGGTGGCCGGGGAGTCGGACGCGGTGCTTGCCGCGCTGGGGGCTCTGGTCGCGGGTGGTGCTGGTGGTACTGGTGGTGCCGGCGGCTCGGGTGGCTCGGGCAGTGAGTCCAGCGCGGCCGTCCTGCTGGCCCGTACGGTCGCGCCCGCCTTCGCGGGCGGGCTGAACTGGGGCGCCTGGGAGCGGGCGCTCAGGGCCGGGCAGGAGGCGGCGCGGAGCGCGGGCGAGGTCGCCGAAGAGGCGTACTTCCACCATGAGTTGGGCATCCTCGCGCTCTGCGGCGGTCAGCTGGACCGGGCCCGCGCCGAGCTGGAGGCGTCCGTCGGGCTGCGCGGCGCCCTCGCCGACAAGCGGGGCATGTTCGCGGGCCGCAGAGCCCTCGCCCTGGTCTCCGACCGCTCGGGTGGCGCGCTGCCGGCCGAGGGCGCGGCGAACGCCTCGACGGGCGGCTCGACGTCGGGGGAGGAGGTGCCCGACGCCCGCTACGAGGAGTCGGCGTCGCCCCCCGGCGGCGTACCGGCGGCGTTCGCGCTGCCCGAGCCCCCCGAAGAGCCGGACACCCTGGTGACCCGGCAGGCGTCCCCGGCCGCGGGCTCCGGCGCCGCACCGAGCCGCCGCAGCATCGTGCGCGGCACCCGCCGCAACCTGGTGGCCGCGGGCGCGGGCGCCCTCCTCGCCGCGGTCCTCGGCACCGTGGTGACCCTCGGCGCGACGTCGGACAACGACTCGCCGCCCGAGAAGGTCAAGACGGAGCAGTCCGCGAGCGAGGACAAGGACGGCGGCAAGCTCCCCGCCGACGAGCCCACGGACGACGGCACCAGCGGCCCCGGCGTGCCCGCCCCGGGCACCTCGGGCGCGACACGGCCCGGCACGAGCGGCGAGCCCTCGCAGACGCCGTCCGGCACCCCCTCGGACGACCCGACGACGTCGAAGCCGCCGACGACCTCGAAGCCGCCCACGAGCAAGCCCCCGACGTCCAAGCCGCCGACATCGAAGCCCCCGACGTCCAAGCCGCCCACGAGCAAGCCCCCGACGTCGCAGCCGCCCACGTCGAAGCCTCCGACGTCGAACCCGCCGACCAGCCAGGCCCCGTCCTCGCCGGACACCTCCACGTCGGCGAGCGGCCCGGCCAGCAGCGCGCCCGCCTCGACGAGTGCGTCCGCCTCGTCGAGCGCGCCGAGCACGTCCGCCTCGTCGGTGATCTGAGGCGTACGAGAACGTACGAGAGAAGGGGCCGGGTCCTGGTGGACCCGGCCCCTTCTTCGTGCTCAACTGCCTCAGAACAAGCGCAACTTGTCGTCCTCGATGCCGCGCAGCGCGTCGTAGTCCAGGACGGCGCAGTCGATGCCGCGGTCCGTGGCCAGGACGCGGGCCTGCGGCTTGATCTCCTGGGCGGCGAAGACGCCCTTGACCGGCGCGAGGTGCGGGTCGCGGTTCAACAGCTCCAGGTAGCGGGTGAGTTGCTCGACACCGTCGATCTCGCCGCGCCGCTTGATCTCCACCGCGACCGTGCCGCCGTCGGCGTCGCGGCACAGGATGTCGACCGGGCCGATCGCGGTCATGTACTCGCGGCGGATCAGTGAATACCCCTCACCGAGCGTCTCGATCCGGTCCGCGAGGAGCTCCTGAAGGTGTGCTTCCACGCCGTCCTTGATGAGACCGGGATCGACGCCCAGCTCGTGCGAGGAGTCGTGCAGGATCTCCTCCATCGTGATGATGAGCTTCTCGCCCGCCTTGTTCACGACGGTCCACACACCGTCGTCGTCCCCCGATCCCTCCTTCAATGTGCAGGGCGGGGACATCCAGTTGAGAGGTTTGTAAGCCCTGTCGTCCGCGTGAATCGAGACACTGCCGTCCGCCTTCACGAGGATCAGACGGGGGGCCGACGGGAGATGGGCTGTGAGCCTGCCCGCGTAGTCCACGGAGCAGCGGGCGATGACGAGACGCATGGTGGGCAACGCTACTCGACACCGGGTGGTGCACGCGATTTCTCCCTTGATCGGCCCCTTCGAACCTGGCCGGTTATGTTCCCAATCTCCTGGTGCGGCCACGGCGCGTTGCCTACCGTATAAGCAGGAGGTCGTCATGCGTGCACGCTGCGTATGTGTGCAATCAGCCTTCTTCCCTGTCCGTCAACCCCCGCTCCCCGGGGGTGCGAGAGGAGAACCCATGTCGCTCGACGTCTCACCGGCACTGTTGGAACAGGCCGAGCGAGGCGAGGTCGACGAAGCAGCTTTCGTCGACTGCGTCCGGACCTCCCTGCCCTACGCATGGGAGATGATCAGCTCCCTGGTGGCCCAGCTGAAGGTCGACGGCGGCGAGTTCGCCGACAACCAGACGCCGCCGCCGAACGAGCAGGCGCGCGGCCAGCTGCTGCGCGCGCTCGCGAGTGACGCGATTCGCGGCGCTCTTCAGCGGCACTTCGGTGTGCGGCTCGCCTTCCAGAACTGCCACCGTGTGGCGGTGTTCCCCCTGGATGCGTCCGTGGACGACAGGCTGGCCCGCTTCACGTCGATCAGGGGCCAGCTGCTGAACCAGTCGCCCGAACTGCGGGACTGCTGACGTCTTTTGCTGCCGCTCCGTACGCGGGAGGTGTACTAGTACCGGAGCGGCAGCTCCCCGCCGAGAGGCCCTGACCCGGCACCCCGGCTCTCCGTACCGCTTGCTTCTCCTCTAGGGCCTGTCCGGCGGTTCTTGCCGCGGGCGTGGGGTCTGGCAAGCTCAAAGCTCGAATCATGCGGCCTGATCCGCCGGACAGGCCCTAGCGCAGCTGTGGCAGCACGTCGGCGCCCAGCCTGCGGACGTTCTCCTCCGTCGCCGCGAGGTCGCCCGAGCCCTCGACGAGCAGCGCGAAGCGCGTGATGCCCGTCCGCTCCGAGGTCGCCGCGATCCGGTCGGCGCACACCTGGGGGGTCCCCACCGGGTGCAGCCCGCAGAGCAGTTCGGTGTACGCGTGCGGGTCGCGCATCGCCCGGACGCGGCCGTCGACGGTGACATGCGCGTCGAGGCCCTGCTTCAGCCAGCCCGGCATCGCCTTCTGCAGCGACTCCACCGCGTCCAGGCGGCGGTCGGCGATCTGGGCGACGCCGGCGGACACATGGGGCGCGGCCCGGATCTCGTCCGGCGTGCGCCCCGCGGCCCGTGCGTGCCGCTGCCAGAGGGCGACCATCTCCGCCTTCTCGTCGTCGCCCACGTGCATGCCGAGCAGCATGGGCAGACCCCGCTCGGCGGCGCGCCGCACGCTCTCGGGCGAGGTGCAGGCGAGGACCACCTCGGGGCCCTCGGCCTCCGGTCGTCCGGTGCCGTCCGCCCCCGCCTCGGTGAGGGCCTCCTGCGGGCGGGGCACGACGGCGACCTCGCGGAAGGAGAAGCGGTCCCCGGTGCCCGCGACGCGGGGCTCGCGCAGCCAGCGCAGCAGCAGGTCGAGGGATTCCGGGTACCCCTGCTCGTACGCCTCCAGGCCCGTGCCGAAGACCTCCAGGTCGACCCAGGGGCCGCCGCGCCCCACGCCGAGCGTGAAGCGCCCGCCGGAGGTGAGGTGCAGCAGCGCGGCCTGCTCGCCGAGTGCGACGGGGTGGGAGGTGGGCAGGACCGTGACGGCCGTGCCGACGCGGATCCGGCGGGTGCGGCCCAGTAACAGCGCCGCCAGCGTCACGGCGGAGGGGCAGGTGCCGTACGGCACGAAGTGGTGCTCGGCGAGCCAGACGGAGTCGAGCCCCGACTCCTCGGCGACCTCTGCCGAGCGCACCGCACGGTGCAGTGCTTCCCCCGCTCCCTGGCCCGGGAACTGAGCGGCCAGTACAAATGTTCCTAAGCGCATCGCACTCCTGCCTCCTTGGCGCCGACGCGGGCGCTCCCCCCAAAGGCAACAACGCATGACACGTGCCAAGGGCACGGCTTACCAAGCGGATTGGCGGATTTTCTGCGCGATGAGGGGCGTTCTGTGGTGGTTCGTGAACCACGTCTACCCCTGTCCGCGGCGCGTAGGCTGGTCACCCTCTGATCCCCGGCCATGGCAGTGAGGTGTCCCGTGTCCCCGCGCAGAAACCGCCCGAAGGGCGGCGCAGAGTCCCGGCAGAGCGGGGGCGGCGGATCCGAGCAGGGGGGCCGGTACGGCGGCTTCCAGTCCGCCGAGAGCTGGCAGGGGGAGCAGTGGAGCGTGCGCCACGTGGCGGGCGCGAGCGCCGCCGGGAAGCGCTACCGCTGCCCCGGCTGCGACCAGGAGATCCCCTCGGGGCTCGCGCACGTGGTGGCCTGGCCCGAGCACTCGGGCGTCGACGAGCGCCGGCACTGGCACAAGGCGTGCTGGAACGCGAAGGACCGCCGCACCACGAAGGTGCAGCGGTCCCGTAACGCGCCGAGGTACTAGCCGAGTAGCCCCGAAGCCGTCTCACACGTCGCGCTTCTCCAGGAGGGCGAAGGCGCCGACCACGGCGGCGACCGTGACCACGACGAGCGTCATCAGCTGGGAGGTGCCGGTCGAGCCCGCGTCGTCCGCGCCGAAGATCTTGGCGAGGGAGTTGATGGCGTTGTAGTCCATCATCTTCTCGGCCAGCGAGCGGGTGGACTCCCAGATCATCAGGAACGCGGGCAGGATCGCGGGCACGAGGACCACGCCCAGCATGGCCGTGATGGCGCCCGCCGAGTGCCGCAGCATGGAGCCGACCGCGAGGGCGAGCACGCCCAGCAGCGAGACGTAGAGGCCGCCCTTGAAGACCGTGCCCATCCACGGCTCGTCGCCCGCCTCCGGGCCGCTGTTCACGCCCGAGGCCACGAGGCCGACGAACAGGATGGAGCCCGCGGAGACGACGAAGGCGACCACGAAGAAGATCAGGATCTTCGCCGCGAGGACGCGGTGGCGCTGCGGGGACGCCGTGAACGTCGTACGGATCATGCCCGTGCCGTACTCGGACGAGGTCACCAGGACGCCGAGCGTGATCAGGCAGATCTGGCCGAGCATCAGGCCGAAGAAGGCCGGGATCGTGAACGGCACCTCCGCGTAGTCGCGCGGCTGCGTGTTCGCCACCGCGAGCAGGCCGATGCCGATGACCAGGAGCAGGAAGATGCCGAGCGTCCACATCGTGGAGCGGACCGACTTGATCTTCGTCCACTCGGAGCTCAGGGCATTGCCGAGGTGGGTCTTCTTGACCGGGATCGGCGAGGTGTAGGCGTTGTTCATCGCCTGCTGCCAGGCCGAGGGCGGTGCGGGGGCGGCGGGCGGCGGGGCCATCGGGGCGCCGCCCGGCGCGGCGGCCGGGGCGGGCGCGCCCTGCGGCGCCATCGCGTACGCCTGCTGCGGCTGCTGGTGCTGGGGCTGCTGCACCTGCTGGGGCTGCGGGGCCTGCTGGGGCTGCGCCTGCGGCTGCTGCTGCGGAGTCGGAGGCGTGGTCATCGCTGGTCCTCGTTGTTGGGCTTGGTCAGGGAGGCGGGGGCGGCCGGGGCCGCCGGAGCGGCGGGCTGGGCCGGGGGAGTCTGCGGCATCGCGAAGGGCTGACCGCCCTGCTGCGGCGGCGGCGGGGCGTACCAGCCGGGCTGGCCCTGGCCGGGCACCGGCATCTGGCCCTGCGGCATCCCGCCGGGCATGCCGCCGGGCAGCGCGCCCTGCGGCACCGGCTCCTGGAGGCCCGTGCGCTGGTCGATGGTCGAGCGGTAGTCGACGGCGCCCTGCGTCATCCGCATGTACGCCTCCTCCAGCGACGCCTGGTGCGGGGAGAGCTCCCACAGGCGTACGTCCGCGCCGTGCGCGAGGTCGCTGATGCGGGGCAGCGGCAGGCCGGTGATCCGCAGCGCGCCGTCCTGCTCGGGCAGCACCTGGCCGCCCGCCTCGGTCAGCGCGGCGGTGAGCTTCTCGCGCGCCTGCGGCTCGCTGTCCGGGGTGCGCACCCGGGCGAAGTCGGCGGAGTTGTGCGAGATGAAGTCCTTGACGCTCATGTCGGCGAGCAGCTGGCCGCGGCCGATCACGATCAAGTGCTCGGCGGTGAGCGCCATCTCACTCATCAGGTGGGAGGAGACGAAGACCGTGCGCCCCTCCGCCGCGAGCGACTTCATCAGGTTGCGGACCCAGAGGATGCCCTCGGGGTCGAGGCCGTTGACCGGCTCGTCGAAGAGCAGCACCTGGGGGTCGCCGAGGAGGGCGGCCGCGATGCCGAGCCGCTGGCCCATGCCGAGCGAGAAGCCCTTGGAGCGCTTCTTCGCCACCTCCTGGAGGCCCACCACGCCGAGCACCTCGTCCACCCGGCGGGCCGGGATGCCGGAGAGCTGCGCGAGGCACAGGAGGTGGTTGCGGGCGTGCCTGCCGCCGTGCACCGCCTTCGCGTCGAGCAGGGCGCCGACCTGCCGCGGCGCGTTCGGGAGCTTGCGGTAGGGGTAGCCGCCGATCGTCACCTGGCCCTGGGTGGGCGCGTCGAGCCCGAGGATCATGCGCATCGTCGTGGACTTGCCCGAGCCGTTGGGGCCCAGGAAGCCGGTGACGGTACCGGGCCGCACCTGGAAGGAAAGGTTGTACACGGCTGTCTTGGCGCCGTAGCGCTTCGTCAGGCCGACTGCCTCGATCATTCTCCGCACCCATCGAATGGTTCAGGACGTCGGGGCACACGCCCCCGTAAGGGTTAGGAGGATATCGGGGCGCTGACGGTTCCAGCCAAGAGGAAGTAAAAGACGGTGCAGCGTGCACCTTGATGCTGTTGGCGGCGGCGGGTCAGGCGGACGGGGAGAGGGAGCCTCCGAGGGGCGGCAGGTCGTCGTAGAGGCGCAGCTCCGCCGAGTCGTCCACGTACGGCAGGAAGTCCGTCTGCGGCAGCACCCAGCCCTCCTCGCCGAAGAGGCGGGTGCCCCGGGCGCGCAGGGCCGGGTCGCCGCCCGCGCGCCGTACCCAGGTCGCGGGGTCGGGGCCGAGCAGCGCGCTCAGCCTGTCGGAGTCCTTCAGGAGCGCGGCGAGCAGGTCCGCCTGGTCGCCGCCGCCCGGCCGGGGCCGGCCCGTCGCGGGGTCGGCCAGGACGCCGTGCGCGCTGAAGTAGATGTACGCGCCGCCGAGCCGCTCCCCGGACGGCATCGTCATGGCGAACTCGTCGCCCGGCAGTATCGCCCGCCGGTAGTCGGGGAACTCGGTGTCGTCGACCGCCTTCAGCTGCGTCGAGTCCAGCCAGGTCACCACGAAGGACGCCTCGGCGGCGCGGTCCACGTACGGGGTGCCCGCGACGTAGCCGGCGGGGCTGATGTGGCCCGAGCAGCCCACCGCGATGCCCCGCACCGTGACCGGGACCATCGGCACGGCGGCCGGGATGCCGAGCCGGGTCAGCTTGTGCGCGACCTGTCCGGGCGAGGCGTTGGAGCCGACGGCGATGACCGGGTGGCGGCGGCCCGTGACGACCTGGCCGAGGTCCGTGAGTGCCTCGTCGAGCCGCTGGTCGCCGCGCTGCTCCTCGACGTACCACTCGCCGAGCCGGAGGCGGCGCACGCCGAGGCGCAGCAGCTCCTCGCCGGTGAGCAGGGAGGGGCCCGGGGTCGGCCGCCCGGGGTAGGTCAGCGGCTCCTGGGCCGGCACGTCGTCCAGGCCCAGTGCCGCGAGGCTTCGGTCCTTCGTCGTCACGGTGACGCCCTTCGGGGTGGTCGCGCGATGGAGGTGCACAGCCTTCCACGCGTGGTCTACCCGTGCTGTGCCCGGGAATCGCGCCGCGTCGGGTGATTGGCCGAAGCGGCTACCGGGCAAGATGCCATCCCATTCTAGGGAGGGGGCGCCAACTCGGCGCAATGGGAGGGGAGTTGAGGGGCGTGGGGGCTTGGTGGGGCGGGGGTGCGCCGAGAGCGCACCCCCGATACCGGACTTCTGTTCGCTGGTGGATCGCCGGACGCTCCGTCCACGCGCTGCTGCTGATGACGCTCGCCGCGCTCGCGGTGTTCTCCGTCGTCGTCGGCGTGGTGTGGACGCTGACGGAGAGCTCACCCCGCTCCATGAAGGAGCGGTTCACCGACGTCGAGGGAGTCCTCGACATCAGCCTGACCGTGCTGCGCGCCGGCGTGGGCACCGACAACCTCGACCCCGAGCCGCACTCCACCGCCCACCAGCTCCTCGCCACCCTCGCCTCGGTGACCGGCGCGCTCGCGCCCGCGGTGCTCCTCGGCATCGTGGTGATCAAGATGTTCGCCCTGCGGCCCTTCGTGTGGCGGGAGAAGGCGAGCATCTCGCAGGCGTGGACCGCCGACTTCCCCGGTTACGCGCGCGAGCACGCCGAGAGCCAGGACGCGATCATCGCGGTGCGCTTCTACAACCGCTTCGACAACCTCTCCGTCGTGGACCTGCGCGCCCGCGCGCACCTGCGCTACCTGGAGCGCTCGCCGCACGACGGCAGCCTCGTCATCTACAAGAAGTGGCTGAAGGTCCTGGACGAGAAGGGCCAGCCGGCCGACGAGCGCTACTGGCTCGCGGTCGAGCGCGGGGCGCCCTTCACGGTGTGGATACCGGTGGGGGCGCCGGTGTCGGAGCTGCCGTTCACCGAGATCCAGGAGAAGGACCTCAGCCGGTCGTACGGAGTGAAGCTGCTCGTGCGGCTGACGGCACGGACCGTGCGCCTGGGCACCGAGGTCGCCGACGAGAGATGGTTCGACGTGGACGAGGGCGACTTCGAGCTCGGGCGCTTCGTCCCGCTCCAGCCGGACCTGGAGCGGGACGTGTGGACATGGGAAGGGTGGGACGGCTTCGACGAGCTGCTGCCGCCGCCGGCGGCGACGGCGGAGGACGACTGAACCGCCGTACGGCTACGCGTCGCGCCTCTTCAGCAGCGCGTACCCGCCGATCAGCGCCGCCACCACCCACGCGACCATGATCGCGAGCCCGCCCCAGGGCCCGTACGGGGTGTCGTCGTCGAACGGCGTCCGCACCTGCATGATCTTGCTGCCCGCCTGGTCCGGCAGGAAGCGGCCGATCTTCTTCGTCGCCGACACATTGCCCAGGATGTTGGAGATCAGGAAGAAGAACGGCATCAGGATCCCGAGCGACAGCATCGGGCTGCGCAGCATGGTGGCGACGGCCATCGAGAACACGGCGATGAGCGTCATGTAGAGCCCGCCGCCGATGACGGCGCGCAGCACGCCCGGGTCGCTGATCTGCGCCTTGTGGGAGCCGAGCATCGCCTGGCCCACGAAGAACGTCAGGAAGGCGGTGGCCATGCCGACGACGAGCGCGAGCGCGGTGGCGACGGCGATCTTGCTGAACAGGAACTTTCCGCGCTGCGGGACGGCCGCGAGCGAGGTGCGGATCATGCCGGTGCTGTACTCGTTCGACACCACGAGCACGCCGAAGACGATCATCGCGAGCTGGCCGAGGCCCATCCCGGCGAAGCTCGTGTACGTGGGGTCGAAGGTGAGCTTGTCCTGGGCGTCGAGGGAGTCGTAGTCGTTCTTCGCCAGGATGCTGATCAGCAGCCCGAGGGCGACCGTGACCACCAGGGACAGGCCGAGCGTCCACACCGTCGACGAGACCGAGCGGATCTTGGTCCACTCCGACTTCAGAACCCGTGTCGATGACATCGGCTCAGCCCTCCTGCTGCTTCTGCTGTGACTGCTGCGACCACTGCCCGCCCCAGCCGCTGGTGTCCGGAGGCTTGGTCTCGGAGTGTGCGTGGTACTCCACGGACTCGGCCGTGAGCTGCATGAACGCCTCCTCCAGGGAGGCTTGCTGCGGGCTCAGCTCATGCAGCACGAGCTGGTGCTGCGCGGCGAGTTCACCGATCTCGTCGGAGGAGCGGCCGTCCACCTCGAGGGTGCCGTTGCCCGCCTCCACGGCGGCGATCCCGGCCTCGTGCAGCACGTCGCGCAGCCGCTCCTGCTGGGGGGAGCGCAGCCGTACGTAGCCGCGGGAGTTCTGCTTGATGAAGTCGGCCATCGAGGTGTCCGCGAGGAGGCGGCCCTGGCCGATGACGACCAGGTGGTCGGCGGTCAGCGCCATCTCGCTCATCAGGTGCGAGGAGACGAAGACCGTGCGGCCCTGGGCGGCCAGACCCTTCATCAGGTTCCGGATCCAGTGGATGCCCTCGGGGTCGAGCCCGTTGACCGGCTCGTCGAACATCAGGATCTCGGGGTCGCCGAGGAGCGCGCCCGCGATGCCGAGCCGCTGGCCCATGCCGAGCGAGAAGCCCTTGGCCTTCTTCTTGGCGACCGCGGTGAGCCCGACCGTGTCGAGGACCTCATGGACGCGGCTCGCGGGGATGCCGTTGGACTGTGCGAGGCACAGCAGGTGGTTGTAGGCGCTGCGGCCGCCGTGCATGGCCTTCGCGTCGAGCAGGGCGCCGATGTACTTCAGCGGGTGCCTGATCTGGTCGTAGGCGCGGCCGTCGATCCGGACGCGGCCCGCCGATGGCCGGTCGAGGCCGAGCATCATGCGCATGGTCGTGGACTTGCCCGCGCCGTTCGGCCCGAGGAAGCCGGTGACGACACCGGGATGCACGGTGAAGGTCAGGTTGTTGACGGCCACTTTCTCGCCGTACCGCTTGGTCAGCCCCTCGAGCTCGATCATGACCGCAACGCTAGAACGGGACGAAGCCCCCTGCCACTTAAGCGTGGCAGGGGGCTTCGGCGTGCCCCGAAGGGGTGGGGACCAGGGGACTAGCGGGTCTGCTGCGCGGGGACCCCGCGAGAGATCGACTCGTCCTCGGCGGGCGCGCCGGCGGCGGCCACGGCCGCACCGGTGAGCGTCGCCAGCATCTCGCGGACGTTGGTCAGCTGGGCGTTGATCGAGTCGCGACGGTTCGTCAGCGCCGCCAGCTCGCGCTCCGATTCGCTGCGGATGCGGTCGGCCTTGGCATTGGCGTCCGCCACGATGTCCTCGGCCTGGCGCTGGGCCGTCTCCACCGTCTGGCGGGCGCGGCGCTCGGCGTCCGTGCGGAGCTTCTCGGCCTCCAGGCGGAGCTGCTCGGCGCGGTGCTCGATCTCCGCGAGCCGCTTCTCGGCCTTGGCCTGACGCGAGGCCAGGTCGCGCTCGGACTGCTCACGGCGCTTGGCGAGGTTCGTCTCGAAGTCCGCGGCCGCCTGGGCGGCCTTGGCGCGGGTCTCCTCGAAGAGGGCGTCCGCCTCCTCGCGCTTGGACTGCGCGTCCTTCTGGGCCTCGGCCCGCAGCGCGTTGGCCTCGCCCTTGGCCTTCTCGACGATCCGGACGCCCTCGTCCTCCGCCTTGGCCTTGCGCTCGGCGGCGAACGACTCGGCGTCGTTGCGCACCTGCTGGGCGGCCGACTCGGCGAGCTCGCGGTGCTGCTCGGCCGCGCGCCGGGCCTCCTCGCGCAGGTCCTTGGCCTCCTCCTCGGCGAGGCGGAGGATCTTCTCGACGCGCGCGCCGAGCCCGGCGTACGACGGCTCGGCGTCGGCGACCTGGGCCTGGGCGTTCTGCGTCTCGAGGTGGAGCTCCTCGATGCGCTTTTCCAGAGCAGTGATACGAGCAAGAGCGCTGTCACGGTCGGAGACGAGCTTGGAGATACGTTCGTCCACCTGAGCGCGGTCGTACCCACGCCGCACAAGCTCGAAGCCGTAGGGGGAAGTGTCGCTCATGGGGTTCCTGTCGAATGAGACCGGTGAGGTGATAGAGGGAATCCTAGGGGTCCAAGCGGCGTGTCATCGAGCAGATGCCCGTTTGATCTGGAGAATGACACCCCTTTTGAGTGGCGTACCGCCGGAGCGCTTGCAAGCAACAGTGCCGAAGGTCCTTACCAAGCACGGGAGATGCTCTTTGGCTAGCCCTCTGACGGCTTGCCACTCGAACGAGTTGACCCGGCCGCGGCTGTGGCCTTGACGCCACCGTCCTTGCCTGCGCTCGGTGGGGCCTCGAAAGATTCCAACGCTTCCAGCACGTCCTGGACACGGGAAATCTCCGCATTGATGTCCTCGCGGCGCCGGACCAGGACGTCGAGTTCGCGCTTGCCGTCGTCGACCATGCGCTGCGCCTCGGCCTCGGCCGCCGCCTTGATGCTCTCGGCCTCGCGCACCAGCTCGGCCTTCTTCTGCTCGGCCTCCTTGAGGAGCGCCTCGGCCTTCTTGACGGCGGCGATGCGCACCTTGCCCGCCTCCGAACTCGCGTCCGAGACCAGCTCCTTGGCCTTCGCCTCCGCCTCGGCACGCTGCTCCTCGGCGGCCTTCACCAGCGCGTCGCAGCGCTCGCCCGCGGCCTTCATCTGCTCCGCCGACTCGCGCCGGGCCCGCTCGTGCAGCTCCTCGATCTCGGCGGTGAGGCGGTCGCGCTGCTCCTCCGAGCGCTCCCTTATCGCCGTCGCGTCCCGGCGCGCGCCGACCAGCAGTTCGTCCGCGTCCGTACGGGCCCGCTCCACCAGGGAGTTGCCCTCGACGGTCGCCTCCGAGACCAGGCGGTCGGCCTCCGTACGGGCGGCGCCCACCATCGTGTCGGCCTGCGCCTCCGCGTCGGTCGTCGCCTTCAGCGCCTTCTCCTGCGCGTCAGTGGTGAGCTTCTCGGCCTCGGCGGCCGCCTCCGTGATGAGCTTGTCGACCTGCTCGGCGGCCTCGGAGCGGCGCTTGTTCGCGGCCTGGCGGGCCTCGTCCAGGGTGCGCTCCGCCTCGTCGCGGGCCTCGGACGTGAGGCGTTCGGCCTCCGCCGCCGCGTCCGCCTTGACGCGCTCGGCGTCGCTGCGGATCCGCTCGGCGTGCTGCTGGGCGGAGCCGACGGTCTCGGCGGCCTCGGCGCGCAGCCGCTCCGCGTCGCCCGACGCGTCCGAGATGAGCTTCTCGGCCTTCGCCACCGACTCCGCGCGCACCCGCTCGGCCTCGGCGGCGGTCTCCGCCTGCAGCCGCTCGGCCTCGCTGGTGGCCTCGCCGATGAGGGTGTCGGCCTGGCTCGCGGCGTCGCTGCGGATGCGGTTGGCGTCCTCGCGGGCCTCGGCGCGGGTGCGGGAGGCGTCCTGCTCGGCCGACGCGATGGCGTCCGACGCCTCCGTACGCACCCGCTGGGCGTGCTCCGCGGCGTCCGCGCGCATCCGCTCGGACTCCGCGATCGCCTCCGAAACCGTGCGCTCCGCGAGGGACTTGGCGGCCTCGGCCTCCTCCGCGGCCTCGCCGCGCGTGCGGGTCGCGTCCTGCGAGGCCCGCTCCCGCTCCGCGTACGCGTCGGCGCGGACCCGGTCCGCCTCGTCCTGAGCCTCTTTGCGGGTGCGCTCCGCCGCGTGCTCGGCGGCGCTGCGCAGGCCCGCGATCTCCTCCTGCGCCTGCTCCTGGAGCCCGGCCACGGAATCCCGTACGGACTGGGCCGTCGACTCCGCGTTCGACACCAGCTCCGTGGCCCGCCGGTCGGCCTCCTCGACCAGGCGGACCGCCTCGGCCTGGGCCTCCTCGACGCGGGTGCGCGCCGACGCGAGGAGCTCCTCGCTCTGCTCGCGGGCCCGCTCGCGCTCCTGATCGGCCTCCGCGCGCGCGGAGCTGAGGGTCTCCTCGGCCTCCCGGCGGCGCCGCGCGGCCTCCTCCTGGGCGGCGGAGAGCGCCTCGGCGGCCTCGGTGGACAGGCGCTCGGCGGCGGCGGTGGCCTCGGCGCGGACGCGGTCCGCGGACTCCTGGGCCTCCGACTTCAGCCGCTCCGCCTCCGCGGCGGCCTCCGTGCGCAGCCGCACGGCGACGGCCTCGCCCTCGGCGCGCGCCTGCGAGGCGTCCGCGGCGGCCTCGGTGCGCAGCCGCTCGGCCTCGGTCTCCGCCTGCGACTGCAGCGTACGGATGCGCTCGGCGGCCTCCGTGCGCAGCCGCTCCGTCTCGTCGGCGGCCTCCTTGCGGAGGCGCTCGGCCTCGGCGCGCGCCTCCGTCAGGGACTGCTCGGCGGTGGCGAGGCGCTCCTCGGCCTCCGTGCGCAGCCGCGTCAGCTCCTCGGTGGCCTCGGCCTGGCGTGCCGCTATGGCCCGCTCGGTCTCCTCGCGCTGCGCCCGCGCGGCCTGTTCGGCCTCGGACTTGGTGGCCTCGGCCTGCTCGGCGGCCTCCTCGCGGTGCCGCTCGGCCTCCGCGCGGGTGCGCTCCAGGGTCTCCTCGGCCTGCTTGCGCAGCGTCGTGGCGCGCTCGATGGCCTCGGTACGGACCCGCTCGCTCTCGGTGGCGGCGGAGGTGCGCAGCTCCTCGGCGTCGGCCTTCGCCTTCGTCAGCAGCTCCTCGGCGGAGCTGGCGCCTTCCTCGATCTTCTGGACGGCCTCGCGCCGGGCCTCGCCGCGGATCCGCTCGCCCTCGGCGACCGCGTCCGCCCGCAGCTGCTCGGCCTCGCCCCGAAGACGGCGGGCCTCCTCCTGCAGCTCGACGGTCTTGGCGCGGTACTCCTTGGTGTCGTCCTTCGCCGCGCCCTTGAGCTCCTCGGCGATGTCGTGCGCCTCGCTGCGCAGCCGGTCCGCCTCGGCCTCGGCCTCCGAGCGCAGCCGCTCGGCCTCCTCGGCGGCGGCCTTCGTGGTCGACTTGGCGTCCTCCGACGCCTTGTTGAGGACCTCCTCCGCGGTCCGCGCGGCCTTGGCGAGCTGGGAGGCGGTCTCCTCGGCCGTGACCGTACGGGCCTTCTCGCCGGCCTCCGCGATCAGCTTCTCGGCCTCGGCCTTGGCGTCCGCCACGGCCTGCTCGGCCTCGGACTTGGTGGCCTCGGCCTCCTTGGTGGCCTCGCTGACCAGCCGCGCCACCTGCTCCTTGGCGGTACGCGTGCGCTGCTCGCCGGCGGCCTCGGCGGACGCCAGCTGCTTGGCCGCCGCCTCCTTGGCCTCGGCGATGACCTTCTCCGCCTCGCTGCGCGCCTCGCGCAGGGCGGTCTCGGCCTCCGCCATGCGCTGCTCGGCGGTGCGGGCCAGCTCGGCGGCCTGGCGGCGGGCCTGTTCGGACTCGGTCGCCGTGGAGGAGCGCAGCTGCTCGGCGTGGTCGGTGGCCTCCTGGGCCTGCGTCGACGCCGCGTTCAGGAGGCGCTCGGCGTCGGTGCGGGCACGGCGCAGGATCGCGTCGGCCTCGGTGCGCGCCGACTCGGCGTCGCTCGCGAGGCGTTGCTGGGCGGTCTCGGTGAGGCGCTCGGCCTCGGCGCGGGCGGCGGCCAGGGCCTGGTCGGCCTCGGCGCGGGACTCGTCGAGCAGGCGGCGGGCCTGCTGTTCGGTACGGGCGCGGAGCTGCTCGGCCCACGCCACGTTCTCGTTGACGTGCGACTCGACGGTCTGGCGGCGCTCGTTGAGCTCCTGGTCGAGCTGCTGGCGCCGGGAGACGGCCTCCGCGTGCAGCTCGGACTGGAGGCGGGACTGCTGTTCGGCGTGCTCCTGGAGGATGCGCTGCGTCTGGGCGCGGGCGTCGCGCAGCTCGCGCTCGGCGTCGGCGCGCAGCTGGTCGGCCTGGATCTGGGCATTACGGAGCAGCTGCTCGGCCTGGTAGCCGATGTCCGCGCCGTCGTAGGCAGGGCGGGACGCGAGGTTGCGGCGCGCCTCGTGCAGCTTGGCGCGCAACACCTCGACCTGGTAGCCGAGGTCCTCGGCGTGCTGGATGGCCTTCTCGCGCTCGGTCTTCAGCCGGTCCATCTCGGCCTCGAACCGCGAAAGGCTGTCGGTACGGCCTGCCTCAGCCCGCGAGCTCTCCTGGCGTTCGTAGCCCCGCACTGCCGGCCCCATCCTTCCCCAAGCTCTCGGCTCCCTCCCCAAGCTCTCAACTCCGTTCGAGCAGGGGATGCCCCATTGAGCAGGGGAGCCCCACTCCTGGTCGTAAGTCGCTCCAAACGACCCCGTCCATCCGCCGAACGGGGCCCCCGGGGAATGGTGTCAGATCAACAGCGGAGCAGGGGCCGCACTGCCCCGACGCACGCCCCCCGATACCCGGACCCCGGTTCGCGACCGCCCCACGAGTGGACGGCCGCACCCAACCCTACCGGCCCGAGTATGCGGAGGTCAGTGCTCCGGGGAGTCCTGGGGCGCGGAGGTGACCAGTTCTGTGAGGACTCCATGGCAGTCCTTGGGGTGCAGGAACGTGATGCGTGACCCCATGGAGCCGATCCGCGGCTCTTCGTAGAGGACCCGTACGCCCTTGTCCTTGATGGCGGCGGCGTCCCCGTCCACGTCCGCGGTGCCGAAGGCGATGTGGTGCACGCCCTCGCCGTTCTTGGCCAGCCACTTGCCGACCGCGGAGTCCTCGCGGGTGGGCTCGAGGAGCTGGAGGTAGGAGGCGCCCCCGTCGCTCGTCTCATTGATCTTGAGCATGGCCTCGCGCACGCCCTGCTCCTCGTTGACCTCGGAGTGGAACACCGTGAAGCCGTACGTCTTCTCGTAGAACTCGACGGTCTTGTCGAGGTCGAAACAGGCGATCCCGATGTGGTCGATTCGCGTCAGCATGCTTCAAGTGCAGCGCGCCGGAAGGCGATTACGCAACGTGCGCGCGATCACACCGGATGGCCGGTGACGCACGGCTTACCGCTCAGTACATTCAAGTAAACCCTCGTTCACTCTCCTCAGCTTCAACGCTGGAAGGGGCCGTGCCACATGTCTGGAACGACCGGAACCACCTCAGTGATCGTCGCGGGCGCGCGCACGCCCATGGGCCGTCTCCTCGGTTCCCTGAAGTCCTTCTCGGGCGCCGACCTGGGCGGCTTCGCGATCAAGGCCGCCCTCGACCGTGCGGGGATCGGCGGCGACCAGGTGCAGTACGTGATCATGGGGCAGGTGCTGCAGGCCGGGGCGGGGCAGATCCCGGCGCGCCAGGCCGCCGTCAAGGCGGGCATCCCCATGAACGTCCCCGCGCTCACCGTCAACAAGGTCTGCCTCTCCGGCCTCGACGCCATCGCGCTCGCCGACCAGCTGATCCGCGCCGGTGAGTTCGACGTGGTCGTCGCGGGCGGCCAGGAGTCCATGACCAACGCCCCCCACCTGCTCCCCAAGTCCCGCGAGGGCCACAAGTACGGCGCCATCGAGATGCTCGACTCCATGGCGCACGACGGCCTGACCGACTCCTTCGACGGCGTCGCCATGGGCGAGTCGACGGAGAAGCACAACACCCGCCTCGGCATCGCCCGCCCCGAGCAGGACGAGATCGCCGCGCAGTCGCACCAGCGGGCCGCCAAGGCGCAGAAGGACGGCCTGTTCCGGGCCGAGATCACCCCGGTCGAGATCCCGCAGCGCAAGGGCGAGCCGGTCCTCGTCTCCGAGGACGAGGGCATCCGCGCGGACACGACGGCGGAGAGCCTCGCCAAGCTGCGCCCCGCCTTCGCCAAGGACGGCACGATCACGGCCGGTTCGGCCTCGCAGATCTCCGACGGCGCCGCCGCGGTCGTGGTCATGTCCAAGGCCAAGGCGCAGGAGCTGGGCCTCGACTGGATCGCCGAGATCGGGGCACACGGCAACGTCGCGGGCCCGGACAACTCCCTCCAGTCGCAGCCGTCGAACGCGATCCTGCACGCCCTGAAGAAGGAGGGGCTCGGCGTCGAGGACCTCGACCTGATCGAGATCAACGAGGCTTTCGCCGCGGTCGCGGTGCAGTCAATGAAGGACCTCGGGGTGTCCTCGGAAAAGGTGAACGTCAACGGCGGCGCCATTGCCCTCGGTCACCCGATCGGTATGTCCGGCGCCCGCCTCGTGCTGCACCTCGCCCTTGAGCTGAAGCGGCGCGGTGGCGGTGTGGGCGCGGCCGCGCTGTGCGGTGGCGGTGGCCAGGGCGACGCGCTGATCGTGAAGGTGGCCAAGGGCTGACGCTTGTCCGCGACGGCACTTCTCGTACGTAGGAACGGAACGGAGCTGTGATGCAGGACGTCCCCTCCCTGGTGGCCCAGGCCCGCGAGGGCAGGCCACGGGCCGTGGCCCGGCTGATCTCACTGGTCGAGGGGGCGTCGCCGCAGCTGCGCGAGGTGATGGCGGCGCTCGCCCCGCTCGCCGGGCACGCCTATGTCGTCGGCCTCACAGGATCGCCCGGCGTCGGCAAGTCCACGTCGACGTCGGCCCTGGTCAGCGCGTACCGGCGGGCCGGGAAGCGGGTCGGGGTGCTGGCCGTGGACCCGTCGTCGCCGTTCAGCGGGGGCGCGTTGCTGGGCGACCGGGTGCGGATGTCGGATCATGCCTCGGATCCGGGCGTCTACATCCGTTCCATGGCCACGCGCGGGCACCTGGGCGGGCTCGCCTGGGCGGCGCCGCAGGCGATCCGGGTGCTGGACGCGGCGGGGTGCGACGTGGTCCTGGTCGAGACCGTCGGTGTCGGCCAGTCGGAGGTGGACATCGCCTCGCAGGCCGACACCTCGGTGGTGCTGCTCGCGCCGGGGATGGGCGACGGCATCCAGGCGGCCAAGGCCGGGATCCTGGAGATCGGCGACGTGTACGTGGTCAACAAGGCGGACCGCGACGGTGCCGACGCGACCGCGCGCGAGCTCAACCACATGCTGGGCCTCGGGGAGTCCCGGTCCGCGGGCGACTGGCGCCCGCCCATCGTGAAGACGGTGGCGGCGCGGGGCGAGGGGACCGACGAGGTCGTCGAGGCGCTGGAGAAGCACCGGGCGTGGATGGAGGAGCGGGGGGTGCTGAACGAGCGGCGGGTGGCCCGGGCGGCGCGGGAGGTGGAGACGATCGCGGTGACCGCGCTGCGGGAGCGGATCGGGGATCTGCGGGGGGACCGGAGGCTGGGCGCCCTGGCCGAGCGGATCGTGGCGGGGGAGCTTGATCCCTATCGGGCCGCGGACGAGTTGGTGGAGGGGGTCACGGGCAGCTGAGGTTGCCCTGCGGGGCTTCTTCCCCGCTGCATCCATGAGCGCGCTCCGCGCGCGGGCGCCCCTTCCCGAATCAGCCGACTCCGTCGGCCCTGGGGCACCCTGTATCGCCTCAAGGGCTCGTCCTCGAGCGCCGGACGGGCTGAGTGGTCCCAGCCCGTCCGGCGTCGGCGGGTGCGGGGAATCAGTCGCGGTCTTCGTGGTCCGGCGTGACCTGCGCCGTCTTCAGGTCGACCTTCCAGTCGCCCTTCGTGGTCTCCGTCTCCCAGGCCGCCGCACCGTGGTGGTCGTCGTCGTCCAGGTCCACCGACGTCACCGCGCCCTTGGCGGCCGCCGCCTTCGCCGCGTCCTGCGCCGAGACCGACGCGCCCTTCAGGGCCGACGCCACCCGGGAGGCGTCCCCGTCGTCGTCCTTCTCGGTCCACGAGCCGAGGACCTTGCCCGTGCCCGGGTCGACCTCGACGCTGTGCCACGTGCCGCTCTTGAGGACGTCCACGTCCCAGACCAGGCCGCCGTCCTCGTCGTCGAGCTCGGCGGAGACCGCGGTGCCCGGGGTGTGCTTCAGGGCCGCGGCGATCGCGTCGGCGGCCGTCACCTTCGCCGCCCTGGCCTCGGCCCGGTCCTCCGCGTCGTCCGCCTTGTCGTCGCGGTCGTTACGGTCGTCCCTGTCGTCGTCCCGGTCGTTCTTGACCTGGACGCTCGACTTCGAGGCCGCCGACGCGTCGTCGTCCCCGCCGCTGACCGCGAGGGCCGTGGCGGTGCCGCCGCCGACGAGTGCCACGGCGGCGACGGTGGCGATGACGAGCTTGCGCTTCATGGGGGTTCCTCCCGGATCAGGCTGTTCGGGCCGTTCGCTTTCGACGTGGACCAATCTGGCTGAGCGATGCTGAAGCCAGCCTGAAGCCGCCTGAAGCGTTCTTCAGGTTCGGTTTGCGACCCTCTACGTATGCGCCTGTTGATCGTCGAGGATGAGAAGCGGCTGGCCCTCTCCCTCGCCAAGGGACTGACCGCCGAGGGGTTCGCCGTGGACGTCGTCCACGACGGGACCGAGGGGCTGCACCGGGCGAGCGAGGGGACGTACGACCTGGTCGTCCTCGACATCATGCTGCCGGGCCTGAACGGCTACCGGGTCTGCGCCGCGCTCCGTGCCGCCGGGCACGACGTGCCGATCCTGATGCTCACCGCCAAGGACGGCGAGTACGACGAGGCCGAGGGCCTCGACACCGGCGCCGACGACTACCTGACCAAGCCCTTCTCGTACGTCGTCCTGGTGGCCCGCGTGAAGGCGCTGCTGCGGCGGCGGGGCTCCTCCGGTGCCTCGCCCGTGCACGTGGTCGGCGAGCTCCGGGTCGACACCGCCGCGCGCCGGGTCCTCAAGGGCGAGGCGGGCGACGAAGTCGAAGTGGTGCTCACCGCCAAGGAGTTCGCGGTGCTCGAGCAGCTCGTGACGCGGCTGGGGCAGGTGGTGTCCAAGGGCGAGATCCTTGAGCATGTGTGGGACTTCGCGTACGAAGGCGATCCCAACATCGTCGAGGTGTACGTGAGCGCGCTGCGGCGCAAGCTCGGCGCGGGGCTCATCACGACCGTGCGCGGCGCCGGGTACCGCCTGGAGGCCCCGCGATGAGGTGGCCCAGGAGGCTCTTCGGTTCGGTGCGGGCGCGGGCCGCGCTCGGCGCGACCCTCGTCGTGGCGCTCGCCCTGGTCGTCGCGGGCGCCGCCGTGCTGTTCGCGCTGCGCGCCACGCTCACCGACCAGGCGGGCACCCAGGCCGAGTCCGCCGCCCGCAAGGTCGCCTCGCAGCTCGCCGCCAACGTCCCGTACCGCGATCTGGAGTGGCCCGACAGCGAGGACCACCCGGTGCAGGTCGTCGACGGGGACGGCCGCGTCGTCGCGGTGAGCGAGGACCTGGAGCGGATCAGCGGGACGGGGGTCGACCAGGTCCGTCCCAAGTCCCCTGGCGGCAGTGGTGATTCCGATGACGGGGACGGCGGTGACGGCGGGGACGGCGGTGACGACGAGGGCAAGGACGGTGACGGCGACCGGCTGAAGCCCGGTGAGATCGACGACGACGCCCGCTTCAGCGACGGCTCCGCCACCGTAGACGGCGACACCGCCGACTACCGCTTCGCCGCGGTCGAGGTGAACGTCGAGTCGAAGGGTGACCTCACGGTGTACGCGGGGGCCCCGCTGGACGCCGAACAGAGCGCCGTCGCCACGGCGTTGACGGCCATGCTCATCGGGTTCCCGCTGCTGCTCGCCGTCATCGCCGCCGTGACCTGGCTGGTGACGCGGCGCGCGCTGCGGCCCGTCGACGCCATCCGCGGCGAGATGGCCGCGATCACCGCCTCCGAGGACCTGGCCCGCCGGGTGCCCGAGCCGGACACCCACGACGAGGTGGCCCGCCTCGCCCGCACCACCAACGAGACGCTGGCCGCCCTGGAGGCGTCGGTGGAGCGGCAGCGCCGCTTCGTGGCCGATGCCTCGCACGAGCTGCGCAGCCCCATCGCCTCGCTCCGCACCCAGCTCGAAGTGGGCGCCGCACACCCGGAGTTGCTGGACGTCGAGGGTGCGGTGGAGGACACCGTACGGCTGCAGGAGCTCGCCGCCGATCTGCTGTTGCTGGCCCGGCTCGACGCCGGCGAGAAGCCGGGCGGGGGCCGCGTCGACCTGGCCGCCCTCGCCCACGAGGAGCTCTCGCAGCGGTCCGGGGACCGCGCCGAGGTGCGGCAGCGGCTCGACGGGCCGCTCGAAGTGGCCGGATCTCGCGGGCAGTTGGCGCGGGTGCTCGGCAATCTCGTGAACAACGCGCAGCGGCACGCGCGCTCCCTGGTCACCGTCACCGCACGCGCCGAGGACGGCTGGGCGGTGCTCGCGGTGGCCGACGACGGGAGCGGCGTGCCGGACTCCGAACGGGAGCGGATCTTCGAGCGGTTCGTGCGGCTCGACGACGCGCGCAGCCGGGACGACGGGGGTGCGGGGCTCGGTCTCGCGATCGCCCGCGATGTCGCGACGGGCCACGCGGGAACGCTCACGGTCCGTCAGGCGCCTTCTGGGGGCGCCCTGTTCGAGCTGCGGCTGCCGCTGGTGCGGCCCGGGGTCTGAGGGCCGCGGCGCGGTACGGGGTCGGGGGCTGGTGTGCGGGGACGGTGCGGCGTGCGGGTGGGCGGCCGGGGGTCAGGGCCTGCCACGCTGCGCGCGTAGATGTTCGGCGATGGGCGTGAGCGCGCTGTGCAGCTCGCCCAGGGACTCGGGCGAGATGAGGTCCACGAAGTGCTGCCGCACGGAGGCGACGTGGTGCGGGGCGACCTTCTTCATGGTCTCCATGCCCTCGTCGGTGAGGACGGTGTAGAGGCCGCGGCGGTCGGACTCGCAGTTCTCGCGGCGGACCAGGCCCGCGTTCTCCATGCGGGTGATCTGGTGGGACAGGCGGCTCTTGGACTGCAGGGTTGCGGCGGCGAGATCGCTCATGCGCATCCGGTGCTCGTCGGATTCGGAGAGGTGCACGAGGATGTCGTAGTCGTTCATGGTCAGACCGAAGGGCTGGAGGTCCTTTTCGAGCTGATAAGTCAGCATCCTGTTGACCTCCACGTGAGTACGCCAGGCGCACTGTTCCTCGTCGGTCAGCCACTGCGGTGCCGTATCGGTCTCCATGGATTCGATTCTACCTAAGAAGTTGAAAGGTGAACGAGTGATGAGTGTGACACGCCTCGCACCCCTCTCGGGAAGGAGGGGTACAGGCGTTCGCCGTCACACTCCGCAGACTACCGCTCACAGGCCGAAGCGACGCTGGAGGTCCCCCAGTTGTCCGGGAAGGCGCGGTGTTCCCGGCTGCTGTCCCTGTTGACCCCGTTGCCCTCCTTGGGGCTGTTGCCCGGCTCCGCCGCGGCCACCGGGCACCCCCGCCTGGTCCGGCACGGCGCCCGTCGCCTGCTCCGCCATGAGTGCCTCCGACGACTGCAGCAGGACCGTCCCCGCACCCACGAACTCGAACTGGTGCTCCTCGCCCGAGCTCCCGCCGATCCCGGTCAGGGCCCGCACTCCGCCGAGGATGCCGGTCATGTATCCGTGGTCGTAGTGATGGCAGGGCGAGGGGCAGTCGGCCCAGCCCACGAGCGCCTGGGGGTCGACGCGGAGCGGGGGCTCCATGAACACCACCGGGCCGTTCGACGCGGCCACGAACTTGCCCGTGCCGATCAGTGTCAGGAAGCCCGGAACGATGGACTGTTTCAACGAAAGAGTTGGCTGAAAAGCGAGCAGATTGCCTGAGCGAACGGTGAGGTTGCCGTCGTCGAGGTCGTACGAATTCACATCGAAGGCCCGGTCGGCGAGGAGCATCTTGCCCTGGCCCTCGGCGACGACCCAGTCGCTCGCGTGCAGCGGCGAATGAAAGCTCGTTCGCACCAAGTGGTCGAGGCGGCCGTGCCCGATGCCGTTGAAGTCCACCCGCCCGTAGTAGGCGATCATCTTGCCCTTCTGCATGAACCACTGGTTGCCCTTGAGCTCCACGCAGAAGGTGTACGGGTTGACGTTGTCGTCGGACGGGAGCGTCATCGGGTCGAAGACGGCGGGGCCGTGCGCCATCGGGGACACAGGGGCGTTCACAGCTTCTCCTCCGATGCCTGGACGTAGACGGCGCCGCTTCCGGAGAGCTCCAGCTGGAACGCCTCGCCGGAGCCGCGCCCCACCATGTCGCGCCAACCGAGCGCCGTGGACAGCTTGTTGCGCACGTCGCCGTGGTGCGCGACGTACGCCTGGGGGTCGACGTGGACCGGGCGCTGCGGGGTGATGGGGAGCTCGACGACTCCGCCGTGCGCCATGACGGCGACCGAGCCGTGGCCCTTCAGGGTCGTGGTGAACAGGCCCTGGCCCGAGACCTGGCCGCGCACCATGCCCATGACGCCGCCCTGGGAGCCCAGGAACAGCGTCCCCTGCTGGAGCGTGCCGTCGAAGGCGAGCAGCCGGTCGGCCTCCACGCAGAGGGTGTCCCCGGAGAGGCCGATCACCTGGATGTGGTGGCCGCCGTGCCCGAACATGACCGTGCCGCTGCCCTCGACCGTCATCAGCGGCGTCGCCTCGTTGGCGAGCCTGCGGCCGATCATGGACATCAGCCCGCCCTGCCCGCCCTGCATGTTGGGGGTGAAGGAGACGTCCCCGCGGTAGGCGAGCATGGCGCCCCGCTGGCTGAAGAGCTTCTGGCCCGGGGCCACCGTGGCCTCGACCATCTTCGAGTTGATCTCGCGGAAGGGCATCAGACGTCGCCCCCGATCGTGTTGCGCTCACTGGGCTGGACATAGACGAGGCCGTCGCCCTCGAAGCGGATCTGGAACGCCTCGCCGCCGCCCTCGCCCATGAGGGTGCGGAAGGTCACTCCCGACTGGAACTTCTGCCGGAGGTTCCCCTGGTGCGCGATGTACGCGCCCGGGTCCACCGTCAGCGGATAGTCGCCGCTCACCCGCAGCGCCACCGCCGGGCCGTCCGACATGATCGCGGCCTGGCCCGTGCCCTCGACCGTCGTCGTGAACAGTCCGTTTCCCTGGGTGGCGCCGCGGAGGCCGGTGAACGTCGTGCCCGTGCGCAGCGCGGCGTCGGAGCAGAGGAGGTTGCTGGACTCGACGAAGAGCTTGTCGCCCTGCAGTTGAACAAGGCTGATCTCCGTCGCCCGGTCGGCGAACCAGCAGGTGCCGTTCCCCCTCACCTCCATCACCGTCATCTGCTCGCCGGTGAGACGGCGGGTCACCATGCCGCGTATGCCCTCGCCGCCGCCCGTCATCTTCTTGAAGGACACATGGCCGTCGTACGCGACCATCGAGCCGTTCTTCGCCTTGACGGCGTCGCCTGTCATGTCGACGGCGAGCACCCTGCTGCCTTGAAGCCGGAAGGTAGCCACGGCACGACGTTAGCGGCGCCGGAGCGCTCCGGAACAGGGCTTCCGGCCCTGACGCGACCCCCAAAATCGGACGGTTGAACCCTGACTGTCAGAATGGTTGAACCCTTGTGCATGCATTCACAAGATCAACCCCGACACCGAAGGTGCCCTGCCGTGGACATCAAGACCGCATCCGCACTCCGTCGACTTCGCCTGGTCTCGGCCCCCGAGGCCGTCTCCTTCCTGCTGCTGCTCGTCTGCTCGGTGCTGAAGCGGACCACGTCGTTCGACGGCGTCATGGTGATGGGCATGGTCCACGGCGTGCTCTTCATCCTGTACGTGCTCTTCTGGCTCGACGCCTGGAACCGCACGAAGTGGGACATCAAGACGGCCGCCCTCTACTTCATCCTCTCGGTCCTGCCGACCGGCGGCTTCTTCGCCGAGCGCAAGCTCAAGCGCGAGGCCGAGGCCGCGGTGATCGCGTCGCGCGCCCGTCGCGAGGGGGTCGTGAACGCATGATCGTCGCCTTCTCCGTGACGCCGCTCGGCGTCGGCGAGGACGTGGGGGAGTACGTCGCCGACGCGGTCCGGGTCGTCCGTGAGTCCGGTCTGCCGAACCGCACCGACGCGATGTTCACCTCGGTCGAGGGGGAGTGGGACGAGGTGATGGCCGTCATCAAGCGCGCCGTCGCCGTCGTGGAGGAGCGGGCGCCGCGCGTCTCCGTGGTCATGAAGGCCGACATCCGTCCCGGCGTGACGGACGGTCTGACGTCGAAGGTCGAGACGGTGGAGCGACACCTCGCGCCGTAGAGCCGCGACGCCCTGACGTCTCCCGAGGCCCCTGCCGATTCCGGCAGGGGCCTTTTCTGTGCTCTCTGCTCTCTCCAGGAGTGCGCCTTCGTACTTGAGCGACTGCTCAAACAGCTGTACCTTCTGTTTGAGCAGTCGCTCAAACACGTATTGACGTGGGGGTTCTCGTGAAGCAGCAGAAGAAGCGGCAGAAGCAGGCACCGGGTCTCTATGTCGAGGCGCGCATACGGGCGGAGCTCGACGAGCTCTGGGCGCGCACCCAGGAACCCGCTCGGCACCAGCGCTGGGACCTTCGCTTCTCCGAGATCACGTACCTGCCGAAGGCCGAGGGCGAGCCGCAGCACTTCCGGTACGCCACGCGCGTGCTGCCCTTCGTCACCGTCGCGGGCACGGGGATCTCGGCGGGGGAGCGGCGCCGCCCGGACGGCACCCGGACCTCGGCGCTGCGGTTCGCCTCGCCCCACCCGCTCTCGCTGCTCGCCGAAGGCAGCGGCTACTGGCGCTACGTACCCACCGAGGACGGCGTCCGCTTCGTCACCGGCTACGACTACCGGCCGCGCTGGGGCCGCTTCGGCGCCCTCGCCGACCGCCTGGCCTTCCGGCCGCTGATGGGCTGGGCCACCGCCTGGTCCTTCGACCGGCTGCGGCTCTGGCTGGAGCGCGGCGTCACGCCCGAGCGGGCGCTGCTGCAGGGCGTCGGCGAGGTGCTGGTGCGCGTCCTCGCGGTGCTCGCCGCCGTGCTCTTCGCGCCCATGACCGCGCTCGCCACCGCGGCGGTCGCCCTCATGCTGCCGCCGCTGCCCGGCACACCCGCCGCGCGGCGCTGTCTGCGCACCCCGCCCGAGCGCTCCCGCGCGCGGGCGCCCCGCATCCTCGCCAGCCTTGCCACGCCTCAGGAGCAGCACCAGTCATGACAGTCACTTTCTCCGGTCCGACCGCTTCGTCTGTGCCGTCCGCTCCGGCCGCCTCGATCTTCCGCACCGTCATGGGCGCCGACTTCGAGCGCCTCCACCCGCAGCTCCAGCGGCGCTTCTCCGTGGGCCTGGCCAGTGGGGAGGCGTGCACCGGGCGGGGCGTGATGGACCGCATCTGGCACGGCCGGGGCTTCGTGAAGCCGTTCCTCGCGCTCGGCGGCACCCGCAACATCCTCGTCCCGCGCGCGGGGCGCCGCGTTCCCTTCATCATCGAGAACGTGCCGTACACCGACACCTTCGGCCGTGAGACGGTGAGCTTCGTGCGCACCTTCGACCTGCCCGGCCGCTCCCGCCGCTTCGACGCCCAGATGGTCCTCGCCCCCCAGGGCGACCGGATCCTCGACTACCTGGGTACCCACCAGCACCTCGCCAGCGACCTCCACCTGAGCGCCGAGCCCGACGGCTCCCTGCTCATCCGGTCCGGCACGCACCGCTTCCGGGAGGGGCCGGTGGACGCCCGGGTGCCGGAGTTCATCGGCGGTGACGCGGAGGTCCGCGAGTCCTTCGACGACGCGGCGGGCCGCTTCCGCATCCAAGTCCGGGTCACCAACCGGTACTTCGGGCCGCTCTTCGGGTACGAGGGGTCGTTCACGGCGACGTACCAGGACGTACGGGCGTGCGGGGTGCGGGCCGGGCTGCGGCCCGTCCGCGAGGAGGTGCGGGCGTGAGCCCTGCCGGGAACGGGAACGCGCCTGCGTGCAAGGGTTCCGCCAAAGACCCCGCCAAGGGGCAGGAGACCAAGGAGAAGCTCCTCGAAGGGGCCCTGCGCACCCTCACCGAACAAGGCATCGCCAAGACCTCCGCGCGCACCATCGCGGCGACAGCCGGGGTCAACCAGGCGCTGGTCTTCTACCACTTCGGGTCCGTCGACGAGCTCCTCGCCGCCGCCTGCCGGTACGGGACCGAGCAGCGGGTCTCGCTCTACCGCGAGCGGCTCGGCGAGGTGCGGTCGCTCTCCGAACTCCTCGCGTTCGGGCGGGAGATGCATGAGCGGGAGCGGGCGGAGGGGCATGTCGCCGTGCTCGGACAGCTGCTCGCCGGCGCCCAGACCCAGCCCGCCCTCGCGCGGGCCACGGCGGCGGGGCTCGCGCTGTGGATCGAGGAGATCGAGAAGGTGCTGGTGCGGGTGCTCGCGGCCACGCCGCTGGGGGAGTTCGCCGATCCTGCCGGCCTTGCGCGGGCGGTGGGGGCGTCCTTCGTGGGGATCGAGCTGTACGAGGGGGTCGATCCGGAGGGGGCGGCGAGCGGGTTCGACGCGCTGGAGCAGCTGGGGGTCGTGGCGGCCGCGCTGGAGGAGCTCGGGCCGGTGGCCCAGCGGGCGGTGCGGCATCGGCTGCGGAGGTCGGTGCGGCGCTGAGGCGGTCGCCTGCGGCGCTTCTTCCCCAGTCCCGCCCCTTCCCGAATCCGCCGACTCCGTCGGCCCTGGGGCACCCGATATCGCCTCAAGGGGTCGTCCTCAAACGCCGGACGGGCTGATTGCTCGTCCGGCGTACCGCGAAACCCGCCCCGCGAAACCCGCCACGATAAATCGCTCGCACGGACGCATCCGGTTCGACACGCCGCGGAAACTCCACTTTTGTGTGGGTATCGGCTCGTTCGATCACCAGAACCTGGAGGGCGCTGTGCGGCCGGAGGGCTACGACTACGACACCCACAGCCGGCTCGCCGGACCGCTCACCGAGCCCCACGGCGACGGCGAGGACGGCGGCGAGCCCTATCGGGTCCAGTACCGGTCGCTCCTGTCCCGCGAGCCCCACCGAATACGCGCCGTCCTGCTGATGACGCTCGCCCCGCTGCTCACCGGGGCCCTGCTCGTCTACCTCGTCTGGCCCACGCACTGGACCGAGCGCGAGGGCGGTGAGCGGTGGCTCGTCGGGCTCGACATCACGATGCTCGTCGCGATCGGGCTGATCGAGCTGTTCATGCTCGTCAACGTCATATCCATCGCGCACGCCACGATGGTCGCCCGGGATCCGATACCCGTCGTGCCCGAGGAAGGGACGCGCGTCGCCTTCCTCACGACGTACGTGCCCGGGAAAGAGCCTCTCGCCATGGTGCGCGCCACCCTTGAGGGCGCGACCCGGATCACCCACAGCGGTCCCCTCGACGTATGGCTGCTCGACGAAGGCGACGATCCGGACGCCAAGGCCCTCTGCGCCGAGCTCGGTGTCCGGCACTTCACCCGCAACGGCGTCCCGGAGTGGAACCGCAAGAAGGGCCCCCACAAGGCCCGCACCAAGCACGGCAACTACAACGCCTGGCTCGCCCTGCACCACGGCGACTACGACTTCTTCGCCTCCGTCGACACGGACCACGTGCCGCTGCCCGACTTCCTCGAGCGGATGATGGGCTACTTCCGGGACCCGGACGTCGCCTTCGTCGTCGGGCCGCAGGTGTACGGGAACTACACCTCTCCGGTCACCAAGGCCGCCGAGTCGCAGCAGTTCCTGTTCCACGCCCTCATCCAGCGCGCGGGCAACCGCTACCGCGCCCCCATGTTCGTCGGCACCAACAACGTGGTGCGGATCGCCGCCCTCAAGCAGGTCGGCGGGCTCTACGACTCCATCACCGAGGACATGGCGACCGGGTTCGAGCTGCACCGGCACAAGAACCCGCTGACGCGGCGCCACTGGCGGTCCGTGTACACGCCGGACGTGCTCGCCGTGGGGGAGGGGCCCGCCTCCTGGACGGACTTCTTCACCCAGCAGATGCGCTGGTCCCGGGGCACGTACGAGACGCTCTTCAAGCAGTACTGGAAGGCGCCCTTCACGATGCCTCCCGGGCGGCTCTTCTCGTACTCGCTGATGCTCGTCTACTACCCGATGACGGCCGTCAACTGGCTGCTCGGCATCGTGAGTTGTGTGCTCTTCCTGTGGTTCGGGGCGTCGGGCACGCAGGTCGCCGCCTCTGTCTGGCTCATGCTCTACAGCGACGCCGCCGCGCTGCAGATCGGCCTCTATCTGTGGAACCGGCGGCACAACGTCTCGCCGCACGAGCCGGAGGGGTCCGGAGGGCTCGCGGGGATGGCCATGTCCGCGCTCTCCGCGCCCATCTACCTGAAGTCGCTCGGCGCGGCCTTCCTGCGCCGCCCGAGCCGCTTCGTGGTCACCCCCAAGGGCGGCGACGCCAGCCCGGACCGGCTGCTGACCTTCCGTATCCATCTGTTCTGGTCGGCCGTGCTCGTCAGCTCGCTCGTGGCCTCCTTCATGCTCGGCCACACCCACGTGGCGATGCGGACCTGGGCGGTGCTGGCCCTCGTCATCTCGCTCGCCCCCGTCACCATCTGGGGATTCACGCAGGTCAGGGAGCGCAGGCTGCGCAAGGCAGCGGCCCGGCAGCGGGCCGCCCAGCGGGCCGCGGACGGCGAGCCGGAGCCCGCCTTCGCCACCGGAACCACGACAGGAGGCAACTGACCCATGGCATACCGGCCTTCGAAGCGCACCAAGAAGACGCTCCTGGGAGTCGGGGCGGGCGCCCTCCTCGTGGGGCTCAACGCCCCCGCCGCGCTCTCCTTCGCCGAGGAGAAGTACCACGACTACAAGATCGCCCAGCCCGGCTACAAGAAGAAGTACGGCTCCTGGAAGCAGATCGACATCCCGGAGGAGTACCGGACCAACGCCATCCACGCCGCGCTCCTGCACACCGGGAAGGTGCTCATCGTCGCGGGCTCGGGCAACGAGCAGAAGAAGTTCGACGCGGGGTCCTTCGACACCATCCTGTGGGACCCCAAGAAGAACACCTTCAAGAAGATCGCGACCCCGGAGGACTTCTTCTGCTCCGGACACGCCCAACTCCCGGACGGTCGCCTCCTGGTGGCAGGCGGCACCGCGCGCTACGAGCTGCTCGACGGCGAGGTGAAGCGCGCGGGCGGCGGCATGCGCGTCAAGAACGAGAACCCCGACAAGGCCGTCGTCCTGAAGAAGGGCACCAAGTTCCGCTCGCCCTCCGGCATCGAGTACGTCTCCAAGTTCGACGTGAAGGTCCCCAAGGCCAAGCGGGACTTCGAGATCACGTACTCCCGGTCCGGAGTGATGCAGCCCTGGAAGACCAAGGTCACCGCGAGCGAGTCCCGCGTCTTCGTGGAGGCGCTCGACAGCGGCAAGCAGGCCGAGACCGGCAAGTCGGCCCAGTACGAGATCGAGGGGCTGACCGGGGAGGAGGCCGACAACACGTACGGCATCTCCGAGAAGCTCACCATGGACAAGCAGGACTTCCAAGGGATCAAGGCCGCCTACGAGTTCGACCCCAAGGCCGAGAAGTACGTGCCCGTCGAGCCCATGGAGAAGGCCCGCTGGTACCCGACCCTGGTCGGCCTCGAGGACGGCAAGGTCCTCGCGGTCTCCGGGCTCGACGACGTCGGCATGATCGACCCCGGCGACAACGAGATCTACGACCCGAAGACCAAGAAGTGGACCGACGGCCCCAAGCGCTACTTCCCGACCTACCCGGCGCTCTTTCTCACCAAGGGCGGCAAGCTCTTCTACCCGGCCTCCAACGCCGGGTACGGACCCGCCGACAAGGGCCGTGAGCCGGGCCTGTGGGACATCAAGACCAACACGTTCGAGAAGGTCCCCGGCCTCGACGACCTCGACCAGACCGAGACGTCCTCCTCCTTGCTGCTGCCCCCCGCGCAGGACCAGAAGGTGATGATCCTCGGCGGCGGAGGCGTCGGCGAGTCCAAGAAGTCCACCAAGCGCACCGCCGTCGTCGACCTCAAGGAGGACAACCCCTCCTTCAAGACGGGCCCGCAACTCCCGCAGGGCACCCGCTACTTGAACAGCGTGATCATGCCGGACGACTCGGTGTTCACGACGAACGGCTCCTCCGACTACCGGGGCCGCAGCGCCAGCAACATCTTGAAGGCGCAGTTCTACGACCCCAAGGAGAACGCCTTCCGGGAGGCCGCCGAGCCCAAGGTGGGCCGCAACTACCACTCCGAGGCGCTGCTGCTGCCCGACGGCCGGGTCGCGTCCTTCGGCTCGGACCCGCTCTACGACAACGAACAGAACACCAAGCTCGGCCACTTCGAGCAGCGCATGGAGATCTACACCCCGCCGTCCCTGCACCAGGCGGGCGACAAGCGCCCCGTCCTCGGCGACGGGCCCGAGACGCTCGCCGACAGCGGCCGCGCGACCTTCAAGACCGCGCACCCCGACACGATCGCCTCGGCCCGTCTGATGCGCCCGAGCGCGGTCACCCACACCACGGACGTCGAGCAGCGCTCCATCGCCCTCGGCCTCACCAAGAACAAGGACTCGGTGACCGTGGACGTACCGAAGGGCGACACCGCACTGGTGCCGCCCGGGTGGTACATGCTGTTCGTCACGGACAAGGACGGTGCCTCGTCCGAGGCGAAGTGGATCCAGGTGAAGTGACGTCGGGATGACAGATTTCAGAATCTGTCATCGGTCAGCTGAATTCTGTCAGCCGTCGAGCTACGCGGACTTCGCGTTGCGGGCGAGCCCCAGCGCGTAGTCCGGCCACCACTTGCCGGCCGCCGGGCCGCCCCGGCAGGGGCCGTCCGAGTCGCCGGGCCGTTTGATCCACAGGATGGCGTCGAGCAGCGGGTCGCCGGTGCGGTCGGTGGGCGGGGTGCCGAGGCCGCGTCCCGGCGGGTTGCACCAGGCGTCCTGGCGGTCGCCGGTCAGCGGGCCGCGGCCGTTGCGGCTGGTGTCGATGACGAAGTGCTTGCCGCCGAGGAGGCCGGAGAGGGTGCGGCCGTACGCCTTGGTCGTCTCGTCGCTCTGGAAGTTGGAGACGTTCAGGGAGAAGCCGTCGGCCCGGGCGATCCCGGCCCGCTGCAGCGGTTCGGCGAGCTTGTTCGCGTCGTTGATCCAGCCCGGGTTGCCCGCGTCGAGGTAGACCTTGGTCCGCGGCTGGCGCTTGAGCCGCTCGATGGCCCCGGAGAGCAGCTGGTAGCGCATCTCGTGGTACTCGGCGGGGGTGCAGCCGTCCACGATGTGCGGGACCGCGTCGGGCTCCAGGACCACCACGGCCGGGCTGGCGCCGATGCTGTTCGCGAAGGCGTCGACCCAGTTCCGGTAGTACTCGGGGCTGCCCGCGCCGCCCGCCGAGTGCTGGCCGCAGTCGCGGTGCGGGATGTTGTAGGCGACGAGCACCGTGGTGCGGCCGCCCTCGGCCGCGCCCGCGGTGGCCGTCTTGATGTCGGGGGCGGGGTTGTCGCCCGCGGGCCACAGCGCCACCGGGCGCTCGGAGATCCGCCGCAGCACCTCCGCGTCCTTGGCGCGGCCCTCGCCCTGCCACTGCGCGACCTGGCGGGCGGCCGCGCTGTCCGGGTCCACCCAGAAGGCGTTCTGCGGGGGCTGGGAAGGCCCGGTGGAGGGGCCGCGCACGGCGGCCGTCTTCTCGGCGCCGGAGCCTGAGGAGCAGCCCGCCGCGAACCCGAGGGCGGCGAGTGCCGTGAGTGCCGTGAACGTGCGGAGCAGCCGGTGCATCCAGACCCCTTGGGCGCGCGAAGGTGACGGTCAGTCAGCCCGGCAATCGTGACATAAAGGGCTAAGTCCGCCCCTGCGCGACACCGGCCCCGCCCCCGGCCCCGCCCCCGGCGGCGAGCGCGATGCCGAGCGGCGTCCGCTCGTACAGGACCTGGTGCCCGTACCGCCGCGACAGCAGCAGCCCCGCGTCGCGCAGCGCCGCCAGATGGGCGGAGACGGACGACGGCGCGAGGCCGAGCCGGTGCGCGAGGCCCGTGGTGGTGGCGGGCTCCTCCAGGGCGGTGAGCACCGTGGCGCGGCCGCGGCCGAGGAGCCGCACGAGCGCGTCGGGCGTGTGGGCGGCGGGCTCGTCCCACAGCCCGCCGATGCCGCGCGCCGGGTAGGCGAGCGTCGGCTGCCACGGCGGCTCGAAGCCGCTGATCACCTCGGGCCAGGTGAACACGCTCGGGATCAGCACCAGGCCCTGCCCCGCCAGATGGCGCACGTGCTCGTCCCGCCACTCCACGGTCAGCGTGCCCGCGTCCCAGCTGAGCCGGGGGTCGAGCTCGGCGAGCAGCCCGCCGAGGCCGACCTCGGCGAGCCGCCGGGAGTGGAAGGCGACATCCGCCTCCAGGAGGGCGCGAAGACGCGGCCAGTCCGGCTCGATCAGGGCGCGCCAGGCGGCCTCCAGGGCATCCGCCAACTCCCTCACCGCGCCCGCCGGATCGGCAAGCAGCGCCCGTCCCTTGCGCGACTCGGCGGCGCCCGGCGTACAGGCGAGCGCCCGTGCCATGTCCTCCCGCGCCGCCTTTGGATCGGCCGCCCGCACGCCCGCGATCTCCTCCGCGAAGGAGGCCGAGGGGCCGATCGGAGGCGGCCCGAGGAAGTCGGGCGAGTGTCCGCGGCGCGGCATCAGGAGCCACAGCGCATCGAGGTCGAGCCCGCGGCCCGCCTCGGCGACGCGGCGCAGCCAGTGCGGGTGGTACCCGTGCCGGTCGGGCCGCTTCAGGGTCCGTACCGCCTCCTGCGTCTCCCACAGCGGCGACACCGCGAACCGGCAGCGCAGCAGGTCGTCCTGTCCGAAGTGCATGCGGAACGGCACGGAATCCCCCCTCGTGGCCCCCGTGCGACGCCGAAGATTCGCCTGGGGCCGAAACTCTAGGGCGGACGGCGCCCTCCCGTGCAGGGTGCCTCCATGCCAGCAGAACCCGCCGGGTACGCCCGGGTCTTCGCCGTGCGCGAGTTCCGCGCCGTCTTCGCCGCGCACGCCCTCTCGCTGCTCGGCGTCGTCGTCAGCGAGATCGCGCTGACCGTCCTCGTGTACGGGCTCACCGGCTCGCCGCTGCTCGGCGCGCTCACCTTCGCGCTCGGGATGCTGCCCTATCTGGTGGGCGGGACGCTCCTGTCCGGGATCGCCGACCGGTACCCGCCGCGCCGCGTGCTCGTCGGCTGCGACGTGCTCTGCGCCGGGTGCGCCGGGCTCATGGCGCTGCCCGCCACCCCCGTCGCGGGACTGCTCGCGCTGCGCTGCCTCATCGCCGTCGTCTCGCCCGTCTTCAACGGCACCCGGATGGCGACCCTCACCGATGTCCTCGGCGACGGCGACCTGTTCGTGCTCGGCCGCTCCCTGCTGCGGATCGTCTCGCAGAGCTCCGTCCTCGTCGGCTTCGGGCTGGGCGGCGTGCTGCTCACCCTCGTGACGCCGCGCGGCGCGCTCGTGCTCACCGTCTGCACGTTCGCCGCGTCCGCGCTCCTGCTGCGGTACGGGACGAAACGGCGCCCCGCGCGCGGGGACACCGGCGCCGCCCTCGTGCGGTACTCCCTCGGCGGCGCCCGGCAGGTGCTCGGCGACCGGCGGGTGCGGGCGCTGCTGCTGCTCTTCTGGGTGCCGCCGATGTTCATGGTCGCCCCGGAGGCGCTCGCCGCCCCCTACGCGGACCAGATCGGGATCGGCGTCGCGGGCGTCGGGCTCCTGATGTGCGCTCTGCCCGTCGGCACCATCGCCGGGGAGCTCTACGCCGGCTCCGCGCTCTCCACGGCCGCCCGGTCCCGGATCGTGCTGCCGCTCGCCGCCGTCACGCTGCTGCCGCTCGTCGCGTTCGCGCTCACGCCCGGGCTCGGTCCGGCGCTCGTCGCCCTCGTGGTCGCCGGGGCCGGATCCGCGTACACCCTGGGCCTGGACCGGTGGTTCGTGGACGCCGTCCCCGAGGAGCTGCGGGGGCGGGCCATGACCGTGCACACGGCCGGGCTCATGACGGTGCAGGGGGTCGGGATGGCGCTCGCCGGGCTCGCCGCCGAGTTCTTCGCGGTCGGCACGGTGGTGGCGGGGGCGGGTGTGCTCGGGGGCTGTTGCTGTCTGCTGCTGGTGGCCGAGGTGCGGGCCACCGCGCGCGGCGGCGCCGGGCCCGCGGCGGGCGCGACGGGAACGCGCCACTCCGTACGGGAACGCGCGACCGAATCACGAGACGGGGCTGACCAGCATATGACCGGCGGGTAAGGTCGAAGCGTGCCGAAGCCGCTCAGCCTTCCCTTCGATCCCATCGCCCGCGCCGACGAGCTCTGGAAGCAGCGCTGGGGCTCGGTTCCCGCGATGGGCGCCATCACCTCGATCATGCGCGCGCACCAGATCCTGCTGGCCGAGGTCGACGCGGTCGTCAAGCCGTACGGACTGACCTTCGCGCGCTATGAGGCCCTGGTCCTGCTGACCTTCTCGAAGGCGGGCGAGCTCCCGATGTCGAAGATCGGCGAGCGGCTCATGGTGCACCCCACGTCGGTCACCAACACCGTGGACCGGCTGGTCAAGTCGGGCCTCGTCGCCAAGCGGCCCAACCCCAACGACGGGCGCGGCACGCTCGCCTCCATCACCGACAAGGGGCGCGAGGTCGTCGACGCGGCCACGCGCGAGCTGATGGCGATGGACTTCGGGCTCGGGGTGTACGACGCGGAGGAGTGCGCGGAGATCTTCGCGATGCTGCGGCCCCTGCGGGTGGCGGCCGAGGATTTCGAGGACAAGTAGCGGGCGAGCAGCGGACGGGCGGGAGACCGGCCGGGGGTGCTGAAGATCGCGCAAAAGGGGCCGTTACGCTCGGATACATGAAATCCAGCGTGCTGACCCGGTACCGGGTGATGGCCTACGTCACCGCCGTCATGCTCCTCATCCTGTGCGCCTGCATGGTCGCCAAGTACGGCTTCGGCACGGGCAAGGACCTGACGCTCGTCGTCTCCCAGGTCCACGGCGTGCTCTACATCATCTACCTGATCTTCGCCTTCGACCTGGGCTCCAAGGCGAAGTGGCCGTTCGGCAAGCTCCTGTGGGTGCTGCTCTCGGGGACCATCCCGACCGCCGCCTTCTTCGTCGAGCGCAAGGTCGTCCGCGAGGTCCAGCCGCTGCTCGCCGACGCCTCCCCGGCCCTCTCCAAGGCGTAACCGGACGACGCGTCCCCCCGCCGTGTGCAAGCGCACGGCGGTTGCCCATCGACATTTACTAGGACGTCCTAGTAAATTTGAAGCATGGACGCTGACGCCATCGAGGAAGGCCGCCGTCGCTGGCAGGCCCGCTATGACGCCGCGAAGAAGCGCGACGCGGATTTCACCACGCTCTCCGGCGACCCGGTCGAGCCCGCCTACGGGCCCCGGCCCGGGGACACGTACGAGGGCTTCGAGCGGATCGGATGGCCCGGCGAGTATCCGTTCACGCGCGGTCTGTACCCGACCGGGTACCGGGGCCGGACCTGGACCATCCGCCAGTTCGCGGGCTTCGGCAACGCCGAGCAGACGAACGAGCGCTACAAGATGATCCTGGCCGCGGGCGGCGGCGGGCTGAGCGTCGCCTTCGACATGCCGACGCTCATGGGGCGCGACTCCGACGACCCGCGCTCCCTCGGCGAGGTCGGCCACTGCGGCGTCGCCATCGACTCCGCCGCCGACATGGAGGTCCTGTTCAAGGACATCCCGCTGGGTGACGTCACGACGTCGATGACGATCTCCGGGCCCGCCGTGCCCGCCTTCTGCATGTACCTGGTGGCCGCCGAGCGGCAGGGCGTCGACCCGGCCGTGCTCAACGGCACGCTGCAGACGGACATCTTCAAGGAGTACATCGCGCAGAAGGAGTGGCTCTTCCAGCCCGAGCCCCATCTGCGCCTCATCGGCGACCTGATGGAGCACTGCGCCAAGGGCATCCCGGCGTACAAGCCCCTGTCGGTCTCCGGCTACCACATCCGCGAGGCCGGGGCGACGGCCGCGCAGGAGCTCGCCTACACCCTGGCCGACGGCTTCGGATACGTGGAGCTGGGGCTCAGCCGCGGGCTCGACGTGGACGTCTTCGCGCCGGGGCTCTCCTTCTTCTTCGACGCGCACGTCGACTTCTTCGAGGAGATCGCCAAGTTCCGCGCGGCCAGGCGCATCTGGGCCCGCTGGATGCGCGACGTGTACGGGGCGCGGAGCGACAAGGCGCAGTGGCTGCGCTTCCACACGCAGACCGCCGGGGTCTCGCTGACCGCGCAGCAGCCGTACAACAACGTGGTGCGCACGGCCGTCGAGGCGCTCGCCGCGGTGCTCGGCGGCACCAACTCCCTGCACACGAACGCGCTGGACGAGACCCTCGCGCTGCCCAGCGAGCAGGCCGCCGAGATCGCCCTGCGCACCCAGCAGGTGCTGATGGAGGAGACCGGCGTCGCCAACGTCGCGGACCCGCTGGGCGGTTCGTGGTACATCGAGCAGTTGACCGACCGGATCGAGGCCGACGCCGAGCGGATCTTCGACCAGATCAAGGAGCGCGGGCTGCGCGCCCACCCGGACGGCAGGCACCCCATCGGGCCGATCACCTCCGGCATCCTGCGCGGCATCGAGGACGGCTGGTTCACCGGCGAGATCGCCGAGTCCGCCTTCCAGTACCAGCAGTCCCTGGAGAAGGGCGACAAGAGGGTGGTGGGCGTCAACGTCCACCACGGCTCGGTCACCGGCGACCTGGAGATCCTGCGCGTCAGCCACGAGGTGGAGCGCGAGCAGGTGCGCGCGCTCGCCGGCCGCAAGGAGGCGCGTGACGACGCCAAGGTGCGGTCCGCGCTCGACGCGATGCTGGCCGCCGCGCGCGACGGCTCCAACATGATCGAGCCGATGCTGGACGCGGTGCGCGCGGAGGCCACGCTGGGCGAGATCTGCGGGGTGCTGCGGGACGAGTGGGGCGTGTACACGGAGCCGCCCGGCTTCTGAGCGTGAGCCGCCCGGCCGTTGTGTGTGAGAGGTCCGGCCGCCGAGCGTGAACCGTCCGGGCAACTGCGTGACTTGAGTGGCCGGAGTGATCTGAGTTACAGGTGTTGTTCCCGGGGGTGCGGGTAGGTGCGGCCGCGTCCCTCCTTCCTGCCCCCTGGAGAACACCTGTGAGTCCGGACGTCCCCGCTCGCCCCGACCGCCACGCACGCACCGCCGCCGTCGCCCTGGGCGCCGCCACCCTCGCCGTGGTCGGCACCCTGCTCGTCGGCGGCTCCGAGGGGGTCCACGCGAGCCCGCCGCCCGCGCCCAAGGTCCAGGACGACTTCGACTCGCTCGGCCCCGAGGTGCGGGCCGCGAAGCTGGACGGCGGCCGCACCGCCCACTACGTCGACGCGGGCCCGCGGCGCGGCAAGCCGGTCCTGTTCATCGGCGGTACGGGTACCAGCGCCCGGGCCGCGCACATGACCGACTTCTTCCGCAGCACCCGCGAGGACCTCGGGCTCCGCCTCATCTCCGTGGAGCGCAACGGCTTCGGGGACACCGCGTACGACAAGGGCCTCGGCAAGGCCGACTTCGCGGCGGACGCCCTGCAGGTCATGGACCGGCTGCACGTGAAGGACTTCTCCGTCGTCGCGATCTCGGGCGGCGGCCCGTACGCGGCCGAGCTCGCCGCCAGGGCCCCGGAGCGCGTCTCCGCCCTGCACCTCGCCGCCGCCCTCCCGCCGTACGGCACGAAGCCCGACTACTGCGGGCTCTCCGACGACGTGCTCGCCGACGCGGTCGAGGACCAGATCAAGGACCCCAGGAAGTGGTGGTCCTTCCCCGACGACAGCCCCGTGAAGTCGATCCCGGGCTTCGCCGACACCGCGTACGAGGAAGGCGCCCGCACCTACAACCAGCGCGGCCAGCAGGCCGACCCGGCGCCGCAGGTGCACGAGCAGCGGCTGTACTGCGAGCGGCCGGGCCCCGACCTGGCGAAGCTCACGGCGCCCGTCTACCTCTACGGCGGCAAGAAGGACACGACCGTGCCGCCGTCGACCCTGAAGACCTGGCAGGAGCACCTGCCGGGCAAGCCGGTCGTGCGCACCTACGCCGACACCGGGCACGACGTGCAGTACCGGCACTGGGACCAGATCCTCGTCGACCTGGCGGGACACGGGGACCGCACCGTCGTCTGCACGGAGAAGCACACGAAGGTGCTGCCCGCCGCCCAGGCCGACCGGCTCGTGTCCAACGGCAAGGCCGCGCTGGGCAGTTGTGCCTGGCAGAAGGGGAAGAAGCAGAAGTAGCCGTCAGCCCTCCGGCAGCGTCAGCCGGAACAGCGCCCCGCCGCCCGGCGCCGCCTCCGCCGTGAGCTCCGCGCCGTGGGCGTGCGCGATCTGCCGGGCCATCGCGAGGCCGAGGCCCGAGCCGGGCAGGGCGCGGGCCTTCTCCGCCCGGTAGAAGCGGTCGAAGACGTACGGGAGGTCCTCCTCGGCGATGCCGGGGCCGTGGTCGCGGACCGTCAACTCGCGCTCGGTGAGCGTGACTTCGACGGGCGAGCCGGTCGGCGAGAACTTGGCGGCGTTGTCGATGAGGTTGGTCAGGAGCCGGGAGAGGCGGGCCGGTACGCCGGGCAGGGAGACCTCCGCCGCCCCGGGCGTGACGTGCAGCGCGAACGGGACGGCGGGCCAGTGGCCGCGGGCCGCGTCCACGACGTGGGTGACCAGGGGCGCGAGCCGCACCTCCTCCAGGAGCGGCTGCGGCTCCTGGTCGCGGGCCAGCTCGATCAGATCGTTGACGAGCCCGGTGACCTCGCGCAGCTGGCGGCCGAGCGCGCCGGAGGCCCGCTCGCGCTGGGCGGGGCTCAACCGCTCGGCGCGGGCCAGGAGTTCGGCGTTGGTGCGCAGCGCCGTGAGGGGCGTGCGCAGCTCGTGCGAGGCGTCGGCGACCAGCCGGCGCCGGGCCGCCACGGACTCCTCCAGCTCGCCGAGCATCGTGTTGAAGGTGGCGGCGAGGCGGGTCACCTCGTCCTCGCGCCCGCCCTGGCCCGGCGGCAGCTCGATGCGGTGGCGGGCGTCCCGGGTCGCCGCGATGCGCTCCGCCGTGGCGGTCAGCCGGGTGATGGGGGCGAGGCCGGTGCGCGAGACCCAGTAGCCGCTCACCGCCGCGAGCAGCACGCCCGCGCTGCCGACCGCGAGCAGCAGATAGGCGGTCTGGCGCACGCCGCGCTCGGCGATGTCGGCGCGCAGGGCGACCTGGAGGGCGGTGCCGTCGCCCTCCTTCATCGTGTACATCCGCACCGGCTTGCCGGCGAGGGTGATGTTCGTCCAGTAGGGCGCCAGTCGGCCCTCCGCGACCTGGCGGGTGGCCTGGCTCACCGGCAGCAGATAGGGCTGCGAGGGGTCCTTGGCGGGGTCGGCGGGGACCAGCTGCGAGCAGGCGGGGGAGCCCAGGAAGCGGCACTCGCCGGTGATGACGCCGAGCGTGCCCTCGGAGCGGTGCTGCTGGGAGATGAGCGTCGCCGACTGGGCGAGGTTCTGGTCGAGCTGCTGGTAGAGCTTGTAGCGGATCACGAAGAACGAGGCGATGCAGGCGCCGACGGCGACCAGGGCCACCGCCGCCGACGCGGCGATCGCCAGGCGGGTGCGCAGCGGGCGGCGGCGTCGCCAGCGGGCGCCGAGCCGGCGCCGCGTGCTCACGGGGAGCCCAGCCGGTAGCCGACGCCGTGCACCGTGTGCACGAGGCGTGCCTCGCCGCCGGCCTCCAGCTTGCGGCGCAGATAACCCACGTACACGGCGAGGGAGTTGGAGTCCGGGCCGAAGTCGCGGCCCCACACGGTCTCCTGGATCACCTCGCGCGGCAGGACCTGCCCGGCGTTGCGCAGGAGCAGTTCGAGGAGGGCGGACTCGGTGCGGCTGAACTCGACGGGGCGCCCGGCGCGGTGCCCGGTGCGGGTCGTCGGGTCGAGGACGAGATCGCCGTACGTGAGGGCGGGGCCGCCCGGGGCGGTGGGCTCGGGGGAGGTGCGGCGCAGCAGGGCGCGGACGCGGGCCACGAGTTCGTCGAGCGCGAAGGGCTTCACCAGGTAGTCGTCGGCGCCCGCGTCCAGTCCGTCGACGCGTTCGCTGACGGAGTCGAGGGCGGTGAGGACGAGGACGGGGGTGCGGTCGCCCGCGGCGCGCAGCTGGCGGCAGACGGCCAGGCCGTCCAGGACGGGCATCAGCACGTCCAGGACGAGCAGGTCGGGCTCCCAGCGGGCCACCGCGGTCAGGGCGCGCTGGCCGTCGCTCGCGCCCTTCACGGCGTGGCCCTCGATCGTCAGGGCGTCCTCCACCGCCGCACGGACCTCGGGGTCGTCGTCGACGACCAGGATCTTCGCGGCCGTCATCCGCGCCACCCCCGCCGGTGCACCCAGCTCATGAACCTCGTGAACCTCATGAACCAAAGGTGCCAAATGCGGCTCTTAAAACCCTCTTAGGGCGGGGCGTGAAGCTCCGGTGCCATGCGAACGCCAACACCTTCACGTCTGTCCGTCGTCATCGGCGCGGGTGGCACCGGTGGGCACATCTACCCGGGCCTCGCCCTCGCCGACGCGCTGCGCCGCGCCGTGCCCGGCGCCGTCGTCTCCTTCGTCGGGACCCAGCGCGGCCTGGAGACCCGGCTCATCCCGGACGCCGGCTACCGGCTGCACACCGTCGACATGATCCCCTTCGATCCCTCGCTCGGCGCCAAGCGCTTCCTGCTCCCGGCCGCCCTCCTGAAGTCCGGCGCGCAGGTCCGCTCCATCCTGCGCGAGCAGGGCGCCCAGGCCGCCGTCGGCATGGGCGGCTACCCGAGCGCCCCCGTGATCGTCGGCGCCCGGATGGCGGGCCTGCCGAGCATGATCCACGAGTCGAACGCGGTCCCGGGACGGGCCAACCGGTTCACCGCCCGGCTCACCCCGAACATCGCCGTCGCCTTCGACCGCAGCCGCGCGCACCTGCCGGGCGGCGACGGCGCCGTCACCACCGGCATGCCCATCGCCGACGCCCTGGCCCGCCTCGACCGCCCCGCGCTGCGCGCCGCCGCCCGCCGCGAGCTCGGCGTGCCCGAGGGGGCCCGGCTGATCCTCGTCAACGGCGGCAGCCTCGGCGCCGCCCGGCTCAACGAGGCATCCGTCGGCCTCGCCGAGCGCTGGCAGGCGCGCACCGACGTCCGGTTCCTCATCAAGACCGGACCCGCCGCCCTCGACCCGGTACGGCAGCAACTGGCGTACGGGGGCGGGGACTCCGTGGCCCGGGCCGTGCCCTACCTCGACCGCATGGACCTCGCCTACGCGGCCGCCGACCTCGTGGTGTGCCGCGCGGGCTCCGCCACCGTCGCCGAGCTGGCCGCGACCGGCGTGCCCGCCCTCCTCGTGCCCTATCCGCACGCCCCCGGCGACCACCAGACCCACAACGCCCGGGTCCTCACCGACGCGGGCGCGGGCCTGCTGCTGCCCGACGCCGAGACGACCGCCGAGCGCCTGGAGTCCCTGCTCGGCCCGCTGCTCGCCGACCCGGCGCGGCTGAAGGCCATGGACGGCGCCGCCGACCCCGGCCCGCACGCCCGCGCCGCCGACCTGCTCGCCGAGCGGGTCCTCCGACTCACCCACCACAGCGACCACGTGAACACCCTGGAGTACGCATGAACACCTCCGCCCAGCCCTTCACCTGGCACGACCGCACCGTCCTCGTCACCGGAGCGGAGGGCTTCATCGGCTCCACGCTCGTCGACCTCCTCCTGGAGCGCGGCGCCAAGGTCCGCGCCTTCGCGCACTACAAGCCGTACGCGGAGAAGGGCCACCTCGCGCACCTCTTCGACGACCCGCGGGTCGAGATGATCGCGGGCGACGTGCGGGACGCGGGCCGTGTGATGGACGCCGTCGCCGGGTGCGACACCGTCTTCCACCTCGCCGCGCTCATCGGCATCCCGTACTCGTACGACTCCCCGGGCGCCTACGTGCAGACGAACGTCGTCGGCACCGAGAACGTCGCCGAGGCGTGCCGCCGCCACGCGGTGCGGCGCATGGTCCACACGTCCACGAGCGAGGTGTACGGCACGGCGCTCACCGCCCCGATCAGCGAGAGCCACCCGCTGCAGCCGCAGTCCCCGTACTCCGCGTCGAAGATCGGCGCGGACATGATGGCGCTCTCGCACTGGCACGCCTTCGAGCTGCCCGTCACGGTCGTGCGGCCCTTCAACACGTACGGGCCGCGGCAGTCGGCGCGCGCGGTGATCCCCACGATCCTGGCCCAACTGCACGCCGGGGCACGGGAGATCAAGCTGGGCTCGCTCTCGCCGACCCGCGACTTCACCTATGTCACGGACACCGCGCGCGGCTTCCTCGCGATGGCCGAGGCCGAGCGGACCCTGGGCCAGGTGGTCAACCTCGGTGTGGGGCAGGAGATCTCGATCGGCGACCTGGCGCGCGAGCTGATCGCCGCGAGCGGCCGGGACGCGGAGGTCGTGGTGGACCCGGCGCGGCTTCGCCCTTCGGGCAGTGAGGTGGAGAGGCTGCTCTCCGACAACTCGCGGGCGCGGGAGCTTTCGGGCTGGGCGCCCGAGGTCTCCCTGCGGGAGGGGCTGAAGCTGACCTCGGCGTGGGTCGCCGAGAACCTCCACCTGTTCGCGGCCGACCGCTACCAGGTCTGAGCCTCTCCCGCCCAGGCCCCCTGCAGCCCGCCCAACAGCAGTGCCGTGAACCGGTGGGCCCACTCCACGTCCACCGGTTCCGCGCTGACCAGCGCCCGGTGCACCACCGCGCCCGCCGTCACGTCGAAGATGAGGTCCGCGGTGCGGCCCGCCGTCTCGGGGTCGGACTCCACGGGGAGTTCGCCGCGGGCCTGGGCGCGCTCGCGGCCCTCCAGGACCAGCCGCTTCTGCCGCTCCACGATGGACGTGCGGATCCGCTCGCGCAGCGGGCCGTCCGTCGTGGACTCGGCGACCACCGCCATCAGGGCCGTCTTGGTCTCGGGGCGCCCGAGCAGCGCCGCGAACTGGAGCACCACGCCCTCGATGTCGGCCGCGAGGCTGCCCCGGTCGGGGAGCTCCAGCTCGTCGAAGAGCTCCGCGACCGCGTCCACCACGAGTTCGCTCTTGCCCGCCCAGCGCCGGTACAGCGTGGTCTTGGCGACCTTGGCGCGGGTGGCCACGTCCCCGAGCGTCAGCTTCGTCCAGCCCAGCTCCACGAGGGCCTGCCGGGTCGCCTCCAGGATGGCGGCGTCCGTCGCGGCGTTGCGGGGGCGCCCGCCGCGGGGGGCGGGGGCGGGCGACGGGGGAGTGCGGCTTTGCATGGCCGCGACCATACCGGCCAGTACGGAGGAATCGGAGAAGGGAAGTCGGGCCGGATCAGTGAGGCAGATCACCCGAGGCGCCGTACCCGGGCGCCCATGATCCAGTTACGCTACGACCCGTAGCGAAAACACCTCGCGACAACCACACAGCCACATACCTCGGCGCCAGGTGGGGACCCGGCGCCAACCATCGGCCTCCTTGGGGCCTTACCGTCATGGGACCGGCACCGCTTGGGGGAGGATGTACTCATGCAGCCACGGAACATGTCCATGAGCGGAGTCGTCGACCTCGCCGCGGTGAAGGCGGCCCAGGAGGCCAAGGCGAAGGCGGAGCAGGCGCGCGCCGAAACGGCCCGGCAGGGCGGGGGCGGCGCCGTCACGCCCGCGAGCCTCGTCATCGACGTCGACGAGGCGGGTTTCGAGCGCGATGTCCTGCAGCTGTCCACCCAGGTGCCCGTCGTCATCGACTTCTGGGCCGAGTGGTGCGAGCCCTGCAAGCAGCTGAGCCCGATCCTGGAGCGGCTCGCGCACGAGTACAACGGCCGCTTCGTGCTCGCCAAGGTCGACGTCGACGCCAACCAGATGCTGATGCAGCAGTTCGGGATCCAGGGCATCCCGGCGGTCTTCGCGGTGGTGGCGGGGCAGGCGCTGCCGCTCTTCCAGGGCGCGGCCCCGCTCGAGCAGATCCAGCAGACCCTGGACCAGCTGATCCAGGTCGGTGAGCAGCGCTTCGGCCTCACCGGACTGACGGTCGACGCGGACGCCCAGGGCGAGGACCAGCAGCCCGCCGAGGAGCCCGCGGGCCCCTACGACGCGCTGCTCGAGGCCGCCGTGCAGGCCCTGGACGCGGGCGACCTGCCGGGTGCCGTGCAGGCGTACAAGAATGTGCTGGCCGACGACCCCGGCAACACGGAGGCCGAACTGGGCCTGGCCCAGGCCGAGCTGCTCCAGCGCGTGCAGGGACTGGACCCGCAGCAGGTGCGCAAGGACGCCGCCGAGAAGCCCGCCGACGTGGCGGCGCAGATCACCGCGGCCGACCTGGACCTGGTGGGCGGCCACGTCGAGGACGCCTTCGGGCGGCTCGTCGAGACGGTGCAGCGGACGGCGGGCGACGACCGCAACGCCGCGCGGGTGCGCCTGCTCGAACTCTTCGAAGTGGTCGGCCCGGACGACCCGCGGGTGATCACCGCGCGGCAGCGGCTCGCGCGGGCGCTCTTCTAGGGCTCGCGTCGAGGCCGGTGCCAGGGCCCGGGACCGGTGACGGCGGTACGTCTGTTCTGCGCCGTTCTCTAGTGTCTTTTCGGACCTGTTCGCTGACCAGTCACTAAACGCGGGTGCCTGTGATGCCCGCGTGAAAAGTCTGTCGACAAGCAGCCACAGTGGCCGCGCTTTACCAAATCTTGGTAAACGCGGCCGCTGTTACTTGGAGTAAGAGGACGGCAGTGATCTGTCCGCTTCTCAACCTCATTCTCCCCTTTCGCGACACCCCTTGCTGCCACCGTCTGTTGCGGGCCGATGCCGGGCGGTCGCGCTTCGGTTATCCAGCCGTTACTAGCGAGTAACGAACCCCCTTGTGCGGGCGCCGAGAATGCACCACGATCGCTGACGCTCGGTCCAATTGACCCGCAGCCCGACAGCCGGTCGGGGTGCGGGGATTCTGGGTCCCCACCGAGTGGGCCGGCGGCAGTGGCGCCGGCCGTGGACAGGGGGGTCTCTGCCGACCGGCAGGGCCTGTCCGGCAGGTTGTGCGTGATACGCGTCAGGCGCGACCAGTGGTTGTCGCTCGGGGGTGATCGCCGGTGATAAGGGCGCAGTTGCGCGCCTCCGACGCGGGCGCTCTCCTTCCCGAGGACGTAGCACTTCTCCCATCCCTGCCCGGCTGAGCCGCCCGAACGGGAGCAGCCAGGGCCGGAGATGTACGTCCGAGAAGGAGGAAAGTCATGGAGTCCGTGGCTCGTGGCGGAACCAGATGGAAGCGGTTCGCCGTAGTCATGGTGCCGAGCGTCGCGGCGACTGCCGCGATAGGCGTGGCCCTGTCACAGGGTGCGCTCGCGGCATCGTTCAGTGTGTCCGGTCAGCAGTTCAAGGTGACGGCTGACTCGCTCGACGGCAAGGGGTTCGTCCAGTACGGAGCCCTCGACAGCGGGAAGTCGGGCAACCACCCGGTTGCCGTCGTCGGCATGGAGACGGCGGAGATCACCAACCTCTGCCAGTCCGTGGTCGTTCCGGTCCCGGTCTTCGGCGATGTGTCGATGACCCTCAAGGCCGGTGGCAAGGGTGGCCCGAGGGTAGAGGCCAAGAAGCTCTACATCGACGCCGACGACCTGAAGGCCAACGCGACCTTCAACAAGGTCGACATCGGCGTCTCGGTCGACCAGACGACCAAGGGTCCGGGCCCGTCGAAGGGCGACAAGTACGCCCCCGACTCGTTCGCGCAGCAGGCCGAATCGGTTCACTTCGAGGACGTCAAGCAGCGTGCGTGGGCCACCACGGCCGGCACCTTCAAGCTCTCTGGCCTGGGTATGTCGGTCAAGAAGGGCAAGCACGAGTGCTACTGAGGCAGTTGATGTCTCAGGCGTGCTCGATGCGCTGAACGGCCGGGCGCGGGGGCCGCGACGGAACCTTGCGGAGCCGTCCCCGTGCCCGAATCCGACACACAGAACCAAACGCCATTCCCCGAGGAGCTGTACGACATGAGCGCCGAAGCGCAAGCGGGCCTTGGCATCAAGCTCGGCCGGATGCGCCGATCGTTCCGAGGGTGGCGCGGTCAGCGCCCGTTCTGGGGTGGTCTGCTGACCTTGCTCGGCGGCATCCCGATCATGTACTTCCCGTACGCGAACCTGACGCTCGGCACGATGACGATCCGGATGGCGACCACCGCCGGCGCCGGGTCCCTGATCATCGGCGTGCTCCTGGTCGTGCTCGGCCTGACCATGTGGTTCCAGCCGCACTCCCGGGTGTTCGCGGGTGTGGCGGCGATCCTGCTCGCCCTGGTCTCCCTCGTGGTCTCCAACTTCGGCGGCTTCGTCATGGGCTTCCTGCTCGCGCTGATCGGCGGCGCCCTCGGCGTCTCCTGGGCACCCGCTAAGGCAGCCGGCGAACCCGCGAAGGGACGGACCGACGGGGACACCGACGGCTCGGACGACTCGGCCGCGGAACCCGCGGCCGCGGGGGCCGTGAACGGGGCGGGTGGTGCGACCGACGATCTGTCAGGAACGAGCCCGACGAACGGGACGAACGGGAGGCACCGTGCCGGCTGACGAGGTGCACCACGAGGACTCCGTGGAGGAGTCCCGTGCGAGAACCGGGCCGCGGCACGCGGCTCCCAAGAAGCCGCTGATCACCCGGCTGCACATTCCCGCGGGCAAGGCGATAGCCATCGCCGCCATGCCCAGCGCAGTCCTCATGGGAATGGGCCTGACGCCGACGCTCGCCTCCGCGAAGCCCGGCGTGCCGAAGAACCCCTTCCAGGACGGCCCCTGCGTCACGGCTCCCGACAAGGACGCCGAGAAGGACGCCGAGGCCGACAAGAAGAAGGAAGAGGCCGCCAAGGACGCCAAGGACAAGGCGGCCGAGGAGGCCAAGAAGAAGGCCGACGACGCCAAGGACAAGGCCGAGCCCACCCCGGAGCCCTCCGCGGGCGACAAGGCGGGCAAGGACGAGGCCGAGGACGGCGACAAGGCGGAGCCCACCCCCTCGCCCTCGAAGTCCTCCGGCAAGGACGACGCCGCGGACGGCGACAAGGCCGAGCCCACCCCCACGCCCACCGAGACCAAGAACCCCTTGGACCCGCTGGGTGTCGGCGACGCCATCAAGGACTTCTTCACCCCGGACGACAAGAAGTCCGAGGACCCCGAGCCGACCCCCTCGGCCTCGGAGGAGTCCAAGAAGCCCGAGGACACGGCGAAGGACACGGCCGAGAAGGTCACCAAGCCGGTCGAAGACACCGTCGACAAGGTCAAGGACGGGGTCAAGGACGGGGTCAAGGACGGCGTCGAGGACACCACGGACAAGGCCAAGGAGACCGCGGACAAGGCCGAGGACGAGGTCGGCAAGGCCGCGGACAAGGCCAAGGACGAGGCCCCGGGCGCCGAGGCCAAGGACCCGATGGCGCCGGACGAGAACGGCAAGAAGCCGTTCCCGTGCGTCGTCGAGAAGAAGGTCGACGGCGACGACGAGAAGACGCCCGCCCCGATCCCGGACGCGTCCTGGGACCTGGAGGCCAGCTCCCTGCTCCTCAAGGGCGCCGACTACCAGGGCGTCGTGAACCTGACGACGGCCGGAGGCAAGAAGAAGCAGGCCCTCAAGTACGTCATCAGCAACGGCGTCGACATCGGCGATCTGCACCAGACCACCGAGGGCCCCGGCGGCAAGAAGTTCCACCTCTACGCCGCCAAGGGCTCCACGTCCACGATGCGGGGCGCGCCGACGACGATGCTGACGGAGTCGATCTCGGGCAAGCTCTTCGGGCTCATCCCGATCACCTTCGACCCCGAGCACCCGCCGCCCATCAACATCCCGCTGATCTACTTCACGGACGTGAAGGTCAAGCAGGCGGCGCAGTTCGACGGCAACCTCACGGTGCCCGGACTGCACCAGTCGCTCACCGACGGGGGAGCCGAGTAGGCCCCGACGGCGGGCACATCCCGTAACGCTTCCGGGAGCCGCGAAAGCACTGAGGGCGCCCCCTTCTCCAGGGGGCGCCCTCAGTGTCGTACGAGGTGTACGAGGCTCACGCGGCCGGGATCAGTCGCGCTCGCCGCCGCCCAGGTGGTGCACCCGGACCATGTTGGTGGTGCCGGGGACGCCGGGGGGCGAGCCGGCGGTGATGACCATGGTGTCGCCCTCGTGGTAGCGCTGGAGCTTGAGCAGCTCCGCGTCCACCAGCTCGACCATCGCGTCGGTGTTGTCGACATGCGGGACCACGAAGGACTCGACGCCCCAGCTCAGGGCGAGCTGGTTGCGGGTGCCCGCGTCGGTGGTGAAGGCCAGGATCGGCTGGGTCGCGCGGTAGCGGGACAGCCGGCGGGCCGTGTCACCGGACTTGGTGAAGGCGACCAGGGCCTGGCCGTCGAGGAAGTCGGCGATCTCGCAGGCGGCGCGGGCCACCGAACCACCCTGTGTGCGCGGCTTCTTGCCCGGCACCAGCGGCTGCAGACCCTTGGAGAGCAGCTCCTCCTCGGCCGCCTTGACGATCTTCGACATCGTCTTGACGGTCTCGATCGGGTAGGCGCCCACGGAGGACTCGGCCGACAGCATGACCGCGTCCGCGCCGTCCAGGATCGCGTTGGCGACGTCGGACGCCTCGGCGCGCGTGGGGCGGGAGTTGGTGATCATCGACTCCATCATCTGGGTCGCGACGATCACCGGCTTGGCGTTGCGGCGGCACATCTCCACGAGGCGCTTCTGCACCATCGGGACCTTCTCGAGCGGGTACTCGACGGCCAGGTCGCCACGGGCCACCATGATCGCGTCGAACGCCGCGACGACGTCCGCCATGTTGGCGACGGCCTGCGGCTTCTCCACCTTGGCGATGACGGGGACCCGGCGGCCCTCCTCGTCCATCACCTTGTGGACGTCCTTGACGTCGTTGGCGTCGCGCACGAAGGACAGGGCGACCATGTCGCAGCCCATCTTCAGGGCGAAGCGGAGGTCCTCGATGTCCTTCTCGGAGAGCGCGGGCACGTTCACGGCCGCGCCGGGCAGGTTGATGCCCTTGTGGTCCGAGATGACGCCGCCCTCGATGACGATCGTCCTGACCCGGGGGCCGTCGACCTCGGTGACCTTCAGCTCGACGTTGCCGTCGTTGATGAGGACCGGGTCGCCCTTCTGGACGTCGCCGGGCAGGCCCTTGTAGGTGGTGCCGCAGATCGACTTGTCGCCGGGCACGTCCTCGGTGGTGATGGTGAACTCGTCACCGCGCACCAGCTCGACGGGGCCCTCGGCGAAGGTCTCGAGGCGGATCTTGGGGCCCTGGAGGTCGGCGAGCACGCCCACGGCGCGGCCCGTCTTCTCGGCGGCCGCACGGACGCGGTCGTAGCGCCCCTGGTGCTCGGCGTGAGTGCCGTGGCTGAAGTTGAAGCGGGCCACGTTCATGCCGGCCTCGATCAGCGAGACGAGCTGCTCTTCGGAGTCGACGGCGGGGCCCAGCGTGCAGACGATTTTGGAACGGCGCATGGAGGCGATCCTATCGGTTTGTTTCGCTACGGAATATTCCGTCTGGTGGAATCTACAAATGGGCGGACGGGCGCTCAGGCGTGGGGAGTTCGGACCAGGGCGTAGGTCTGCGTGGCGATCTCCAGCTCCTCGTCGGTGGGCACCACGGCCACGGCGACCCGCGCGTACTCCGGCGAGACGAGGCGGGGTTCGTCGGAACGTACGGAATTGAGCTCACCGTCGACCGCGAGGCCCAGCTCCTCCAGGCCCGCGACGGCGGCCTCGCGCACCGGCGCCGCGTTCTCGCCCACACCCGCCGTGAAGGCGATGGCGTCCACCCGGCCGAGCACCGCGGAGTAGGCGCCGATGTACTTCTTCAGGCGGTGGATGTAGATGTCGAAGGCGAGCTGTGCCTCCTGGTCGCCCTCGTCCACGCGGCGGCGGATCTCCCGCATGTCGTTGTCGCCGCAGAGGCCGATCAGGCCGCTCTTCTTGTTGAGCAGGCTGTCGATCTCGTCGGCCGACATGCCGCCGACACGCATCAGGTGGAAGATCACCGCCGGGTCCAGGTCGCCCGAGCGGGTGCCCATGACGAGACCCTCCAGCGGCGTGAGCCCCATCGAGGTGTCCACGCAGACACCTCCCCGCACCGCCGACGCCGAGGCGCCGTTGCCCAGGTGCAGCACGATCACGTTGACCTCTTCCGCGGGCTTGCCGAGCAGCTCGGCGGTCTTGCGGGAGACGTACGCGTGCGAGGTGCCGTGGAAGCCGTAGCGGCGGATGCGGTGCTCGTCGGCCGTCTTCACGTCGATCGCGTAGCGGGCCGCGGACTCCGGCATCGTCGTGTGGAACGCGGTGTCGAAGACGGCCACCTGCGGCAGGTCGGGGCGCAGCGCCTGGGCGGTGCGGATGCCGGTCAGGTTGGCCGGGTTGTGCAGCGGGGCGACCGGGATGAGGCGCTCGATCTCCGCGAGCACCTCGTCGTCGATGACGGTCGGCTGGGTGAAGGTCTGGCCGCCGTGCACCACGCGGTGGCCGATCGCGGCCAGCTCGGGGGAGTCCAGGCCGAGCTTGTCCTTGCTGAGCTCGGCGGCGACGGCCTTCAGGGCGGCGTCGTGGTCGGCGATCGGCCCGAACTCCTCACGCAGCTCGCCGCCGCCGGTGAGCGGCTCGTGCTTGAGGCGGGAGTTCTCCTCACCGATGCGCTCGACCAGGCCCACGGCGAGACGGGCGCCGTCGCTCATGTCGAGCAGCTGGTACTTCAGCGACGAGGAGCCGGAGTTGAGAACGAGAACGCGCGAAGCAGAAGGTGCCGAGCGCAGCTCGTCAGGCAGGGCGGTGGCGGGAGACGGGTGGGCAGTCACTGCTGGGCAGCCTTTTCGGTGGGGGTCTGGGACTGGATGGCCGTGATGGCCACCGTATTGACGATGTCCTGGACGAGGGCGCCGCGGGACAGGTCGTTGACCGGCTTGCGCAGGCCCTGCAGCACCGGACCGACGGCGATCGCGCCGGCCGAGCGCTGCACGGCCTTGTAAGTGTTGTTGCCGGTGTTGAGGTCCGGGAAAATCAGCACGCTGGCCTGGCCCGCGACCTCCGAGTCCGGCAGCTTGGTGGCCGCGACGGACGGCTCCACGGCGGCGTCGTACTGGATCGGGCCCTCGATCTTCAGGTCCGGGCGGGAGGCGCGCACCTTCTCGGTGGCCTCGCGCACCTTGTCCACGTCGGCGCCCGAACCCGACGTGCCCGTCGAGTAGGAGAGCATCGCGATGCGCGGCTCCACGCCGAACTGCCCGGCCGTCGCGGCCGACTGGACGGCGATGTCCGAGAGCTGCTCCGCGTTCGGGTCCGGGTTGACCGCGCAGTCGCCGTAGACGAGGACCTTGTCGGCCAGGCACATGAAGAAGACGGACGACACGATCGAGGCGTCCGGCTTGGTCTTGATGATCTCGAAGGCGGGCCGGATGGTCGCGGCCGTCGAGTGGACGGAGCCCGAGACCATGCCGTCGGCCAGGCCCTCCTGGACCATCAGGGTGCCGAAGTAGTTCACGTCCGCGACCACGTCGTACGCGAGCTCCACGGTCACGCCCTTGTGGGCGCGCAGCTGTGCGTACTTGGTGGCGAAACGGTCCCGCAGGGGGGAGGTCTGCGGGTCGATCAGCTGGCTCTCGGCCAGGTCGATGCCGAGGTCCGCGGCCTTCTTGCGGATGGTCTCCTCGGGGCCGAGCAGCGTCAGGTCGCAGACGCCGCGGCGCAGCAGCACGTCGGCGGCGCGCAGCACGCGCTCCTCGGTGCCCTCCGGCAGGACGACGCGGCGCCGGTCGGCGCGGGCCTGCTCCAGGAGCTTGTGCTCGAACATCATCGGCGTGAGGCGGTCGGTGCTGGGCGCCGAGACGCGGCCCATGAGGCCGGCGGTGTCCACGTACCGCTCGAAGAGGCCGAGCGCGGTCTCCGCCTTGCGCGGCGTCGCGGCGTTCAACTTCCCTTCCAGGGCGAAGAGTTCGGCCGCGGTGGGGAAGCTGTTGCCGGACACCGATATCACCGGGGTGCCGGGCGCGAGGCGGGCGGCGAGGGTGAGGATCTCCTGGCTCGGCCGCTCGTTCAGAGTGAGCAGGACGCCCGCGATGGGCGGGGTGCCGGCGCTGTGCGCGGCGAGCGAGCCCACGACGAGGTCGGCACGGTCGCCGGGGGTGACCACGAGACACCCCGGCGTCAGGGCATTGAGGAAGTTGGGCAGCATGGCGCCGCCGAAGACGAAGTCCAGGGCGTCGCGGGCGAGCCCCGCCTCGTCGCCGAGCAGGACCTCGCCGCCGAGGGCGTGGGTGATCTGGGAGACCGTCGGGGCGGCGAGCGCGGGCTCGTCCGGCAGCACGTAGCAGGGCACCGGGAGCCGGGCCGCGAGCCGCTCGTGGATGTCGTCCCGGTCCTCGGGCGCCACCCGGTTGGTGACCATCGCGAGGACGTCGCAGCCCAGGCTCTCGTACGCCCGGTAGGCGTTGCGGGTCTCGGCGCGCACCGACTCGGCGGGCTGGTCCTTGCCGCCCACGACCGGGAGCACGGCGGCGCCGAACTCATTGGCGAGGCGGGCGTTGAGGGCCAGCTCGTCGGGGAGCTGGGTGTCGGCGAAGTCGGTGCCGAGGACGAGGACCACCTCGTACTCCCTGGCCACCTGGTGGAACCGGTCGACGAGCCGCGAGACCAGCTCGTCGGTGCCCTGCTCGGCCTGGAGCGCGGAAGCCTCGTGGTAGTCCATGCCGTACACCGACGCCGCGTCCTGGGCGAGCCGGTAGCGGGCGCGCAGCAGGTCGAAGAGGCGGTCGGGGCCGTCGTGGACCAGCGGCCGGAAGACGCCGACCCGGTCTACCTGACGGGTCAGGAGCTCCATGACTCCCAGCTCGATGACCTGGCGGCCGTCGCCCCGGTCGATCCCGGTCACGTACACGCTGCGCGTCACGCGTGCTCTCCCCTTTCACAGCCCGTCGGGCTGGCTCGTCTCTCTGCTCGTCTCTCCGACCCGGTTCTCCGACCCGGTTCTCAGGCCCGGCTCTCCGGCCGGTTCTCCGACCCGTCTCTCTGGCCCGGCTCTCTGGCCCGGCTCTCCGTGGCGGAGTGCGGCGGAGTGACCAGGTCGGGACCCGTTCGGGACCTGTTCGGGGCCTGTTCGGGACTACCCAAAACACCCGATTTCGTGAGCTGTGTCCTCTTGACAATACCTCTGGTGGTGGCTAGGTCGCCCGCCGGACGAAGGCCCGTCCTGCCGGGACGACAAGGCCCGCCCCAGTGGGACTAAAGGCCCCTGCCCCAGGATCGGTGGGAGTAGCCGCGGGCGGCGCCCCCTCCCGCGCCGTGGAACAATCGGACCGGCTCACAAGTACCAATAGCGAGCAGGAGACACAGCGCGATGCGTATCGGAATTCTCACCGCAGGCGGCGACTGCCCCGGCCTCAACGCAGTGATCCGGTCGGTCGTGCACCGAGCCGTCACGCACTACGGGGACGAGGTCATAGGCTTCGAGGACGGCTACGCGGGCCTTCTCGACGGCCGCTACCGCCACCTCGACCTGAACGCCGTCAGCGGCATCCTCGCCCGTGGCGGAACGATTCTCGGCTCCTCCCGCCTGGAGCGCGCCCGCTTCCGGGCGGCCTGCGACAACGCCAAGGACCTGGTCGAGAAGAGCGGCTTCGACGCGCTCATCCCGATCGGCGGCGAGGGCACGCTCACCGCGGCGAAGATGCTCTCGGAGGCCGGGATCCCGGTCGTCGGCGTCCCCAAGACGATCGACAACGACATCTCGGCGACGGACCGCACCTTCGGCTTCGACACGGCGGTCGGGGTCGCCACCGAGGCGATGGACCGCCTGAAGACCACGGCCGAGTCCCACCAGCGCGTGATGGTCGTCGAGGTCATGGGCCGGCACGCCGGCTGGATCGCCCTGGAGTCGGGGATGGCGGGTGGAGCACATGGAATTTGTCTTCCCGAGCGCCCCTTCGACCCCGCCGACCTGGTCAAGATGGTCGAGGAGCGCTTCGCCCGCGGCAAGAAGTTCGCGGTGATCTGCGTGGCCGAGGGCGCCCACCCGCAGGACGGCACCATGGACTACGGCAAGGGCGCCATCGACCAGTTCGGCCACGAGCGCTTCCAGGGCATCGGCACGGCCCTCGCATACGAACTGGAGTCCCGCCTCGGCAAGGAGGCCAAGCCGGTCATCCTCGGCCACGTCCAGCGCGGCGGCACCCCCACGGCGTACGACCGCGTCCTCGCCAACCGCTTCGGCTGGCACGCGGTGGAGGCGGCGCACCGGGGTGACTTCGGACAGATGACGGCGCTCCGGGGGACGGACATCGTGATGGCGCCGTTGGCCAGTGCGGTGACCGAGCTGAAGACGGTGCCGAAGGATCGGATGGATGAGGCGGAGTCGGTTTTCTAGGGCTTCTTGAGCTGCCGGGCTTCTGGAGCTGGTGGTCCATTCGTTCGGGCCCTTGGTCCCCGCAGTCGGGGCCAAGGGCCCGACTTTTCCTGAGCTGGTGGCAGTCAGGAGCCAGCGGGCTAGAGGAACGAGACCGTCGGCGATGGGGACCTCCGTGACGGTCAGTTCAGAGCCTCCTGTGACAAGCTTTAGTGGCGTGACAGGGCGTTGTCGCAGAAGACGCAAAAGAAGTATGAATCTCGAACGGTGTTCCATTCGTTGCAGGTGTCGCAGTGCCGAAAAACTATCGGGTGGGTGTATTCGGAGCCATGCTGGATTGCGGCACTGCCCAGGGCTCGGGCAACCGCTGCCCATGACTCCGGATCAGGGCAGTATCCAGTTGATTGATTGCTGGCGTATGAGACCACCCATGCGTCTCGTGTAACAGAATAAGAGAAGGCGATCTCCCCTGCTGCGAGTACTGGGAAGCCACCCGCGCAGGCCACATGCTCCGAACGTCGCGGAGCAAGGGAAAGGCCCCCGTTTCGGTCGATGGTGAAGGTAAAGGGCTCGCCTCGTTCATCGCAATCGCGGGAAGCGAGAAACTTTTCCAAGTCGCCCGAGTCCGCGATCCTGGTGCCGACCCCACTAGAGGCGTTTTCTCTTATCTCAGCAGGGCCCACATATGTGTACTCCTTCATGTGGCTGGCTGCTCTGGTGAGGGGGTCGCTGCTATGTCGATCAGCGGCTCTGGGACGCCAGGCCCCCACGTCTGCCATCCCATTCGGAAGTAGTGATCCGTGAGGGCCGTGCCGCTTTCCGACATCCGTTCTGTGGCGAAGTCTTTCAGGTTCTCCAGGAAATCACCGACTTCTTCGCTGTCGTCCGACGAATTTTCGGTATGCCAACATCCGATCCAGCCCTGTCCCGCGCCGCGTCGGCCCGTTCTCAGGCATACCCACACGCGACTCATTCCTTGAGTGGTCGTCCTGAAAATGTCGGCGATCAGAAGGGGTGATTGGTGGATAACCATTCCTTGCATACCCCTCACTCCCTCAGTGCAAATTCGATGAGGATATTTGGATCCATCTCTCCATTGTTGATGCGCCGGACCACTTCTGCCGTCCTGTGGTGCCCGCCGGTTATGTGAATCCTGGAACCGGGGAAGTTCGGCGAGTCGCCCGGTGCCCAATCGCGGTACCCGCTGATGGGGTCGTTGCCCTGCGGGCCGCCGAATCTGGTCAGATCTTCGTTGGCAAGGTTCCGAACACCTCCATGGCCTGCTACTTCGCCACCATACATCTGGGCTTCCGTCAAAGGATGGCTGGCTATTCTGTTGTTGACCAGCTCACCGGCCCGCACGTAGAACCTGTCGTAACGCTCGTGAATGGGGAGGCTGCCCAGGGGATCGTTGGGGTAAGGCGACAGACCGAGTGGGTCGGACTGCAGCTGGGGATTCCGCACGTAGGTGCTGGGGTTGGGGGCCGGGCTGAGGCCGAGGGGGTCTGGGGTGAGGTACCGGGCCGTTTCCGGGTCATAGTGGCGGAAGCGGTTGTAGTGGAGCCCTGTTTCGGGGTCGTAGTACTGACCGGGGAAGCGGAGCGGGGTGTAGGCGCTCGCGCTGGAGTTCCATGTGGTGATGCCCCAGAGGGTTTTGCGCGTGCGCCAGGCTATGTGCCCGGTTTCATCGACGAGTTCTGTCGGGGCACCGACGACATCAGTGACGATGGCGAAGAAGCGGGAGTCGATCTCGTCTTGAGGGGTTTCGCGCCCCGCGATGCGTTCAGTCTGGCTGATCGGGTGCAGACCGTCGTGTTCCCAGGTGAGGGTCACGCTGTGGGGCAGCGAGTCTGAGTGGGTCGTCTGCTCGCAAAGGGTCTCGCCGTCCCAGGTGAAGTCGGTCTGTTCGAGCACCGTCCGGCCGTCTTCGGACAGGCGTTGTTTGGCGGTGCGGCGGCCGAGGGGGTCATAGGTGTAGCGCCAGCGGGTGCCGTCCGGGGTGACGACGGAGGTGAGACGGTCCTCGATGTCCCAGGTGTAGCGCCAGGTCTCCGGTTTGCGGGACAGGCGGGTCCTCTGCCGCAGGACGGTGCGGCCCAGCGCGTCGTGCTCGTAGCGGGTGCGGCCGGCCCTGGTGATGCTGGTGCCGTGGTAGGTGCGGGTGCCGGTCGACTCACATCCGGTGTGCTCGGCGGGCCAGGACGCGGCTGTCTGGTTGCCCGCCTCGTCGTAGGCGTAGCGTTCGGCCCAGCCGTGTGCGTCGACGGCGGTGACGCGGCCCACCGGGTCGAAGGCGTAGCGGTGGTTGCCGGACAGTTGGTCGTCGATGCTGGTGAGGCCGCCTTGCCCGTCGTAGGCGTACGTCCGGTGTTGGATCTGCCGATTGTCGGTGGATCTGGTCACTGACTGGGTGGTCAGGTGCCCGAGTTCGTCAAAGTCATGAGTGAGCGTCACGGAATCGCCGAAGCCTCGGGAGACTTCGCGCCCCGAGCGGTCGTGTTTGAAGCGCACCGCGCGGCCAGATGCCGTCAGTTCCTTCGTGTTGCCCGCTGCGTCGTACGTCCATGTTGTGGTCGCGCCGCTGGGCGTGGTGCGCTGGAGCCGACGGCCCAACTGGTCGTACGCATACGTCATACGGTGGCCGTCGACAGTCTCGGACGTCACCCTGCCGTTGAGGTCCCGCAGCAGTGTGAGGGCGGACTCCGGACTGGTGGCCGCCACCAGCTGGCTGTTGGGGTCGTAGGCGAAGGTGGTGACCCGGCCATCCGCGATCTTACGGATCGTGCGGCCGAGTTCATCGTGCTGGTAACTGGTTGTGTGTCCAAGGGCGTTGGTGCGGGAAGTGAGGCGGCTCGCCGCATCATGGGTGTAGGTGAGGGTGCGCCCGTCGAAGTCCGTCTCCGCGATCAGGCGACCCGCCGCGTCATACTCATAGGACCACGTCAGGCCCTGCGGGTTGGTGACACCGACGAGGCGCAGGCTGGCGTCGTGGGTGAACTCATAGCGGGCACCGTTCGGTTCGATGCGGGCGGACGGCATGTCGAAGTGGGTGTACTCGAATTGAGTGACGGCGCCTGTCGGCGCGGTGTGGTGGGTGCAGTTGCCCTCGCCGTCATACGACCACAGTTCCCGGGTGCCATCCGCAGCCGTGCGACTGGTGAGCCGGCCCTCTGTCGACCAGGTAAGGCGCGTGGTGTGGCCGAATGCGTCGGTGTGGGCCGTGACGCGGCCGAAGGCGTCACGCTCCCAGAGCGTGGTGGCGCCTAGCGGGTCGGTGACCTCAATGGCGAGGCCCGCCGCGTCGCACCGCACCGCCCTGGTGTGCCCCAACGTGTCGGTGAGCGTGGAGAGCCCTCCCGCGTCGTCATACGTGAAGCGGGTCGTGGCCCCACCCGGGTCGATGACCGCCGTGCAGTTGCCCTGGGCGTCGTACTCCCGGTGCCACGTGGCACCGTTCGGCAGCTCGACGGCGGTGGGAGCGCCCAGACCGTCGTAGGTGAAGCGCAGCGTTGAACCGTCCGGCCTGGTCACCTGTGTGGGCTGGCCGAGTGCGTCGTTCGTGAAGTGCGTGGTGTGCCCGAGGTGGTCGGATCGGGACACGACGTGGTGATTGCTGTCGTACGAGGTACGCAGCACGCCGCCCAGCGCGTCGACTTCCGCGACGACCTGGCAGGAGTCGTTGATGACGAAGCGAGTGACGGTGCCTTCAGCGGTGGTGAGGGTGGTCACTCGGTGGCCGGGCCAGGTGGGGTCGGTGCCGTCGTAGTCGAGGGTGAGGCTGATGTGCCCGGCCTCGCCGCCTTCGGCGACGCACCGGTCCTGCTCGTCGTAGGTGTAGTCGTAGCGGCTGTGGTTGCTGTCGGTCCAAGAGGTGACGCGCAGCCGCTCGTCGTACGTGAACTCCAGTGGCAAACCGGAGGAGTTGAAGACCTGGACGAGGTTCCCGCCGGTGTAGCCGTACTCCTTGATTGTGACGTCCGAGCCGTCCTCGGCACCGCCTGCCAGGCAAAGCCGGGTGACCCGGTCGTTCTCGACCGTGAGCTTGAGGTGGTAGCCGCCGGAATGGCGGATCGCGAGCGGGGTGCCATCGCTGTCGTGGTCGAAGTCGATGGCGTTGCCGTTGCGGTCAGCTACGCGCTCCAGCAGCGCCAGCCCTTCAGTGTCGGGACGGCCGAAGTGACGGCTCTGTCCGGCGATCGGGTCGTCGATGCGGTAGCCGCCGTTGTCCAGGCGGAAGAGAGGCCAGCGGGGGCCGACCTCCGGCAGCACCGCCGACTCGGGCCCTTCGAAGCCTTCTGGGTGGGGGTAGGCCAGCAGTAGACCGTCCTCGGTGACGAATATGACGCCCTCGTTGTCGACTTCGAGGCGTTGATCGACGGTGGATGACCAGGTGGGGCCGAACCACCAGCCGGTGCGGTAGTCGGAGGCGACGCGGCGACTGAAGGTGAGCGGAAGGGTGCCAGGCAGAGTGATGTCCGTTTGGGGCAGGAACATCTGGCCTGTGGCCAGGTCGACCGGGTCGGTCAGCTTCTTCCAGACTGCCTTGGCGCTGCGCGCGAAGGCGTCCTTGCCGCGGCCTAGCATCGCGCGGGCGCCTTTCAGCCCCTTCAGACCACCCTTAAGGCCCTTCATGCCCTTGGCGAGGCCACGGAGGCTGGTGAGTCCCTTCATGCCGGGTATGCAGTCCAGGGCGGCGAAGCCGACGTCCCATAGGGATGCTTGGCCGTTGGCGTATTTGTTGAGGGTGTCGGCGAGGACGACGAGGGCGGCGACGAGCACGATCGCGCCGAGGATGGGGCCGCCGATGATCATCGCGACGATGCCGAGGACGGCGACGACGACCTTGCAGACGGCGACGATGGTGTCCCAGTTGTCGGAGACCCAGTCGCCGACTTCCTCCCACCACTTGCGGTTGTGGATGCCGGCGTCGGAGGCTTCGTCGATCTTCTTCTTCGCCGTGCCCGCGGCGTCCTCGCGCATCTTGCGGGCGTCTTCCGCCATCTTCTTAGCGGCGTCCAGGGCACTCTGCGCGTTGGTGACGTCGGACTTGGCGTCGGACTGGGCCTTCTCGGCGGCATGCGCGTTGCGGGTGGCGGCCTTGACCTTGTCCTCGTCCGGCTTGGGGACGTCCTTGCCGCCGGAGCCCCCGCCGTCCTTGTCCTTGTACTTGTCGGCTTCCTTGCCCGCGCGGTCCACCCAGGAGTCCGCCGAGGACAGTTTCGACTTGGCTGAGGTCAAGTCGCCTTGGGCCTCGCGGCCCTTGGCCAGGGCCTTGTCGGCGAGAGCCTGGGCGCGTTCCAGCTTGGGCCAGTAGTCGGCGAGGGCGTCGCCCGCCATCTCGTAGCTCTTCTTGAGCTTTTTGAGTTTGCCCGGGGCGTCCTCGAACTCGGCCGTGAACGATTCGGCCGTCTTGCCCGCCCAGGACAGGATCGCGTCCTCGCCCGCCATGCCCTTGATGTCGCGGAGCACATCGGACACGTCGTCGGCGAAGTCATGCAGGTTCTTGGCGAGTTGGCGAACTCGCTGTGGGTCGCCTGGAGTTGGGTCCTTGTCCAGGTCGAGTATGTGCCAGTCGGCCGGGCGGTACGACATTGCGAGACTCCCCCGTGGTGTGCGGTCGCTCTGCGGCCTTTACCGGTTGACTGCCTGGACTTCCTGGACCACGACGTTCTGGTCCGCGCCGAACTCGCCGTCTGGAAGGTTCTTTTGGCCGTCGACGCCTGTTCCCGTCCAGTGGATCTTCCACGTGACCGTTGCTTTCAGCGGGAATGTGCCGTCGCCGGATGAGCGGAGGTAGCGGACGCCGCAGGGTGGGGTCTTGTTGGACTTGCCCTTTGTGTAGGGCTCGCCGATCTGGTCTGTCTTTGTGTTGAGGGGGCAGACGCCCGAGGTGGGGTAGGTTTCTGCGTCCTTTGTGCCTGGGTCGATCTTGAGGGAGACCGGTTCGGCTGTTGTAGTCGCCTGGATGTTCAGGACGGGGACGGAGGCCGTTACCGAGACCGGTTTGAATTCCGCCTTGTTCAGCCAGGCCCAGGTGGGGAGGTTGACCTTGGTCGTGTTGCCCTTGGGGGCGAGGGTCACCTTTGTGCCGGGGACGCGGATTTCGGCGTAGGCGAGCTTGGCGAGAATCTCGGGGGTGACTGCCTCGGGGGTGTCGGCGGGGGGTGAGTCGCCCTTGTCGACCCAGAAGGTTTCCTTGGTGCACTTGTCCCAGCCGGGCCGGATGGTGGACGTGTCCCAGCTCGCGTCCCACCAGTAGCCCTTGTCGGCCTTGTCCAAGTTGAAGTTCTTGTACGGCTTGCCGTTGACGTAGCGATCGCGCTGCGCCGCGTCCCATTGGTAGCCGGTGGACTCGGCTGACCAGACCTTCTCGCGTTCCTTCTTGAACTGTCCGGCGGTGTATCTGGGGGCGTACCAGCACGGGGGTGGGGACCAGTTGGTTGCCGGGGTGATGGCGCCGACGTTGGTGCCGGAGCCGTTCTTGGAGCGGTCGTAGACGATGCCGCCGGCCTCGGCCGAGAGGCTGCCGCCGCCCCCCTTCTTGTCGGGGCCCTTGGCGTCGCCGTTGGTGCTCCCATGGTGTCCGTATCCCGCCCATGCCGGACCGGACAGGAACAGCGAGCAGCTGACGGCCACGGCGCCGACCATGACGAATGGCTTGCGTCCTACGACTGGCATGCGGCACTTCCCCGGTTTGACGTGGTCTGCTCGGTGATCCAAACGCCTTGCTGGTTCACGCGCAGTCGGCTGCTGTAGAGCACGAGGTCCTGCTTGGACGGCGATGTCACATCGGTCTTGCCGGTCTTGATGCTCTTGTTGTAAGCCTTGCCCTGGTCTTCGCAGTAGACGAGCCCCGCGGTCTTTTGGTTCTTGACCTCGACGTGGGCGTTGTAGAAGCGCTTGGTGCCGGTGATCCGATCCTTGTAGTCGACGAACTCCTGGATGAACTTCTGACTTCCTGCGGCCGCTTCACCCTCTGAGTAGAAGCGGTACGCCTCGTGGAGCGGCTTCTGCCTGGTAATGGCCATGTCGACGGCTTTGATGTACTGCTCGGTGTCGGACAGGACGGCATCCTTGCCCTTGTCGCCGGTTTTCGCCCATTCGAACTTGTAGTGGAGGTCGGAGGGCGTCTTGATCGACGGGCGATCTGCCACCTGTGTATCCGGCGTGCTCGGTGAAGGAGTCTTCTCTTCCTTCCCCGCTCCAGCGATCTTGTCGTCGTCCTTCGGCTTGTCGTCGCTGCCGCAAGAAGTCAGCAGCAGGGCCGCGGACGCGATGAGTGCGGCCGTCGTGAGGCGGAGAGGGCGGTTCACTGTCGGCTCCTGGCGGTGGGGTTAGCGTGAGCGAAGCCACGCTATCCGCGAGGGGTTGACGGCACCAGGGAGAAATTTGTTGTGGAGCGGGGTGATTGGGGCAAGCCTGTGGGGAGTTGGTGATTCCGTTAGCGGGGGATCAGTGGCCAGAAATGGTCCAGGATCGCGTCCAGGAATTCCTGGCCTGCCTTGTCTGATGTGTCCCGTTCCGTGGATGACTGCGTGCCCCAGCTCAGGGTGCTGGCCGTGCGTGACTGGTACGTCTCGTGGAGGCGGCGCAGGGCGCGTTCCAGGTTGCGTTTCGGGACCGGGAGGAGTTTCGCGAGTGGGCGTACGTAGCCCTGCCAGCGGGAGGTGACCGCTGAGCGGAGGAGCGCGGCCAGGTCCTCTTCGCGGCCCGTCACCGTCATGAAGTCCTTGAGGGAGAGCGACAGCGCCTCCGCCAGGGCTGCCGACTGGCGGTCGTTGCCCTGCCAGGTGTCCGTCTCCTCCATGCGCAGGTACGCGTGGAGTTCCACGCCCGTTGTGCGTGCCACGTCCTCCGGAGCCAGGCCCCTTGCCAGGCGGTGTTCGCGGAGCGTCGTCGCCGCGCCCATCAGTTCGCTGGGGGAGCACCAGAGTGTGGCTGCCAGTGCGGTGAGTTCCGCGGACGTCGGTGCGGACAGGCCGCGTTCCCATGACGTGATCGTGTCGGCCGTGATGTGGGTGAGGCCGTAGCTCGCGCGCATTCCGTACGCGACGTGGCCCGGGGCCATCCCTAGTGCCTCGCGCAGGCGGCGTGCCGCGGGGAAGTTGAAGGGTGGCGTGGGCTGGCTCGGTTGCACGGGCACAAGCTAGGGCCCCGTGAGGGGTGTGACTACGGTGCGTTCGTACGAGGTCGCGGATCGTAGGAAGCTACGGGGGTTCGTCCGTTCCTACGTGGTGTGGGGGCGTATGGAAGGCGTGCGGGTCACGAAGGCCCGCCATGCCGCCGTCGTGAAGGAGATGTGGGTGGCCTCGGGGCGGGTGGAGTCGCGGAGGGTCAGGCCGTGGGGGGTTGCCTGGGCCTCCAGGCACTCGCCGTCCTGCATGCTGTAGCTGCTCTTGAACCACTCGGGCGAACGCGACGGCATCTCGTGGCTTCCTTAGGTGCGGGCCAGCTCGCTGGCGGTCTTCTTGATCAGGGTCTCCGACTCCAGTGGGCTCAGTGCGGTGGCTCGGATGTGGTCGAAGGCGTTGGTGTAGTGCTGTGTGTCCTCGGCTGAGTCCAGGTAGACGTGGCTCGTGAAGCTTTCCAGCAGGACCACTTCGAGCTCGGTCGGTGCCGGGAAACCGTAGAGCAGGAAGGGAAGCATCCCGCCCTGGCACGCTCCTGCGGCGAAGGGTAGTACCTGCATGGTCACGTTCGGAAGCTGCGTCAGTTCGGCCAGGTGGGCCAATTGGTCGCGCAACACCGCGCGTCCGCCCACTTGTTGGCGCAGCGCGGCCTCGCCGAGCACCATCCAGATGTCCAGCGCCGGAGGGTCGGAGCGGGTCAGCGCCTTCTGGCGCTCGAGCCGGACGCGGACCTTGGTCTCCTGCTCCTCGGACAGGGGGCCTGGGCGGCCGCCCTGGATGACGGCCGTTGCGTACTCCTTGGTCTGGAAGAGCCCGGAGATCGTGTTGGGGTGGAAGCCGCGGCAACGCGAGACCTCTTCCTCCAGGCCGATCAAATCAAGGAAATCCCGGGGGAGTTGATCCACCAGGGAGTGCCACCAGCGCTGGTGCTTGCTCTCGCGGGCGAGGGAGAGCCAGCCCTCGCGCTCGGCGAGGTCGTGGAGTCCGTACAGGTCGAGGAGTACGCGTAGGTCTAGCTGACGGATGCCGCTGCGGCCCGATTCGATGCGGCTGATCTTCGCCGGGTGGCAGCTCAGGCGCTCCGCCGCGTCTTCCAGGAGCAGGCCCTCGCGCTCGCGCAGGCGACGCAGGTTGGCGCCGAGGACGCGGCGACGCACGGTCGGATGTTGCTCAACTGCCATGCCTGTCCCCTTGGTTGCAGGTCATCGACTCCAGATTAGCCGCGATACACACGGTGCAATGAAATTACAGTGTTCCACTTGCACCGGCGATCGCATGGGCGGGACCCTACGGATGGCAACCTCGTGTTCACACAGGGCACTTGGGCGACTCGAAGGGACCCCCCATGCCTGAAACCGACGAAGTCACCCACCAACTCCCCCGCACTCCACGCAGCGCACCCCACGCCCGTGCCCTCCTGCGTGAGCAGCTCGCCGCCTGGAAGATTGACGGTCAAGTCGTCGACGTGGCCGAGCTGTTGCTCTCCGAGTTGGTCACCAACTCCATTCAGCACGCCTACATCCCGGCCGGGCGGGAGATCGGGCTGCGGTTCGCCCGCTACGAGGGGAAGGTGCGGGTCGAGGTGGCCGACGCCGGAGGCGGGCGGCCCGTTCCCGTGCAGGCGGGGGTGGAGAGTGATGGCGGGCGTGGGCTCGCGCTCGTCGTCGCGCTGGCCTCGCGGTGGGGGTGCTGCCCGCGACGCCATGGGATCGGCAAGGCCGTATGGGCGGAAGTGGAGGAGAGGGAAGGGGTGTAGGGGGGGAGGGGACGCCCTCCTGGTGGAGGGCTCAGCCCTTTACCGCTCCTCCCAGCGCGAAGCCGCCTCCTACCTTTCGTGCCACCAGGACGTACAGGAGGATCACCGGGGTCGAGTAGAGGATCGAGAACGCCGCCAGTTCGCCGTAGACGACCGTGCCGCGGTTTCCGAAGAACTCGTTGATGCTGACTGAAGCGGGCATCTGTTCCGGAGTCAGCAGGAGCATGAACGGGACGAAGAAGTTGCCCCACATCATGACGAAGGAGAAGACCGTTACGACCGCCACTCCTGGGCCCATCAGAGGGAGGACTATGCGGATCAAGGATTGGAAGGGGGAGGCGCCGTCCGTCCAGGCTGCCTCTTCCAGTTCTTTGGGGACTCCGTCCATGAAGTTCTTCATCAGCCAGATCGCGAACGGGAGTTGGGATGCCGCGAAGAAGAAGATCGTGCCCTGCATGGTGTCGATCAGGTCTATTTGGACGAAGAGTGCGTAGACCGGGACCATGATCGCCGTGATCGGCAGGCAGGTGCCGAAGAGGATCGTCAGCATGAACGGGCGGTTCAGGCGGGAGTGGAAGCGGGAGAGGGGGTAGGCCGCCAGGGCCGCGCAGACCACCGTCAGGAGGGTGCCGCCGCCGCACAGGATCAGGCTGTTGAGGAGCGGGGTGAAGGTGATCTCGTCCGTCATCACCGCGTCGAAGTTGGAGAGGGTCAGGCCGGAGGGGGCCTTCACACTGAGGTCTGCCTTGGGGTCCAGAGAGGACAGGATCACCCAGGCCAGGGGGAGGGCGAAGGCTGCGGCTACGGCGAGTAGGGCTGTGTTCGCGGCTATTTTGCGGTTTCTGCGGTGGGATGCGAGCACCTCAGACCTCCGTGCGCAGCAGGCGCATGTAGATGAGGGAGAAGAGGGAGCCGACCAGGAGCAGGAGGAGGGCTACCGCTGTGCCGTAGCCGATCATGCTCTTCACGAAAGCCTGCTCGTACATGAACAGGGGGAGGGTCTGGCTGCGGTTTCCCGGGCCGCCGCGCGTCATCACCCAGATCAGACCGAAGACGGAGAGGGTCTGGAGGGTGTTCAGCATGAGGTTTGTGCCTATGGAGCGGCGGATCATGGGGAGCGTGATGTGCCACATGCGGCGCCAGCCGCCTGCGCCGTCCACCTCTGCTGCTTCTGTTATTTCCTGGGGGATTTCATTGAGGGCTGCTGAGTAGACCAGCATCGAGAATGCCGTGCCGCGCCAGACGTTCGCGAAGGACACCGCCAGGATCGGGAGCGTGTACAGCCAGTTCTGGGACGGGAGATGCAGCCAGTCCAGGATGTTGTTCAGGGTGCCCTCGCGGCGGAAGAAGGCGTAGAGGAGGAAGCCTGCCACTACCTCCGGGAGTACCCAGGCCGTGATCACCACCGCGCCTGTGATCGTGCGGACTGTCTTTGACGCTCGTTGCATCAGGGACGCCAGGGCCAGGCCCAGCGTGTTCTGGCCGATGAGGGAGGAGAGGAACGTGAAGACGAGCGTCAGCCAGACCGCGTTCAGGAAGTCCTCGTCGGCGAACGCCGCGCGGAAGTTCTCGAAGCCGACGAAGGACGAGCCTGCCTGGCCCGTCAGTTGGAGGTCCGTGAAGGCTATGTACGCGCAGTAGCCGATCGGGCCCGCCAGGAAGAGGAGAAGCAGGACGACCGCGGGGGAGACGGGGAGCGCGCGCAGGAGGGTGCGCGGCAGGGTGCTGCGGTGTCGCGCGGGGTGTTTGGAGGGTCGTCTGGGTGATGGCGGGCCCGATGCCGTCTTGTGGACGCCGGGCCCGGCGGGGGGTGCGGTGGTCACGTGCCGGCTCACTTCTCCCGTACGGGCAGATGAGTGCTACTTCTTGTCGATGACCGCGCCGTCCGTTGCCGACTTCACCTCGTCGTCGTAGCCGCTCGCCGCCTTGTCGACCGAGGCGTCCCCCGTCGTCACCGACTCCATGGCCTCCTGCATCGCCGTCGACACCTTCGGGTACGCCGGGTAGGCGGGGCGGTAGTGGGTCTGGCCCACCAGGTCGGTGAAGAACTTGATGCCGGGCTGCGCCTTCACGTACTCCGGGTCCTGCGCCACGTCCTTGCGGACCGCGATGCCCGAGTTGGCGATGTACCAGCGCTTGGCGTTCGCCGTCGTCTGCATCGTCTTGATGAACTCGAAGGCCAGGTCGGGGTTGCCCGCCTTGTCCGGGACCGCCCAGGTCCAGCCGCCCGACATGCTCACCTTGCCCGGTGCCTGGCCGTGCTGCGTGGGCATCGCCGCGAGGCCCAACTCCTTTGACCAGGTGGGCCATTCGTGGCCCGCGCCCTTCAGCCAGTCCTGCGGGAGCCAGGAGCCGTCGAGGTTGATGGCGAGCTTGCCCTCGGGGAGGAGTTCGCCGCGGACACGCGTCGCCATGTTCGGGTCGAGGGCGTCGGAGACGTCGGGGCCCAGCTTCTCCTTGTAGACCGTCTCGACGAACTTGAGGGCGTCCTTGAAGCCTTGGCTCCCTGTGATCCACTTCTTTGACTGCGGGTCGTACAAGGGGTCCTTGCCGGTGCCGTAGAGGAGCATCTCCAGGCCCTGCATCGCCGACGTCTCGCCGCCCGGCTTGCCCGTGTAGACGTTCAGCGGGATGACGCCGGGGACCTTCTTCTTGATCGTGCGGGCCGCGTCCAGGACCTCGTCCCAGGACTTCGGCTGCCAGTCGGTGGGGAGTCCCGCCTTCTTGAGGATGGACTTGTTGAACCAGAGGCCGCGGGTGTCCGTGCCGTCCGGTACGCCGTACGTCTTGCCGTCGGCGGCCTTCGCGGCGGTCTTCGCCGTGTCGATGAACTGGTCCCAGTCCTTCCACTTGGAAAGGTAGGGGTCCAAGGGCTTCAAGTACCCGCTGGTGATGTCGGAGTTGATGAGGAACGTGTCCTCGTACACCAGGTCAGGGGCGGTCTTGGGGGAGCGCAGCATCTGCTGGAGCTTGGTGTAGTAGTCGGCGTCCGGCGCCTTGATCGGGACCAGCTTGACCTTCTTGCCGGGGTGGTCCCTCTCGAACTGCTTCTTCATGGCGTCCAGATAGCCGTCCATGACCCGGATCTTGTTGTCCGTCGACTGCTTGAAGGACACCTTCACGGTGTCGGGGTCGCTGTCCGAACCGGAGCCGCACGCGGTGAGGGTGCCGGTGGCCAGCAACAGGGCGCTGAGAAGCAGAGGGACGGAGCGGGTGGCGCGGGGGGAGCGGGGGGAACGGGTGGTGGGGCGCACGGGCACGACCTCCTCCTCGCCTACGCGGCTGGAGGGTGGATGCCGCGCGGGGCTGCGAGGTGAACGTAAGCGGGGGCTCGGAGCAAGGTCAATGGGCGTGCGCGGGTGCCGCGTTGATGCGTGACAACGTTGTTATTCGGGGGCGGAGTGTTGTTAAGAGGGGGGCCGGGATGGGTAGTTGGGGGAGTTTACGGGCGTGGGGTGCGTGTCCAGCGGTAGCTCAGCTCCGGGCGGCCCACCTGGCCGTAGCGGGGGGTGCGTTCGGCGCGGCCCGCGTCGACGAGGTGTTCCAGGTAGCGGCGGGCCGTGATGCGGGAGATGCCCACCGCTTCGGCCGCGGCGTTCGCGGTCAGGCCCTCGGAGGGGGCCTGGCGGAGCGTCTGCGTGACCCGCTCCAGGGTCGGGGCGCTCAGGCCCTTCGGGAGCTCGGCGGGGCCCGGTGCGCGCAGGGCCGAGAGGGCGCGGTCCACCTCGTCCTGGCCGCCCGCCTCGCCGGTGGCCGCGCGGAACTCCGCGTACCGGACGAGGCGGTCGCGCAGGGTCGCGAAGGTGAAGGGCTTGAGCACGTACTGGACCACGCCGAGCGAGACCCCCTCGCGTACGACGGTCAGGTCGCGGGCCGACGTCACGGCGATGACGTCCGCGCGGTGGCCCGCCGCGCGGAGTGAGCGGGCGAGCTGGAGGCCGTGGCCGTCGGGGAGGTTGAGGTCCAGGAGGAGGAGGTCGACGGGTTCGCGGTCCAGTGTGCGTTGTGCTTCCGCGCCGGTGTGGGCGGGTTTCGCTATCGCTGTGAAACCGGGGACTCTGTTGACGTAGAGGACGTGGGCGTCCGCCGCGACGGGGTCGTCTTCGACGACGAGTACGCGGATCTTGGGTGCCGTCTCTCTTGGGGGTGGGGTCATGGGTGGGGCTCCCGGCCTCTGTCGGGGCTTGGCTTCTTGTACTGCGTTCCCTTGAGGGTGGGTGTTTCTTCGGCGCTCCGCGCCGCCTCTTCGCCGCTCCGCGGCGGGTCTCCTACCCGCCCACCCGGCACCCTGCGACCTTCCGTCGAGCCACCAGCGTCGTGGGACAGCCCCTGCGCCGGCTCACCGTCCCGGCGGTGCGTCTCTTCGCCGCTCCGCGGCGAGCCCCAGCCCGAGCCCCAGCCCTGTCCCGGCACCGTAGCCGTGAACTCCGCACCCCCCTCCGCCGACTCCCCCACCGTCAGCTTCCCCCCGTGCCGCCCCACCGTCTGCCGCGTCAGCGCGAGGCCCAGGCCCCGTGCCCCCGTCGTCGACTTCGTGGACCAGCCGCGCCGGAACACCGCCTCCCGGTGGGCCGGGTCCACGCCGGGGCCCGTGTCCGAGACGCGGAGCAGCAGGCCGCGTTCGTCGGCGTGTGCCGTGATCGTGACCGTCACGCGGGCCCGGGGGGAGCCTTGTGCCGCCTCCACCGCGTTGTCGATGAGGTTGCCGAGGATCGTCACCAGGTCGCGGGAGGGGAGGGCGGAGGGGAGGACCGCGTCGTCGATGCGGGTTTCGGGGGAGACCAGGAGTTCGACGCCGTTCTCGTTGGCCTGGGCCGCCTTGCCGAGGAGGAGCGCCGCGAGGACGGGCTCGTTGACCGCCGCCACTACGCGGTCGGTGAGCGCCTGGGCCAGTTCCAGTTCGGCCGTGGCGAAGTCCACCGCCTCGTCCGCGCGGTCGAGTTCGATGAGGGAGACCACCGTGTGGAGGCGGTTGGCGGCCTCGTGGGCCTGGGAGCGGAGGGCGCGCGTGAAGCCGCGCTCCGAGTCCAACTCGCCTGTCAGGGCCTGGAGTTCGGTGTGGTCGCGCAGAGTCACCACCGTGCCGCGCCGTTCGCCGCCGGAGACGGGTGAGGTGTTGACGAGCACGACCCGGTCGACGGTCAGGTGCACCTCGTCGACGCGGGGCTCGGCGGCGAGGAGCGCGCCGGTCAGGGGGGCGGGCAGGCCCAGTTCCGCCACGTTGCGGCCCACCACGTCGTCCGACCCGCGCACCCCGAGGAGGTCGCGGGCGCCGTCGTTCATCAACGCGATGCGGCGCTGTCCGTCGAGCATCAGCAGGCCCTCGCGCACGGCGTGGAGGGCGGCCTGGTGGTAGTCGTGCATGCGGCTGAGCTCGGCTGCGTTCATGCCGTGGGTGTGGCGGCGCAGGCGGGCGTTGATGACGTACGTGCCGACGGCGCCGAGCAGGAGCGCCGCCGCGGCCACGCCGAGGAGCGTGAGGAGCTGGCCGCGGGCCCGCTCGCTGATGTTCTCGATGGTGATGCCCGCGCTGACCAGGCCGGTGATGCGGCCGCCGTCGTGGACGGGGGTGACCACGCGCACGGAGGCGCCGAGGGTGCCGGTGTAGGTCTCGGTGAAGGTCTCGCCGCGCAGGGCGGCCGCGCGGTGGCCGAGGAAGCGTTCGCCGATGTAGCGGGGGTCGGGGTGGGTCCAGCGGGTGCCGTCCGGGGCCATGATCGTGATGAAGTCGACGCCGGTGTGGGCCCGCACCTTCTTCGCGTACGGCTGGAGCTGCGCCGTGGGATCGCTGCCGCGGACGGCCTCCCGTACCGAGGGGGTGTCCGCGACCGCCCGCGCCGCCGCGGTCGCCTGGCGGCGCGCGGACTCCTCCGCCTGGCGGCGGTCGCTGACGTACGTGAACAGGGCACACCCGGCGACGACGATCGTGACCAGCACGATCTGCATCGCGAAGAGCTGGCCCGCGAGGCTGCGGGGGCGGTGTGGACGGGTGAGCGGCACGCTGCCAGTCTGCCCTCAACGTTTCCCGTGGGGTACCACGATGTGGGCAGCCTCTCCTCGGCGTGAACCCGATGTGAACTCAATGAACGCAAGGGTGACCGTCCTCACAGGGCGGGAGATAGTCGCCGGGATCGCCAGGGCCGCCGGGGCGTGAGCCGCACGCACAGGGCATCGGGATCGCAGAGCAGACGACATCGAAGGCCGACGACGCAGTCGGCGAGGAGGCACCCGTGACCGAGGGACAGGGAACGGCACCCGCCGCCAGACGGGACCGCACGCACTATCTCTACATCGCCGTCATCGGTGCCGTGCTCCTCGGCATCGCGGTCGGCTTCATCTGGCCGGACTTCGCCAAGGAGCTGAAGCCCATCGGCACGGGCTTCGTCGCGCTCATCAAGATGATGATCTCGCCCATCATCTTCTGCACGATCGTGCTCGGCGTCGGCTCGGTGCGCAAGGCCGCGCAGGTCGGCAAGGTCGGCGGCCTCGCGCTCGGCTACTTCATCGCGATGTCGGCGGTGGCGCTCGCGATCGGCCTGATCGTGGGCAACATCCTGCACCCGGGCTCCGGCATGGACCTCACGAACTCGGTGAAGGAGGCCGGGCACACGGCCGCCGACGAGGCGAGCGAGGGGCCCGTCAAGTTCCTGCTCGGGATCATCCCGACGACCATGATCTCGGCGTTCACCCAGGAGAAGGTCCTGCAGACCCTCCTCGTCGCGCTGCTCGTCGGCTTCGCGCTGCAGGGCATGGGGTCGGCGGGCGAGCCCATCCTGCGCGGGGTCGGCCACATCCAGAAGCTGGTCTTCCGTGTCCTCGCGATGGTCATGTGGGCCGCGCCGGTCGGTGCGTTCGGCGCGATGGCGGCCGTCGTCGGGGAGACCGGCCTGGACGCGCTGAAGGCGCTCGCCACGATCATGATCGGGTTCTACGTGACCTGTGTGCTCTTCGTGGTCGTGGTGCTCGGCACGCTGCTGCGCCTGGCCACCGGGGTCAATCTCTTCAAGCTGCTCAAGTACCTGGGCCGGGAGTTCCTGCTCATCCTCTCCACGTCCTCCTCCGAGTCGGCGCTGCCGCGGCTCATCGCGAAGATGGAGCACCTGGGGGTCAGCCGCCCGGTCGTCGGCATCACCGTCCCGACGGGCTACTCCTTCAACCTCGACGGCACGATGATCTATCTGACGATGGCCTCGCTCTTCATCGCCGACGCCATGGACCAGCCGCTCGGCATCGGGGAGCAGATCACCCTGCTCCTGTTCATGATGATCGCGTCCAAGGGCGCGGCGGGCGTGTCCGGTTCGGGCATCGCGGTGCTCGCGAGCGGGCTGCAGTCGCACAAGCCGGCGCTCGTCGACGGGGTCGGGCTCATCATCGGCGTCGACCGCTTCATGAGTGAGGCCCGCGCCCTCACCAACTTCGCGGGCAACGCGGTGGCCACGCTCCTGATCGGCACGTGGACCAAGGAGGTTGACCGGGAGCGGGTCGCCCAAGTCCTCGACGGGAAGCTGCCGTTCGACGAGAAGACGCTGCTGGACGACGGTCACGGGGACGTCCCGGAGCCGCGGAAGCCGGAGCCGGAAGCCGTCCCCCAGGGGTGATCACTCGGAAGTGATGCGGTCCACCAGCTCGGTGGCATCGGAGGCGGGCAGGCCCGCCGCGGTCAGGAACGTGACCGCGGTGGCCCTGCCCGCCTCTTCGCGTGCCAGGTCCCCCGCGTTGACCGCGTCCATCAGGCCCATCATCACGTGGTCGCAGACGTGCGAGAGCGCCTCGGCCGGTACGGGGGACCGGAACGCGCCCTGCTCCTGGCCCCGCCGGATCACCGCGGCCCCGGCGGCGCGCACCGGGGCGAGCCGCGCGTGCAGCCCCTCCACCGTGACACTGCGCCGGGCCAGGGAGAGCAGCAGCCGGTAGCGGTCGGCGACCTCCCAGACGGCGAGCACCGAGCGGGCCAGCGACTCGGCCGGGTCGTCGACGCCCTCGGCGCCCGCGTGGTGCGCGTCGAGCACGGCGGTCATGGCCTCGTCCACGAGCGCGCCGACCAGCGCCTCGCGGCTGGGGAAGTGGCCGTACACGGTGCGCCGTACGACGCCCGCGGCACGCGCGATCTGGTCCATGGACGCGTCGGGGTCCTGGAGCAGTTCGGCGAGGGCGACCTCAAGGATGCGGCGGCGGTTGGCGTCGGCTCTGACGCTCGCCTTGCTCGGGTGCGTGGGCCCCTGGCTCGGGTTCATGGCCCCATTCTGCCCCGCGCCCCGCCATGAGTTGCACACTGCTGTGCAAGTTCGGGTAAGTTGCACACCAGTGTGTAGTTGCACAGCCATGTGCAGGATGTGAGGGGTGGCTGCCGATGCCTTTGCTGATCAATGAACCCGTCGAGCGGATGGAGAAGCCGTACGCCCGCCGCTGGTGGGCCCTCGGCGTGCTCTGTCTGAGCCTGCTGATCGCCGTGATGGCGAACACCGCGCTGACGGTGGCGGCCCCCGACATGACCATGGACCTCGGCCTGTCCAGCTCGGACCTGCAGTGGGTCATCGACGCGTACACCGTCCCGTATGCCGCGCTGATGCTGCTGCTCGGCGCGATCGGCGACAAGTACAGCCGCCGGGGCGCCCTGGTGCTCGGGCTCCTCGTGATGTGCGCGGGCGCGGCCGCGGGCTCGCTCGTGGACAGCGCCGCGGCGGTCATCACCGTGCGCGCCGTGATGGGGGTGGGCGCGGCGCTCATCATGCCCGCGACGCTCTCGCTGCTCGCCTCGACGTTCCCGCGGGCGGAGCGGGCCAAGGCGATCACCATCTGGGCGGCGACGTCCGGCATCGCGATCGCGGCGGGCCCGCTGATCGCGGGCGCGCTGCTGCGCGACAACGGCTGGCACTCCACGTTCCTGATCAACATCCCGGTGGCCGCGGTCGCGATCATCGGCGCCTTCGTCCTGGTCCCGCCGTCCAAGGCGGCGCAGCACGGGCGGATCGACTACGTGGGCGGGCTGCTCTCGGTGGTCTGGGTGGGCTCGCTGATCTTCATGATCATCGACGGCCCGCACTTCGGCTGGGGCGCTCGCGCGATCGGCGCCGCCGTCGTGGCGGCCGTGGGCCTGGTGCTCTTCGTGATCTGGGAGCTGCGCCACCCGCGCCCCGTCCTGGACGTACGGAAGTTCGCGGGCCGCGCCTTCGCGGGCTCGAACCTGGCCGTCGCGCTCTTCTTCCTCGCGGTCTTCGGCGCCTTCTACTACCTGACCCAGCACCTCCAGTTCGTCCTCGCCTACGACCCGTTGGAGACCGGCGTACGGATGCTGCCGCTGGCCGGCGCAGTCTTCGTCGGCTCGGCGCTCACGGGCATCCTGGCGCCGCGCATCGGCGGCAAGATCATGGTGGTGGCGGGGCTCGTCGGCGGCACGGTGGCGCTCGCGCTGCTCACGCAGATCGACGGTGCCTCGACGTACGGGGACTTCGTGGCGCCCCTGATCATCCTCGGGCTCTCGCTGGGCTTCGCGGTGTCGCCGTGCACGGACGTCATCATGGGCGCGTTCCCCGAGTCGGAGCTCGGCGTGGGCGGCGCGGTCAACGACACCTCCCTGGAGCTCGGCGGTTCGCTGGGCATCGCGGTGCTCGGCTCGGTGCTCGCGAGCTCGTACTCCTCGCACCTGACGGACGCGGCGCAGGGCACGAAGCTGCCGCCCGAGGCCCTGGAGACCGCCAAGGACTCGGTGGGCGCGGGCAACGGCGTGGCCCAGGCCATCGCCGAGCAGGCCCGCGGTCTCACGGAGAAGGCGGCGCACGCGAGCTCGCCCGAGCAGGCCGCCCAGCTGAAGGCGCAGGCCGAGCAACTCGCCCACGGGGCCGTGCAGATGAAGGACGCGGTGGGCTCGGCGTTCTCGGACGCGGTGGCCCACACGAGCCTGGTGGGCGCCGTGCTCCTCGGTGTGGGCGCGGTCGTGGTGGCTCTGGTGCTGCCGGGGCGGCGGGCGGCCGGCCGGCCGGGGGACCCGGAGCCCGAGACGGCTGCTCCCGTCGCCGAGCGGGTGGACGCGGTCGGTTAGCCTCGAAGGTCATCGGCCCTGACCTGGGCCGATGACCGACGGGGGAAGGGGAACCGCCATGGCGCGCAAGCCGGTTCGGGCGGCGATCGGTGAGATGTGGATCAGGTGCCAGGTCTGCGACGGTGATCTGTTCCGCGACCGGGAGGTCAAACTCAACAGCTCGGGCGCGGAGTTCATGAACCTCGCGTGGGCCAACGAGTCCGCGACCGGGCTCATCTGCTGGCTCTGCGGCTACGTCCACCTGTTCGCGAACCGGGACATCAAGCTCTACAAGGCGGACAAGTGAGCTGCCTCGCCTGCGAACTGGCCCATGGAGAAGCCGAGTTGCCCGGCGGCACCGTCCTGCGGACCGCTCTGTGGACCGTCGAGCACTGCGTCGGCCCCCTCGGCGTCGGCACCCTCGTGGTCAAGCCGCTGCGGCATGTCACGGGGGTGCACGAGCTGACCGGCGCCGAGTCGGCGGAGCTCGGTCCGCTGCTCACCCGGGTGAGCGGTGCCGTCCGCGAGGCGGTCGAGGACTGCGAGCAGGTGTACGTCTGCCTCTGGTCGCACGCGGGGCGAGTGCCGGGCCACCTCCACTTCGTGGTGCAGCCGGCCCGCACCGCCGACCTCGACCGGCACGACGCGTACGGGCCCGCCCTGCAGATGGCGCAGTTCACGGCCGGAGAGGCACCGGAAACGGGCGCCGTCGCCGAGGTGTGCGAGCGACTGCGCGGACTGCTGGCCTGACACGGCCGACCACTGCGGCCGCGTTGACGGTGGCGCTGCTGCCGGGTCACGCTGAGGCGTGGATGACGTGGCGCAGCCCGCCGGACGGGCCGATCTCGAGCGTGTGGGAGACCTGTTCCAGGAGTTCCTGGAGGCCGTGGCGCGCCGGGGCCGGGGCGAGGACCAGGGGCGTGACCTGACCACCCGGCTGCGCGAGCACCTCGGTTCGGCACCCGGCGGGACCCCCGTCCTCAAGGCGACCTACCCGGCGTACGACCATCCCAATGTGCACCGCGCCCTGGAGCGCTGGTTCACCACGGACGGGCGGACCCATGAGCTCATCGGCCTGACGGGCGCCACGCACCGCGGCATGTACACCCTCTCCGAGATGCTCGAATCGGCCGACCGCTACGACAAGTTCGTGGTCGGCGCCGTCGACTACGCCTATCTCCCGGTCTCCCCGGACGAGGAACTCGCCTGCGTCTCCTTCGGGTTCTACCTCGGCACGGACGGCGCCGACCGCTATGTGGTGCTGCTGCGCGGGCCGAACGACGAGTACGGCAGCGAGAAGGTGCAGGTCGAGGTGATCGCCCCGGCGCGGGACGCGGCCCGGCGGCTGCTCGGCGGCGTCGACGCGCTGATCCGCGAGGACAACATCTACCGCGGCCAGGTCCTCTCCTTCGAGGGCTCCGACTTCGGCGACGGCCTCGGCCCGTTCCGCTTCCACCGCAGGCCCGGCCTCGACCGCGACCGGATCGTGCTGCCCCCGGGGCTGTTGGAGCGGGTGGAGCGGCAGGTCGTCGGCGTCGCCCGGCACCGCGACCGGCTGCGGTCCGCGGGCCAGCACCTGCGGCGCGGCCTTCTGCTGTACGGGCCGCCGGGCACCGGCAAGACGCACACGGTGCGCTATCTGCTCTCCCACCTCCCGGACTTCACCGTCGTGCTGCTCGCCGGCTCGGGCATCGACCGGATCGGCTCGGCCTGCGCGCTGGCCCGCATGCTCCAGCCCGCCCTCGTCGTCCTGGAGGACTGCGACCTGATCGCCGAGTCCCGCGACCATCCCGGCGAACACTCGCTGCTCTTCGAGGTGTTGAACGAGATGGACGGCCTCGGCGACGACGCCGACGTGACCTTCCTGCTCACCACGAACCGCGCCGACCTGCTCGAACCCGCTCTCGCCCAGCGCCCGGGCCGCGTCGACCTGGCGGTGGAGATCCCGCTGCCCGACGCGGCGGGGCGGCGCGCGCTGCTCTCCCTGTACGGGGGCGGGCTCGGCCTCGCGCCGGAGGCGGCCGGGGAGATCGTGGCGCGGACGGAGGGCACCACGGCGTCCTTCATGAAGGAACTGGTGCGCCGGGCGGTCCTGATCGGCGCCGAACGCGCCGCGGGCGCCGCGTCCCCCGCGTCCCCCGACGACCTGCGCACCGCCGCCGACGAGCTCCTCTCCGACCGCGACCTCCTCACCCGCCGCCTGCTGGGCGTGCCGGGCGAGGAGGACCCCGAGTATCCCGAGGACCTGGAAGACTCGGAAGACCTGGACGACCTGGAGGGCCCGGACGCATAGCGCTGGCCTTGACCCCGGCGTCAACGTCTACCGTCGTACGCATGCGAATCGGCGAGCTCGCGGCCCGCGCGGGGACCACCACGCGGACGCTGCGCTACTACGAGAGCCGGGGGCTGCTGCCCGCACGGCGCGGCGGCAACGGATACCGCCGTTACGACGAGGACGACCTGCGGCTGCTGCGGCAGATCAAGACGCTGCAGGACTTCGGCTTCGACCTGGAGGAGACGCGGCCCTTCGTGGAGTGTCTGCGCTCCGGGCACCCGGAGGGCGACTCCTGCCCGGCCTCGCTCGCCGTCTATCGCAAGAAGCTGGCCGAACTCGACGCGCTGATAGGCGAGTTGAGTGCGGTGCGGGAACAGGTCGGCGCGCAGCTCGTGCGCGCCGAGGCGGCGCTTCCGGGTGGTCCGGAGCCGCGGTGCGAACTGGACAGTGAAAGGGAAGGGGACGGGCTGTGAGGGCAGCGGGTGTGGCCGAGGTGACGGACGGGGACTTCGCGGCGGAGGTCCTGGGGGAGCGCGCGAGACCGGTCCTGGTGGAGTTCACGGCGGACTGGTGCGGGCCGTGCCGGCAGCTGGCGCCGGTGCTGAGCGAGCTGGCGCGGGAGGAGGCGGACCGGATCAAGATCGTGCAGCTGGACGTGGACCGGAGCCCGGAGTCGGCGATCGCATACCGGGTCCTCGCGGCGCCGACGATGATCGTCTTCCGGGACGGCGAGCCGGTGAAGCAGATGGTGGGGGCGCGGGCGAAGCGGAAGCTCCTGGAGGAGCTCGCCGAGGTGATGTAAAGCGACCTGACGTACAGCAAAGAAAAAGCCCCGGACGAATTGACGTCCGGGGTCTTTCTCTGCGTATATTGGATTCTTTCGCGGAGCTATGTCTAAAACGACATGCAAGCATCGCGGAAGCTTTATAAGAGCACTGTAACTGGCGAGGGGCTGAATTGTCAACCGAGGAATTGCGGGAAGAGCAGCAATTCGTCTCCGGGCTGTACGCGCGCCTGGACGCGCTGCGCGAGGAGGCCGAGACCGCCGTGCAGGCGTCGTTGTCGCAGGTCGGCAACGGTCTTCAGGCGCGCCTTGAGCGCGATGTGATGGTGGCGGAGCGGTCCGGCCTGCTCGCCGCCCTCAACGCGGGCGAGAACGGTCTGTGCTTCGGGCGGCTCGAATTCCGGGACGGCCGTGATCACCACATCGGCAGGATCGGAATCCGCGCCTCCGACACCGAGCGCACCCCGCTCGTGATCGATTGGCGCGCAGAAGTCGCGCGGCCCTTCTATCTCGCCACCGGGCACACCCCCATGGGCCTGCGGCGGCGCCGCCACATCACCACCGAGGGGCGCGAGGTCACCGCGCTGCACGACGAGATCCTGGACCTGAGCGACACCACCCGCACCGGGCACGAGGGCGCCAACGCCGACGAGGTGCTGCTCGCCGCCCTCGACTCCGCGCGCACCGGCCGCATGCACGACATCGTGCAGACCATCCAGGCCGAGCAGGACCGGATCATCCGCGCCCCGCACCGGGGCGTGCTGGTGGTCGAGGGCGGGCCCGGGACGGGGAAGACCGTCGTCGCGCTGCACCGGGCCGCCTTCCTGCTCTACGCCCACCGCGAGCTGCTCGCCAAGCGAGCCGTCCTGATCGTCGGGCCCAACCCGGCCTTCCTCGGCTACATCAGCGAGGTGCTGCCCGCGCTCGGCGAGACCGGGGTGCTCCTGTCCACGGTCGGGGAGCTGTTCCCCGGCGTGAGTGCCACCGGCACCGACAGCCCGGCCGCCGCCGAGGTCAAGGGCCGCGTCGCGATGGCGGAGGTGCTCGCCGGGGCCCTGCGCGACCGGCAGCAACTGCCCGAGCCCGGCGCCCCGTTGCTCATCGAGCACGACGACGGCGAGCTGGTCCTGGACTGGACGATCGCGTACGAGGCGCGGGAGAAGGCGCGCGAGGCCGACGTGCCGCACAACCTCGCCCGGCCCACCTTCGCCTTCCACGTCATCGACGCGCTCACCCGGCAGCTCGCCGACCGCATCGGCGCCGACCCGTACGGCGGGCCCAACTTCCTTGGCCCCGACGACCTCGCGCAGATCGGCAAGTCGATCGCGGCGAGCGGTGAAGTGCACGCGGCCATCCAGGAGTTGTGGCCGGTGCTCACGGCGCAGCAGTTCGTCACGGACTATCTGGAGGAGCCCACGGGGCTCGACGAGACCGACGCCTTCGTGATCCGGCGGCCCCGGGGCAGCGCCTGGACGCCCGCCGACGTCCCGCTGCTCGACGAGGCCGCCGAGCTGCTCGGCCACGACGACAGCGCCGAGCGCGCAGCCGCCGAGGCCGAGTGGCAGGAGCAGGTCGCCTACGCACAGGGCGTGCTTGACGTGTCGCGGGCCTCGCGGACGTACGAGTTCGAGGACAAGGACGAGGAGGACGCCGAGGTCCTGCTCGCGCACAACATCATCGACGCCGAGCGGATGGCCGAGCGGCAGGAGGAGCTCGATCACCGGAGTGCCGCCGAGCGAGCGGCGGCGGACCGGACCTGGGCGTTCGGGCACATCATCGTCGACGAGGCGCAGGAGCTGTCCGCGATGGCGTGGCGGCTGCTGATGCGGCGCTGCCCCACCCGCTCCATGACGCTCGTCGGCGACCCGGCGCAGACCGCCGAGGCCGGCGGCTGCGGCTCGTGGGAGTCGATCCTTGAGCCGTACGTCTCCGACCGGTGGGAGTACACGCGGCTCGGGGTCAACTACCGCACGCCCGTGGAGATCATGGACGTCGCGGCGGAGGTGCCGAGGGCGACCGACCCCGGCTTCCGGCCGCCGAGCTCGGTGCGCTCCACCGGCGTACGGCCGTGGGCGCGGCAGGCCGACGACCTGGCGGCCGCCGTGGCCGACGCGGTCGCCGACGCCCTGCCCGAGGAGGGGCGCCTCGCCGTGATCGCCCCGCGCGAGCTCCATGGGGAGCTCGCCGGAAAGCTCCCCGGGGTGACGGCCGGGGAGGCCCCGGACCTGACGCGGCCGGTCGTGCTGATCGACCCGCGTCAGGCGAAGGGCCTGGAGTTCGACGCGGTGCTCGTCGTGGAGCCCGCCCGGTACGGCGCCAGCGATCTGTATGTGGCCCTGACCCGGGCCACCCAGACGCTCGGCGTCCTGCACCGGGAGGGGCTCCCGGCGGCGCTCGCCCCGCTGCCCGGCTGACTCCTCCCGGCCCTCACACCGGCCGCAGCCACACCGTGGCCAGCGGGGGCAGGGTCAGCTGGAGGCTCGCGGGGCGGCCGTGCGCGCCCCGCGAGTCCGGCTTCAGGGGGCCGGGGTTGAGGATGTCGCCGCCGCCGTAGCGGGCCGCGTCCGTGTTCAGGACCTCCTGCCAGGCCGTGAACTCGTCGGGCACGCCGAGCCGGTACTCGTGCCGCACCACCGGTGAGAGGTGCGAGACCGCGAGCAGCGGCGTGCCCTCGTCGTCGTAGCGGAGGAAGGCGAAGACGTTGTCCTCGGAGGCGTCGCCGTCCACCCAGGCGAAGCCGCCGGGGTCGGTGTCGCGCTGCCAGAGCGCGGGCTCCGTCCGGTAGACCATGTTCAGGTCGCGGACCAGGTCCCGCACTCCCCGGTGGTCCGGCTCCGCCCCGTACGCCGGGTCGAGCAGCCACCAGTCCGGGCCGTGCGCCTCCGACCACTCCGCGCCCTGCGCGAACTCCTGGCCCATGAACAGCAGTTGCTTGCCCGGGTGGGCCCACATGAAGCCCAGGTAGGCGCGGTGGTTGGCGCGCTGCTGCCACCAGTCGCCCGGCATCTTCGAGACCAGCGACCGCTTGCCGTGCACGACCTCGTCGTGGGAGATCGGCAGGACGTAGTTCTCGGAGTACGCGTACACCATCGAGAACGTCATCTCGTTGTGGTGGTACTTGCGGTGGACCGGCTCGTGGGCCATGTACTCCAGCGAGTCGTGCATCCAGCCCATGTTCCACTTCAGGCCGAAGCCGAGCCCGCCGAAGCCGCCGGGGCCCGTGTGGTGCGTCGCGCGGGTCACGCCGTCCCAGGCGGTGGACTCCTCGGCGATGGTGACGACGCCGGGGGAGCGGCGGTAGACGGTGGCGTTCATCTCCTGGAGGAAGGCGACGGCGTCGAGGTTCTCGCGGCCGCCGTGCACGTTCGGGGTCCACTCGCCGTGCTCGCGCGAGTAGTCGAGGTACAGCATCGAGGCGACGGCGTCCACGCGCAGGCCGTCGATGTGGAACTCCTCGCACCAGTAACTGGCGTTGGCGACCAGGAAGTTGCGGACCTCCTTGCGGCCGTAGTCGAACTCCAGGGTGCCCCAGTCGGGGTGCGCCGCCCGCGCCGGGTCCTCGTGCTCGTACAGGGGCCGCCCGTCGAACTCGGCGAGCGCCCAGTCGTCGCGCGGGAAGTGCGCGGGCACCCAGTCCATGAGGACGCCGATGCCCGCGCGGTGCAGACAGTCGACCAGGTACTTGAAGTCGTCGGGGGTGCCGAGCCGGGCCGTCGGCGCGTAGAAGCCGGTGACCTGGTAGCCCCAGGAGCCGCCGAAGGGGTGCTCGGCGACCGGCAGCAGCTCCACGTGCGTGAAGCCCAGATCCGCCACGTACGGCGGGAGTTGGTGGGCGAGCTGGCGGTAGGTGAGGCCGGGGCGCCAGGACGCCAGATGGACCTCGTACACGGAGAACGGCGCCGCGTGCACGGGCCGGTCCGCGCGCCGCCGCAGCCACTCCTCGTCGTGCCACTCGTGGTGCGACTCGTGCACCACCGAGGAGTTGGCGGGCGGCGTCTCGGTCCGCTGGGCGAGGGGGTCGGCGCGCAGGGTCACGGAGCCGTCGGGCCGGGTGATCGCGAACTTGTACAGCTCGCCCTCGCCGACGGACGGCACGAACAGCTCCCACACCCCGCTGGAGCCGAGCGAGCGCATCGCGAAGCCGGTGCCGTCCCAGAAGTTGAAGCCCCCGACGACCCGCACCCCCTGGGCGTTCGGCGCCCACACGGTGAAGCGGGTGCCGGTGGCCCCCTGATGGACCATCGGGCGGGCCCCGAGCGCCTGCCACAGCTGCTCGTGCCGCCCCTCCCCGATCAGATGGAGGTCGAGCTCCCCGACGGCGGGCAGGAACCGGTAGGCGTCGTGGACCTCCAGCTCCGTTCCCTCGTACGTGATGTGGAGCCGGTAGTCGTCCGGGACCTCCCGCAGCGGGAGCACCGCCGAGAAGAACCCGTCGCCGTCGTCGTGCAGCTCGGCCCGGAAGTCCTTGGCCACGACGGAGACCTTGAGGGCGTACGGGCGCAGCGCGCGGAAGGCGACGCCGTCGGGTGTCAGGTGGGCGCCGAGGACGGAGTGCGGGTCGTGGTGCGTGCCGCGCAGGAGGCGGACGCGGTCGGCGGCGGGGACGGGGGAGACGGGCGGGGCGGCGCCCTGCTGGGCGGGAACCCTGGGTGCCTCGGGAGCGGGGGCCGGGTGCGGGGCGGCCTGTGCGGGCGCCGCGGTCTTCCGCGCGGCGGGCCTCGGCTTCCCCTGTGCCCCCTTCGTACCCTTGGTCGCTTTGGCACTCTTCGCGGCCGAACGCGGCTTCGGCTGGTCGGACTTGGGGGACACGGGACAGCCTCCTCGGCGGAGCAGGAGCAGGAGCAGGAGCAGGAGCAGGAGCAGGAGCGGGAGCGGGAGCGGGAGCGGGAGCGGGAGCGGGACGGTCAGGTGGTGGAGCCGTTGCCGGCGAGGCGGTCGATCGCGGCGAGCGGGACGGGGAGCCAGTCGGGGCGGTGGCGGGCCTCGTAGAGGACCTCGTAGACCGCCTTGTCGGTCTCGTACGCGCGCAGGGTGACCGGGTCCGTGCGCGGGTCGCGGCCGGAGACCTCCGCGTACCCGGTGCAGTACGCCGCGCGGGCGTGGTCGGCCCACTCGGGGACGGGCTTCGCGGGACCGGCGGAGCCGGCCGCGTAGTCGAAGGAGCGGAGCATGCCCGCGACGTCCCGGACGGCGGGCTGCGGGACCCTACGCTCGGCGAGCGGGCGCACGGGCTCCCCCTCGAAGTCGATCAGGGTCCAGTCCCCGTCGGGAGAGCGCAGGCACTGGCCCAGGTGCAGATCGCCGTGGACCCGCTGGGCCTGCCGGGCGGCGCCCTCGTCGGCGAGCCCGGCGAGCGCCTCGTAGGCGGTGTTCAGGGCGGGGGCGTAGGGGCGCAGCGCCGGGACGGCGACGGCGGTGGCGTCCAGGCGCTGCGTCATGGAGTCGGCGAGGGCGCGCAGCTGGGCGCGGCCGAGCGTCACCGTGGGCAGGGCGCGGGCGAGGGCGGCGTGCACCTGGGCGGTGACCCGGCCGAGCGCCCGCGCCTCGTCCTGGAAGTCCTGGCCCTTGGCGAGCTCGCGCAGGGCCAGCTCCCAGCCGTCGGCCGCGCCCTGCAGATAGGGCTGGAGGACGCCGAGGACGAGGGTGTTCTCCGGGGTGTCGGCGTCCGGCCCGGGGTGCGCGGAGAACCATGCGACCGGCGCGGGCACGTGGCCGCAGCCCTGCCGGGCGAGGGCGAGCGGCAGCTCCAGGTCCGGGTTGACGCCGGGCACGACGCGGCGGAAGAGCTTCAGGATGAACGTATCGCCGTAGACGAGCGAGGAGTTGGACTGTTCGGCGCCGAGGGGGCGCGGCACCAGATCGCCGGGGACCTCTCGTCCCAGGTCCCTGCGGAACCGCAGCACGCCGAGCCGGCCCGGCGAGCGCAGCCGCTCGAAGAGCACCCGGGCGAGCGCCGGGTCGGGCAGCGCGTCGTACACCGTCCGCCCGGCCAGCGGCCCCTCGGTGACATGGCCGATGAGGGCGGGCGCCAGATGCGGCGGCAGGGCGTCGCGCACCCCGAGCAGCAGCTGGTAGCAGTCCGACGACCGCTCGGACACGGCGTCGACGAGCAGGTGCACCATCCCCAACTCGCGCCCCGGCGGCAGGAGTTCGGTCGCCGCCACCACTGCGAACCCGTCCACGGGCCGCCCCTTGCCCGCGAACCACCGCTGCCGCGGCAGCCACGCGCGCAGCAGCGGATCGAGCGAGGCGAGCAGGGCGTTCGTGGTGGCACTTGAGCGGATGGCGGCTTCCGACATGGCGTCGTGTCCTTTCCGCGCCGCGGACAAGGGGGTGCCGGTCGTATCAAGGGGGGTGCGGTCGTATCAGGGGTTGTGGGGAGCGAGTGCCCAACTCTCAGGCTAGGACGCGTCCTTGCGCAGACGGAACCAGTAGAAGCCGTGTCCCGCCAGCGTCAGGAGGTACGGCAGTTCACCGATGGCCGGAAAGCGCACGCCACCGATGAGCTCCACCGGGTGGCGGCCGTTGAACGCCTGCAGGTCGAGCTCCGTGGGCTGCGCGAACCGCGAGAAGTTGTGCACGCACAGCGCGAGGTCGTCCTTGTACTCGCGCAGGAAGGCGAGGACCGCGGGGTTCGACGACGGCAGCTCCGTGTACGTGCCGAGCCCGAACGCCGGGTTCTGCTTGCGGATCTCGATCATCCGGCGCGTCCAGTGCAGGAGCGAGGACGGGGACGACATGGACGCCTCGACGTTGGTGACCTGGTACCCGTAGACGGGGTCCATGATCGTCGGCAGGTAGAGGCGGCCCGGGTCGCAGGACGAGAAGCCCGCGTTGCGGTCCGGCGTCCACTGCATGGGGGTGCGCACGGCGTCGCGGTCGCCGAGCCAGATGTTGTCGCCCATGCCGATCTCGTCGCCGTAGTAGAGGATCGGCGAGCCGGGGAGCGACAGCAGGAGAGCCGTGAAGAGCTCGATCTGGTTGCGGTCGTTGTCGAGGAGCGGGGCGAGGCGGCGGCGGATGCCGATGTTGGCGCGCATGCGCGGGTCCTTGGCGTACTCCGCGTACATGTAGTCGCGTTCCTCGTCGGTGACCATTTCCAGGGTCAGCTCGTCGTGGTTGCGCAGGAAGATGCCCCACTGGCAGCCGGACGGGATGGCCGGGGTCTTGGCGAGGATCTCGGAGACCGGGTAGCGGGACTCGCGGCGCACCGCCATGAAGATGCGCGGCATCACCGGGAAGTGGAACGCCATGTGGCACTCGTCGCCGCCGTTCTCGAAGTCGCCGAAGTAGTCGACGACGTCCTCGGGCCACTGATTGGCCTCGGCGAGCAGCACCGTGTCCGGGTAGTGCGCGTCGATCTCCGCGCGGACCCGCTTGAGCAGGTCGTGGGTGCGGGGGAGGTTCTCGCAGTTGGTGCCCTCCTCCGCGTACAGGTACGGCACGGCATCCAGCCGGAACCCGTCGATGCCCAGGTCGAGCCAGAACCTGAGCGCCGAGACGATCTCCTCCTGGACGGCCGGGTTCTCGAAGTTGAGGTCCGGCTGGTGGGAGAAGAAGCGGTGCCAGTAGTACTGCTTGCGGACCGGGTCGAAGGTCCAGTTCGACGCCTCGGTGTCGACGAAGATGATGCGGGCGTCCTGGTACTGCTTGTCGTCGTCGGCCCAGACGTAGTAGTCGCCGTAGGGGCCCTCCGGGTCGGTGCGGGACGCCTGGAACCACGGGTGCTGGTCGCTGGTGTGGTTCATGACGAAGTCGATGATGACCCGCATGCCGCGCTGGTGGGCGCTGTCCACGAACTCCACGAAGTCCGCGAGGTCCCCGAACTCGGGGAGCACCGCGGTGTAGTCGGAGACGTCGTAGCCGCCGTCGCGCAGCGGGGACTGGAAGAACGGCGGCAGCCACAGGCAGTCGACGCCGAGCCACTGCAGATAGTCCAGCTTGGCGGTGATGCCCTTGAGGTCGCCGATGCCGTCGCCGTTGCTGTCCTGGAAGGAGCGGACGAGTACCTCGTAGAAGACGGCGCTCTTGAACCAGTCGGGGTGACGGTCCTTGGCCGGCGTGTCCTCGAATGTGTCCTGGACGGGCTCGTTGACGATCATGGTGTGGGTGACCCTCCGATCAGCGGGGAGGAGGACGGTCGCAGGACGAGTACGTGCGCGGGCGCCCGGCCCGGCTCGAGGCGCACATAGTTGGTCCTGCCCCAGTGGTAGGTCTCGCCGGTGAGCTCGTCGCGCACCGGCACGAACTCGTGCCAGTCCAGGCCGAGTTCCGGCATGTCCAACGAGACCGTGGCCTCCTGGGTGTGGTGAGGGTCGAGGTTGGCGACCACCAGAACCGTGTTCGAGCCGTGAGCGTCCGTGACGGTCTTCGAGTACGCGATCACCGCTTCCTGGTCAGTGGAGTGGAAGTGCAGGTCACGCAGTTGCCGCAGGGCGGGGTTGGCGCGCCTGATCCGGTTGAGGGTGGTGATGAGGGGCGCGATGCTCTGCCCCGTGCGCTCCGCGGACTCCCAGTCGCGCGGCCGCAGTTCGTACTTCTCCGAGTGCAGATACTCCTCGCTGCCCGGACGCAGAGCGGTGTTCTCGCACAGCTCATATCCGCTGTAGACGCCCCAAGTGGGCGAAAGGGTTGCGGCGAGCACGGCCCGCACCTCGAAGGCGGGGCGGCCGCCGTCCTGGAGGTAGGCGTGCAGGATGTCGGGGGTGTTCACGAAGAGGTTGGGCCGCAGGTAGTGCGCCGACTCGCCCGCCAGTTCCCGTAGGTAGTCGGTGAGTTCGTCCTTGCCGTTGCGCCAGGTGAAGTAGGTGTACGACTGCTGGAAGCCGATCGCGGCGAGGGTGCGCAGCATCGCGGGGCGGGTGAACGCCTCGGCGAGGAAGACCACGTCCGGGTCGGTGCCGTTGATGTCCGCGAGCACCGCCTCCCAGAAGGCGACGGGCTTGGTGTGCGGGTTGTCGACGCGGAAGATCCGCACGCCGTGCCCCATCCAGAAGCGGAGGAGCCGGATCACCTCGGCGGTGATCCCGGCCAGGTCCCGGTCGAAGGCGATCGGATAGATGTCCTGGTACTTCTTCGGCGGATTCTCCGCGTACGCGATGGAGCCGTCCGCCCGATGCCGGAACCAGTCGGGATGCTTCTCCACCCAGGGGTGGTCGGGGGAGCACTGGAGGGCGAAGTCCAGGGCGACCTCCAGGCCGTGCGCCTCGGCCTCGCGGACGAAGTCGTCGAAGTCGTCGAGGGTGCCGAGGTCCGGGTGGACGGCGTCGTGCCCGCCCTCCGGTGAGCCGATCGCCCAGGGCACGCCGACGTCGTGCGGGCCGGGGGAGAGGGAGTTGTCGCGCCCCTTGCGGTAGGTGGTGCCGATGGGGTGGACGGGCGGCAGATAGACCACGTCGAAGCCCATCGCGGCGATCGCGGGCAGGCGCCGGGCCGCCGTGCGGAAGGTGCCCGACACGGGCGGCGCGTCGGCCCGCACGACGGCACCCTCGGAGCGCGGGAAGAACTCGTACCAGGAGCCGAAGAGGGCGCGCTCCCGCTCCACCCGCAGGGGGAACTCCTCGGTGGAGGTGAGGGGTTCGCGCAGCGGGTGGGCGGCGAGCACGGCGTCCACGTCCGGGGTGAGCGCGGCGGCGAGCCGGGCGACGGGGGAGCGCCCCGCGTCGCGCAGGCCCTCGACGGCGGCGAGGACGGCGGCCCGCCGGCCGCCGCCCTCCGGTACCCCGGCGGCCGCCCGCTCGTAGAGCCGGGCGCCCTCCTCCAGGACGAGTTCGGTGTCGAGGCCCGCCGGTATCTTGATGTGCGCCGTGTGCCGCCAGGTCGAGACGGGGTCGCCCCACGCCTCGACGGCGAACGTCCAGTCGCCCGTGCCCCCTGCCGCGGTCGGTGTGACGCGCGCTCCCCACCGGTCGGTGCCCGGCGACAGCTCCCGCATCGGCGTCCAGGGCCCGGCCCGCCCCTCGGGATCCCGCAGCACCACGTTGGCGGCGACCGCGTCGTGCCCCTCGCGGAAGACGGTGGCGGAGACCTGGAACGTTTCTCCGATCACGGCCTTCGCGGGGCGTCGGCCGCGGTGCACCACGGGTTCGACGTCGAGGACGGGCACAGTGAGTGAGGGGTCCCCGGTCCTGGAGGGATCCCTGTTTTCGGGTGAGGGCATGACCGCTCCTGTCCGCGTGCGCGAGGGTTGGCTTGCGGGGTTACGGGGTGTGGAGGGTTCTGCGTCGTCGTACGAGAGTTCAGGTGCGTGCCGGGCGTACCGGATTCGGCGTACCGGGGGAGCCTTCCCACCCGGTCCGGGTGGGCAATCCGGCCCTTTGTTAACTACTCGCACGTAACGACCCACACAAGACCGGCCCCGCGACGAGATGCGGGGCCGGCCGGTCAACGTGCGGATTCTTTACGGTTGTTGGCCGAATGTCTCACGGGCCGTCTCACGGACTGAGTCGGACCGTGGGCGCCGGGCCGTCTCACGGGTTGTGCACCTGAAGCAGCCGGTTCGGCGACCCGGTCCCCGGGCCCTTCACCTTCCCCTTGGCCGCGCGCCCGGTGAGCGCCTTCGCGACCTCGGCCGGCGAGGCCCAGGAGTGAGCGGCGAGATACAGGGCGGCCGCGCCCGCGGCGTGCGGCGAGGCCATCGACGTACCGGAGAGGGTCGCCCTGTCGGTGTTGCTGCGGTTCGAGGCCGAGGTGATCGCGACGCCGGGGGCGAACAGGTCCAGGCGCGTGCCCCAGTTGGAGAAGGAGGCGCGGGCGTCCTTCTTGTCCGTGGCGCCGACCGTGATGGCCTGGCGGACGCGGGCGGGCGAGTAGAGGCTCGCCGGGAGCCCGTCGTTGCCCGCCGCCACCGTGTAGGTGACTCCGGAGGCGATGGAGTTGCGGACCGCCGCGTCCAGCTGGGCGTTGGCGTAGCCGCCGAGGCTGAGGTTGGCGACGGCGGGCTTCTGGGCGTGCCGCGTCACCCAGTCGATGCCCGCGATGACCTGGGCCGTGGTGCCCGAGCCCTCGTTGTCGAGCACGCGCACGCCGACCACCTTCGCCTTCTTGGCGACGCCGAAGGTCCGGCCCGCGACGGTCCCGGCGACATGGGTGCCGTGGCCGTTGCCGTCCTGGGCGGTGCGGTCGTGGTCGACGAAGTCGTAGCCGCTGCGCGCCCGCCCGCCGAACTCGCGGTGCGTGGTGCGGACGCCGGTGTCGATCACGTACGCGGTGACGCCCGCGCCCGCGTCGGCGGACTCCGGCCAGGTGTAGGAGCGGTCGAGCGGCAGGTTCTTCTGGTCGATCCGGTCGAGGCCCCAGGACGGCGGGTTCTTCTGCGTGTGCCGCAGGGAGACCCTGCTGTCCTGCACGACGGCGGCCACCCGCTTGTCACCGGCGAGCCGCTTCGCCTCGGCCGAACTGGCCCTGACGGCATAGCCGTTGAGAGCCGCGCCATAAGTCTGGCGGATCTCCGCCCCGTACTTCGCGGCGATCTCCTTGCCCGCGCGTGAGGGAGCCTGCACACCCCCTCGGCCGCCTCTGCCCTCCTTGAAGGTGACGATGTAACTGTCGCTGACCGCACCGGGCCTCCCGGCGCCGAGGATCCGCCCCGTGGGGCCCTCGGCGGGCGCGGTGTGTGCGGCGGGCGCGGCGTGCGCGGGCAGTGTGACGGCCGAAACCACGGCCGCCGTGGTGGCGGCCGTGACGGCTCCCGCCCATCGCAGACGCTTGCTGCGTGGCAGAGTCATAGGCTGGCTTCCCTCCCCAACTCGACGTGTACCTCGCGGAGTTGGACCGGCGCTGCGCCGGGTCCCCCACAACTCCGCGAGCGTCAGTGGGCAGCCTCTCGTGCGGTGTGAAGCGCTACAAGACCGCACGAGGGGGCGGAATCGGCCATATCGCCCGTGTGGGGCGTGTGAGGGTTGCGGCGAAAACTGGCCGAATCACGCCTTCTTGCGGAGTCGCGCCCTCCTGTCGTGCGCGAGGTCATGCCTTCCTGTCGTACGTGAGGAAGAGCGTGCCGCTGTCCAGGACCTTGCTGTCCGTGAGCGTGAACAGGGTGGGCTCGAAGGGGGTTTCGTGGGCGAAGAGCGGCGTGCCCGAGCCCACCGTGAGCGGGGCGACCTTGAGGACCAGCCGGTCGATCTCCCCGTAGAGGGCGCTCGCGAGCTCCCCGCCGCCGATCAGCCAGATGTCCTTGCCCTCGCCGGGCTCCTGCTTGAGCTCGCGGATCCGGGCGGCCGGGTCGGTGCCGACGAGTTCGACGCCCGGGTCCGGGCTCTCCTTGAGCGTGCGGGAGAAGACGAGGTGCCTCAAGTGCGGGTAGCAGTCCGGGAATCCGAGGTCCAGGCCGATCTGATAGGTGCGGCGGCCCTCGACGACCGTGTCGAAGTGGGTGCCGGGGTCGGTGATGCCGAGGGCCTCCCGCGCATGGGCGGGGAGCGTCTCGGGGTACTGGGCGACGAGCTCCTGGAGGTAGTCCTCGCCGACCGGCCAGAAGCCGTCGGGGCCGGTGGGGTCGGAGCCGTCAGGACCGGCGATGTGGCCGTCGAGGCTGGCGGCGATGAAGTAGACGAGCTTTCGCATGCGGGTCTCCTCTGAAGTGCCGTGCGGCCCTTCGGTCCGGGCGGTGGCTGATGTACTGTGTTTGCAGTGGTTAGAACGTAGTACTTCACTTGCAGTGGTGTCAACGCTCTTTCCTCGATTCCCGATCCCCGGCTTCTGGGAGGCCCTCATGCGACAGAACTCCGCCCGCCGTACCGCGCTCCTGGATGCCTCGATCGAGGTGCTCGCGCGCGAGGGCTCCCGTGGGCTGACCCTGCGCGCCGTCGACGCGGAGGCGGGCGTGCCCAAGGGCACCACCACCAACTACTTCGCGAACCGGGGGGAGTTGCTGGCCCAGGTGATGGGCCGGGTCCAGGAGCGGCTGACCCCCGACCCGGACGCACTCTCCGAGACGATGAGCGAGAAGCCGTCGCACGAGCTGGTGGCCACGCTGCTCGGGCAGCTGGTCGAGCGGATGAGGGCGGACCGCAGCAGTCACCTCGCGCTCCTGGAGATGCGCCTGGAGGCCACCCGCCGCCCCGAGCTGCACACCGAGCTGACCCGCTTCTTCGCCGCCCAGCTGGAGGGCAACATCGGCTTCCACCTGGACGCGGGGCTGCCCGGAGACCGCACGGGGGTGGTGCTGCTGTACCTGGCGATGCTGGGGCTGATCGTGGACGACCTGACGGTGCCGGACCTGCTCGCGCCGTTCCCTTTCGAGGAGTTGATCGGGGAGCTGACGCGCAGGGTGCTCTCGTAGATTCTGCTCTAGTGCATAACTGGTTGACGCTAATGCAATGAGGTGGTTAACGTCGGCCGCATGATCACCGTTTCCCCGGCCCGCCCCGAGGACCACGCCGCCTGGCGCGAACTGTTCGCCGGGTACGCGGCGTTCTACGAGGTGGAGCTCGACGACGCCGCGTACGACCGGGCCTGGTCCTGGATCCACGACCCCGCGCGCTCCACGCACTGCCTGCTGGCGCGCACCGAGGACGGCACGCCGATCGGCCTCGCCCACTACCGGGCGGAGGACTCGCCGCTGCGGGGCACGCGCGGCTTCCTCGACGACCTGTTCGTGGCCCCGGAGCACCGCGGCGGCGGCGCCGTCGACGCGCTCTTCGCCGAGCTGCGCCGGGTCACCGAGGAGGCGGGCTGGCCGTCGCTGTCCTGGCGGACCGCCGAGAACAACTACCGGGCGCGGGCGGTGTACGACCGCTATGCGGCGCCGTCGGGCTTCCTCACGTACGCGATGTAGGAGACGGCCGGGCGGCCGCTGAGCCGGATCTCGCCGGCGGTCCCGGTCGGGGTGAATCCGGTGCGGGCGAGGACGGTGCGCGACGCCTCGTTGTCGAGGGTCGTCGCGGCGCGCAGCGAGGTCAGCCCGTACTCGGTGGCGGCGAGCGCGAGGACCTGCCGGACGGCGGCCGTGGCGAGCCCGCGGCCCGCGGCGCGCTCCGCGATCCGGTAGCCCAGCTCGGCGGAGCCGTCCGCCACGTCGACGATGTTCACGCGCCCGACGATCGCCCCGCCGTCGTCCACCAGCACGTGGAAGTGGCAGGCCCCGGCGGCCTGTTCGGCGAGCAGGGCGTCGAGGCGCGCCGCGAACTCCGCCTCCTCGAAGTACGCGTCACCGCGGTCCGGCACGCGCGCGGCGAAGTAGGCCCGGTTCTCCCGCTCGAAGGCGAGCAGGGCGGGGGCGTGGGTGGGGTGGAGGCGCTGGAGGTCGGGCATGGCCGGAATCCTAAGCGGAGTGCTGCTCAACTTCCGTGCTGCTCACGGGCCGTTGGCGTGCGGTGGGGGAGTAACCTTACGGCGCGTCGGGGCGCCGATGCCCAGGAATGCAGGGGGACGGGGGAGCGGGGCGGATGATCGGGCCACTGCGGGAGACGTCGCCGCGACGCATCGGTCCCTACGAGACGCTGGCGCGACTGGGTGCCGGCGGCATGGGAGAGGTCTTCCTCGGGGCGCCGGCCGGTGACGGGCCACTGGTCGCTGCCGGTGAGACCGGCGGCTACGTGCCGGAGGCGCTCGTCGCCGTCAAGGCCATCCGGCGGGACGTCGCGGACGAGGCCGCCTTCCGGGCCCGGTTCCGGCGCGAGATCGCCGTCGCGACCGCCGTCGACAGCCCGTACGTGGCCCGCCTCGTCGGCGGGGACGCGGACGCCGACGTCCCCTGGATGGCGACGGAGTACGTGCCGGGGCCGACCCTCTCCGAAGCGGTGCGGCGGCACGGCGCGCTCGACGGCCCGGCCGTGGCGGCGCTCGGCATCGGCATCGCCCGCGCCCTGGAGGCCGTGCACGCCGCGGGCGCCCTGCACCGCGACCTGAAGCCCGGCAACGTCCTCGTCGCGGCGAGCGGGCCCAAGCTCATCGACTTCGGCGTCGCCCGCACGCTCAACGCCACGACGCTGACGTCCACGGGCCTGCTCGTCGGTACGCCCGGGTTCATGTCGCCCGAGCACATCGCGGGCGGCCGTCATGTGGTGCCCGCGTCGGACGTGTTCTGTCTCGCTTCGGTGCTCGCGTACGCGGCCGCGGGAGAGGACCCGTTCGGGGACGGGCCGGTGGCCGCGGTCCTGTACCGGGTGTCACAGGCCGAGGCCCGACTGGACGGTGTGCCCGAGGAGTTGCGGGAGGTGCTCGCCCCCTGCCTGGTGCGGGAGGCGGGGCGCAGGCCGGGGGCGGGAGAGCTCGCGGGGCGGCTCGCGGAGCTCTACGGCGGTCCGGCGGACCTCGTCCCGGCCGCGCTGCCGGAAGCCGTGACGGAGGCGATCGGCCAGGCGCGGCGCGATGTCGAGCAGCTGTGCGCGGCGGGCCGGCCGCTGCTGCCGGTGCCAGAGCGGCCCGAGACGGCACCGGGCCCGACGCCGACGCCGACGCCGACGGCTCCGGGTTCGGTGACTGTGGGCCCAGCGGGGTCCGGTCGGATACCTGGGCAGATACCGGGGCGGACGCCCACGGCTCTCGGCGCGCCCGCGACCGCGCCCGGGTCCGCGCCCACGCCCGGGTCCGAACCCGCGACCGCGCCCGGGTCCGCGCCCACGCCCGGGTCCGAACCCGCGACCGCGCCCGGGTCCGCGCCCGGGGTCGGGGCCGACCCGCACAGCCTCCCCACCCTGAGCGGCGCGGCTCCCGGCACCGCTGCCCCGGTTGCCGGTGCCCCGCGCCCCCGTCGGCGCCGGGCGCTCGCCGCCGTCGTGGCGGTCGCCGTCGTGGGTGGCGTGACCGGCGCGCTGCTCGCCCTGCTGGGCCCCGGCGACGGCGACGGCGACGGTGACGGTGACAGCGGCGGCGGCACGGGCGGCGGCGGACGGGCCGCCGGTCCCGCGCCCACCACCACCCTCACCCCCGCCCAGCTCGTCGCCCGAGCGGGCGTCGACGAGCAGGGCACGGACGACCACAGCGGATACGTACCGCAGTTCGCCCAGCAGCGCCCCGAGGGCTGGAAGCCGTGGCGCGCCAAGTTCCGGCACGCGCCGCTGAGTTGCGCCACCGATGCGCGCGCCGTGGTCTGCCAGCTCACCGACGGCACGTACGAAGCGCTGGGTGCCGCCGACGGACGCAGGCTGTGGGCCTCCGACGGGCGCTCCGCGGCGGACCGGGGTCTCGGCGAGGCGTACATGAGCCCGTCCGGTCAGTTCTTCATGCCCGGCGACGACCTGAACCCCGTGGTGCGCGGCGGGACGACCGTCATCGCGTACCGGGGCCGCCTCCAGGTCCGTGACTCCACGACCGGGCGCGTGCGCTGGACCGCCGAGCCGCCCGCCGGAACACACTTCACCTCCGCCCGGATCACGGAGGACCGGATACTCGCCGCCACGGAGGGCGACCCGGAGGGCGCGGAGCCGTCGACCGGCGCCACACTCCTCGCGTACGACGCGCGGCGCGGCGGCGACCCGCAGTGGACGCACCCGCTCAGCACCGATGCCATCTCGGACTCCGAGAAGAACGGCTACGGCGCCGAGTTCGACCGCGACGGCCTGGTCTACGCACTCGCCAAGAAGGGTCTCGTCGCCCTCGATGCCCGGACGGGCGAGCAGCGCGGGGCCGCATTCAACGACCGGGGGGCCGAGTGCATCGACGTCATGGCCGATGCCGACCACCTCTTGTGCGTCCAAGTTCTCAGTGGTGACAGCGAGTTCGACGAGTCGAACGCCGAGCCGCAGACCCGCGTCACCCGCCTCGACGCGCGCACCCTCAAGCCGGAAGGCCGCCGCCTCGAATTCAAGACCCCTCCGTCCAAGGAGGGTTACGCCGCGAGCCAGGTCATGATCTCCGCGGTCGGCCCGGACGCCGTGCTCGCCGACGACACGGAGGCCGGGAAGATCCTGGTGGCCGAGCCGGAGCAGGCCCGCGTCGGGCGCCGCGTGCAGCCGTCGAAATTCGGCTCCTCGCCCCTGATCACCGGCGACCGCGCGCTCTACGCCGACAACTCCACGCTCCGCTCCCTGCCGTTGAAGGGCACGGGCGCCGTCCGGAGCACTCCGGTCGCGGGGGCGCCGGGCGACCGCCCCGGGAAGTCCGCGTCGGACGGCGACACCGTGATCGCCGACTCGCTGCGCCCGCCGAAGCTGCTGCTCCTCGGCGGGGTGGCCACGATCGTGTACGACCAGGGCACCGTGGTCTCGGTCCGGCAGCCGTCCTGAATGTCCGAGGAGGACCTGTTGCTCGCCCCCTTGCCCGGCCCGCCCCGGCACATCGGCCCGTACCGGCTGCTCGCCCTCATCGGGGCCGGGGGCATGGGCGAGGTCTATCTCGCGCGCGAGGAGGCGCCGGGGACGGAGGCGCCGGGGACGGAGGCGTCGTCGACGGCGGCCCGCCCACGGCTGGTCGCGGTGAAGACCGTGCGGGCGGACCTCGACATCGACCGGGAGTTCCGGATCCGGTTCCGGCGCGAGATCGCCGCGGCCCGCGCGGTCTCGGGCACGGGTACGGTCGCGCTCCTCGACGGGGACGCGGACGCCGAAGTGCCGTGGCTGGCAACGGAGTACGTGGCCGGTCCCGCCCTCGCCGAAACGGTGACCAGGTGCGGTCCGCTGCCCCCGTCCGTGGTGTGTGCCGTCGGCGCCCGGCTCGCCCGCGCCCTCGCCGCCGTGCACGCGGCCCGGGTGCTGCACCGCGACCTCAAGCCGGGCAATGTGCTGCTCACCTCCGACGGCCCCCGCCTCATCGACTTCGGCATCGCGCAGGCATTCGACGCGACGGCGCTCACGGCGGCGGGCATGCTCGTGGGCACGCCGGGCTTCATGGCACCCGAGCAGATCGAGGGCGGCCCCGCCGTCGTCCCCGCGTCGGACGTCTTCACGCTCGGCGCCGTCCTCGCGTACGCCGCCACGGGGCGCGGCCCGTTCGACGACGAGGAACTCGCCTCGGTGATCTTCCGGATCACGCAGGGGGACGCGGATCTCTCGGGCGTGCCCGAGGAGTCGGGGCTGCGGGACACCGTCGCCGCGTGCCTCGCGCTCGCCCCGGGGAAGCGGCCGACGGCGGCCGAGCTGGCGGAGCGGCTCGGTGCGGCGGACGGGGACTCGCCCGCCGTCGCCTGGCCCGCCGAGGTGCTCTCCCTCTTCGCCGAGCACCGCGAGGCGGTGGCGCGCTGCGAACGGGAGACGGCGCAGGCGTCGTTCGCGCAGGCGCCCACGGCCACGTCGCTGGGAGCTCCGCGGCCGACGACGCCCCCGGTATCACCCTCGACATCGCCGCCGACAGCGCCCTCGACAGCGCATGCGATGCCCCCTTCCCCTGCGCCTTCTTCCCCTTCCCCGCGCCGTCGGTGGCCGTGGATCACCGCCGCGGCGGTGGCCGCTGTTGCCGTGACCGTGGTGGCGGTCCTGCTTCCGGACGGTTCCGCCGGGCGCGACGGCGCCGGGGGCGCCGGGGGCGGCGGGAAGGGGGCCGGCGAGGGCGGAGGCAAGGGCGGAGGCAAGGACGGAGGCAGTGGGAGCACCCCCACCCGCATCGTCACCGCTTACGGAAACCCGGGCCACTCGGGGGAGTTCGGCTCCGCGACCGCCCGTGCCACAGCGCGCCCCAAGGGCTGGAAGCCGTGGTCCGTCCCGCGCCCGAAGGGCCTGGACTCCATGGGCGGCGGCTGCGTCCTGGTGAACGACACGCTCGTGTGCCGTGACGGGAAGGGCGCGGCAGCCGCCCTGGACGCGGCGACCGGCCGCCACAAGTGGACCACCCCCGGCTTCGAGGCGGCCGCGAACAGCCTCGACGGAATCCAGACCAATGGGCCCGAGTCCGACGGTCGCAGCGTCTTCGTGCCCAGCCAACTGGGCCTCACCAAGGTCGACTTGGCGTCCGGGAAGGAGCGCTGGCGCAAGCGCCTGCCGTCGGACGCGGGCCTGCTGACGTTCACGCTGGCGCACGGTGTCGTCTACAGCGCCGAGTACCAGTACGAGACCGCGAAGCACCCCTACGCCACGGTCGTCCGCGCCCGCCGCGCCTCGGACGGCGACCAGCTGTGGGAGTCCGAGCCGCTGCCCAAGACGCAGGGCGCGCTCCTCGTCACCGGGGGAGGCGCCGGCGGAGGTGACGGGGGAAGTGACGGGGGAGGTGCCGGGGGCCGCGTCGTGACCTCGCTGGAGAGCGGCGGCGTGGCGACGCTCTCCGCCCGGACCGGCCGCAGGGCCCGCACAGCCAAGTCCGTGAGCTGCGGCGACGTCCTGGCGCACGGGCCGGATCTGCTGTGCTGGGGCGGCGGAAAGGGCGTGCGCGTCCTGGACCCCGCGACGCTCGCCACCCGCCGCACCCTGGCCCCGGGCGCGGAGCCGGACGGCCCGCCGCCGGTCGTCGGCGAGCGGGGCGTCCTCGTGCTCGCCACCCGTAATCCCGACGGGGCGAGCCCGGTCGACCACCAGCTGACCGGCTACGACTACCGCAGCGGCAAGAAGCTGTGGCACTTCGGCGCCCCGCAGCAGCTCGGGCCGGTGGCTCTCGCGGGCCGTCGGGTGATCGCCGTCGGCGCGTACGAGATGTGGGGTCTGGACACGTCGGGCGACCCCGACAAGACGCGGTCGAAGTCGGTCCCGGCGACCGATGCCGACGAGCCGGCCGACGTCGACCCCGACTCTCTCGGGGCGCCCTTGTTCCTCGGCGGCGCGATGTTCGGCGAGACGCACCAAGGGAAGATCGTCTCCGGATACGCGCCCTGACACGAGCTCTGCCGCCGGCCCCGCGCGCGGGCCGCCGCCCCTGTCCGCACGGAGTGCGGTGATCGCCCACGAGGCGCGGTGGTTGACGGCACGGTCCGGCCGCTACCGTCGTGGGTCGTGGCGTACACCGCCCGCCTCGCTCCGTGACGCGACCCGTGAAGGTGGCAGCCGTGAAAGCGATCCGTCGGTTCACCGTACGACCCGTCCTCCCCCAACCCCTCGCCGAGCTGGCCGAGTTGGCGCGCAACCTGCGCTGGTCCTGGCATCCCGCGACCCGCGACCTCTTCGAATCCGTGGACCCGGCTCTGTGGGCGGCCTCGGGCGGCGACCCCGTGCGGCTGCTGGGCGGGGTGGCGCCGGAGCGGCTCGCCGAACTCGCCCGCGACGAGGCGTTCTTGGGGCGCCTGGCGGAGGTCGGCGAGGACTTGCGTTCCTACGTGAGCGGAGACCGCTGGTACCAGGAGCAGGCCGAACAGGGGGCTGCCGGACGCGAACTGCCCCGCGCCATCGCCTACTTCTCGCCCGAGTTCGGTGTGACCGCGGCCCTGCCGCAGTACTCGGGCGGGCTCGGCATCCTCGCGGGCGACCACTTGAAGGCGGCGAGCGACCTCGGGGTGCCGCTGATAGGGGTGGGGCTGTTGTACCGGCACGGCTACTTCCGCCAGTCGCTCTCGCGCGACGGCTGGCAGCAGGAGCGCTATCCCGTGCTCGACCCGAACGAGCTCCCCCTGTCCTTGCTGCGGGAGGCGGACGGGACCCCGGCCCAGGTCGGCCTGGCCCTGCCCGGCGGCAGGCTGCTGCGGGCCAGGGTCTGGCAGGCGCAGGTGGGCCGGGTGCCGTTGCTGATGCTCGACTCGGACATCGAGGACAACGACGTCGGCGAGCGCGACGTGACCGACCGGCTGTACGGGGGCGGCAGCGAACACCGCCTGCTCCAGGAGATGTTGCTGGGCATCGGCGGGGTGCGCGCGGTCCGCACGTACTGCCGTCTCACGGGCCACCCCGAACCGGAGGTGTTCCACACCAACGAGGGCCACGCGGGCTTCCTCGGCCTGGAGCGCATCCACGAACTGACCGCGGAGAGGCGGGACTTCGACGCGGCCCTGGAAGCGGTGCGCGCGGGCACGGTCTTCACGACCCACACCCCCGTCCCCGCCGGGATCGACCGCTTCGACCGCGAGCTGGTCGCCCACCACTTCGGCCCCGACGCCGAACTGCCCCTCATCGACGTGGCCCGGATCCTCCGCCTCGGCATGGAGACGTACCCGGGCGGCGACCCCAACGTCTTCAACATGGCGGTGATGGGGCTGCGTCTGGGGAGGCAGGCGAATGGCGTTTCGACGTTGCACGGCAAGGTGAGCCGGGAGATGTTCGCGGGCCTGTGGCCGGGCTTCGACGCGGAGGAGGCGCCCATCACGTCCATCACCAACGGCGTGCACGCCCCGACGTGGGTGGCGCCGGAGGTGTTCCGGCTCGGGGCCCGCGTGATCGGCGAGCGGCGCACCGAGAGGGCGCTCACGGTGGGCGGCGGCGACGGCCGCTGGGACGCGGTCGCCGACATCGACGACGCGGACATCTGGGAGCTGCGGCGGGTGCTGCGCGGGCAACTGGTGGCGGAGGCGCGGCGCCGGCTGCGGGAGTCGTGGCGGGGGCGGGGCGCGGCGACGGCGGAACTGGGCTGGGTGGAGGAGGCCCTGGACCCCGATGTGCTGACCGTGGGCTTCGCGAGGCGCGTCCCCTCGTACAAGCGCCTGACGCTGATGCTGCGCGACCCGGACCGCCTGATGGAGCTGCTGCTGCACCCTGAGCGCCCGATCCAGATCGTGGTGGCGGGCAAGGCGCACCCGGCCGACGACGGCGGCAAACGCCTCATCCAGGACCTGGTCCGCTTCACGGACGACCCGCGCGTACGCCACCGCATCGTGTTCTTGCCGGACTACGGCATGGCGATGGCCCAAGCCCTGTACCCGGGGTGCGACGTATGGCTGAACAACCCGCTGCGGCCGTTGGAGGCGTGCGGGACCAGCGGGATGAAGGCGGCTCTGAACGGCTGCCTCAACCTGTCGGTCCTGGACGGCTGGTGGGACGAGTGGTTCGAGCCGGACTTCGGCTGGGCGATCCCGACGGCGGACGGCGCGGCGACGGACGACGTGCGGCGCGACGACTTGGAGGCGAGCGCGCTCTACGACCTGCTGGAACAGCGGATCGCGCCCCGCTTCTACGAGCGCGGGCCGGAGGGACTGCCGGACCGCTGGATCGAAATGGTGCGGCGGACGCTGACCCGCCTGGGCCCGAAGGTCCTTGCGGGGCGGATGGTGCGCGAGTACGTGGAGCAGCTGTACGTCCCGGCGGCCCGCGCCCATCGAGTGTTGGACGCGGTCTCGGCGGGGGAGCTGGCGGCGTGGAAGACGCGGGTGCGGGGGGCGTGGCCGCGGGTGGTGGTGGACCATGTGGAGGGCACGGCGGCGCTACCGACTACGGCACCTTCGCCGTCTTCGCCGTCTTCGCCGTCCGCCTCACTGGGCGCGACGGCTGAACTGGGAGCGACGCTGGCCCTGCGGGTCCGCGTCCAGCTGGGCGAGCTGACGCCCGACGACGTGGAGGTGCAGGTGCTGGCGGGCCGGGTCGACGCGGAGGACCACATCACGGACGCGGTGGCGGTCCCCCTGAAACCCACGGCGGGCCCCGACGAGGAGGGCCGCCTGCTGTACGAGGGCCCCCTCTCCCTGGACCACACGGGCCCCTTCGGCTACACGGTCCGCATCCTGCCCTCGCACCGGCTGCTGTCCGGGGGCGCGGAGCTGGGGCTCGTGGCGGTGGCTTCGGATGAGGGGATGGGGGAGGGGGGTGGGGTGTTGATGCGGTGAGTTCGTGGAACGGGCTTCCCGGGGCACCCGTTGGTCCGGGGGGTGTGGGGCTCAGCTGACCACGATCACCACGAACATCACCGCCCAGCACACCGCGATCAGTGCCGGCAGCAGGACCATGATGAGCCCCGTGGGTGACTGCTTCAGCCATCGGTTGCCCTCCACCTCCGCCTCGCGCGCGACGATGCGCTGGCCGCCGTGCCAGGCGAGGTACTCCTCCAGCTCCGAGGCGGCCTGCTTGCGGGCGTTGAGGTAGCGGCGGCCGAAGCGGAGCATCTGCGAGAAGGCGGTCGCGGACGCCATGCCGATGACACAGATGACGAGGGCGAGGTTCCGCGCGACCTCCTCCATGGACGTCGGTGTCGATGCCGGGGGCGAGGGCGATGCCGACGTCTGGTCGCCGTTCCCGAGGACGAATCCGAGCGACGCGGCCAGACCCACCGTGATGTAGAAGAAGTTGTTGAGCTTGTGCCAGTTGGTGGCGTCCTCATGCTTGTAGAGGTCTATGGCGACCGCGTACTGCGCCTGCAGCAGCGCCTCGCGCGGCCGCCGCCACACCCACACCATCCGCTGCTTCCCGTCCGGCGGCGTCAGCCGGGTCAACTCGTCGAAGCCCAGCTTGCGATGGAACCTCGTAGAGGCTTCGTTGAACGGCTCGCACACGACCGCCGCGATCACCGGGCTCTCCGACCACTGCTCGAGGACGTGGTGGTAGAGCCGCGAGGCCACCCCGCCACGGGCCTGCGCACGGGAGACGCAGATCTGCTTGATGACGAGAAACGCCCCGAGCGTCGTCTTGATCCGGTGATTGAGCCACTCTCCGGGCTCGATGCGCTCGTCGCTGTAGGCCATCAAGTAGCCGAGTACGTCCGTCCCCTTCACCGCCACCCAGAAGTGCTCCGCCGTCGTGAGCCGCGCACGGTAGTCGTCGACGGTGTAGTCGGACACGAGGAATCCGTCGCGGCCCGCGTTCTCCGGGTCGCTTGCGTCGAGGCGTCGCTCTTCGGCGAGGGCGACGATGGCTGACAGGTGCGACTCGTTGGCACGGACGATCTCGATGGTGCCGGAGTGGGGATCGGCGTGTGGAGCCGTGTGTGGATCGGCGTGCTCGGGCGTGGACATGTGTGAACCCCCGTGGTCGGCGTGGTCCGGGCCAACATAGCGGGATGCAGGGCGAGTTGGGGTGTGCGTCGTCTGCGCACCGTCGATGGCACGTCCCACCGGCTGAAGGCTCCCTCGCCTGGAAGGACCACTGGGAGGACCGCGGGGAGGGCCACCCGGAAGATCACCCGGGAGATATTCTTGGAGGGCTCGGACCGCGGCGGCGTGCACAAGCCGCCGAACCGCGTCTTCGAGGCCAGCCAGGACATGAACGTCCAGGCATGAGTACAACGGGGGATCGCAGTGTCACACCGTCCTGCAGATTGGCATGTCCTTGACCTGGATAAGGATCCGACTCCGGGTGATCCGCAGCGGGTCCGTCAACTTGCCAAGAACCTGCACGACTTCGCCGACGATGTGTCCGATGTGCTCCGTGACATCAAGGGGATGGCGGGCGAGGACGCGATCCTGTCCTGGGCGGGCAAGACGGCGGAGTCCTTCACCGCCGAGTTCGAAGACGCTCCGGGGAAGCTGAAGAAGCTCAAGAAGAGCTACGAGATGGCCGGTGACGCGCTCGCGGACTACTGGCCCAAGCTGGAGCGCGCGCAGGCCCTCGCCGACAAGGCACTTGCCAAGGGGCGTGAGGCTCAAGGGGACTTGACCGACGCCAAGTCCAAGCTGTCCTCCGCCGACTCCTGGGTGGACCGCGCGGGGAAAGAAGCCGACAAGTACAAGGACAAGGACGGCGGGGGCAAGGGAGACGTCCCCAAGCCGGACGAGGACAAGGTCAAGGCCGCCACCCGCAACGCCCACGCCGCCGAGAAGGCCCAGTCCGACGCCAAGACCGACGTCTCCAATGCGCAGAGCGCCCTGGATGCCGCCAAGAAGATGGCCGAGGACGCGCGCAAGATGCGCGAGGACGCCGCGGGCGTCGCGAAGAAGAAGGTCGACGAAGCCTCCGACGCGGGCATCCACAACCGCAAGTGGTGGGAGGAGGTCGGGGACTGGGTCTCCGACAACTGGGACACCATTGTCGCCGTCTGCAAGGTCGTCGTCGCCGTGGTCGGCGTCATCGCGATGATCGTCGGCGGTCCGATCCTGGCCGCGATCGTCGTGGTCGCCGCTCTCGTCGTCCTCGCCGACACCCTCAACAAATACGCCAACGGACAGGCCGGTCTCCTCGACGTCGCGTTCGCAGCACTCGACTGCATACCCGGCATGAAGGGCATCACCTCTCTCGGCAAGCTGGCCAAGGGCATGAAGGGCCTCAAGGGCCTCAAGGGCCTGAAAGCCATGGCCAGGGGGCTGGGGAAGAAGGGGCTGCGCAAGGAGGCGGACGACGTCGTCGCCAAGGGCAAGCCCGCCAAGGGGCGTTGCAAGAACGGCGACCCCATCGACATGATCTCCGGCGAGATGATCATGGAGAAGACCGATATCGAGCTGCCGGGCCTGCTGCCGCTCGTCCTTCGGCGTACGCACCTGTCGACTTACCGCTGGGGCCACTGGTACGGCGACTCGTGGGCCTCGACGCTGGACGAGCGGGTCGAGATCGACGACGCGGGTCTTGTCTACCTCACCGAGGACGGCCAGCTGCTGTCCTACCCCCACCCCGAACCCGGCGGTGAGCCCGTGCTGCCCGCCCACGGCCCCCGCTGGCCGCTGAGCGTGGACGCCGCGGGCACGGTCACCGCCACCGACCCGCAGACCGGCCGCGTACGCCACTTCCTCCCGGTCACACCCCACACGGCGGACGAGCGGCTCCCTGCCGGAGAACGACCCGCGACCCTGCCCCTGCGCGCCATCACCGACCGCAACGGCAACCGCATCGACATCGACCACGACCCCACCGGCGCACCCACGGCGGTACGCCACACCGGCGGCTACCACCTGAAGGTGGACACCGACGACCACCGCGTCACCGCGCTGCGTCTGCTCGCCCCCGGCGCAGACGGCACACTGATCGCCGCGTACGGCTACGACGAAGTCGGCAATCTCGCCGAGATCCACAACTCGGCCGGTCTTCGGCTGCGGCTCGACTACGACGACGAAGCCCGCATCACGTCCTGGACCGACAGCAACCAGACCTGGTACCGCTTCACCTACGACGACGAGGACCGCTGCGTCCGCGGCGAGAGCACCGCCGGTCACCTGGCCTGCACCGTCGAGTACCGCCCCGATGAGCGGGAGACCCGCTACACCGACGCCCTCGGCCACACCACCGTCTACCGCTACAACGACCTCAGACAGCTCCTGTCCGAGACGGACCCGCTGGGCGGCACGGTCCACAGCGAGTGGGACAGCTGGAACAACCTGCTCGTCCGCACCGACGCGCTGGGGCGCCGCACCGAGAACACCTGGGACGAGCACGGCAATCTGACCGCGGTACGTCCTCCGGACGGCACATGCGCCAGTGCGGTGTACAACGACCTCAACCTGCCGGTCGAGATCGTCGGCCCGGACGGCGTCGTCCAGCGCCAGACATGGGACGAGCACGGCAACTGCACCAGCGTGACCGCCCGCGACGGCATGACGCACCACTTCACCCACGACGCCACCGGAGCCGTGGCCACCATCACGGACCCCCTCGGCCACATCACCGAGCTGCGCAGCGACGCGGCGGGCCTGCCGCTGGAAGTCACCGACCCGCTGGGCGCGGTGACCCGCTACGACCTCGACGCCTTCGGCCGTGCGCACGCCATCACGGACCCGACGGGTGCGATCACGCGGCTGGAGTGGACGGTGGAGGGCAAGCTGGCGCGGCGTACGGAGGCGGACGGTTCGTCGGAGTCGTGGACGTACGACGGCGAGGGCAACTGCGTCTCGCACACGGACGCGATGGGTGCGACCACGACGCACGAATACACGCACTTCGACCTGATCGCGGCCCGCACGGGCCCCGACGGCGTCCGCCACGAGTTCGACCACGACACCCAGCTCCAGCTTCGCCGGGTCACCAACCCGCAGGGTCTGAGCTGGAGTTATGAGTACGACCCGGCCGGCCGCCTGGTGGCGGAGAGGGACTTCGACGACCGCACGCTGACGTACACCCATGACGCGGCGGGCCAGTTGGTGACCCGTACGACGGCCGCGGGCGTCGAGATCACCTTCGAACGGGACGTGCTGGGCCGGACAGTCGCGCAGAACGTGGCAGGCGCCACGACCACGCGCTACACATACGACGCGACAGGCGACCTCACCGAGGCGGTGGGCCCGGACGTGGCCCTGACCCTGGAGCGGGACGGGGCAGGCCGGCTGCTCTCGGAAACGGTCAACGGCCGCACCCTGACCCACACCTATGACGCACTGGGCCGTCGCACCGGCCGCACCACACCGTCCGGCGCGACGAGCACCTGGACGTACGACGCGGCAGGCCGTTGCACCGAACTGACCGCGTCCGGGCGGAGGCTGGCGTTCACGCACGACGGGGCGGGCCGGGAACTCACCCGCACGGTCGGCGAGGCCCTGACCCTGACGAACGCGTACGACGTCGTGGGCCGCCTGTTGCAACAGGACCTGACGGGCGGCTCGGCCGGCGGGCGGATCCAGCACCGCGCGTACACCTACCGCGCCGACGACCAGCTGACCGGCATGGAGGACCGGCTCAACGGCACGCGGCGCTTCGACCTGGACGCGGCAGGCCGGGTCACAACGGTCCACGCGGCGGGCTGGACGGAGACCTACGCCTACGACGAGGCGGGCAACCAGACCGATGCCTCCTGGCCGTCCCCCATGCCGGGCCAAGAGGCGACGGGCCCCCGCACCTACACCGGCACCCGTATCACCGCGGCGGGCAACGTCCGCTACGAATACGACACAGCTGGCCGGGTGACCCTGCGCCAAAAGACTCGCCTGTCCCGCAAACCCGACACCTGGCACTACGAATGGGACGCGGAGGACCGCCTTACCTCCGTGGTGACCCCCGACGGCACGAGGTGGCGCTACCTCTACGACCCGCTGGGCCGCCGGGTGTCCAAACAGCGCATGACGGAACAGGGGGTGGCGGAGCGGACCGACTTCACCTGGGACGACATGACTCTCTGCGAACAGACGAGCCACACCCCGGGCGCACCCGAATCAGTGACCCTCACCTGGGACCACGACGGCCTGTGTCCCCTGGCCCAGACAGAACGCAAGCACCTCACCGACGAAGAGGTCGACGCCCGCTTCTACGCCATCGTCACCGACCTCGTCGGCACCCCGACCGAACTCCTCGACGAGCGGGGCGACATCGCCTGGCGCACCAGAACCACCCTCTGGGGCACCACGGTGTGGAACCGAAGCGCCACCGCCTACACACCACTCCGCTTCCCCGGCCAGTACTACGACCCCGAGACGGGGCTGCACTACAACTACTTCCGGCACTACGACCCCGAAACCGCCCGCTACCTCACCGCGGACCCGATCGGTCTCGCCGGTGGCTTCGCGCCGCACAGCTACGTCCCCAACCCGTTCATGTGGATCGACCCGCTCGGCCTGTCCCTCCTCGACGTCAGCAAGAACGGCGTGCACATCGTCGTGCACGAGTACGACGTCGACAAGCCGGCGCACGCCCATGTCACCGGCGGCGGGGGCCGCGAGGTCAGAATCGGGCCGAACGGCAAACCCCTCCACAACCAGCCGGAGCTCTCGCGCAAGCAGCAACAAGCGGTGGAGCACTTCAAGCCGCAGATCAGAACCGCCGTCAGGAAGCTCGGTAGGCGAAGCCAGGCGGAGGAGCGGGCCGCGAAGGAGCAGCGCGAGGCCGCCGAGGCCGCCAAGAAGGGATGTAAGGGATGAAGCGACGATGACATTGCACACCGATGTGGCCGAGTTGCTGGCGGAGGCCGGCCTCCTCGACGTGGACGTCGACGAGGCCGTCGCGGACGAGCACGCGCGGACGTCCGCGTACCTGCGCGTCGTCTCGGTGACCGCTGCCTCGCCGAGCCGCGACCGGGACCGCGCGATCGTGGCCACGATCCTGCGCGACCCCAATGAAATGGGGGCCAAGACGGCGGTGGTCGCCCTTGTGGACGAGATCGCGATGAAGGCGACCGGTCCTGACGAGTTCCGGCAGTGGTCGGACGAGCTGCTGCCGGAGATCGACCGGCTCAAGGCGGAAGGGAACCGCACGTTCGTCCGCCGCCGCATCCACGACTGGCTGTTCTACCTGTCCGTCAAGGCCGGTCACGTGCCGACCCCCGCCGAGTTGGCGGAGGTCACGGACTGGATGCAGCGCCATCTCGCCCAGTGGTCGACGTCGCCGGAGGTACTCGCCCTGCTCGCCGAGTCGGCCAACACCAGGAAGACGCGCAACATCGCGAAGAACAGGAACATCGCGAAGAACCGGAACGGAAAAGCGGCACCCAGAGGGAGGAAGGAACCTCCGGGTGCCGCCCGTTGAGGTGGTGCGAGCGCAACTGGCCGATGCACAAGGCCAGTTGCAAGGACTTACTTGACCGCGACGCCCGTCCAGGCCGCCTCGACCGCCTTGACCTCCGCCGAGTCGGCGCCGTACAGGTCCGTCGCCGCCTTCACCGTGCCCTCACGCGCGTCCTTGTACTGCGTGGTCGTCGTGAAGTACGTCGTCAGGGCCTTGAACCAGATCTTCTCGGCCTTGTCGCGGCCGATGCCCTCGACCTTGGAGCCGTCGGCCGTGGGGGAGTCGTACTTGACGCCGTTGATCTCCTTGGCGCCGCTGCCCTCCGAGAGGAGGTAGAAGAAGTGGTTGGCGATGCCCGAGGAGTAGTGGACGTCCACGTTGCCGGCGTCCGAGCTCCAGTTGTCCAGGGACTGGCCGTCCTTCGAGGGCTTGTCCATGTAGCGGAGCGGGCTGCCGTCGCCGTTGATGTCGATCTCTTCGCCGATGAGGTAGTCGCCGACGTCCTCGGCGTTCTTGGCGTTGAACTCGACCGAGGTGCCGAAGATGTCGGACGTGGCCTCGTTCAGGCCGCCGGACTCGCCGCTGTACTCCATGTTGCCGGTGGCGGCGGTGACGCCGTGCGACATCTCGTGGCCCGCGACGTCGATCGAGGTGAGCGGCTTCTTGTCGCCCTCGCCGTCGCCGTACGTCATGCAGAAGCAGCTGTCGTCCCAGAAGGCGTTGACGTAGCTCTTGCCGTAGTGGACGCGCGAGGTCGCGCCCTTGCCGTCGCCCTTGATGCCGCTGCGGCCGTGGACGTCCTTGTAGTAGTCCCACGTGACCTGCGCGCCGTAGGCGGCGTCGACGGCGGCGGTCTGCGGGTCGTCCGGCTTGCCGGTGCCCCACGTGTCGTCGTCGTCGGTGACGATCTTGCCGTCACCGCTCTCGGAGTTGCCCAGGGTGAACGTCGAGTGGCCGCCGCGCTCGTCGTCGGTCAGGTCGAAGCCGTTGGAGCCCTTCTTGGAGCCGATCTCGACCTTGCCGCTGTACTGGCTGTTGCCGGTGCCGGTTTCGATGCCCTCGTACTGGAAGAGCTTCTTGCCGGTCGTGGCGTCGGAGATGACGTGGAGCTTAGAGGGCGTGCCGTCCTTCTGGACGCCCGTGACGATCGTCTCCCAGGCGAGGGTCGGCTTGTTGTTGGCCGCCCAGACCACCTTGCGGGGCTGCTGCGCGTCGGCCTTCTTCGTCTTGACCGCCATCGCCCGCGACTCGGCCGACTTCGCGGCCGCCTTCGGGGTGACCTTCGCGGACGTCGAGGCGACCTTGATGGTGGCCTTGGCCGCCTTGGTGACGCCCTTGACGGAGCCGCTCTTCGCCTTGTGCACGATGAGGTCGCCGCCGAGGACCGGCAGGCCCTCGTAGGTGCGCTCGTAGCGGGTGTGGGTCGACCCGTCGCGGTCCTTCACGACGTCCTTGACGACCAGCTTCTCCTTGCTGCCCAGGCCGATCTTCTCGGCGGTGGCGGCGGCCTGGGAGTGGGCGTCCTGGAGCAGGTTCGCACGCGCCGACGCCGACAGCGTCGTGGGCTGGGCGCCGAGGGCGGACGCCGAGGTGGGCTGTGCGGAGGCGCCGGTGGTGAGACCGGCGGTCAGCAGCGCTCCGGCCGCAACAGCGGTGGCTATCGCGAGAGTCGAGCGCTTCTTGCTGAACTTGTGGGGGGTCACGCAGGCTCCTTCTGTGGGGGGCCCGGGTGGCATGGGGGACTACCCGGGCATGAAAGATGCTGTGCGGGTGAACGGACGTACATGTGTACTTCTGTGCTGTGCGAGGGAAGAGTGTCATTCGAGTCAGGCACATGTCAGGACCCTGGCTCATGTTGGCTGGAAATCGTCCGCTGGTCGATGGTCCACGTACGCAATGCGAACAGGTCGTGAAAAAACGCGCCGCCCCGGGGAGTTGACCACCCGGGACGGCGCGCGTTCTGTCAGGGACCGAGATCAGGGGAAGATCAGGGGAAGGTCACTTTCCAGCCATTGATGTAGCCCGTGTCCTGAGCCGCCTGGTCCTGCACCTTCAACTTCCAGGTGCCGTTTGCCGTTTCGGTCGAGGCGTTGACCGTGTAGGTCTCGTTGACGTTGTCCGCCGAGTCCGAGGAACTGAAGTTCTTCAGGCGGTACGTCTTGCCGGACGGGCCCACCAGGTCGATGACCAGGTCGCCGCGCCAGGTGTGCACGATGTCGACCGCGACCTTGAGGTTGTTCGGCGCGTTGCCGGTGCGGCCCGTCACGTTGATCGAGGACGTCACCGCGGCGCCGTTGTCGGGAATCGCCACGTCCGTGGTGTTCTCGAACGAGGTGCCGCCGTCGCCGCCCGGCCGGGTGCCGACGTTGACGCCCGCCCACGCGTTGGCCACGGCCTTGTACTCGGCGCTCGTGGTGCCGTACAGCTCACCGGCCGCCGCGAGCGTTCCGGTGCGCGCCGCCGCGTAGTTGGTGGTCGAGGTGAACTTCGTGGTGAGCGCCTTGAACCAGATCTTCTCCGCCTTGTCGCGGCCGATGCCGGTCACCGGCAGGCCGTCGGAGGTCGGCGAGTCGTAGTGGACGCCGTTGATGTCCTTGGGTCCGCTGCCCTCGCTCAGGAGGTAGAAGAAGTGGTTCGCGGGGCCCGACGAGTAGTGCACGTCGACGCCGCCGATGCCGGAGTACCAGGCGTCCTTGGACGCGCCGTCCTTGCTCGGCTTGTCCATGTAGCGCAGCGGCGAGCCGTCGCCATTGATGTCGATCTTCTCGCCGATGAGGTAGTCGCCCTTGTCCGAGGAGTTGTTGGCGTAGAACTCGACGGAGGTGCCGAAGATGTCCGACGTCGCCTCGTTCAGACCGCCCGGCTCACCGCTGTACTGCATGTTGCCGGTGGCCGCGGTGACGCCGTGCGACATCTCGTGGCCCGCGACGTCGATGGCGGTCAGCGGCTTCGCGTTGCCCGCGCCGTCGCCGTACGTCATGCAGAAGCAGCTGTCGGACCAGAAGGCGTTGATGTAGGCGTTGCCGTAGTGGACCCGGGAGTACGCGCCGACGCCGTCGCCGCGGATGCCGCTGCGCCCGTGCACGTTCTTGTAGTAGTCCCAGGTCTCCGCCGCGCCGTAGTGGGCGTCGGCGCCGGCGGTCGCCGCGTCGGAGTTGGTGCCGTTGCCGAACACGTTGGTCGAGTTCGAGAACAGGGTGCCGGTCCCCGAGGTGCCGTGGTTGAGGTTGTACGTCTTGTGGTTGCCGCGGCCCGTGTCGGTCAGGTTGTAGGTGGACCCGGACTGGGCCGTGCCGAGCTGGACCTGGCCGCTGTACATCGTGTTGCCCGTGCCGGCGTTGTCGATGGCCTGCCACTGGCGGAGCTTCTTGCCGGTCGCGGCGTCCGTCACCACGTGCAGCTCGTTCGGCGTGCCGTCGTCCTGGAGTCCGCCGACCACCGTCTCGTACGCGAGCGTGGGCTTGTTGTCGACGAGCCACACGACCTTGCGGGGCGCCCGGTCGGCCGTGGCCTTGGTCGACCCCTGCGCCTTCGCGGCGCCGACGGCCTGCTTCTCGGCGCTGGCGGCCTTGACCTCCGCGCTGGTGTCGATGCCCTTCAGCTGCGCCTTCGCCGCCCGCGTCACGCCCTCGGTCGCACCGGACTTGGCGGTGTCCACCACCAGGTCGCCGCCGAGGACGGGCATGCCGTCGTAGGTGCGCTCATAGCGGGTGTGGAGGGTGCCGTCGCGGTCCTTGAGGACGTCCTTGACGGACAGCTTCTCCTTGGCGCCGAGGCCCAGCTGCCTGGCGACCGCGGCCTTGGCCGCGGGGGCGTCGGCGTCGCGGAGCAGCTCGGCGCGCTGGGCCGGGGTGAGCTTCACGGGGAGTGCGCCGGGGTTGACCTTGGAGCCCTTGGTGGTCTGGGCGGTGGCGGCCTTCCCGGCGTCCGCCGAGGCGGCTCCGGTCTGGACGGCCATGCCGAGCAGGGCGGCGGTGGCGGTGAGGGCGCCGAGAGCGGTGGCGCGGCCGAGGGGCGTGCGTCTGTGGGAGGTGTTTTTCAACACGGGCTCCTTCTGCGCGGCCGCGGGGTTGCGCGGCCAGGGCGACCGGGCGGCGGGTGACCGTCCGGGCATTGCAAGGCAGTACGCAGAACAAGGCGGTACGCAGTGCTGACGCCGGACACGGGATCACACGAGGTTGAAAGCCGTGCGACCGGCGAGGGGAAGAGTGGCACTGGCGCACGCGCGCTGTCAGGGGAGCGTGAAGAGTTGGCTGGAAATAGTTCGATGGCCGGGAAGTTGCGTTCGGTATGCGGACCGTGGTCCGGGCCCCCGGCCCCCGGGCCCCGGGCATGCCGAAGCGCCTGCCGCCGTCTCGGCCGCCGCCCGGCCCGGCGACGACGCCTCCTGGACCAGGTGCGCCGCGGCGAGCCGGTCGCCCCGGGCCGGCGGAGGCGCTCGCGCTCGACGAGGAACGGCCCCCAACCCGGACCCGGCCCCAACCCGGACCCAACCCGGACCCGGCCCTCCAGCTCTCGCGAAGCCCCCGCGAAACCCCGCGAGGCTCCCGCGAAGGTTCTCCTACGAGCGCGGCTCCACCCACAACGCCTCGCCCACCACGCACAGTTCGCCCGCCGCCGTGGCGATCGCGACCCCCGTCGTGTGCTTGCGGCCGCTGTGGGCGACGGGCCAGGCGAAGGTGATGTGACCCTCGCCCGTGGTGACGGGCCGCAGTGCCGTCGCGGTGAGCGCCGCCGTCACCGCGCCCTTGCCGAGGCGCCCGGCGAGCACGCCCGCCCAGGCGCTCGGGCAGTCGAGCGCCGCCCACAGCACCTCGGTCGTCAACTCCCCGTTCCCGTCCGCGAACACGGGGTGCGGCGTCCACGCCGTCGCGACCAGCTCGCGCCCCGGCACGAGCGAGCAGTGCTGGCGCAGGCCCCGGTCCGGCGACCGGTCGAGGCCGCAGCCGAAGCAGTCCACCTGCTCGTCGGCGAGCCCCGTCGGCGGGTGGGCGCGGTACTCCTCCGCCGCGGCCACCGCCTCCGCCCACGACGGCACGTCCGGAACCGGCCCCGACAGGTCGGGGGCGGGCGTCGCGGTGGCGAGGGTGGCGCCCTCCTTGTCGAGCAACTGGGCGCCCCCGCCCGGCACTTCGGCCAGCTCGACGGGTATGCCGACGGGGGTGACGGCGCGGAAGTCCACCCGTACCGTCCGCGCGGCGGAACGCCCCGCGAGCAGCCCCGCGACATAGCCGCCGAAGGCGACCCCCGGGTATCCCTGGTACGCCTCCGGGACGACTGTCTCGGTCATGGTCTCCTCAATCGCCGTTACGGATAAGGATGGTGACTGTAGTGATCGGTGGGCTCAGCCCACCACGCTCTCCCGCCACGCCCGGTGCAGCCGGGCGAACCGGCCGGTCCCCGCGATGAGTTGCTCCGGCGGGCCGTCCTCCACGACGCGGCCGTGCTCCATCACCAGGACCCGGTCGGCGATCTCCACGGTGGAGAGCCGGTGGGCGATGACGACGGCCGTGCGGCCCTTCAGGACCGTGTGCATCGCGCGCTGCACCGCCCGCTCGCCGGGGATGTCCAGAGAGCTCGTCGCCTCGTCGAGGATGAGTACCGCCGGGTCGGCGAGCAGTGCGCGTGCGAACGCCACCAGCTGCCGCTGCCCGGCCGAGACGCGCCCGCCCCGCTTGCGTACGTCGGTGTCGTACCCGTCCGGCAGCGCGGCGATGAAGTCGTGGGCGCCGATGGCCTTCGCGGCCCGCTCGATCTCCTCGCGGGAGGCGTCCGGGCGGCCGATCGCGATGTTCTCCGCGACCGTGCCGGAGAACAGGAACGCCTCCTGGGTGACCATGACGACGCCGCGCCGCAGCTCGGCGGTGGCGAGCTCGCGCAGGTCGACGCCGTCCAGGCGCACGACGCCCCCGGAGGGGTCGTAGAAGCGGGCGAGGAGCTTGGCGAGGGTGGACTTGCCGGCGCCGGTGGAGCCCACGACGGCGACGGTCTGCCCGGCCGGGATCGTCAGGTCGAAGCGCGGCAGGATCTCGCCGCCGGTGCGGTAGCCGAACCGGACGCCCTCGAAGGCGACTTCGCGGCCGGGGTGCTCCGGAGCGCGCGCGGGCAGCGGGCGCTGGGCGCCCTTGGGGGGCTCGGGGACAGACGGGGTCTGGGCGAGCAGCCCGGCGATCTTCTCCAGCGAAGCGGCCGCCGACTGATAGGAGTTGAGGAACATCCCGAGCCGGTCGATCGGGTCGTACAGGCGCCGCAGATACAGCACGGCGGCGGCGAGCACACCGAGCGCGAGAGTGCCGTCCGCGACGCGCTGGGCGCCCCACAGCACGATGCCCGCGACGGCGGTGTTGGCGACGAGCCGCGAGCCGACCACGTACTGGGCCATCTCCAGCATCGCGCTGCCGTTGGTGCGCTCGTGGCGGTGGTTGAGCTCCGCGAACCGGGCGTCGTTGGCGCGCTCGCGGCGGAAGGCCCGTACCGGACGGATGCCGTTCATGGTCTCCGCGAACTTCACGATGACCGCGGCGATCGCGGTGGACCGGGTGCGGAAGAGGGCGCCCGCGCGCCGCTGGTAGCGGCGGATCAGCAGATACAGGGGAAGGAAGGAGAGGACGGCGACCGCGCCGAGCCCCAGGTCCAGCCAGAGCAGCATCACGGAGATGTAGACGAACGACAGGATGACCGTGACGAGTTCCTGGAGCCCCTCGCTGAGCAGCTCGCGCAGCGACTCCACGTCCGTGGTGGACCGGGAGATGAGCCGCCCCGAGGTGTAGCGCTCGTGGAAGTCGACGCTGAGGGCCTGCGCGTGCCGGAAGATCCGCCCGCGCAGGTCGAGCAGCACGTCCTGGTTCACGCGCGCGGACGCCGCGATGAAGGCGTACTGCAGCGCGCCGGAGAGCCCCGCGCACAGCAGATACCCGAGCGCCACGGCGATCAGCGGGCCGTAGTCGTCGGCCCGCACGGCGGGCACGCCCCGGTCGATGGCGTACGCGACGAGCATCGGTCCGGCCTGCACGGCGGCCTGCTGCAGCAGCAACAGGACGGTGGTCACCACGACCCGCCCGCGCAGCGGCGCGAGCAGCGACCGGAGCAGGGCGCGGGTGGCGCCGGGCGGGGCGGGGAGGGCGTCGCGGTCGAAGGGGTCGCCGTCGCCGGGGGCGGCCGGCGACGAACCACCCTCAGGAGGGGGCGACTTGGGCGGTACGGAGGGCTGGGCGTCCGCCGGTTCCTCGTTGAGGCCGCCCGAGTCCCCTCGCTTCCCTGTGTCCCCTCGCTTCCCTGGTTCTTCTTGGTTTCCCGCGTCTCCTTGGTTCTCCGCGTCCCCTGTGGTCAGTGAAGACGGTGTCGATGCCGATGCGGTCATCGGGTGCTGCCCTCCCCCTCGTACGACGGCTCCTCCGGTGTCCCCTGTGCCGGGGTGTCCGCCCCCGACATCAGCCACGCGTACTCCGCGTTCTCCCGCAGCAGTTGCTGGTGCGTGCCCACGGCGGTGACGCGGCCGCCGGACAGCAGGGCCACCCGGTCCGCGAGCAGGACCGTGGACGGGCGGTGCGCCACGACCAGGGCCGTCGTGTCCTTGAGGACCCGTCTGAGCGCCTCCTCCACGAGCGCCTCCGTGTGTACGTCGAGCGCGGACAGCGGGTCGTCCAGGACCAGGAAGCGGGGGCGCCCCACGACCGCGCGGGCCAGGGCGAGGCGCTGGCGCTGGCCGCCGGAGAGGCTTAGGCCCTGCTCGCCCACCTGGGTCGCGGTGCCCTGCGGCAGGGCGTGCGCGAAGTCGGCCTGCGCCACCGCGAGCGCCCGCCCCAGCTCCTCGTCGCCCGCCGTCTCGTCGGCGCCCATCAGCACGTTCTCGCCGACCGTCGCGGAGAACAGCGTGGGCTCCTCGAAGGCCACCGCCACCAGCGTGCGCAGGTGTTCCCGGTCCATCGCCGCGATGTCCGCGCCGTCCAGGGTGATCCGGCCGCCGCTCACCTCGTGCAGCCTCGGCACGAGCGCCGTGAGCGTCGTCTTGCCGCTGCCCGTCGCCCCGACCAGGGCCATGGTCTCGCCGGGCCGTATGTGCAGGTCCACCCGGGTCAGGACGGGCGGCTCGTCGGCGGGTGCGTCCGGGTAGCGGAACTCGACGCCGTCGAAGCGCAGCCCGCCTCCACCGGCCGCACCCGGCTCCGGGACCGACCCCGAACCCGGCTCCGGAGCCGACCCGGCACCCGCCCCCGAGCCAGCCCCCGGACCCGTCTCCAACTCCCGCTCCGCGTCCAGCACTTCGAAGTACCGCTGCGTCGCCGTCGCCGCCTCCTGGCTCATCGCGAGCAGGAAACCGATCGACTCCACCGGCCAGCGCAGCGCGAGCGCCGTCGAGAGGAAGGCGACCAGGGTGCCCGCCGACAGGTCCCCGTCCGCCACCCGGACCGTGCCGAGCACCAGGGCCGCGCCGATCGCGATCTCCGGCAGCGTCACGATGACCGCCCAGATCCCCGCGAGCAGCCGCGCCTTGCCCAGCTCCGTGCCGCGCAGCGTGTGCGAGAGCTCCCGGAAGGCGTGCGCCTGGCTGCGGTGGCGGCCGAAGCCCTTGATGATGCGGATGCCGAGCACGCTCTCCTCGACGACCGTCGTCAGATCGCCGACCTGGTCCTGCGCCCGCCGCGCCACCGTCGCGTACTTCCCCTCCGTGTAGGAGAGGAAGACCACCATCGGCACCACGGGTGCGAGCAGCACCAGGCCGAGCGTGAAGTCCTGGGCCAGCAGGATGACCATGCCGACCGCGATCGTCACCCCGTTGACCAGCAGGAACGTCATGGGGAAGGCCAGGAACATGCGCAGCAGCATCAGGTCCGTGGTGCCCCGGGACAGCAGCTGGCCGGAGGCCCAGCGGTCGTGGAAGGCGACCGGGAGGCGCTGCAGATGCTCGTACAGGTCCGCCCGCATCCGCGCCTCCACGTGCGCGAGCGGCCGCGCGACCAGCCACCGCCGCAGCCCGAAGAGCAGCGCCTCCGCGATCCCGAGGACGAGCAGGAGCAGCGCCCCGAGCCACACCCCGCGCGAGTCCCGGTCGGTCACCGGACCGTCCACCATCCACTTCAGCACGAGCGGGAAGACCAGGCCCGTGCAGGAGGCGGCGACCGCGACAAATGCCGCCGTGAACAGGCGAGTTCGCACCGGGCGGACATAGGGCCACAGGCGCAGCAGAGTGCGGACGGCGGACCTGTCCTCGGCGGGTTCCCCGGCGGATTCCTTGGTAGGTGCATCAGTTGTCGGCATCACGAGTGAGCGTACGGATTGCCACTGACAGTGCCCACCGAGTTTCGCCCCGCGCGCACTCGTCTCCTGGTCCTAGGACCAGGGGCCAGGAGCCGCGAGGTCGTACCCCCCATCAACCGATCGGCTGATGCGCTCCCGAGCGCGATGGGCGATGCCAGAACCGCCTCCCACCAGCGATTCTCTGAGCATGCCTCTCATCGAAGTGAACGACCTGAAGAAGGTCTACGGCGGCCGGAACGTCGTCGACGGCGTCACCTTCGCCGTCGAGGAGGGCGAGATCTTCGGGATCCTCGGCCCCAACGGGGCGGGCAAGACCACCACCGTCGAGTGCCTGGAAGGGCTGCGCGTCCCCGACGGCGGCGGCGTCCGCGTCGCCGGGCTCGACCCGGTCGCCGACCACGACCGCGTCACCCGCATCCTCGGCGCCCAGCTCCAGGAGAGCGAGCTGCAGCCGAAGCTCACCGTGCGCGAGGCGCTCGAACTGTACGCCGCGTTCTACCCGGACCCGGTCGACGGGCGCTCCCTCGCCGAGCGGCTCGGCCTGACCGAGAAGCTCGACACCCGCTTCGCGAAGCTCAGCGGCGGCCAGAAGCAGCGCCTGTTCATCGCGCTCGCCCTCATCGGCAACCCGAGGGTCGTCGTCCTGGACGAGCTGACCACCGGGCTCGACCCGCGCGCGCGGCGCGACACCTGGCGGCTCATCGAGGACGTGCGCGCGGGCGGCGTCACCGTCGTCCTCGTCACCCACTTCATGGAGGAGGCACAGCACCTGTGCGACCGCGTCGCGGTCATCGACCGGGGCCGCGTCGCCGCCCTCGACACCCCCGCGGGCCTGATCAGCCGGGCCGCGAGCTCCACCGTCATGTCCTTCACGCCGTCGGCGCCGCTGGACGACCGTGAGCTCGCCGGACTCCCCGCGCTCGCCTCCGTCGACCACCGCGACGGCCGCTACACCCTGGGCGGCACCGACGAGACCGTCAACGCCGTCATCAGCCTGCTGGCGCGCCACCACATCACCGCCCACCAACTCCGCGTGTCCGACGCCACGTTGGACGACGCGTTCCTGGACCTGACGGGAGCCACCTCCTCATGAGCACCGTTGTCGCGACCCCCGCCGCCCGCTCCGGCGCGCGCGGCGCCGTACTGAAGACGGAGATCCGCCTCTTTCGGCGGGAGCCCGCCGCCCTCTTCTGGATCCTCGTCTTCCCGACGCTGCTGCTCGTCGTCCTCGGCTCGATCCCGTCGTTCCGCGAGGTCGACAAGACGCTCGGCTCCGGCGGCGGCATCCGCCTCGTCGACGCTTACGTGCCCGTCGCCGTGCTGCTCCCCATGATCATGGCCGCGCTCCAGGCCATGCCGCCGGTCGTCACCGGCTACCGGGAGCGCGGCATCCTGCGCCGCATGTCGGCCACGCCGATGCGGCCCAGCTGGCTGCTCGGCGCGCAGATGGGCATCCACGGCGCCGCCGCGCTCGGCTCGGCGCTGCTGTCGGTCACGGTCGCCCGGGTCGCCTTCGACGTGCCGCTGCCGGAGCAGCCCGCCGGCTACCTCCTCGCCCTGGTCCTCGCGATCCTCGTCGCGCTCGGGCTCGGCGCGGTCGTCTCGTCCCGGGCCCGCACCTCGAAGATCGCCAACGCCATCGGCACGGTCGTCTTCTTCCCGATGATGTTCTGCGCGGGCGTCTGGCTGCCCGTCCAGGCCATGCCCGACGGCCTCGCCCGCGTCGTCGAGTACACCCCCTTCGGCGCCGCCGCCCAGGCCCTCAACCAGGCGGCCGCGGGGGACTGGCCGAGCTGGTCCCACCTGGCCGTCCTGGTGGCATGGACGGCCCTGCTCACCGGCGCCGCCGCGCGCTGGTTCCGCTGGGAGTGAGCCGGTGGGCGACGGGGCCGACGGGCTCGACGGGCTCGACGGGGGAACGATGCAGACTGGGTGCATGAGCACGGGAACGGGCCGCGACGCCACGGTCACGGGCGCCGCGACCACCATCGAGGAGCGCTGGGGCGCCTTCAACCGGTACGGGCCCTACGCCCTCCTCGGCTTCGGCTTCGCCATCTCGGCGGCCACGACGCACGTCGTGGGCATGAGCCGGGCCGACTGGGCCGTGGCGGGGAGCCTGACCACCGTCGCGGTGGCCCTCCAGGTCTGGTGGAACCGGGCGGCCCGCAGCCGCCCCGGCCCCTCCGTCGCCGGGACCGTCTACTACGGGCTCCGCTGGGCGATCGGCTTCGTCCTGTCCTGGCTGAACCCGTTCTTCGTGTTCTACGCCGCGAGCGGCTACTTCGGCGTCCAGCAGTTGCTCCTGAAGCGCCTGCTGTGGCCGGGTCTCTTCGCCACGGCGGCGGTCATGGCGGGTTCCCAGTCCGGCGGCCTGCCGCCCAAGGGGCCGCTCGGCTGGGCGCTCTTCGGGGCGCTCCTCGCGGTCAACATGGCCCTGGTCACCGTCATGGGGCACCTCGCCGCCAAGGAGGACGAGCGGGCCGCGGCCCAGGCCGACACCATCCAGGAGCTGGAGCGCACCAACGCCGCGCTCCAGCAGGCCCTCGACGAGAACGCGGCGCTGCACGCCCAACTCCTCGTCCAGGCACGGGAGGCGGGCGTCGCCGACGAGCGCCGCCGCCTGGCCGCCGAGATCCACGACACCATCGCCCAAGGGCTCACGGGCATCATCGCCCAGCTCCAGGTCGTCGCGAACGCCCCGGACCGGGCGGTCGCCCGCGAGCATCTCGACCGCGCCGCCGACCTGGCCCGGCACAGCCTCGGCGAGGCCCGCCGCTCCGTGCAGAACCTCGCGCCGGTCGCCCTGGAGCACGACACGCTGCCGGAGGCGCTGAAGAAGACGGTGACGGAGTGGTCCGAACGCACGGGGGTCCGCGCCCAGTTCACGACCACAGGCACCACAACCCCCCTCCACGAGGAACTGGAGTCCACCCTCCTGCGCATCGCCCAGGAGGCCCTCTCGAACGCCTCCCGGCACGCGGCGCCCACGCGCGTGGGCGTGACGCTCTCCTACATGGACGGCGAGGTCACGCTGGACGTCCGCGACGACGGCACCGGCTTCGACCCGCTCGCCGTCCCGGCCCGCTCCGGCACGGGCGGCTTCGGCCTCGACGGCATGCGGGCCCGCGCGGAGCGCGTCGCGGGCTCCCTCACGGTGGAGTCCGAGCCGGGACACGGCACGGCGGTGTCGGCTCGCGTACCGTTGGTGCGCGATGAACGCTGAGAACACTTCGGGCGCGGCCTCGGACCCCGAGGTCATCACCCTCCTGATCGTCGACGACCACCCCGTCGTACGGGACGGGCTGCGCGGCATGTTCGAGTCGTCCCCGGACTTCTCCGTACTCGGTGAGGCGTCCGACGGCGTGGCCGCGCTCGGCCAGGTGGCGGCCCTGGACCCGGACGTCGTCCTCATGGACCTCCGCATGCCCGGCGGCAACGGCGTCGACGCGATCGCCGAACTCACCCGCCGCGGCGCCCGCGCCCGTGTCCTCGTCCTCACCACGTACGACACGGACTCCGACACGCTGCCCGCGATCGAGGCGGGTGCGACGGGCTACCTCCTCAAGGACGCCCCGCGCGAGGAGCTCTTCACAGCGGTACGGGCCGCCGCGCAGGGGCGGACGGTGCTGTCGCCCGCGGTGGCGTCCCGCCTGGTCTCGGCGGTCCGCACCCCGGCCCCGGCGCCGGACGCGTCCCTGTCCGCCCGCGAGCGGGAGGTCCTGGTCCTGGTGGCGAAGGGCACGGCGAACCGTGAGATCGCGCGGGAGCTGTTCATCAGCGAGGCGACGGTGAAGACGCATCTGACGCACATCTACGGGAAGTTGGGCGTGAAGGACAGGGCGGCGGCGGTGGCGGCGGGCTACGACCGGGGCATCCTCGGCTAGCCGAATCAGCCCGTCCGGCGTGTGAGGACGAGCCCCCTCAGCCCCCTCAGCCCCCCACCACCCGCCACAGCACGACAGACCGCGCCCCCACCACCACCGACTCCCCACCCCGGCACACCACCCCCGGCTCACCCCCCTGCTCCTCCAGCCCCGTGTCCACCACCACCTCGTACGCAGCCCCCCACGGCTCCCCGGGGAGCACGAAGCTGACCCCCCGGTCGCCCGCGTGGAACACCGCGAGAAAGCTCTCGTCCCGCACGGCGGCCCCCCGCGCGTCCCGCCCGGGAATGTCGAGCCCCGACAGGTACATCCCGAGCGTCGCCGCGGGCGCGTACCAGTCCGCCTCCGTCATCTCCTCGCCCCGGTCCGTGAACCAGGCCAGGTCCCGCAGCCCGTCCGCCGAATGCGCCCGCCCCGAGAAGAACGCCCGCCGCCGCAGCACCGGATGGGCGTGCCGCAGCGCGATCAGCCGTGCGGCCAGCGCGAACAGGCTCCGGCAGCCCGGGTCGTCCAGGTTCCCCCAGTCGACCCAACTCACCTCGTTGTCCTGGCAGTACGCGTTGTTGCTGCCCCGCTGCGTACGCCCCATCTCGTCGCCCGCGACCAGCATCGGCACCCCGGTGGACAGCAGCAGCGTGGTGAGGAGGTTCCGCAACTGCCGTCGGCGCAGGGCGCGTACGCCCTCGTCGTCCGTCTCGCCCTCCACCCCGCAGTTCCAGGACCGGTTGTCGTCGGACCCGTCCCGGTTCCCCTCCCCGTTCCTCTCGTTGTGCTTGCGCTCGTACGTCACCAGGTCCCGCAGCGTGAACCCGTCGTGGGCCGTCACGAAGTTCACCGAGGCGTACGGGCGCCGACCGCCCCACGCGTACAGGTCGCTCGACCCGGAGAGCCGGTAGCCGAGGTCCCGGACGTCCGGCAGCGCGCCCCGCCAGAAGTCCCGCACCGCGCCCCGGTAGCGGTCGTTCCACTCCGTCCACAGCGGCGGGAAGGCGCCCACCTGGTAGCCGCCGGAGCCGACGTCCCACGGCTCCGCGATCAGCTTCACGCGCCGCAGCACCGGGTCCTGCGCGATCACCGCGAGGAACGGCGACAGCATGTCGACGTCGTGGAAGGACCGGGCCAGCGCGGCCGCCAGGTCGAAACGGAAGCCGTCCACCCCCATCTCCGACACCCAGTACCGCAGCGAGTCCGTGATCAGCCGCAGCACGTGCGGCTGCACCACGCTCAGGGTGTTGCCGCAGCCGGTGTAGTCCGCGTACCGCCGCGCGTCGTCCTGCAGCCGGTAGTACGCGCGGTTGTCGATGCCGCGCAGCGACAGCATCGGGCCCAGCTCGCCCGCCTCCGCCGTGTGGTTGTAGACGACGTCGAGGATCACCTCGATCCCGGCCTCGTGCAGCGCCCGCACCATCCGCCGGAACTCGCCGACCTGCTGGCCGCGCGTCCCCGACGCCGCGTACGCCGCGTGCGGGGCGAAGTAGCCGATGGAGTTGTAGCCCCAGTAGTTGCGCAGGCCCCGCTTCAACAGGTGGTCCTCGTGGGCGAACTGGTGCACCGGCAGGAGCTCCACCGCCGTCACGCCCAGCTTCACCAGGTGCTCGATCGCCGCCGGGTGAGCGAGGCCCGCGTAGGTGCCGCGCAGTTCCTCGGGGATGCCCGGGTGGAGTTTGGTGAAGCCCTTCACATGGAGCTCGTAGATGACGGAGTCCGCCCACGGGGTCTTCGGGCGGCGGTCGTCGGCCCACTCGTCGTCCGGCGCGTCGTCGTGCACCACGACGCCCTTGGGGACGTACGGGGCGGAGTCCCGGTCGTCGCGCACGGTGTCCGCGACGTGCTGCTGGGGCCAGTCGCGGACGTGCCCGTACACCTCGGGAGGCAGCGTGAAGTCGCCGTCCACCGCCCGCGCGTACGGGTCGAGGAGCAGCTTCGCCGGGTTCCAGCGGGCGCCCGTCCACGGGTCCCAGCGGCCGTGCACGCGGTAGCCGTAGCGCTGCCCGGGACGCACGCCCGGCACGAAGCCGTGCCAGATCTCATGGGTCAGCTCGGTCAGCGGGCAGCGGGTCTCGGCCCCGTCGTCGTCGAAGAGGCACAGCTCCACGGAGTCCGCCCCGCCCGCCCACAGCGCGAAGTTGGTGCCCGCGACGCCGTCCGGGCCCACCCGGAAGCGCGCCCCGAGCGGTGTCGGCGCCCCGGGCCACACCGGCGGGGCGGGCCGCGGGCGCCCCTTCCTCCGTACGCCGTTCAGCGCCGCCCGCTCACTCGCGCGCACCGGATGACCGCCGCGCCCCTCCTGTACTGCCTCCTGCTCGGGTGCGCTCGACACCGTTCAGCCTCCCGCGGCTCACCGGGACCGGCGGGGCGGAAGGCACACGGCGTCCCGGCCGCGGCCTCCCAGGCCGGTCCTCCCCACTGTTCTGCCCAGCGGGTGCGTCGCACTCACGTTTCCCCAGGAGGGGCACGGTCGTTGGCACCTACGTGACACAGGTAGCGAGGCGCGCACGGCGCGCAGGGGCCGCGCTGGCCGCCGTACTGACATGGGCAGGACTGCTGGCCGGGGCCGCGGGCTGCTCCGGCACCGGCCTTGACGGGATGTTCGGCAAGTCCCGGTCGCCCGAGGACGCGATCCGGGTGGCGCCCGACGACGGCGCCAAGGGCGTGAAGCCGAACGAGCGGATCGAGGTGTCCGTACCGGACGGGCGCCTGGAGTCGGTGAAGGTCGTCCGGGCGCAGGACGCCCAGGAGTTCGACGTGCCGGGCCGCATCGACGAGGACGGCATGACGTGGCGGCCGCTGGACCCGGGCGCGCTGCCGCTCGCCGCGAAGTACAGCGTCGACGCGGTCGCCCTCGACGGGCACGGCCGCCGCTCGGCCCGGCACACGACGTTCACGACGTACGTGCCCGACGAGCGCTTCATCGGGTACGTGACGCCGGAGAACCGGGCGACCGTCGGCACCGGCATGATCGTGTCCCTGGAGTTCAACCGGGAGATCGCCGACCGGGCGGCCGTGCGGCGCGCCATCCGCGTCACGTCGAAGCCGGCCGTGGAGATCGCCCCGCACTGGTTCGGCGACACCCGCCTGGACTTCCGCCCGGAGAAGTACTGGAAGCCCGGCACGAAGGTCACCGTCGACCTGGACCTGCGTGACGTGCAGGCGGCGCCCGGCGTCTACGGACTGCAGGACAAGTCGTTCACGTTCACGGTCGGCCGCAGCCAGGTCAGCCTCGTCGACGCCGCCGCGCACACCATGGAGGTGCGCCGCGACGGGGAGGTCCTCTCCACCGTCCCGATCACCGCGGGCGCCCCCAAGACCACCACGTACAACGGGAAGATGGTGGTCGCGGAGATGTACGAGGTGACGCGCATGAACGGCGCGACGGTCGGCTTCACCGACGACGACGGCAAGGGCGAGTACGACATCAAGGACGTCCCGCACGCCATCCGCCTCACCACGTCCGGGACCTTCCTGCACGGCAACTACTGGTCGCCGAACGCCCCTGGCAACACGAATGTCAGCCATGGCTGCGTGGGCCTGCGCGATGTGAAGGGCGGCAGCTCAGCGACGCCCGCGGGCTGGTTCTTCGACCGCACCCTCATCGGGGACGTCGTCGAAGTCGTCAACAGCGATGACAAGAAAGTCGCTCCTGACAACGGGCTCAGCGGCTGGAACATGGAGTGGAAGGACTGGAAGAGGACCGGGTGAGACAGGGGTGAAGGGGGTCGTGTGAAGGGTCTGCCCGCACCACACACGAGGTTGGGACTGAACGGTGACATTGGCGGGGATCCATCGGTCAGAGGCGTGTGGTTATCTAGCGCAGTGCGCGATCTGAGCGCATACGCGCACGGGGGTGCGCGAGGGTGCGGGCCTGGTCCAGGCCGTGCGAGGGGAGAAGACATCTTGAACGGGCGACCGATATCGGGGGCGTCGGTTGACGCGTACGGCCGGGGGCGCAAGCACGGGAGGGGCGCGAGGACCGCTCTCGCGCTCGCATCGGGTGCGACGCTGCTGCTCGTCGCCGCGTGCGGCGGGGGAGGCGGCTCGGACTCGGGCGGCAAGGACAAGGACGGGGCCGACAAGAACGCCCCGTCGCAGGCGGTCGTGACGATCGCCCCGAAGGACGGCGCGGACAAGGTCGCCACCAGCGGCGCCCTGAAGATAACCGCGGCCAAGGGCAAGCTCTCCGAGGTCACCGTGAAGGACCCCAAGGGCAAGGAGATACCCGGCAGGATCGCCGCGGACGGCGCCCGCTGGATCCCGGACGGGCACCTCGCGGCGTCGACGAAGTACGAGGTGCACGCGGTCGCGAAGGACTCCGACGGCCGCACGGCCGCCAAGGACTCGGACTTCACGACGCTGGTGCCGCAGAACACCTTCGTCGGCCAGTTCACCCCGGAGGACGGCTCCAAGGTCGGCGTGGGGATGCCCTTCTCGGTCCACTTCACGCGCGGCATCACCGACCCGAAGGCCGTGCAGAAGGCGATAAGGATCAAGACCGAGCCGTCGGTCCCGGTCGAGGGCCACTGGTTCGGCAACGACCGCCTGGACTTCCGCCCGGAGAAGTACTGGAAGCCCGGCACGAAGGTCACCGTCGACCTCAACCTCGACGGCGTCGAGGGCCGCCCGGGCGTCTACGGCAAGCAGGCCAAGACCCTGAAGTTCACGATCGGCCGCAGCCAGGTCTCCACCGTCGACGCCAAGACGCACCAGATGAAGGTCGTCCGCGACGGCAAGCTCATCAAGAAGATCCCGGTGACCACGGGCAAGCCCGGCTACGAGACGTGGAACGGCCAGATGGTCATCAGCGAGCGCCTCGAGGTGACCCGCATGAACGGTGACACGGTCGGCTACGGCGGCGAGTACGACATCAAGGACGTCCCGCACGCCCAGCGCCTGTCGAACTCCGGCACCTTCATCCACGGCAACTACTGGGGCGGCGGCACCTTCGGCAACGTCAACTCCAGCCACGGCTGCATCGGCCTGCGCGACGTGCGCGGCGGCTACGACAAGAAGGTCCCCGCCGCCTGGTTCTTCGACAACTCGATGACCGGTGACGTCGTGGTCGTGAAGAACACGCACGACAAGACCATCGCCCCGGAGAACGGCTACAACGGCTGGAACATGTCCTGGGAGAAGTGGAAGGCGTAGCACCCCTGGAGCGCCACTGATGTGACCCGCGCCCTGGACCGCAGGGGGTGAACGCCCGTTAGCCTGCGGTCATGACAGCGACTCTTGAAGTAGCCGAGGGCGTCGGCACGATCCGCCTCGACCGACCGCCGATGAACGCCCTGGACATCGCCACCCAGGACCGCCTCAAGGAGCTCGCCGAGGAAGCGACGGCCCGCACCGACGTGCGGGCCGTCGTCCTGTACGGGGGCGAGAAGGTCTTCGCCGCCGGGGCGGACATCAAGGAAATGCAGAACATCGACCACACGGCGATGGTCCTGCGCTCCCGCGCCCTGCAGGAGTCCTTCACGGCCGTGGCCCGCATCCCCAAGCCCGTCGTCGCCGCCGTCACCGGCTACGCGCTCGGCGGCGGCTGCGAGTTGGCGCTCTGCGCCGACTTCCGCATCGCCGGGGACAACGCCAAGCTGGGCCAGCCGGAGATCCTGCTCGGCCTGATCCCGGGCGCGGGCGGCACCCAGCGCCTGTCCCGCCTCATCGGCCCGTCCAAGGCGAAGGACCTCATCTTCACCGGACGCATGGTCAAGGCCGACGAGGCGCTCGCGCTCGGCCTGGTGGACCGCGTCGTGCCCGCCGCCGAGGTGTACGAGCAGGCGCACACCTGGGCCGCCCGGCTCGCCCAGGGCCCGGCGCTCGCGCTGCGCGCCGCGAAGGAGTCGATCGACTCGGGTCTGGAGACCGACATCGACACCGGCCTGGCCGTCGAACGCACTTGGTTCGCGGGCCTGTTCGCGACCGAGGACCGGGAGCGCGGCATGCGCAGCTTCGTCGAGGAGGGACCCGGTAAGGCCAAGTTCGTCTGAATTCATGGCAGTTGAGGGGGCGTCAGCGCGACGTGTCCCCCGAAGGGGCGGATTAGGGCTGACTTAAGCGAACCTTAAGGCAGCCTTGCCCGAGGCGCTCGGTGATCACTCGTAAGCGGCAAGTCATCGCAGGTCGGAGCGGGTGCGCCGGACCCTTAACTGCCAACGGCATATGCCTACTTGACCCCCCGGAATGAGGCGTTCCGGGGGGCTTATTCCGCCGGAACGGCCCCGGAGAGCGCTCTGGGCGGCCATGATGGTGGACATGGCGGGGCTGGAGGGTATCGAACCGCCGCGGCGGCACGTGGGTGCGACCGCGGCACGCTGGTCGCCGGCGGTTGAGGACGAACACGCGCTGAAGGCGCTGGAGTTGTTCGGCAATCCGACGGACGCGGAGGTTCCGCTGCCGTCACGCCCGGAGTCCGCCGCCATCGCGCGCCGCCTCGCCCAGGTCGTCGTCCTGCGCCACTGGGGCCTGACCCCGAAGCTCACCGAGGACGTCGTGCTCCTCGTCTCCGAACTCGTCGGCAACGCCGTGCGGCACACCGGTGCCCGCGTCTTCGGCCTGCGGATGCTGCGGCGGCGCGGCTGGCTGCGGGTCGAGGTGCGCGACCCCTCGCGCGGACTGCCCTGCCTCATGCCCGTCCGCGACCTCGACGTCAGCGGCCGCGGCCTCTTCCTCGTCGACAAGCTCTCCGACCGCTGGGGCGTGGACCTGCTGCCGCGCGGCAAGACGACCTGGTTCGAGATGCGGGTCGTCGACCGCTGAGCCCGCCCGGACCCGCGCGGACCTGGACCCATCCGGACCCGGACCCGTGCGGGTCCGGATGCACGAAAGCCCCCGGGAGCCTGATGCGGCGCCGTGGGGGCTTTTCGCGGAGGGCCGGGACCGGAAGGGGTGTGGTCCACGGCCGCTGATGACGACCTGAGCCCGGGTCAATGGGGGTCGTGGCTCCGACTATGGCAGACGGGACCCAGGGATCCAAAAGTCCCAACCAGGACATAGCGGGACTAACCATTGCACTTTAGAGGTGAATCCTTGGTGAGATGGGCCACCTGCCTGGTAAACGCTGGTTAAGGGCCCGCTGTGACGGGCGATACCCAAGGGCTGCGACGCGCAACAGTCCCGAAAGGGGCAAATCACCAGTTTTCTGAAGCTTTCCCTATTAAATGGCCGGGTGACCGAGACAGACCGTCGTGGAGCCCTGCGCGCGGGCGCCGGGCTGATCGTCGCGGGCGCGCTCACCACGGGCTGCGCGACGAGCGACCCCGCGAAGCCCGCGCCCGACCGCCGGGCGGCGACCGGCGACCACCCGGCGGCCAAAGCCCGCCACCCGGCCCCGGCGCCCGCCCCCCGCCGCTTCCCCGGCCTGCCCGCCCAGATCGCGCACGGCCCCGGCACCCGCCCCCGCGTCGCCCTCACCTTCCACGGCCAGGGCGACCCGGCCATCGCGCAGACCCTGCTCGGCCAGGCCGAGAAGGCGGGCGCCCACGTCACCGTCCTCGCCGTCGGCAGCTGGCTCGACGAGCACCCCGGCATCGCCCGGCGCATCCTCGACGGCGGCCACGACCTCGGCAACCACACCCACCACCACCGCGACATCAACGCGATGACCGAGGCCGAGGCATACGCCGAGATCACCGGCTGCGCGGACCGGCTCCGCCGCCTCACCGGCTCCATCGGCACCTGGTTCCGGCCCTCCCGCACGCAGACCGCGACGCCCCTCGTGGAGCGCCTGGCCCGCCGCGCCGGCTACCCGCACGTCCTCTCGTACGACGTCGACTCCCTCGACTTCACCTCGCCGGGCGCCCCCGCGATCACCCGCAAGGTCGCCGCGGAGATCCGACCGGGCTCCGTGGTGAGCCTCCACTTCGGGTACGCGGACACGGTCGCCGCGCTCCCCGCCGTCCTGGAAGAACTCGACCGCCGCGGCCTGCGCGCGGTGACGACCACGGAGCTGCTGACCTGATGAGCCACAAGACGAACCAGAAACTGACCCTCACCAAGCGCACCGGCGCGCTCCTCGCCGCCGGCGCCGTCCTCGCCGCGCTCGCCGGCTGCGGCGCCGACGGCAAGCGCGCCAACGAGGCCCTCGGCACCCAGGGCGTGCGCAAGCCCGCCAAGCCGAAGGTCGTGCCAGGGCTGCCCGGCATGCCGCCCGTCCTCAACCCGGAGGACGCCTACGCCGCCGACCGCCCGAACGCCCTCCAGCCGGAGGTCAAGAAGTTCCTGCCGCGCGTCTACGTGCCCAACACCAACTCCAACACCGTCTCCGTCATCGACCCCAAGACGTACGAGGTCGTCGAGACCATCCCGGTCGGCAACCAGCCCCAGCACGTCGTCCCCTCCTGGGACATGAAGACCCTCTGGGTCAACAACGACCTGGGCGACTCGCTCACCGCCATCGACCCCGCCACCGGCAGGACCGGCCGCACCGTCGAGGTCTCCGACCCCTACAACCTCTACTTCACGCCGAACGGCAAGTACGCCGTCGTCATGGCCTCCATGGACCGCGAGCTGGTCTTCCGCGACCCGAAGACCATGAACCGGGTGAAGACCGTCCCGGTGACCTGCGCGGGCGTCAATCACGCCGACTTCTCCATGGACGGCCGCTACTTCATCGTCTCCTGCGAGTTCTCCGGCGAGCTCCTCAAGGTCGACACCGAGAAGATGGAGATCGTCGGCCAGCAGAAGCTGCCCTTCGAGGGCGCCATGCCGCAGGACGTGAAGATGTCCCCGGACGGCAAGACCTTCTACATCGCCGACATGATGGCCCACGGCATGTGGGTCCTGGACGGCAAGAGGTTCACCACCCCGAAGCTGCTGCCCACCGGCAAGGGCTGCCACGGTCTGTACGTCAGCCGTGACTCCAAGGAGATGTACATCTCCAACCGCGGCGAGGGCACCATCTCCGTCTTCGACTTCCCGAAGAACAAGCTCACCAAGAAGTGGAAGCTCCCTCAGGGCGGCAGCCCCGACATGGGCGGCGTCTCCGCCGACGGCCACACCCTGTGGCTGTCCGGGCGCTACGACTCCGAGGTGTACGCCATCGACACCCGCACCGGCGTCCAGCTCGCCCGCATCCCCGTGGGCAGCGGACCCCACGGCCTCGCCGTCTACCCGCAGCCCGGCCGCTACTCCCTGGGGCACACGGGGATCTTCAGATGACCTGCGGATACCCTGTGGCCCGTCAGTAGGGCAACAAGAAGGGGTGGACGCGGTGGCGGACATCGAGGAAGCGCGCAAGACGTTCGACCGGTTCGACGCGGACGGCGACGGCTTCATCACGGCGGCAGAGTGGAAGACCGCCATGGCGCAGATGGGGGACTTCCACGTCACCGAGACCGTGGCGGAGGCCGTCATAGGCACGAAGGACCTCAACTCGGACAAGAAGCTGTCCTTCGACGAGTTCTGGGCGAGCCTGAACAAGTAGGGCGGTACGGCCCTGCGGCGGTGGGGCCCGGAGCGCATGCGAGCGCACCGGGCCCCACCGTCATGTCCGGCGTCAGCGCCGGGTCCGCACGCTCCAGCGCCCGTCCGTGCGCGCCAGCTCCACCGGGTGGTCGAAGCACTTGGTCACCAGGTCGCTGGTGAGCACCGACCCGACGGCGCCCGAGGCGAGCGCCCGCCCGTCCCGCAGCAGCAGCGCGTGCGACGTGCCGGACGGCAGCTCCTCCAGGTGATGGGTGACCAGGACCGTCGCGAGCTCCGGGTGCCCCTTCCGCAGCGCGTCCAGACTGTCCAACAGCCCCTCGCGGCCCGCCAGATCGAGCCCCGTCGCGGGCTCGTCGAGCAGGACGAGCTGCGGCTGCGGCATCAGCGAGCGGGCGATCAGGGCCCGACCGCGCTCACCCTGGGACAGCGTCGGCCAGCGCGCCCCGGACCGGTGCGCGAGCCCGAGCAGTGCGATCAGCTCGTCCGCCCGCCGTTGCTGCTCCGGCGTCGGCCGCCAGCGGGGGAGAGGCTCCACGCTGTTGGTCAGGCCCGTCAGGACGACGTGGCGCACGGACAGCGGGGAGCGCAGCGGGTGGCGCGGGTTCACATGACCCACGTACGTCCGCAGCTCCCGCAGATCGACGCTCCCAAGGCGTCGCCCGAGCACCTCGACGGAGCCGTGCGTGGGATGCGCGACCGCGCCGAGCAGGCTCAACAGGGTCGACTTTCCGGCCCCGTTGGCGCCCAGCAGCGCCCAGTGCTCGCCCGGCCGCACGGTGAGCGAGACGTCGTCCAGGATGGGGCGCCCGTCGCGCACGACCGTCACGTCCGTGGCCGCCAGTACGGGTGTCGCAGCCGCCGTGGCCGTCGCCGTCTCCGCTGTCGTCGTCGCCGTCGTCACCGTCCCGCCCCCGCCCGGTTCACGGCCGCCAGGACCGCGTGCACGGACGCCGTGAGCACGGAGGTGTCCCGGCCGGCACCCCAGTACGTCCCTCCCGCGTCCCCACCGACGCGGCACTCCGCGTACGCGACCGCCTCACTGCCCGGGCCCGCCGTGGTGGCGTGCTCGGAGTAGTCGAGGATGTCGACCGTGATGCCCGCCGCCGCGAGGGCGGCCACGAACGCCGACAGCGGACCGTTCCCCACCCCCTCGAAGTCCCCCGCCCTGTCGCCGACTTCGAGGGTGCAGACGAAGCGGTGCTCGCCGGTCGCCGGATCGCGGTCGACGGTCCACGAGGGCAGGCCCACGTGATCCCCGTCGGTCCCCGGCGCCAGATAGGTCGCCCGGAACAGCTCGTACAGCTCCTTCGGCGTCGCCTCGCGCCCGCTGTCGTCCGTCGCCTCCTGCACCACCCGCGAGAAGTCCGGCCGCAGCCGCCGCGGCAGGTCGAGGCCGTGGTGCTCGCGCAGCAGATACGCCATGCCGCCCTTGCCCGACTGGGAGTTGACGCGGATCACCGCCTCGTAACTGCGCCCGATGTCCGCCGGGTCGATCGGCAGATACGGCACCTCCCACGGCGCCTCGCTCTCCGCCACCCCCCACTCGGCCGCCCTCACCGCGTGGTGGGCGAAGCCCTTGCTGATCGCGTCCTGATGGGTGCCGGAGAACGCGGTGTGGGTGAGCTCGCCCGCGTACGGGTGGCGGGGGTGCACGGGGATGCGGTTGCAGTGCTCGACGACGTCCCGCACGGCGTCGATGTCGGAGAAGTCGACCATCGGGTCCACGCCCTGCGCGTACAGGTTGAGCGCCAGCGTCACGAGGTCGACGTTCCCCGTCCGCTCGCCGTTGCCGAACAGGCACCCCTCCACGCGCTGCGCGCCCGCAAGGACGGCGAGTTCGGCGCAGGCCACGCCGGTGCCGCGGTCGTTGTGCGGGTGCACGGACAGAATGACGGAGTCGCGTCGGGCCAGATTCCGGTGCATGTACTCAATCTGATCCGCGTACACGTTCGGTGTGGCGATCTCGACAGTGGCCGGAAGGTTGTGCGTGACGGGCCGCTCCGGCCGTGCGTCCCACAACTCGCTCACCATGTCGCAGAGTTCGATGACGTAGTCGGGCTCGGTGAGGTTGAAGGTCTCCGGCGAGAACTGGAACCTGATGTCGGCACCCGGCCGCTCGGCGGCCAGCCGCGCCATGCGCTCCGCGGCCTCCCGCACGGTGGCGGCCACGGCCTCCCGGTCCCTCCCCAGCACGACGTCGCGCCACACGGGCGAGGTGGCGATGTACAGGTGCACCACGGCGCGCGGCAGCCCGTCGATGGACTCGAAGGTCCGGTCGATGAGGTCGGGCCTGGCCGGGGTGAAGACGACGGGCGTGACGTCGTCGGGCACGGCGCCGGAGGCGCAGAGCGAGACGACGTGACGGACGAAGTCGAAATCGGTCCGGGACGCGGACGGATAGCCGATCTCGATCTCCTTGAACCCCCTCCGCACCAGCAGGTCGAAGAGCCGCCGCTTGCGCTCGGTGTCCATCGGCTCGACGAGCGCCTGATTGCCGTCGCGCAGGTCGACGGGGACCCAGAGGGGAGCTTCGGTGATGCGATTGCCGGGCCAACTCCGCTCCTCCACGGGGACATCGACCCGCTCCTCGTAGGGGCGGTAGCGGTGGAAGGGCATGGCGCTCGGGCGCTGCGGATTCCAGGGGTACGCGGGATCTACGGGATTCATGAGTGCGGCCTCTGCTCGGTCGTGGTGGTGGCGTGACGACCGGCAGCACGGCACCCCGCGGCGGGGTGCCGGTCGCGTCAGGCCCCGCCGCGGCGGCCGAGAAGGAGACCACGGAAGATCATGCGGCTACACTAACCACAGCTCAGGTCCTCAGACAAGTACTCCTCAGACAAGTTGGTGCCCAAGGTGCCCTCGCCCTCATCCGCTTCCTCGCTCGGCGCTCTCCGCCCCAGCCCGCTGGTCGAACAGGCCGCGGCACGCCTGCGCGCCCAGATCGCCGAGGGCCACTGGCCGGTCGGCAGCAAGCTGCCCGGCGAGACGACGCTCGCGAAGGAGCTCGGCGTGGGCCGCTCCACGGTCCGCGAGGCCCTCCGCGCCCTCGCGGGCGCCGGCCTGGTGCGGGCCCGGCAGGGGGCAGGGGTCTTCGTCACGGCGACGGAGGCGAAGGAGGACTGGCCGACTCGCCTGCGCAGGGCGGCAGTTGAGGATGTGTACGAGGTGCGGATGCTGGTCGAGGTCCAGGCGGCCCGCCTCGCTGCGCACCGCCGCACGGACGCGGACGTCGAGGCGATGACAACGGCGCTGGAGGGCCGCAGGGCGGCGTCCGCGGGCCCCGACCCGGCCTTCGTCGACGCCGACATCGCCCTGCACGCGGCGGTGGTGGCGGCCGCCCACAACCCCGTACTCACCGACCTCTTCGCCGAGTTCGCCCCGGCGCTGCGGGAGGGCCTCATCGCCCTGCTGGACCTGACGGGCGTACGCGCGGACGAGTCCAACCACGGGCACGAGGCGCACGAGGCGCTCGTACGGGCGGTGGCGGAGGGGGACGCGGAGGAGGCGGAGCGGGCGGCGCGGACGGAACTGGAGGCGACGATGGGGCGGTTGGGCGGCCGTTGACCCGTACGGGCCCCATCGGCCCCATTGGCCCCATCGGCCCGGCCGGGCCGCCGGAATAGCCGGAAGCCCGGCGAGGTTGCTGCTCCCCGTACGGACTGCGACGGATCGTGAAAGGGCACTCCCATGAAGATCGGCATCATCGGCGCGGGCAACATCGGCGGCAACCTCACCCGCCGTCTCACCGCGCTCGGCCACGACGTGTCCGTCGCGAACTCGCGAGGACCGCACACCCTCACCGCGCTCGCCGAGGAAACCGGGGCCAAGGCCGTCGCCGCCACGGAGGCGGCCGTCGGCGCCCAGGTCGTCGTGGTCACCATCCCGCTGAAGGCCGTGCCCGACCTGCCCGCGGGCATCCTCGACGGGGCGGCCGAGAACGTCGTCGTCATCGACACCGGCAACTACTACCCGCAGCAGCGGGACGGCAGGATCGCCGCCATCGAGGACGGCCTGACCGAGAGCCGCTGGACCGAGCAGCAGCTCGGCCACCCGGTCGTGAAGGCGTTCAACGGCACCTACGCCGAGGACATCCTCGACAAGTCGCTCCCCAAGGGGACCCCGGGCCGCGTCGCCCTGCCGGTCTCCGGCGACGACGAGGCGGCCAAGCGGGTCGTACGGGCGCTCATCGACGAACTCGGCTTCGACACCGTCGACAACGGCGGCCTCGACGACTCCTGGCGCCAGCAGCCGGGCACGCCGGTGTACGGCAACAGGGGTGACGTCGAGACGATCACGAAGGCACTCGCGGGGGCGTCCCCGGAGCGCACGGCGGAGTGGCGGGCCTGACCGCAGGGACCCAACGGCGGTGCGGCGCTAGGGAGTTGCCCAGTCCCGGAGCGCCTCCTCGTCGTCGAAGGCCGCGACGTCCTTGTCCAGCGGCGTCGACGTGTACTGGTGGATCGTCCACTTCGCCTTGATGCGGGGCTTGCCCGCCGTGACGTAGTCGGCGATCCACAGGCCGTCGCCCGCGTACGACGTGGAGTCGCGGTTCAGCCAGAAATCGCGCGAACAGTACAACAGGCACCGGTGGTCCGGCCGCAGCCTCTTCACCTCCCGGATGAAGCGGTCCTTCTCCGCGTTCGTGGCCGCCGTATGGTCCCCTGTCCACTCCCAGTCCACCGCCAGCAGATCCCCCTCCTTCTCCGGCGCCTTCTTCACGAAGTACTCCGCCTGCGCCGCGATGTTGCCCGGCCACAGGAAGTGGTAGAAGCCGACGACGCAGCCGCCGTCGCGGGCGCGTTTCGTCTGGGAGGTCAGGCGTGGATTCACGTAACTGCGCCCCTCCGTCGCCTTGATGAAGACGAAGGAGAGGCCGTCGGTGTCGAAGGAGGACTGGTAGGAACTGACGTCGATGCCACGGATCATGGGCGTCTCCCGGGCTGGGAGGAGGCCGGGCGGTGAACCTCCTGGGTTTCCTAGTGGTTCCCGGAGCCGCGCCCCTCCACCCCCGAACGCCTGACTCCGTTTCGCCCGGCATCGGTGGGTACCCGGAGTTACGCCGGAATGCAGGGGTGGCCTTCCCCGCGCCCCCTGACGCCCCTGCGCGCTACTCGCTGCGCAGGGAGAACGTGTGGCCCGCCGGGTCCGAGTACAGCCTGCAGTCGTGCAGGCCCTCGTTCTCCTTGGTGTCCAGGGGGCGGCCGCCGAGGTCGAAGATCTGGCGCTCGACCGCGTCCATGTCCTCGCGGGGGACGAGGAATTGGAGGTGTGCCTGCTGGGAGTCGTCGGGGCGCGGCCAGCTCGGTGGGGCGGCGCCGTTGTCGCGCCGGAACGCGAGGCGGGTGCCGCCGCGTCCGGTGATCTCGATCCGGGCGAGCTCACGCTCCTCCGGTACCTCGGCGCCGAGCAGCCGCGCGTAGAACTCCGCGAGCTGTTCGGGCTCGGCGGTGTCCAGCACGAGCACGGCCTGAGACACCGTCGCCTCGTTATGAGCCAGGGATTCCACGGCGGCCTCCCGCGTACGTCAACTGAGCCTGAAAGCCCACGAGTTGTGGTCGCCCTGACGGGTTCCCGCGGAACGCTCACCCATGCTCGGGCCGGACCGGCACGTGCTCAGCATTCGATGATGTTGACGGCGAGGCCGCCGCGGGCGGTTTCCTTGTATTTGACGCTCATGTCGGCGCCGGTGTCCTTCATGGTCTTGATGACCTTGTCGAGGGAGACCTTGTGGGAGCCGTCGCCGCGCAGGGCCATCTTGGCGGCGGTGACGGCCTTGACGGCGGCCATGCCGTTGCGTTCGATGCAGGGGATCTGGACGAGGCCGCCGACGGGGTCGCAGGTGAGGCCGAGGTTGTGTTCCATGCCGATCTCGGCGGCGTTCTCGACCTGTTCGGGGGAGCCGCCGAGGACTTCGGCGAGGGCGCCTGCGGCCATGGAGCAGGCGGAGCCGACTTCGCCCTGGCAGCCGACCTCGGCGCCGGAGATGGAGGCGTTCTCCTTGAAGAGCATGCCGATGGCGCCCGCGGCGAGCAGGAAGCGGATGACGCCTTCTTCCTTTTCTGTCTCGGAGGCGGCGCCGGCGCCGAAGTTGACGTAGTAGTGCAGGACGGCGGGGATGATGCCGGCGGCGCCGTTGGTGGGGGCGGTGACGACGCGGCCGCCTGCGGCGTTCTCCTCGTTGACGGCCATGGCGTAGAGGGTGATCCATTCCATGGCGCGGGCCTGGGGGTCGCCCTCGGCGCGCAGCTGGCGGGCGGAGGTGGCGGCGCGGCGGCGGACCTTGAGGCCGCCGGGCAGGATGCCCTCGCGCGACATGCCGCGGCTGACGCATGCCTGCATGACGCGCCAGATGTCCAGCAGGCCGGAGCGGATCTCGTCCTCGGTGCGCCATGCCTTCTCGTTCTCCAGCATCAGCGAGGAGATGGACAGGCCGGTCTCCTGGGCGCGGACGAGCAGTTCGGCGCCGGTGCGGAAGGGGTATTTCAGGATGGTGTCGTCGGGGACGATCGGGTTCTCGCCCGCGTTGCCCTCTCCGGAAATGACGGCCTCGTCGACGACGAAGCCGCCGCCCACGGAGTAGTAGGTCTTCTCCAGCAGAAGCGTTCCGGCGGCGTCGTGGGCGGCGACGGTCATGCCGTTGGCGTGGTAGGGCAGTGCCTTGCGGCGGTGCAGGACCAGGTCCTCGTCGAAGTCGAAGGTGATGTCGTGGGTGCCGAGGATGTTGAGGCGGCCGCTGTGCTTGATGTCCTCGACGCGGTCGTCGGCCTTCTCCACGTCCACGGTGCGGGGGGACTCGCCCTCCAGGCCGAGCAGGACCGCCTTGGGGGTGCCGTGACCGTGGCCGGTGGCGCCCAGGGAGCCGTAGAGCTCGGCGCGGATGGTGGCGGTGCGCTGGAGCAGGTCCTCGTTCTTGAGGCGGCGGGCGAAGAGGGCGGCGGCGCGCATCGGGCCGACCGTGTGGGAGCTGGACGGGCCGATGCCGATCGAGAACAGGTCGAAGACCGAGATGGCCACGGGGAACTCCAAGGGTGGTTGGTAGACGCCGTTGTCTGCCGGGGTCGTGCAGAGGTGACGCTCAGGCGGTGCATGGGGTGCATGGGCAGGGGCACCGCGCGCGCTGGTCTCTCTGATTCCAGTGTGCGCGGTGCCCCGAAGGTTCGTACGTACGCAAGGGTACGTAATCCTTGCGGAACCCTTACAGGCCGGGGTAGAGCGGGTGCTTCTCGGCCAGAGCGGTCACCCGGGCGCGGAGCGCGGCCGCGTCAGTACCCTCGAAGGGAGCGGGCGCCTTGAGGGTCTCGGCGATCACGTCGGCGACCTCGCGGAAGTCGTCGGCCTCGAAGCCGCGCGTGGCGAGCGCCGGGGTGCCGATCCGCAGGCCCGAGGTGACCATCGGGGGGCGCGGGTCGTTCGGGACCGCGTTGCGGTTGACCGTGATGCCGACCTCGTGGAGGCGGTCCTCGGCCTGCTGGCCGTCGAGCTCGCTGTTGCGCAGGTCGACGAGGACCAGGTGCACGTCGGTGCCGCCCGACAGGACGTCCACGCCGGCGGCCTTGGCGTCGTCCTGGACGAGGCGCTCGGCCAGGATGCGGGCGCCGTCCAGGGTGCGCTGCTGGCGCTCCTTGAACTCCTCCGAGGCGGCGACCTTGAAGGAGACGGCCTTGGCGGCGATCACGTGCTCCAGGGGGCCGCCCTGGAAGCCGGGGAAGACCGCGGAGTTCAGCTTCTTCGCGAATTCCTTGTCGCGGGCCAGGATGATGCCGCCGCGCGGGCCGCCGAGGGTCTTGTGCGTGGTGGAGGTGACCACGTCCGCGTAGGGCACCGGGTTCGGGTGCAGCCCGGCGGCGACGAGACCGGCGAAGTGCGCCATGTCGACCCACAGCTTCGCGCCGACCTCGTCGGCGATCCGGCGGAACTCGGCGAAGTCCAGCTGGCGCGGGTAGGCGGACCAGCCCGCGATGATCACCTTGGGGCTGTTCTCCTTGGCGAGGCGCTCGACCTCGGCCATGTCGACCAGGCCGGCCTCGTCCACGTGGTACGCGACCACGTTGAACTGCTTGCCGGAGAAGTTCAGGCGCATCCCGTGGGTGAGGTGCCCGCCGTGCGCCAGGTCCAGGCCGAGGATCGTGTCGCCGGGCTGGGCGATCGCGAAGAGGGCGGCCTGGTTGGCGGAGGCGCCGGAGTGCGGCTGGACGTTGGCGTATTCGGCGCCGAACAGGTCCTTGACCCGGTCGATCGCGATCTGCTCGGTGACGTCGACGTGCTCACAGCCGCCGTAGTAGCGGCGGCCGGGGTAGCCCTCGGCGTACTTGTTGGTGAGGACCGTGCCCTGGGCCTCCATGACGGCGACCGGAGCGAAGTTCTCCGAGGCGATCATCTCCAGGGTGGACTGCTGGCGGTGGAGCTCGGCGTCGACGGCGGCGGCGACGTCCGGGTCCAGCTCGTGGAGGGGGGTGTTCAGAAGCGACATGCCTATACGTCCTTAGGAGGCAGGAGACTCAGGAGCCGGAGAACTCGGTGTACTCGTCCGCGGAGAGCAGGTCGTCCGGCTCGCCCGCGACACGCACCTTGAAGAGCCAACCGCCCTCGAAGGGCGCGGAGTTCACCAGCGACGGGTCGTCCACGACGTCCTGGTTGGCCGCGACGACCTCGCCGGACACCGGGGAGTACAGGTCGCTGACGGACTTCGTCGACTCGAGCTCGCCGCAGGTCTCGCCCGCGGTGACGGTGTCGCCGACCTCGGGGAGCTGGGCGAAGACGACGTCACCGAGCGCGTTGGCCGCGTGCTCCGTGATGCCGACCGTCGCGACGCCGTCCTCGGCGGGCGACAGCCACTCGTGTTCCTTGCTGTAGCGCAGCTGCTGGGGGTTGCTCATGCCTGAATTCTCCTGTACGCGGGCGTGTGCTGGTGAACAAGGGAAAGCTGGGAGACGGCGGGCGCCGTCACGTGCGGCGCCCCACGGTCACTTCTGGCGCTTGTAGAACGGCAGCGCCACGACTTCGTACGGCTCGTGGGTGCCGCGGATGTCGACGCCGACTCCGGTGGTGCCGGGCTCGGCGTGCGCGGCGTCCACGTACGCCATGGCGATCGGCTTGCCCAGGGTGGGGGACGGGGCGCCGGAGGTGACCTCGCCGATGACCTGGCCGTCCGCGACGACCGGCATGCCGGCGCGCGGGACGCGGCGGCCCTCGGCGATCAGGCCGACGAGCTTGCGCGGGGGAGCGGACTCGGCGCGCTCGGCGGCGGCGCTGAGCGCGGCGCGGCCCACGAAGGTGTCGGACTGCGAGGTCTTCTCGAACTTCACGACGCGGCCGAGACCGGCGTCGAAGGGGGTGAGCGCGGTGGTGAGCTCGTGCCCGTACAGCGGCATGCCCGCCTCCAGGCGCAGCGTGTCGCGGCAGGAGAGGCCGCAGGGCACGAGGCCCTTGGCCGCGCCCGCGTCGGTGAGCGCCTGCCAGAGCTTCTCGGCGTCGCCGGGGGCGACGAAGAGCTCGAAGCCGTCCTCGCCGGTGTAGCCGGTGCGGGCGATCAGGGCGGGGACGCCGGCGACGGTGCCGGGCAGGCCCGCGTAGTACTTGAGGCCGTCGAGGTCGGCGTCGGTGACGGAGGCGAGGATGCCGGGGGACTCGGGGCCCTGGACGGCGAGCAGCGCGTAGGCCTCGCGGTCGTCGCGGACCGTGGCGTCGAACGCCGCGGCGCGCTCGGTGAGGGCGTCCAGGACGGTCTGGGCGTTGCCCGCGTTGGCGACGACCATGTACTCGGGGGCCTCGGCCTCGCCCAGGCGGTAGACGATCAGGTCGTCGAGGATGCCGCCGTTCTCGTCGACGATCATCGTGTAGCGGGCGCGGCCGACGCCGATGGAGCCGATGTTGCCGACCAGCGCGTGGTTGAGGAAGTCCACGGCCTGGGGGCCGAAGACGGTGATCTCACCCATGTGGGACAGGTCGAAGAGCCCGGCCTTGGTGCGCACGGCGTTGTGCTCGTCGCGCTCGCTGGCGTACCGCAGCGGCATGTCCCAGCCCGCGAAGTCGGTCATGGTCGCGCCGAGCGAACGATGCAGCGCATCGAGGGCGGTGTGGCGTACGGCGTTGCTCATGAGTGAAGGCTCCCAGGGCATGCATGACGGCGAGGTTGGTTTCCTCCCCATCTGTCATGGAACCTGAGAGGTTCGCCTCGGTCCGGGGTCACCGGGACGTCGGCTTGCACCTTGGGTGGGGCGGCCCAGGGGGCGGCCCGCTTTTCAGATGTGCCTCGCCCACGCGGTACGGGGCCTGAGAGATTCAAGGGAGGAACTTGCTCCTTCGGCGCCCCGGATCCGTATCACCTACCGACGAAGCGGTAGTGCGGTACAGGGGTCCGGGAACTCTCCCGCGCGGATTCAAGCGGCCGGTATGGAGTTGGCGCGCACATCATTGCATGCGGGGGCGCACGCCGGGGAGCTGCGGTCGAACAGCGGAGCCCTTGTGCGGCATTACCTTCTCTTTACACTCGATGGGGAAGGGCGGGAGACCAGTGACGTGTGACCGCATGGGGAGGCCGATCACGGTGCGCAAGGCGAGTGTCTACGCGACGACGACGGGGGCTCTGCTGCCCGGGCAGGCGGGTGCCCCGGCCCACGAGTGCTGCGCGCCGGACGCCGCGGCACCGCCGCTGCCCCGGCCGGTGGTCCGCGACCTGCGGGCCCGTGCGGGCCGCAGCCCGCACCGGCTCGCCTTCGCCCAGGGCGACTTGGTGGTGGTGTCGGGTCTTCCGGGCAGCGGCAAGTCCACGCTGATGCGGCGCGCGGCCGCGGCCGGGCGCATCGACTCCCAGGACACCCGCGACCGCTGGGCGCACCGGATGCCGCGCCTGCTCCCGTACGCGCTCTACCGCCCCCTCGTCCGCCTCTCCCACTACGCGGGCCTGCGCCGGGCGCTGCGCTCCGGCGAGAGCGTCGTGGTGCACGACTGCGGTACGCAGGCGTGGGTGCGCGGGTGGCTCGCGCGCGAGGCCGAGCGCCGGGGCTCCGCCCTCCATCTGCTCCTCCTGGACGTCCCCGAGGCCACGGCCCTCAAGGGCCAGCGGGAGCGGGGCAGAGGCGTCTCGCGGTACGCCTTCGCACGGCATCGCAGGATGGTGGGGCGCCTGGTGGCCGCGACCGAGAGGGGGGAGCTGCCCCGGGGATGCGGGTCCGCTGTGCTCCTTGACCGGGAGGCGGCGGGGGCGCTGAGGAGGATCGGGTTCACGCGCTGACAGGACGACGAGGCCCGCACCGTCGAACGGTGCGGGCCTCGTCGTTGTTCGGGCGGGCGGGCGCCGTCAGAACGGCAGACCCGGGATCTTCGGGAAGCCCGGCACGGCGGGCGTCGTCGCGGGCGGCGTGGTGGCCGGAGTCTCCGGCATGCCCGGGATCTTCGGCAGGCCCGGGACCTCCGGCAGCTTCGGCAGGTCCTTCGTGAGCTTGCCGAGGCCGATCTGGATCAGCAGGTCCACCGCGAGCTGCGGGACCGCGTTGAGGGCGACGACGAGGCCGAGGAGGTCACCCTTCATCGCCGCCTGGACCAGGACATCCGTCTGCTTCTTCAGCTTGGCCTGCGCCGCCTTGACCGGGTCGTCGCCCTTCGGGGGCGTCGGCTCCGGGTCGGCGGCGCGCACGGCGCCGGTCGCGGCGAGCACCCCGTCCAGGGCGGCGTCGACGGCGGCGCGGTCGGCCGGGCCGACCGAGTCGTCGGCGGCGCGGTCGGCGAGCCGGTCGATCGCGTCGTACAGCGCGTCGAAGCCCTGCTCGACGCGGAGCGCCCGCTGGTCGTCGACGGAGGCGGTGGCCGCGCTCGCGGGGGCGGCGAGGGCGAGGGAGCCCGCGGCGCCGGCGAAGAGGGACAGGGAGACGGCGAGCGCGGTGGCGGACTTGCTGAGTCGCATGGGGAGGGTCCTTCCGTGGGGGTGGGGTGTTCGGTGTTCCTGTGGGTGGGTGGGGACTACTGCGCCGGCGTGGTGCTGGCCGGAGGTTCGGGGGCTGGGGGCAGCGAGTCGATGAAGTTGCCGAGGCCGACGGCGAACAGCAGGTCGTTCGCCGCCTTCGGCACGGTCTGCAGGGCGAGGAAGACCTTGAACCAGTCGCCGTCCGAGGCCGCGTCGATGAGGCCCTGGACCTCCTTCTTCAAGGTCTTGCGGGCCTCGCCCGGCCAGGTGCCGGGCTCCTCGCCGGGCGGGGTCGGCTCGCCGAGCACCGTGTCCAGCTCGGCGCTGACCTTCTCCAGGGCGTCCGGGTTGATCCAGCCGCCGAACGAGGTGTCGAGCAGGTACTGGCAGGCTTCGAGGAGCGACTCCAGGTCCTGCACGGTCCGGGGCACGGTGGGGCGGGCGATGTCGGTGGAGCTTCTGGCAGGGGCCGCACCCACCGCACCGGCCGGGGCGGCCGCCCCGAGGATCAGGGCGCCGCAGACGGACGCGCTGACGACGAGCGAGGCGGTCCTGAGCGGAGTCATGGGGGGACCTTTCGGCGGTGGGGGCGGGATGGGGTTGTACGGCCACCCTCGAAGCGGTCCCTACGGTCCGCAACCAGACAGATGCGGAGCGTGTCCATTTGGGTGCACGCGGCCCCCGTCGCGGCGACCGGCGTTAGGGTTCGAGCCGCAGGCAGAGCGGTACGCGAGCAGGGGTTGAGCGATGGACATTCCGGCGCAGGCACACGCCCATCCATATGGCGGATGGCCGGGCAACGAACTCGAGGAGGTGCTCGCGGCGTCGCTCGGCGGCGCGGCGCCGGCGCCGTCGACGGGGGCCCGCATCGTCGAGGTCCTCGGGCGCAGCCACATCTGGATCCCGCTGCCCAGGGGCGGCGGCCCCGACAGTGCGACGCTCGACCTGCCGACGCTGGAGATCGACGGCCAGGCGTATGTCCCGGTCTTCTCCTCCGAGGAGCAGTTCCAGCAGGTCACGGGCGGCCGCATGGGGTGCACGGTGGCGCCCGCGGTGGAGTTCGCGCGCGGACTGCCCCCGCAGCTCGGCATCGCCGTGAACCCGGAGGGCACCGTGGGCGTCCCGCTGCCCCCGCCCGCCGTCGCCGAGCTGTGCCGGGCCGGGCGCACCGAGCTCGACGGGCCCGCGAGCGGCGGCCGGGTGCAGCTCTACGAGCCGGACTGGCAGCACGACCCGGTGGACTTCCTGACCGCCGCGGCCCGCGAGTTCGAGGCGACCGGCGTGGTGCGCACCGCGCGCCGCTGTCTGGCCCGCATCGAGGACGGCGACCCCACCCTGTTCGTCGGCGTCGAGCTGACCACCTGGGACGGCGACGCCCGCGAGCGGCCCATGGCGGCGCTCGGCCGCGCCCTGGCCCAGGTTCCGGTCGGCTGGCCGGTGAACCTCGTGCTCCTCGACGTGGCGCAGGACCCGGTGGGGGACTGGCTGCGTGAGCGGGTGCGGCCCTTCCATCAGACGGCCGCCGATCACCTGCACCAAGTGGCGTCCGAGCAGCCCGCGTTCCAGCCGCCGGGCCACACCGAGTGAGCACCGAGGACTCCGTACGCCAAGTCGGTGTCAGGATCGCCGCTTAAGCTGGTTTCATGACCCGGTCGGCGCGCGGCCGTACACAGCGCGCTGTCGTGCCACCGTCGCGAGAGATGTGCCGGGTTCGTCGGAAGAGTCATGAAGGGGCGGTTACGGGTGAGTGCGTCGGGCACGGCTGCGGCCGGTCAGGTCGAGCACATGCTGCGCCAGGTGACGCCGGGGCGTTATGACGCGTACGAGGCACTGCTGCGCGCCCTCGCCGCCGACCAGGTGTGGATGCTGCTCTGGCACGGCCAGGCCGGTTCCCCCGACGCCCAGTACGGCAACATGGAGGTCGAGGGCCTCGGCTACGCGCCCTGTGTGACCTCCGCCCAGGAGCTCTCCGCCAGCGGCTGGAACAGGAGTTACGAGGTGGTGAGCGGCCTCGACGTCGCCCGCACCCTCTTCCCCGACCACTACGGCCTGTGGCTCAACCCGCACGCGCCCGGCGGCGGCGTCGGCATTCCGTGGCTCGATCTGCGCCGCATCGCGACGGGCCTGGACCTGGTGCCCGCGGGCCCGCTGCGGCTGACCGAGCCGAGCATCGAAATCCCCCAGTTCTGGGCCCTGTTGGCGCAGACCGCGCACCGCACGCCCGCCGTGCGCTCGCTGCGCCGCGCCTGGGTGCAGCCCTCGCTCGGCGCCCCGTACCTGGCGATCGGGCTCGACGTGTACGACACGTCGCCGGCGTCGGTCGACGCGGTGCGCGCCATGATGCAGCAGTCGATCGCCGCGGTCCCGGACGGTCTGCCCGTCTCGACGGTCGCGATGTCGGACGCGTACGACCCGGTGGCGATGTGGCTGCGCGCCAACGCCCGACCGTTCTACGACCGGGAGGCCCAGGCGGCCCCCGCGCCCGCCCCCGCGGGGTACGGCTATCCGCCGCCGCACGGCGCCGCGCCGCGTTCCTACTGAGGCGGCCGGGGCGCAATTCTTCGGCTGGTAATTACTGCTCGCATTCGGTGACGGCCGCGTGACGGTGCCGTGACGTGCGGCCCTTTACATTCTCCGGTGATTTAGCAACTCAACGTGCGGGCAAGGTAATTACCCTTTCTACGGTGTGACGTGCGTCACATTGACAGTCTTGATTCCGGCCGGGAATGCTTCTTGCGAAAAGTCGCACTGCCACCTTGACCGGGGGATATCAAGGTGCACTTCCGCGCCCTTCATCCAGCCCTTCGTCTCAGAATCGCCGTGGGATTTGTCGAGCGATTTCTGAACACGATCATCACGCCGCTCATGGCCATTTACCTGGCCGCCGAGGTCGGCGCCGCACTGGCCGGTCTGCTCATTCTGGTGGCCGTGGGGATCTCGGTCCTCGCGAGCCTCCTTGGCGGACCGGTCGCGGATGCCTTCGGGCGCCGCGGGCCGCTCGTCGCGGGGACGGGCGGAGTGGCGCTCTCCTTCGGCGGAATGGCGCTCTTCAGCTCGCCATGGATCAATTCGGCGGCCGGCGTCTATCTCTTCTATGTGCTCAATACCTCGCTGGGCAGCTTCGCGCTGCCCGCGAACGAGGCGATGATCGTCGACACGACGACGTCCGAGGAGCGCAAGGGCGTCTACACACTGCAGTACTGGTCGGTCAATGTGGCCCTCGCCGCCGGCGCCGTCGTCGGCGGGTTCCTCTACGCCGACTTCTTCGCCGCCATGCTCGCCGCCGCCGCGCTCATCGCCGGCGCCGCCGCCCTGGTCAGCCTGCGGCTGCTGACCGAGACGGCGCCGCCACGCCCCGCAAAGGAGCCGCCGCCGGTGCCCCGCGAGGTGCTGCGGCCGCGCCGGCTCGTCGCCGGGTACGCCCAGGTGCTGCGCGACTCCCTGTTCCTGCGCCTGGTCCTGGGCATGACGCTGTGGCTCGGCATCGAGCTGCAGATGACCGGCTATGTCGCCGTGCGGCTCGCCGAGGAGCTGCGGCCCCAGGACTTCTGGGGGCTGCACCTCGACGGCTACCGGCTGCTCGGCATTCTCCGCGCGGAGAACACCATCCTCATCGTCGTGCTCGCCTTCTTCTCGGAACGGCTGCTGCGCGAACTGCCGGACTCCAGACGGGCTTACTGGGGAATCGCGCTCTTCGGGGCGGGAATGGCGGCGCTCGGAGTCAGCAATTCCGTCGTGCTGCTCATCCTCTCCGTGGCGGCCCTGACGGTCGGTGAGCTGATGCACATTCCCGTCATGCAGGCGATGCTCGCCGATCTGGTGCCGGAGCACGCCCGCACGACCTATCTCGCCGTGTTCAAGATGAGCATTCAGGGCGGACTCATCATCGCGTCCGTCGGGCTGAGCGCCAGCGCGCTCCTTCCGCCCTGGGGAATGGCCGCGTCGTTCGCCGTGATGGCGGCGCTCATCGTCGTTTCCTACCGGCCCGTGATCGCGCGGCATCTCCAACTGGCCGCTGCCGAAGTTTGATTCAGGAAAGAGAACCCGCATGCCCGCAGTTCCCCTGCACAACGTGCACATCCTTGTCTTCAACCGGTGGCGTGACAAATACGCGGACTACCTCACCTATGTCGACCACACCGCCTGCGCCGTCACCTATGTCACCACCGAGATCGGCCGCTCCGCGGTCCCGGAGGAGGCCGCCCACGTCCTGGTCGTCGACGACCCCACCGACTACGCCGCGGTCCGCGCGGCACTCGACCCCGTCGTCACCCGCTTCGGATTACCCGAGGCCGTCGTCGCGCTCCAGGAGAGCGACCTCGCCGTCGCGGCCCGGCTGCGCGCCGACTTCGGCTCGCGCGGACGGCTCCCCGAGGAGCTGCACCACTTCCTCGACAAGGAGGCGATGCTCGCGGCCGCCCGCCGCACCGGCGTCGCCACCCCCGCCTCCCACCTCGCGACCTCGCCCGGCGAAGTGGAGAAGTTCGCCTCCGAGTACGGCTGGCCGGTCGTCGCCAAGCGGCTGCAGGGCCGGGCCAGCACCGGCATCCGGCGCCTCGAAGGCCCCGACGACGCCGCGCAGTTGACCATCGACGCCGCGCAGCCCGTCCTCGTCCAGGAGTATCTGGACCACCGGGTGTACCACGTCGACGGCATCTACACCGGCCAGGACCTCGGTCCCTGGCGCCTGTCCACGTACGAGAACGTGCCGGGCGCCGCGACCACCGGTCCGCTCGCCTTCATGATGGGGGAGCCCGTCGGCTCCGTGGAGGTCGACGACCCGGCGGTCAACGCCGTGGTGGAGGACTTCCTGCGCACCGTCGTGCCCGGCATGTCCACCAAGCCCTGGGTCTTCCACCTGGAGCTGTTCCTCGCCGAGCGCGACGGCCGGCCCACGTGTGTGTTCCTGGAGGTCGGCTGCCGTCCCGGCGGCGGGGACATCCCCTTCGTCTGGCGCGAGGTGCACGGAGTCGACCTGATGGAGCTGGAGTTCCACCTCCAGTGCGACGTCCTGCCGCGCCTGCGCCCGTTCCCGGCGGACGAGCCCGTCGGCGGCTGCCTCCTCGTCCCGCTCACCGGGCCCCGGCCCTGCCGCATCGTCAGCGCCCCCTCGATGACGGGCGCCGAAGGGCCGTACGCCGAGGTCCTGCCCGAGCCCGGTGCCGTGGTGCCGGACCTGCGCGGGACGTACGAGTTCATCGGCGGCCGGTTCCGCTACCGGGGCCGGACCACCGCCGAGGTCACCCGGCAGGTCCTCGACACGGCGGACCGCTACCGCGTGCACTGCGCGCCCGTCGAGAACGCCGACTCCCGGACCGCGGAGGTGAGTTGAGATGGCAGAGACACGCGTCGCGGTGATCGGCGGCCAGGCCGACATCCTGCGGGCCGCGGCCTCGTACGGCCTCGACACCGTCCTGTTCCACGCCCCGGGCAAGGCGGGACCGGAGTCGGCGAAGCTGTGCGAACGGGTCGTCGACGTCGACCTCCTGGACGAGGAGGCCATCGCCGCCGAGGTCCGCAAGGCCCACGCCGAGCGGCCCTTCCGCCGCGTCCTCACCCTCACCGAGCCCGGCCTCGTCCCGGCCGCCCGGCTCAACGCGGAGCTCGGCCTCGGCGGCAACAGCCCGCGCACCGCCGTCCTGCTCAAGGACAAGTCCGCGATGCGCGGCCTCCTCGACTCCGTCGGCCTGTCCCCGGTGCGCCACCGCATGGTGCGCGGGGCGGCCCAACTCGCGGCCTTCGTCGCGGGGTTGGGAGGTCCCGCCATCGTCAAGCCGCCGGACCACGGCGGCAGCGCCGACGTCCACCGCGTCGAGGGTCCGGCCGACGCCGCCCGCGTCTGGCGGGAGGTCGAGCGCGGCGGGCGCGGCCGGATGCTGGCGGAGGAGTATCTGGAGGGGCCCGAGGTCAGCCTGGAGGCGTTCTCGTACGAGGGGCGGCACACCGTCGTCGCGATCACCGACAAGCTGCTCGGTCCGCGCTTCATCGAGTTCGGCCAGGCCGTGCCCGCCGCGCTCACCCCTCAACTCGCCGCCGAGTGCACCGAGCTGACGGAGCGTCTGCTGGACTTTGTGGGCCTGACCGAGGGCCCCACGCACACCGAGCTCAAGCTCACCCCGGCGGGCCCCCGGATCCTGGAGTCCCACAACCGCACCGGCGGCGACAGCATCCCCGAACTGGTGCGGCTCACCTATGGAGTGGACCTGATCCGGCTCGCCGTCGGAGTGCCCCTCGGCCTGACCGCGTGGGACCACACGGCGCCGCCCCCGGTGGGCGGAGCGGCCGTCCGGTTCATCGCGGCCGAGCCGGGGACGGTCACCGCCGTCGAGGTCCCGCGCACCCTGCGGGACGGCGTGAGCCTGGACCTTAAGGCCGAGCCGGGCCTGGTCGTGCCGCCCCTGACCTGGTCGGTCGACCGGGTCTGCGGCGAGGTCGTGGCCACGGGGCGCAGCGCGGCCGAGGCGGTCGGGCGGTGCGAACTGACGCTGCAGGACATACGGGTCGTCACGGCGCCCACGCGGACCGGCGACCGGACGACGGAGGGGGAGCGATGACAGACACCACCGGTACGCCGGACGGAGCGAGGGCGGGCGCCGCCGACACACCACCGAGGTTCACCGTCGTCGGCGCCGGGCTCGCCGGCTCGCTCATGGCCCTCTACCTGGGGCGGCGCGGCTACCGCGTCACCGTGTACGAGCGCCGGGCCGACCTGCGCTCGCAGCCCGACGACGGGCAGGGCCGCTCCATCAACCTGGGCCTGTCCGCGCGCGGCATCCGGGCCCTCGACCAGGTCGGCCTCCTCGAACGGCTGTGGCCGCTGACCGTGCCGATGCGCGGCCGCGTCATCCACCGGCCGGGCGCCGCACCGGCGTTCCAGGCGTACGGGACCGAGGAGAGCCAGATCCTCCACTCGGTCCTGCGCAGCGACCTCAACCGCCTCCTCATCGACGCCGCCGAGGCCCTGCCGAACGTCCGCTTCGTCTTTCGCACCCGGCTCACCGGGCTCGACAAGGACCAGGCGTGCGCGTACGTCACCGACGCGGCCACCGGCGAGGAACGCGCCGTCACGGCCGACGCCGTCATCGGCGCCGACGGGGTGTACTCGGCGGTCCGCCGCCACCTCCACAGCGGTGAACGCGCCGATGTGCACCAGGAGTTCATGGACTGGGGCTACAAGGAGCTGACCATCCCGGCCGCGCCCGACGGCTCCGCGCAGGTCCGGATCGAGGCGCTGCACATCTGGCCGGGCGGTGCGGGGCTCATCGTCGCGCACCCCAACCGCGACAACTCCCTGACCGGCACGCTCTTCCTGCCCTTCGAGGGCGAGGAGAGCTTCGCCACCCTGACCACCCCGGAGGCCGTCCTCACCTTCTTCCGCGCCCGCTTCCCCGACGCGGAGGAGCTCATCCCCGACCTGCTCAAGGAGTTCGACGCCAACCCGGTCGGCACGCTGGTCTGCGTCCGCACCCGGCCCTGGCAGCACCGGGGCCGGGCCGTCCTCATCGGCGACGCCGCGCACGCCGTCTACCCCTTCTACGGGCAGGGCATGAACTCCTCCTTCGAGGACTGCCTGGAACTCGACGCCTGCATCGGCCGCCACCCGGGCCGACTGGACGCCGCCTTCCGGGAGTTCGAGGAGGCGCGCAAGCGCCACACCGACGTCCTCAACGAACTCTCCAAACAGAACTTCGTGGAGCTCCGCGACCGCCTCGCCTCCCCGCTCCATGTCGCCCTGAAAAAGGCCGACCTGGCGCTCAGCAAGGTCTTCCCGACCGCGTGGCAGCCGCTCTACACGATGGTCTCGCACACCACGATGCCGTACGGCGACGCCCTGGAGCGCGCCCGCCGGCAGGACACCGTACTGAAGGTGCTCGCCGCCGCGACGGCCGCGGGCACCGCTCTCGCCCTCCACCGCCTCGTACGCAAGGCCGTACGCACTCCGAGCTCCGCTCCGAGTCCCACTTCGAAGGACATGAGGTAATCCGTGCTGATCGACTGGTCCTATCCCGAACGGCTGCTCCTCGAACTCGCCGACCTCCCGCGCGACCCGCTGCCCGAGGCGGTGCGCGGCCACGAGGACGCCTTCCGCACGGTCGCGCGCTGGGCGAGCGAGTACCTCACCAACCCGCACCCGGAGCTCGGCCGCCGCGGCCCCGTCTGCCCCTTCGCCCAGGGCTCCATGGACCGCGGCACCTTCTACCTCGGCCTGTACCGGGGGGTGCCCGACGACCTCGGGGTGGTGGCGTCGACCCTCACGTACTACCGGGACTGGTTCCTGGAGATGGGGCCCGCCGGACTCTCCGCGGCCCAGTTCCGGACCATCCTGGTGCTCTTCCCCGACGTGCCGCCCGCCGACCTGACCCGCTTCATCGACGCCAGCCAGGAGGCCCTGAAGATCGACTACGTCTCGCACGGGCTGATGATCGGGGAGTTCCACGACGCCCCGCCCCAGAAGGCCGGCCTCTGGAACGACGACTTCCGGCCGCTGCACAGCCCCGTGCCGCTGCTCGCCATCCGCTACATGGTCCCGACCGACCTGCCGTTCCTGGCGCACGACCGCGACTACATGGAGGCGTACCTGGCGCGCTTCCCGTACGACGACATCCCCACGCGGCTGCGCAAGAAGGTCGACGAGGCGGCGGCCGCGCACGGTCTGACCCCCATGAGCGAGAGGAGGACCTGTGCCGCTCGTACCGGACCCTGAGGAACTGCGCCGCCATACGCAGACCAACGAGGCCCCGGCCGCCTACCTGGACTTCATCGGGGCGGTCTCCTTCCGGGCCGCGGGCGCCGCCTTCCGGCTCGGCGTCTTCGAGGAGCTGCACGCGGGCCCGCTCGGCGCGGCGGAGCTCGCGGCGCGCACGGCCACCGACGAGCGCGGCCTCACGGTGCTCCTGGACGCGCTGGTGAGCTTCGGCTACCTGACACGCCAGGAGGGTGGCTACGCGAACACGGCGGCGACCGACACCTGGCTGCGCCGCGACGCCCCCGACGACTACGCGAGCGCCTTCTCGTTCTGGCAGGCGGTGATCGGCGACCTCTGGACGGACCTGGAGGAATCGGTGCGCAAGGGGCGCCGGGCCGTCGACTTCTACTCCTGGATCGAGCAACGCCCGGACACGCTCCGCCAGTTCCAGACGATGCTCACCGGCCTGGCCGAGTCCCTGAAGGACGACGTGGTGGACCTGGTTCCGGTCCCCGGAAAGGCGAGGCGCCTCCTCGACATCGGCGGCGGCCACGCCCGCTACGCCCTGGCGTTCTGCCGCCGCCACCCGCGGCTGCACGCGACCCTGGTGGACCTGCCGGGTGCGCTGGCGATCGGCGCGGAGGCGATAGGGAGGGCGGGCCTGCGAGACCGCTTCACGCTCCGCGAAGGGGACTGGCTGAGCGCCGACTTCGGCACCGGACACGATGTGGCGCTGCTCTTCAACGTCCTGCACGGCAACGGAGCCGAGGAGAACAAGGCTCTGCTGCGCGCCACCGCGTCGGCGGTCGCCCCCGGCGGGACGGTGGCCCTCCTGGAACCTCTCCCCGACGTCGACCGCTCGGCGGGCCGCCTCGGCGAGGCCCACGTCCGGCTCTTCAGCCTCAACCTGTTCCATACGCAGGGAGGCCGCACCTACGGCTTCGAGGAGTACGCGCAGTGGCTCGCGGAGGCCGGGTTCGTCCGGCCCCGGCGCCAGGTCCTGGCCGCGGCGCCGACGGAGTGCGTGATCGTGGCGACGCGGGCGGGGCCGTGAGGGACCTGGGTTCGAACGAGGGTGCCGCACCATCTTTGGTGCGGCACCCTCGTCGACAGCTACTTCATTACGAGCCCCCGTCAGGTCCTTTGGTGATGTTTGACGCGGCCTCAGAGTGAAGCCTGATTCCCCGGCTCCTCGCGACCCGGTGTACGTCGCGCAGTGACTCAGTCAGACGGGCGGCAAGGAAGTGTAGTTCAGTTGATGTGACTGAGGGCTGCTGGAGCAAGTCGTCTGCGTGGTCCATTAGTTCGGAGGCCATGCCCAATTGGACAGCTTCGACTTGATCAGCGACCGCGGACACGTATCCGCCCTCGCCATCGGTGCTCAGGTAGCACGCCTTACCCCCCTCCCCGGTCCAGGGGAGCAGGCGTAGGGCGGGGGCGACATGCTGGGTCATGAGCCCTCCTCCATACCGTGGATCAGGTGAGGACCTACGTCGATACTGTGTGCGC